>DASZIG010000059.1:0-111293 GCA_035949375.1 Terriglobia bacterium | reverse complement strand
GAGATCTCGGCTACTTCGCCGAACGGACTGATCATGGGGCTGCGCCACCGCGAGCATAAGGTGGAGGGCGTGCAGTTCCATCCGGAGTCCGTCATGACCGGGGCCGGCAAGAAATTGCTCGAGAATTTCCTGACGCTCTAGCTGGTCCCCGACGCTGTCGCGGCCCTCTGTTGTTGGATCCTGTAAAATCGAAGAAAAGCAGATCCTTCGCTGCGCTCAGGATGACAGGCCCCCGGGTATCACCGATTTCGGTTGCACGACTGCTAGCGGAGGGCGTGGCGCCCGGTGAATTCCACGAGTCGCGCGAGGGTGCGTGAGGCCGCGCCGGAGTTGATGGATTCGGCCGCCATGGCGACGCCTTCGGTGAAGGATTCCGCCCGGCTGGCGGCGACCAGGGCAGCCGAGGTATTCACCAGCACGGCCTCGGCGTATGGCTGATACGGACCGCGCGCGCCGTCGAGCACTCGCCGCAGGATGTCCGCATTGGTCGCGGCGTCGCCGCCCGGAATCGTACCGGCTGCGCCCTGCGGCAGGCCGAAGTCCTCCGGCGCAACCTGGCGCGTTGTGACCTTTCCCCCGACGGCCTCGGAAACCCGCGTGGTTCCGGTGCTTGAGATTTCGTCCATGCCGTCCCAGGCAGCCACCACCATGGCCCGCCGTGTACCGAGCTCGGCCAGGGCCTCCGCCATGATCTCCGTACGCGCGTGGTCGAACACTCCCGTCAATTGCACCGTGGCGCCCAGCGGATTCGTCAGCGGCCCGAGCAGATTGAACACGGTCTTGGTGCGCATGGCCCGGCGCGCGCTCATCACGTGACGGGTGGCGGCATGATGCTGGGGGGCGTAGAGGAAGACGCAGCCCACGGCGTCGAGGCATTCGCCGATGCGCTCCGGCGGGATCTCGATGGCTACGCCGAGCGCCTCGAGCACGTCGGCGCTGCCGCACCGGCTGGAGATCGATCGATTCCCATGCTTGGCCACGCGCACGCCGCACGCAGCCGCCACAAGCGCCGTCGCGGTGGACACGTTGAACGTCCCGAGACCGTCGCCTCCGGTGCCGCACGTGTCGAGCAAGGGTCCGGCGCCGTGCAGGTCCTCGAGGCGCAGGCCGGCCTTCGGCAGCATTTCCGCCGCGCGCGCCCGCATGACCTCGGCAAAGCCCACCAGCACGTCCACGGTCTCGCCACGCTCCCCGAGCGCGGTGAGCAAAGCGATGATCTCGCTGTCCGGGATGGTGCCGGAGAGCAGTTCTTCCATGACCGCGCGCGCGTCGGCGCGGGTCAGGCGCCCACCTTCCAGAAGGGTCGTGAGGGCGGTTTGGAGAGACATTTGTAGACGTTACCTTTCCCTAGAAGCTCATTCTCTCCGAATCCGGCGGCGACGTCATCCTGTCCGGCTGCGTCGTCTTTTCGTGCCGCTGAACGCTTGTTTGTTCGACGGGCGTCCCCTATACTTGAGGGGAATTCTGCGCGACTGAAGACGGGTCACGTGGCACGGTTGTAGCGCGCGGAATTCAACCCGTCGTCAGCAATCCGCAACAAGCAAGCCGACCGACGACTGACGATCCAACATGAAGGGCAGTTCGGGTTTTCGCGCTCCACGTCTCTGGGACCACCGGGATTCGACCGCGCAACCCTTGAGGAACGTCGCTCAATGATCCAGTTGCTCAATTCGCCCAGTGATTCGATGGTCTCACAGCCCCGGGATTTTCGACGAATCTGCAGGTCGGCAGCCCCCCCCTCCCCCCCTATCGAAATTAGGGGAAGCGAAGCCAAGAAGTCCAATGGAATCAACGAAAAACTCGTAAAGCGGGCAAGAGTCGAAGCCAACCGAAGCCATCCGAAGCCAACTAGACCGAGGGGGGTGCCGACGGAGTGTTCCGAGTATAAGTCTTTTATAATCGGTACTATATCGGCGACGAGCGGCCGGAAGGGCTTCAAATCCTGTTTTCATGATCTCGCGCGCTGTAGCGCAGCGAGCCGTGACCGGAGCGACCCTTTCGCCGCGAAACTCAAAAGAGCCAAATGAAAATTCACGAGTATCAGGCCAAACAAATTCTGGCGCGTTTCGGGGTCAAAGTGCCCCGCGGAGATGTGGCGGAGAGCGCGGACGAGGCTCGTGCCGTGGTGGAGCGCCTCGGCGGCGGGACCGTGGTGGTGAAGGCCCAGATTCATGCCGGAGGGCGCGGCAAAGCGGGCGGAGTCAAGGTGGTGAAGGGTGCGGACGCAGCCGTCGAGGCCGCGAGCGCGATGCTCGGCAAGACGCTGGTAACGCATCAGACGGGACCCGAAGGCCGCGTAGTGCAGCGCGTCTTGATCGAAGAGGGCGTGGGCATCGGCCGCGAACTCTATCTCGGCCTTGTGATCGATCGCGCCACCGGCCGCGCCGTGTTTATGGCCTCGACCGAAGGCGGCGTGGAGATCGAAGAAGTGGCGGCCAACCATCCCGACAAGATTCTGCGCGAGCCCGTCGATCCTGCCGTCGGCTTTCAGCCCTTTCAGGCGCGGAAGCTCGCTTTCGGACTCGGCCTCGGCGGTGGACTGGTGAGCGAGTGCGTGCAGTTCCTCACCAGCCTGTATCAGGCGTTCGAAGCCACAGACGCGTCGCTTGCCGAAATCAATCCGCTGATCGTGACCGCGGATAATCATCTGCTGGCGCTCGACGCCAAGATGAATTTTGACGACAACGCGCTCTTCCGCCATCCCGACATCAAGGCCCTGCGCGACATCAACGAGGAAGATCCGCTGGAAGTGAAGGCCACCAATTACGGCTTGAATTACATTCGACTCGAGGGCAACGTCGGCTGCATGGTGAACGGCGCGGGCCTCGCGATGTCGACCATGGACATCATCCAGTACGCGGGCGGAAGCCCGGCGAATTTTCTCGACGTGGGCGGCGGCGCGAACGAAGAGCAGGTGCGTCACGGCTTCGAGATCATCACGGGCGACCCCAACGTGCGCGCCGTGCTGATCAACATCTTCGGCGGCATCATGCGCTGCGACATCGTGGCCAATGGCGTGGTGTCGGCCGCGAAGACGCTGGGCATTAAGGTCCCGGTCGTGGTGCGACTGGAAGGCACCAACGTCGAACTGGGCCAGAAGATTATCGAGGAATCCGGACTAGGCTTCATTGTTGCGAACGGCATGAAGGACGCGGCAGAGAAGGTGGTTGGGGCCGCCAGGTCATTCAGTGATTGAGTGATTGAGCGATTGTATCCGCGGATTGACTCATTGGGTCATTGATTCATTGAGGGAATGTGCCCCGGCGGGTGATGTGATGCCCGAAAGCCACCCTTGGGAAGAACTGAGAAGTCGCACGAAGCAGTTTGCGATCCGGGTAGTGAAGCTATACCGTGCCCTGCCGAGAACACGGGAGGCGCAGGTCCTCGGTACGCAGGTTCTGAGGTCCGGGACTTCCGTGGCGGCCAACTATCGCGCGGTCTGTAGGGCTCGGTCGAAGGCTGAATTCGTATCGAAAATGGGCGTCGTGGTTGAAGAAGCGGACGAGACCGTATTCTGGCTGGAGCTTTTGGTTGAGACCGAAATCGTCACAGGCGACCGGATGAAAAAACTGTTGGGGGAGGCAAACGAACTGCTGGCGATTTTCGCTGCCTCGCAGCGAACGGCTAAAGGACATTGAATCAATCCCTCAATGAGTCAATGAATCAATCCTATGTCAATACTCGTTGATCAAAACACGCGTTTGCTCGTGCAAGGCATCACCGGCCGTGAAGGCGGATTCCATGCCGAGCAGGCGATCGCTTACGGCACCAAGGTGGTCGCCGGCGTTACGCCCGGCAAGGGCGGGACGATCTGGGAAGGCAAGGACGGCGCCCATGAGGTCCCGGTATTCAACTCGGTCGCCAAGGCGGCGGCCATGACCGGCGCCAACGTTTCCGTGATTTTCGTTCCGCCTCCCTTTGCGGCTGACGCGATCATGGAGGCGGCCGACGCCGGCCTGCCGCTGGTGGTGGCCATTACGGAGGGCATCCCTACGCTCGACATGATCCGGGTGAAGCAGTACCTTGCGGATCATCCCGCCACGCGACTGATCGGTCCGAACTGCCCGGGCGTCATTTCGCCGGGAAAGTGCAAGGTGGGGATCATGCCAGGCCGGATTCACAAGCAGGGCAACGTGGGCGTGATCTCGCGCAGCGGCACGCTGACCTACGAAGCGGTGGGGCAACTCACGGCGCTCGGCATCGGGCAATCCACCTGCATCGGCATCGGCGGCGATCCCATCATCGGCACAAACTTTGTGGACGCGCTAGCCCTGATGAACGCCGATCCTGACACGCACGGGATCATCCTGATCGGCGAGATCGGCGGCAGCGCTGAAGAGGACGCGGCTGCCTATATCAAAGCCAACGTGAAAAAGCCCGTGGTAGGATTCATCGCCGGCCGCACCGCACCGCCTGGCCGTCGCATGGGCCACGCCGGGGCCATCATCGCCGGCGGGAAGGGAACCGCCACGGACAAGATTGCGGCCCTGAAGGCGGCAGGTGTGGCGGTGGCCGAGAGCCCGGCCTTGCTCGGTGAAACCATGGTCGGATTGATGTCTCGCCGAAGCGCATAATCCGCCACCGCTGACTGTGAACTGTTAACTGTCGACTGTTAACTTGCAAAAGGAGATTCATGGCACTGGAACGCACATTGACCATCATCAAGCCCGATGCCGTAAAGGCAGGGCACGCCGGCGACATCATCAAGATTTTCGAAACTAACGGATTCCGCATCGTGGCGGTGCGTCTCGAGAATCTGAGCAAGCAGGAAGCGGAGGGATTCTACGCGGTGCATCGCGGCAGACCGTTCTTCGAAAGCCTGACGAGCTTTATGAGCTCCGGCCCCGCCATTCCGATGGTGCTCGAGGGTGAGAATGTGATCGCCCGGCTGCGCGAAGTGATGGGCGCGACCAATCCCGCCAATGCCGCCGCCGGCACCATCCGCAAGCTTTACGCCGCGAGCATTGAGGCGAACTGCGTCCACGGCTCCGATGCGCCCGAGACAGCGGCCTTTGAGATCGCGTACTTCTTCCCGGGCATTCAGCTGATTTGAGCTTGTAGAATCCGAAGAACGGGGCGCGCCGCCGAGCGCTACCGGAATTTCCGTTGCTCTACCGCCAAGGAGCGTCATGCCACTTTACCAAGCCGTGGTTCTCGCGATCATTCAAGGTCTCACCGAGTTTTTGCCGGTATCGAGCACGGCGCACCTGGCGTTGTTTCCCTGGTTCGCCGGTTGGACGGATCCCGGACTGACGTTCGACGTGGCGCTGCACGCCGGGACGCTGGTCGCCGTGCTGCTGTACTTCTGGAAGATGTGGCTGCAGATGCTTTCGGCCGCGGCGGGCCTCGGCCCGAAGAACGACCCTGCGACCGCGCAGAATCGACGCCTGTTCTGGTATCTCCTGATCGGGACCATTCCCGGCGCCATCGCGGGTTTCCTGTTCGAGGCCAAGGCGGAGGACGAGTTCCGCATCCCCATCGTGATCGGCAGCGCCCTGGTGCTGGTGGGCCTGCTGATGTGGGCGGGCGAGGCCGCGCACAAGCCGCGCGAGACCTCTCTCGGCCAGGTGACCCTGGTGGACGCGCTCTGGATCGGCGTCGCCCAGGCCCTGGCCGTCATCCCCGGCGTCTCGCGGTCCGGCATCACCATGACCGCGGGCCTGTTCCGCGGCCTCGACCGCGAGACCGACGCGCGCTTCTCCTTCCTGCTTTCCACCCCTCTTATCGCCGGCGCCGTACTGAAGAAGGGCATGGAGCTGCGCCACACGGGCCTGGACCACGATATGCGCCTGCCGTTTGTGGCCGGCATCATCGTTTCCGGATTAGTCGGTTGGGTGGTGATCGGCTGGCTGATCCGGTTCCTCAGCAGTCGCACCTTCAAGCCGTTCGTGATTTACCGGGTTGCGCTCGGCGTCCTGGTGCTCGCCTGGTATTTCGTGGGCAAGCGGTAACGAAGGCTGCGCGCCGTTTGGGCTATCGCGAATCGCCGCCTGAACGGCCCGTCCTGCTGCGCAAGGCCTGAATGCGCGGTCAAAGTGATGAAACAGCGAGAGCTGATTGGCCGTGCGGTATTGATTGCTGCGATGCTGGCTCTTGCCGCCGCGCCCTGCCTCTGCGACTCTGCGAGTCCAGTGTTCAATGTGCGGGATTACGGTGCCACGGGCCGCAAGTCCGACGATGCACGGCCTGCCATCGAGAAGGCCATCGAAGCCTGCGCCCATGCGGGCGGCGGCACGGTCTACCTTCCGGCGGGCGACTACACCAGCGGCACGATTCACCTGCGCAGCCACATCACCTTTTACCTTGACGCCGGCGCCACCCTCTATGCCCGAACGGACGACGCGGCGTATGACAAGCAGGCGCTGCTCTACGGCGAGGACCTCGAGAACATCTCGATCGAAGGCCCGGGCACGGTGGATGGCCAGGCGGAGTACGAGTGGCGGCTGAACGACTTTAACGACGCCTATATTCGCGACAACCAGTTACTGGCCGAGGCTGCTGGCGCCTCGATGATGCGATCGTTTCCCAAGGACCTTCACACCCGCAAGGTTTACCCGCACATGGTGCTTCTGCTGCGCTGCAAAGACGTGCGCATCGCCGGGCTCTCGTTCCTGCACTCGCCGAGCTGGACGATTAATCCTTACGCGTGCGAGCGGCTCAACATTGACGGCATCCATATCCAAACCAGCCAGAAGGACGGTGTCTGGGCGGACGGCATTGACCCCGACGGCTGCAACGACGTTCGCATCTCGAACAGCACCATCGAAACCGGCGACGACGCCATCGTGTTCTACTCCTCCACCATTTGGGGTCCGGCGCTGCCTTGCGAGAACATCACCATCACCAACTGCAGGCTGTCTTCGTCATCGAGTGCGCTGAAGTTCTGCGACGGCAACGCCAACGCCGTCCGCCACGTCTCGGTGGACAACTGTGTGATCACCAATTCCAACCGCGGCATCGCCTTCATGGTCTACGACGGGGGTTACGTGAGTGACGTGGTGCTCTCGAATCTGATCATCGAGACACGCCGCTTTCCCTGGTTTTGGTGGGGCGACGGCGATCCGATTTTCTTCAGCGTCCGGCGCCGCAGCGAGGTGGAAGGCAAGCCGCCAAAGCCGGGCGAGCCGCCCGCCGGCTCCATTCGCAACGTGATCATCCGCAACGTCATCGCGCACGGCCAGGGATCGTGCCTGATTACGGGCCATCCCGACAGTTGGCTCGACCACGTCAGCCTGGAGAACGTCAAGTTGTACCTCGCAGCCGATCCCTCCGCCGCGTATGACAAATCCGTCCACGCGCTGCAGTTTCGTTACGCGCGCAACCTCACGGTGAAGGACCTGGAGGTGACTTGGGACAAGCCCGAGTCGAAGAAGTGGGAGAGCGCCCTGCATTTTCAGGATATTCAGGATTTGACGTTGGAGAATTTCACCGGGGCGCCGGCAAAATCCGGAAGCGGGACGCCCGCGGTGGCGCTTGACCAGGTTGACGGAGCCCGCATCTTCAACTCGAAGGCTAGGCCCGGCACGCAGGTGTTCGCCAGGGTCAGCGGGGACAGAACGCGCGGAATTCACATCTACGACAACGAATGGAACGGTACTCCAACCCCCTACCAGCTCGACAAGAACGTGAAGAACGACGCGGTGAAGGCGGCGAATAATTTCTGAGTTTCTGGAATGCATTCTCCGCTGTGGCAGGCATCGCTCGATCTTGAGCGATCGAGAGTGCTGAGGTTGCGGCCCAAGACCGCGCTGGGATACTCTCGCGGCTGCCGGAAAACAGGAATCGTAAAGGAGAAATAATGCTTCGACGCACAGTGTTATCCGCAGCCCTGCTGCTGCTGTCGGCGGCGGTAGGCCTCGCCGCTGATCTCAACGGGCGCTGGGAAGGCTCGATCAACACGCCGAACGGCGACGTGCAGTTAGTGTTTCATTTCAAGGTTGATGGAGCGGTGCTCACGGGTTCGGTTGAGACGCCCAACGGGAACGCAAACATTACCGACGGTAAGGTGGAGGGTGACAAGTTTTCCTTTAAGACCAACGCGGGCGGCGACACAGACATCAGCCATGAAGGCACCATCTCGGGTGACACGATTCAGTTGAAGGTTCAGGGGCCTTGGGGTGAATCCGATATGCAGTTGAAGCGCGCCGCGGAAGCCAAACCTGCCAAACCGTAGGCCGATCGTCAACTCCGGCCCGCGTGCCGGGAACAATGGCCGGCTGCGCGCTCGCGGTACGAATTGTTATCGGTTCGGCAGCGGCGGTGGAGGGTCTTGCGGCTCGGGCTTGGGGTCCTTCACGGTCAGGTAGTGAAGATCGCCGTTGATCCGCTCTGCGCAGGCGCTGTGGTACGTGTCGTTCACCAGCTCGCAGAAGCCTTTCGCTTGTTCGACGGTGCCGGTGTTCATCAGGTTATCGGTCGCGCCGAGCACGCATTGATCCACGTGGCCTTCGGGGAATTTCTGGCAGAGCGTCCAGGCATTCTCGAGAAAAGGTCCGCTCAACTTGTACTGCCCGAGCAGACGCGGCTGCCACGCGGGGCTGCTGGTCAGCAGCCCGACGGTTTCCATGCAAGGCGTGATGGATTCAGGGGCGGCCTTCAGGCACGCCTGGGCGGCCTGGGCCACGTCGTTCTTGAAGACGCGCATCAGCCAGCCTGACTGGTTGAAGTAGCACTCGAACTGGTGCTTGGAATCGAGCTGATCGCAGGGAGCGAGCGGGTCGTCGCGGGAAAACGGCCCCTTTTGCCCGTCTCCTTCGAGGGCGGCGTCGACGTTCTCCATGAAGACGCCCTGCCAGCACGCCTCCTGAGCGACGGGCGACTTCAGGGCGTCGCAAACGGCGAGCGCTTTCGGCAGGTCATAGCCGGCGTTCAACATCACGCCGTGGCCGAATCCGTGGTAGCACGATTGCCAGGTCTTGCCCGGATAGGACGGGCCCTGCAGGTCATCGCAGATCCGGGCCGCAGCCTCGCTCGAAAGCGACCCCATGCCGAGCGCGTGCTGAAAGAAGCCGTGCATGCAGCCGTAGTTGTAGGAGTCGGGACACAGCGACAGGGTTTCCGCGGTGGCGCCGAAGTCCATCACCGCCTCGTGGCCGATGTGATGAGCGATGTGATGGCCGTCCGTCCCTGGGCCGATATCGCCGCGACTCTGGAGCAGCGTGAAAAGTCCGATGGCTGCGCCCGGTCCACTTCTGGCAGTGACGGCGGCAAACTGCCGCTGGAAGCAAGGCAGATCCGCGGCCGGGCAAGTTTTCTTGGCGACCTTGTAAAGTTGCTCCAGATCGTAGGGCTCAGGCAAATTGGTCAAGGCCGCGCTCGTGATGACCAGAACGCACAATAGGCCGGCCGCACTGAGAAGTCGTTTCAACATCGCAACGGACACTCGCAATTTTCACCGGCCGGGCGTTACCGCACCCGACCGTACTGTACCCGTACCACAGCGATTGTACCAGCCCGGCGCGCCGCGGCGCGATATCTCCGGGTGCTGGGCGCGCGACGATTCGGCAGTCGTCCCGCGCTCGCCAGGGATCAGAACGGCAGCCGCGAACAATTGCGCCAAGGCTTGTGTTAGAATTTTGGCGGTTTAAGACAGCGCGACGCGGTCAGGCCTGAAGAAAAGCCGGGCAGTCTTCGAGCGTCGTTTAACCTCGCGCTCCTGCCACTCTTATGCTTCCCGAAAAGTCTCTTGAAGGTCGCGTGGCGATTATCACCGGCGGTGGAACGGGCATCGGTTTCGGCATCGCCACGGAGTATGCGCGTCTGGGCGCGCGCCTGGTCCTCGCCAGCCGCAGCGCGAAGCACCTGGAACCGGCCGCGCAAGCCCTCTCCTCTCAGGGGGTCGAAGTCCTCAGCGTGCTGACGGACGTGCGCGAGCCTGATGACGTGGATTGCATGGTGCAGGCGGCGGTCGCCCGCTTTGGAGGCGTTGACATCCTTGTAAACAACGCCGCCGGGAACTTTATCTGTCTGGCCGAGAAGCTTTCCGTGCACGGCTGGAACGCGGTGGTGAACATCGTCCTGAACGGGACCTTCTACTGCTCGCGAGCCGTCGGGTTGCACATGATCGAGAGCGGGCGCGGCGGCAACATCCTGAACATCGTCGCAACCTATGCCTGGACGGGCGGACCCGGCACGGTCCATTCCGCCTGCGCCAAGGCGGGCGTGGTCTGCATGACGCGCACCCTGGCCGTGGAGTGGGCGCAGCACAGGATTCGCGTCAACGCCCTGGCGCCTGGGCCTGTCGAGACGGAGGGAGCGGGAGGCAAGCTGTGGGCGTCGCCGGAGTTTCGTGAGGCCATGCTGCGCGGCGTGCCGCGAGGGCGGATCGGAAGCGTGGAAGAGATCGCGCAGGCTTCCGCCTATCTCGTCTCCGATTTCGCCGACTTCATCACCGGCGAGGTGTTGGTGATGGACGGCGGACAGTGGCTGGGCAAAGGTATGTTCGGTCGCTAGCGCTGTCTGGCAGATTTGCGTCGCCGGTCTTGTTCCAGTTGATTCACTCGCAAAAGCCGAAGCCGGCTGCGATCCGCGTTTGAACAGGTTCGTGTTGCAGAACGCCGTCCGCGTGCTGCCGATGGAGTCGAACCATGAGTCCCAGGCTGATCGCGCTTTCCGGGCCCTTGAGCGGGGGCGTGTTTCCCTTGTCCGACGGCGACTTCACGCTGGGCCGCGCAGAATCGAACAGCGTGATGATACCGGACCGGGCCGTCTCGCGCCGGCATTGTCTCATCCGCCGCGAGGCCGAGCACTTCACGCTCGTTGACCTGCAAAGTCGCAACGGATGCTCCGTGAACAACGTGCCGGTCCGCGAGCACGAGTTGCACCACGGCGATCGCGTTACGATCGGCGACTCGCAGTTTGTCTTCCTCGTTTTGGCCGACACTCGCGAGACCATGTCGTCGGGAACGGTCGAGCTCGACGACTCACATATCCGGTCCGCCCGCACCATTCAGCTGAAGCCCGAAGACGCGGTCTATCTCCAACCGCAGCGGTGGCTCGCCGCCGGTGCGCCCAGCGAGCGCGAGGCGCGTGACCTCGAGGCGCTCCTCAGAGTGTGCCAGGCGCTCGACTTCCGGCACGACATTGCCACGCTCGCTGCGGGTTTGCTCAAACTCATTCTGGACCTGGTTCCGGCGGACTGCGGAGCCGTGCTGCTCGCGCAGGAAACCGGTGAAATCGAGGCCGTGCAAGGCTGCTGGCGGAGTAGCGACCCGGACAGAAAAGTTCCAGTCAGCCGGACGCTCGTGCGGCAGGTGCTGGCTGGTAAAGCGGCCCTGTTGTGCAACGACGTTCTGCAGGATGCGCGTATCAGCCAGACCGAGAGCGTGGCGGCCTCGCCCATCACCGCATTGCTCGTCGTGCCCATCCCGGGCCGCGAGAAGCCTGTGGGCGTCCTTTACCTGGCTACGTCAAATCTCGTCCGGAATTTTGATGAAGCCGACCTTCAGTTGGTGACCGGCCTCGCCGTCGTCTCCGCACCGGCCTTTGAAAGCGCGCGGCAGGTGGAGCGTTTGCAGGAGGAGAACCGCCGGCTCCACGAAGAGATTGAGGTGGAGCATCGCATGATCGGCGATAGCCCCGCGATGGAAGAGGTTTACCGGTTCATCGGCAAGGCAGCGCCGGCCAACGCGACCGTGCTGATCACGGGCGAAAGTGGAACCGGCAAAGAACTGGTGGCGCGTGCGCTGCACATGAACAGCGCGCGCTCGTCCGGCCCCTTTGTGCCGGTGAACTGCGCGGCGCTCACGGAGACCCTGCTCGAGAGCGAACTCTTCGGGCACGAGAAAGGCGCTTTCACGGGAGCGGTGGCGGCCAAGAAGGGACTGCTCGAGGTCGCGAGCGGCGGCACGCTGTTTCTGGACGAGATCGCTGAAATGAAGCCCAATCTGCAAGCCAAGCTTCTGCGCGTGCTGCAGGAGCGGCAATTCGAGCGTGTGGGCGGCATCGAGACGCTGAAGGTGGATATCCGGGTCATCGCCGCCACGAACCGCGACCTGCAGAAGGCAATTGCAGATGAAAGCTTTCGCCGTGATCTGTACTATAGGATCGAAGTGCTGTCGGTTCACGTCCCGCCGCTGCGCGAGCGGCGCGAAGACATCATCCCTCTGGCCCGCTTTTTTCTGAACCGGCATAGCCGCCGCGAAAAGCGGCGCGATTTGCAGCTCTCGGCGGAGTCGGAGGCGTGTCTGAATCAATATGATTGGCCCGGCAATGTGCGCGAACTGGAGAGTGCGATCGAGCAGGCCGTGGTGCTGACCTCCGGCAATGTGATCCAGCCGGCCGATCTTTCGGAGAACGTGCGCGATGCCGCAGATGGGTCGGGCTCACGGGGTCAGTTCCACGAGGCGGTGCGGGAGGCGAAGAAGCAGGCGATCCTCAGAGCGTTCAAGCAGTCCGGCGGCAGTTACACCGAAACCGCTCAGTTGCTCGGCCTGCACGCGAATTATCTGCACCGGGTGATTCGGTCGCTCGATCTTAAGGCATTGCTGCGTCCGTAGGTGAAGCGAGACCAGCGGATTCCCAACCGCGACAGTACTGCGGACACCTGACGGCTCTCCGTCCTACTTGCGGGCCGTCGCGCTGCCCTCGGACGCTGCCGCCGGAGTAACGATCGCCTGCACCTTCTCACGCCGGGCCAGAGCGTTGAAAGCCGTCACGTCCTTGGCTTCGATACCCTGCCATGCGGCCAGTTGCTCGTCAAGCTGCCGGCTGAGATCGGCGTAGGCCTCGCGCGACCCCTGGGTTGGCGTGCTCAGGGCGCTTTCCACGGCTTCCTCGAGCGCCGCCAGCTTGGCGTCAATCTGGACGGCGAAGCTGACCGAGTCCTCGTCGGCGGCGATCCTGGGATTGATCAGCTTTTCTTCCACGCCAGTGAGTTTCTTTTTGAGGTCCGTCGAAGCGGTGAGGACCTCCCGGACTTCCGGGTTGCCGCTCAGTTCGCGATCGAGGCGCTGAAGCTGGGTGCGAAGGCTCCGAATCTGGTTCACCGTCAGGTCGAGCTGCGAGAGCTTCTGATGGATGGCGGTGGCCAGTTCGAATTGTTGCTTCAAGTCCTCGGCTGATGCCGTCACTCGCGGGTCAAGCTTCACCTCGAGCGGCTCGGTGAGGGTCTGCCCGGCGGCGGTGAGTCGAAGCTGATACGTTCCCGGCAGAGCTCGGGGTCCTTCGATGCCTTCCTCGTAGTCCCAGAGCGAGTAGCCGGGCACTTTGACTGCAGGCTCGTAACGCAAATCCCAATTGAAGCGGTTCAGGCCGGCGGCTGAAGGCAAAGGCTCGCTGGTGGTTCGCGTGCCCTCTTCGAGTTCCTCTTCCTGTGCCTCCGCCGGCTCCTCGGAAGCCTCCTTCCTGCTTGAATACTCCCTCACCGCGTGGCCCTGGCTGTCGAGCACTTGCAGTGTGATCTCCTCGCCTTCCTTGGGTGCAGTGTTCAAATAGTAGTAGAGCGTGGCGCCGGTTGGCGGATTCTCACCCACGGGCCGGCCCATGGAGGGACGGTGATGGGTCTGAGTTTGAAATGCCGGGCGCGGCTTGAACAGCCACGCTGCCTTTGCGCCGACTTCAGGCGAAAGTTCGCGCAGGGGAGAAACGTCATCCAGAACCCAAAATGACCGGCCGTGCGTGGCGGCGATCAGATCGCCGTTCTTGATCGCGAGGTCGTGCACCGGCGATGCGGGGAGGTTCAACTGCAGCGACTGCCAGTGTGCGCCGTCGTCGAATGAGACCATCACGCCGGTTTCGGTGCCGGCATAAAGCAGCCCTTTGCGCACGGGGTCCTCACGCACGGCGTGGACGTAGCTGTGGGACGGAATGCCGTCCGTGATCCGGGTCCAGGTCCTGCCCAGGTCCGTGGTCCGGTAGACATAAGGTTGATGATCGTCGAGGCGGTGCCGGTCAATGGCGACGTACGCGGTATTGGCGTCGTGTGGCGAGGCTTCGATGAGGCTCACCATGCTCCATTCGGGCATCTCTTTGGGCGTTACGTCGCTCCAGTTGCGTCCTCCGTCGGTTGTGACGTGGACGAGGCCGTCGTCGCTGCCCGCCCAGATCAGGTCCTTCTGCACCGGCGATTCCGCGATCGTAAAGACGGTATCGTAGTATTCCGTGCCGGTATCGTCCTTCATGATGGGTCCGCCGGAGACTTGCTGCTTCGATTTGTCGTTGCGTGTGAGGTCGGGGCTGATCGCGGTCCAGTTCTTGCCGGCGTCGCTGCTTTTCATGATCACCTGCGCGCCCCAATAGATCACGTTCGGATCATGAGGCGAAATCACGAGCGGCGCCGTCCACTGCGCCCGGTACTTCAGCCCGGCCGCTCCGCCGCCGTCCGTAATCACAGGCCAGGGTGAAATGGTCTCGACTTGTTCCGAGTGTTTGTTATAGCGGTCGACGCCGCCTTCGTAATCGCCCGCATAGACAATGTCGGGATCGGGCGGATAAGGCGCGACGTAGCCGCTTTCACCGCCGCCCACCGAATAATAGTCGGGTAGGTCGATCGCACCCTGATCGCTGCTGGTGGCAATGGCAATGGTGGTGTTGTCCTGTTGCGCCCCGTAGACGTGGTAGGGGAATTTGTCGTCGGCAATCACGTGGTAGAACTGCGCCGTCGGCTGATTGTTGAGGCTGGACCACGTCTGGCCGCCGTCCACGGAGATCGTGGCGCCGCCGTCGCTCCCGTTGATCAGGCGACGGGGGTCGTCCGGGTCGATCCAGAGCCCATGGGTGTCGCCGTGCGGCGGGTGTAGGGTGGAAAATGTCTTGCCGCCGTCGGTCGAGCGTTGCATGCTCACGTCGAGCACGTACAGAGTGTCCGCCGACTTCGGGTCGGCGAAGACGTGCATGTAATACCAGGCGCGCTGCCAAAGCTTGTGATCGCCATTGATCCGCGTCCAGGTGTCGCCGCCGTCGTCAGAGCGGTAAAGCCCGCCCTCTGCGGCCTCGATCAGGGCGTAAACGCGGTTGGAGTCGGCCCGCGAAACCGATACTCCAACCCGGCCCCAAATGCCCTTGGGAAGGCCATGCGCCTCGAGTTGCTTCCAGGTCTCGCCGTCGTCGGTGGACTTGTAAAGCCCGCTGCCGGGGCCGCCGCTCGTCAGGCTGTAGGGCGTCCGGTTCATTTCCCACAACGCGGCGAAAAGCACGTGGGGATTCGAGGGATCGAAGGTCACGTCGACAGCGCCGGTCCTCTCGTCCTTGTAAAGCACCTTCTTCCAGGTCTTGCCGCCGTCACTCGATTTGTAGACGCCGCGGTCGGCATTGGGTCCGAAGATGTGTCCGAGCGCTGCCACAAACACTTCGTTCGGGTCGCGCGGGTTCACGATGATCCTGGGGATCGTCTCGGTCTGCTCGAGCCCGAGGTGAACCCAGGTCTTGCCGCCGTCGAGCGACTTCCACACGCCGTTGCCATACGTGACGTCGCCGCGCGGGCAGCCTTCGCCGGTGCCGACGTAAATCACGTTAGGATCGGAGTCGGGCACGGCGATGCTGCCTATCGACGAGACTGATTCGTGATCCGTCAGTGGAGTCCATGTTTCGCCGCCGTCAATCGTCTTCCAGACGCCTCCGCTGACGCTTCCCATGTAGTAGACGTACGGCTCTCCCCGAACGCCGGTCACGGCCAGGGCGCGGCCTCCGCGAAAGGGACCGATCACGCGCCACTCAATGCCCTTCAGCAATCTCGCGTCATACGATCCTGCTTCGGGGGCAGGCGACTCTGCAGGGGACGATCCCGCGACGGTGCTTTGGGGGTTCGCAGCGGTCGCAAGCAACAGTCCGGCAGCAAGAATCATGGTGAGACGGCGATGCCACATGTAATTTCTCCGTAATCGAGTTCATCAATCGAATGGACTGACAACCGGGTGGGCGTGCCGCAGGACTGGCGCTTCGTCGACTAGCCCTAGGGTTGCCCGGGCGCCGCCGCGGGTTCCCGGTCCTCCTGCGTGGCGTTCAGGGCGTCAAGCGGACCGGTCAACAAGAAGCGCGTCACGCGCCCGCCCTCGGCATAGTTGTCGACCAGCCACCGGCGGCTGATATGGCGCAAGTCGGCTGTGGACTCGAACTGCGCGTTGCGGTCAAATGCGCACGTTCCGGAAAGTTCAAAGGCCGCCCCGGCGAATTCGAAACGGGTGGGTTTCACGATGAGGTTCTCGCTCCTGACCTCGAGTTCGAGCGTCGCGGCGCGGAGCGTAACCGGACCGCGGCTGGGAGCGAGGTCGCCCCAGGAGGCTGCATGCGCGGCGTCGCGCGATGGATCGAAACGCCCGAGGTCGAGATTGGCCAGGCTCAGAATCCCGCGTCCTTCCAGGGTGGACTGGAGCTCGGATCGCGACGTTCCCTGAGCCGACAGTCGCCCCTCGATGCCGACGGAGCCGCGGACACCAGCGAGTTGAGGCGGCAGGTGCGAAGCCCAATTCTCAACACGCAAGCCGGCGATCGCGAAATCGGCGGCCACGCGTGGCAAAGGGCCGCTGAGATCGGCCGTTGCCTCCGCCCGTCCGTGGCCCGTGGACATGCGAAAGGTGGCGGAACTGACGCGGACCACGCGTTGGCCCATGTCGACCTCGGCCTGAAAGTCGTGAAGGCTTACGCCTTGGTAACTGAGCGCGGGAGTACTGAACTCTCCATGGGCATTGAGCCTGTTGAAGAGGGTGGTTCCGGCCGCTCTGCGCGCACCCAAAGTGCCGAGGCCTGGAATCTGTGCCAGCCAATCGAAAGCGGGGCGGTGTCCAAGCGCCTCGAACCAGGAGGCTGCCTGACCGAGGTCGAGACCGCCTTGAGGACCAGCCGCCCGCAGCTCGAACGTCCAGGGCTTCGCGCGCGGACCGGTGTGCTCGATGTGGCCCGTGAACGTCCCCTCGCCGATGCTGAAGGCGGCCGGGTTGATGCTGACGCGGTCGTCCTTGACCTGAACGTGCGCCTCGCGGATTTCAAGCGGGCGCGAGAGTCCCGGCAATCCGATCTCGGCGCTGTGCACCTCAGCCGAGGCTGACAACACGGGTTGCGACGATGGCCAGCCGCTTCCGGCCGCTGTGACTGTCGCGCTAAACAAGCCCCGAGCGTCGAAATCGCGTGCGGCCGGGAAGCCCAGCGCGCGGGCGAAGTCCAGCATCTCCTGGCACGTTGCGGCGCGGGTTGACAGGGTGAACTGGAAGCCCGGCACGGGAGGGCCGGGGTGGACGGAGACGACTCTGCGCTCGGCGCGAGCCGCGCCCGCCCCACCCTTCGGAGCATTCGCAGGCGGGCTAGACTCGGTGAACTGCAGTCCGCCTTCGGCTGTGATGGCGAGGTTCGGCGTGGCGCTGATGCGCGTGGCAGCGAGCTCGATGCGGCGGTCCTGCGCGCGGATGACGGTGTCCGACAGAGGCAGGCTTACGCCGCGCACGATCAGGTGGGCGCTGCGCGTGTTGATCGAGCCGAAATAGCCGGGTTCGGACCACGGGCCCTGAATGATCATGCGTGCGTCGGCAAAGCCGGCTGCGCTTGCGCTGCCGAACGACTGCCACGAGGCCGGCTTTGAGACCAGCCGCCCGGCCAAGGCGCTGACGTCCTCAAGCCGCGCACCTTCCGCCGAAGCCATCAGATCGAGCACAGCGTGCGATCCGTCCTGGACGCCGGACACGACGCCGGGCATAACGATGCTTCCTGCCAGTTGAACGTGAGAATTTCCAAAGTCCGCGGTAACGTGGTCGAGGCGCAACTCGGCAGATGCGCGATCGAGCGCCGCCTTGAAAGCGACGTTTACGGGAAGGTCGCCGGTGGGCGGCAAGGACTCCCAGCGACGCACCTGGCTGAGCCGGAGTTGAGCATCCACAACCAGCGAGGCTAGCGGGCCGGCGACATGCGCATCGGCGTCCATGATGCCGTAGATTTCAGGATTGCGACCCGAGACCAGAGGAATCCAGTCGTAAAGCAGTGCGCCCCGGGTGCGCAGCGCCACGTCGATGGTGCCGCCCGCCGGCGGCTTCCAGGTGCCCGTCAGGCCGAGCCGTCCCGGCGAGGGCAATCCGAGATCGGTGCGAATCGGCGTGCCGCTGACATCGAAGGAGACCACTCCTCGCCCGCGGTCAATGGTTACGCGGCCGTCAAGCGCGGTCACCGTGAAAGGCTTCTTGGTTGATCCTTCCTTGAAATTCAGGCGGGCGTCCTGCAACTCGACGGAAAGCGGGGGCGGTTTGCTGCCGGCGGGCGCGGGTCCGGCGGCGGACACGACACGCTCCACGTTCCAATGGTCCGCCGGGTTGCGGACCAGGTTGATGGTAGCCCCTTGCAGGCGAAGCCGCCCCAGTTCGATGCGCCCGCGCGCCAGGCTCCCAAGGACGAGATCGCAGTCCACGTGATCGACACGGGCGAAGGGCTCGGACCCGAAGGCCGGATCCTCGCGGACCGTCACGTTGTCCAGGGAAAAGCCGGGGTGCGGCACCAGCTTCGGTGAAATCGAGCCGAAGTGAACCGATCGCCCGAGCGCCTGTTCCAAGCGGACTTCCAGGCGGCGGCGAAAGCGCTCGGCGCTGAGCAACGAGGGCAGAAGCCACGCCGCGAGCAGCACCAGCAGCGCCCACAGCGCGAAGCGGCGGTAGCGACGGGTCTTCATCAGCGCACGATGTGGAACGTCCGGCGCCAGCGCGTTTTGGTAAAGAAGTGGAGCAGCAGATCGGCGGTTTGGCTGAGCCGGTCTCCGAGCGAGGTCTCGGTGTACTCCTGCTCCGGAGTGTCAAAAGACCAGTAGACGAGCAGCGGCTGGCCGGAGACCAGCGGGCGCGGCACGAAGCCCCAGAACCGGCCATCCCAACTGTGTTCGCGATTGTCCCCCATGACGAAGTAGCTGTCGGGCGGCACCACCAACTCGCCGTTCTGGACGTGGCTCTCGATTTCCTGGGCCCATTCGGGCGTGGATTCGCGCAGGTACTGGCCGGGCGGAGGAGGGAAATCGTCGCCGGGCATTGCTTCATCGGGGTAGTCGTGGTGCACGTGGGGCTCGTTCAGCGCCTGACCGTTCAGGAATACCTGGCGGTGCACGATGCGGATGCGGTCGCCCGGCACTCCCACAATGCGCTTCACCAGGTGCTCGCCGGGCTCCTGAGCCTCGGCATCGTTCCCGGGGAACTTGAAGACCAGCACGTTGCCGCGCCCGGGGTCGCGGTACGGACCCAGATGCCGGAGGGCGCCGAACTGCCAGGCAAAGGCGATCCGGTTCACCAGCAGGTGATCGCCGATCAGCAGCGTGTTCTCCATCGAACCGCTGGGAATCTTGAAGGCTTGTACGACGAAGGTGGTCCCGAAAAGTGCGAGGATCACCGTGACCACCAGCGACTCGAAAGTGTCGCGCAGGCCGGATTTCCTTTCTTCAGGCATGACGACCTTTCCGCAGCGAATCGAGCAAGGCGCGCGCGGCCTGTTGCTCCGCGGTCTTCTTGCTGTTGCCGCTGCCGCGGGCCATTCCGTGATCGCCGGCAGCGGCTTCCACCATGAAGATCTTGCGATGTTCGGGACCGGCCTCGCTGGCTACCCGGTAAACTGCCGCGCTGAGGTGGTGCGCCTGCAGGTACTCCTGCAGGGCCGACTTATAGTCGATGCTGAACAGATCGGGCGCGATGGCCTCGAGGTCCGTAGGCAGGATGAAGCGTTGCACAAAGCGGCGCGCGGCACGCAATCCGCCGTCGCGGTAAATGGCCGCGACCAGGGCCTCGAGCGCGTTCGCCATCAAGCTCAGCTTGGCGCGTCCGCCGGTCTTTTCCTCGCCTCGTCCCAGGCGTAAGTATCGTCCGAGGTCGAGCTGCAAGGCCACGCGGCCAAGATGCTCGGCGGCGACCAGGCGCGCCCTGCCCCGCGAGAGCTTGCCCTCCGGATAGTCGGGGAAGGCATCCGCCAGCCGGACACTGACCAGGAAATTGAGCACCGCATCACCCAGAAACTCCAGTTGTTCGTTGTCGCGCAGCGGGCCTGACCCCTCGCGGGCGTACGAAGAATGCGTCAGCGCATCGAGAAGCCACTGGGGATCCCGGAACTGGTACGCGATCTGCTCCTGCAAGATTTCCGGTGACGCCTTAGCCATGCGGTGGCGGTAGGGAACCCCCCGGCAAAAACGGCGCCTGCCCCGGCGGACGACCATGCCGCGGCTGACGGACGCTCAGGGCTTTGCAGCGGCGGGGGGTGGAGCCTGAGCCTTTGCCTTCTTCAGCTTCTCCGTTTCTCCGTCGGCCATGCTTTGCAGCGGGCCGCCTTGACTGAGCTTGGAACACTGCGTGAACGCGTCGATTCCGTCATCGTACTTGTTTTCCATCGCGTAAACTTCGCCGAGCCGGAAATAATCCTCAGCCGTCGGTTTGGGCGTGGTCACTGCGGTCTTGTACTCCGTCTCCGCCTTCCCGAGTTCCTGTGGATCGGTTCCTGCGAGACTCATAGTGGCGCGTTGCAAATGGACCATTCCGAGCGAGGCGTGCGCCTGGCTGGTGATCGACGCCTTAATCTGAGAGGCCTGGTCGGGAGGCATGTTGGGCAGGTTGAGAGTCGCAATCTGTGCCAACGCCTTGCTGGCGTCTCCTTCGGCCTCATCCAGTTTCTTCGCCTTGTCGGCATCACTTCCTTGCATCTCCTGCGGTTGGGGCAACAATCCTGCCAGCAAAAGCAAGCTGCGGAGATTGTTGCCATTTGCCTCCAGACTCTTCTCACCGTACTCCACGGCCTTGGCAACGTTGTTCTGGCTCTGATATGAGTAAGCTCCGAAAAAATAAACGTCGCTCAGCAGGGAGCTGGAGGGATACTTTTTGGCAAAATCGTCGACGAGTTGCGCCTGACGGGCGGGATCAAGTTCGTGCTGAATGGCGTTGTAAGCGTTCCTTTCATCAGGAGTTGGGGCCGGTGGTCCCGCTGGCGCAGCCTGGCCGGGCTGGGTGGCCGGCTTCGTCTGGCCTGACGATGGAGGATTCTGGGTAGCTTGGCCTGACGCTGGAGGATTCTGGGTAGCTTGGCCTGACGCCGGAGGATTCTGCGCAGCCTGGCCCTGATTCAGATCCTGCGCCTCCGCCGGCAGAAGGGTGAGGGCAGTGAGAATCCCCGTCAAGACAGTCACCACGATGACATTCCGTTTCATACAACCTCCCTGGCCCGGGCACCAAAACTCGACGGTTCGAGCCTATCGAATTTCGCCCGCGCGTGTCAATTCATTGAGTCGAGAAGCATTCCGGGGTCTCCCGCATTCTATTTCCTGTCTGGCGGCTTCGAACCGAATGGCTGTGCCAGGCCGTTCTGAACCGCTTGAAACGCGTCGGGAAACGCGGTGGCCGTGACGGCGGCGGCCTGATACTGCGCGAGCGCCTGCTTGCGCAGATTCTCGAGATCATAAAGCCGGCCCAGATAAATGTGAGACCAGGTCGCGATCCGCATGCTGCGCGCGACTTGCAGCGTCTGCTTGAGGTAGTCCTCCGCGATGTCCGGTTTCCGTGTGTTGCTCGCGACCACCGCCATTCCGAACAGGGCCCGCTCGTTGCGGGCATCGGTGGCCAGGACGTTCTCGAACACCGCCTTGGCCTCGGGGTACTTGCCCTCGTAGATCAGATCGTCTCCCTGATCGAGTTGCGTGTCGCTTGGACTCGCAGGCCGAGCTGCGTGGCCGGCCGGGGCGGGAAGCGCACCGGCCGCCGCAAACTGGATCTTGGCCAGACGCTGGCGCTCCGACTTGAGCGTGATGCCAAGAATCATCTGCCGGTAGAAAATACCCATCGCTGATGCCTGAGCCTCGTAATCGGGAAGCGCTTCGTAGAAATAAGGTACAAGGATCAGGCCCTGCCGGGTCAGGGCATTGATGGCTTCCTGGGGGCGGGTCGGCTTGTCCATGCGCAATTCGACGGCGCGAATCAGGCATTCCGTCAGAAGCAGGGAGAAGTCCTCTTTGAAGTCGCTGCCGAGCGCCGGAGCCGGCCGTGCCAGCGCCGCCAAAGGCTCCTTCTGGTGGATCTCGAAGGCGTATTTGACCGCCAGGGGGTCGAGCAGGAAATGGAGGTACTGATGCCGGATGTCCTTGATCGGCGGCTCCTCCGAGCGCGTCAGCACCAGGTAGTAGTTTTCACCGTAAATGCGGGCCTGCACCTGTTCCGGCGCGGCCAGAGGACACAGGTTGATGGTGTAAGACCGTCCCAAATAGGCGCCGCTCGGGAAGCGCAGGTACGCATCCGTAATCGAAAGGGTTTGGCGGACGGGATCACTCAAGGCGCCGATGCGCTCGTCATAAGCCGGCCGGAGCCGGGTCCAAAGCTCCTGCAGATCGGCCTGGCGATAGAACTGGCGGAGCAGAGGCACCAGTTCCATAAGCGAGGCGGCGTCGGGCGGCAGGTCGCCGTCCGGCACGGTAAATTTGAAGTCCGGCGGCGGTCCGAGGAATAGCGCGAGGGAGATGTACTGTCCAAGATTCGCCCCCGGATCGTCGAAAATGTGGCCCTGGTAGAACTTTGTGATCGCCGGCAGCACGGCAGGATTCCGGCGCAAGCACCATTCGCGCGTCTCGAGACGAGGACTGGAGGGCGGCTCCGAGCCCAGGCCCGCATCGTAACCCGCCGCGTTCAGGGCGGCAAAGACGTAGAACAGCGGCTCGCTGGCTACCAGGGTTACGTCTCCGCTACCCTGCTGAGCGCGGGCCGAGGCGCCGAACAGAATCAGACCGGCGGCCAGGCCTAACACCGAAAGGCCTGGGCGCCGACGCATTCCAGACACAGGGCGCCGACGACGGAAGAAAGGAAGCAGAGAAAGCAGGGTTTCGGGGCGCAAATGATCCGTCGCACGCGCGGCTTGATCGGCAACCGTGCGGGCGCAAGCCGAATTCAAACGCTGGACCTTTCCGGAAGCGAGCCTGCGGAGTTGCCGGAGCCCTCGCGGGCAGGGGACGGCGCGCCCCGGCCCCGGACTGTAATGCGGCGCAGATTCAACACCACCTGGCCGTCCGTGGGCTCGCCGAGACGGGTGGCGGGCCGGAAGATGCTGAAATACATCAGGCGGTCGAGCTGTGGCTTCAGCTCCGGCGATGTTTCGCCGGACAGCACTCTGTAGTCGACCACCTGACCGTCGGCGTTCACGTGAGTCACCAGCACGACGCCGTCGGTGCCGGTGTTGAAATCGAGAGGGGCGAGCGCTTGAATGCTGGCCGGCGTGTTGATCATGGAAGCGTCGATTCTTGCCGGCGGCACGATCAGCCCCAGCGTCAGGCCGAAGCATACCAAGCCGGCCAGAACCGCGCCCGTGGCGGGCAGCAGCAGGGGACGCAGCACATTCTCAAAGCGCACGAGCAAGACTTCCCAGAGGTGGAAATTCCGCGCTTGCGAGAGCGCGACGTTGAGCCGCAGTTCGACGATCGGCGCGGGCTTGGGTTGGGGCAGGGCGCGCATGTCCGCCCGCATCAATTCATAGCGATCGAATTCCGTTGTGCAGGACCCGCAGGTGCGCAGATGATAACGAATCGAGAGCACGGCGTCCCGCGAGCACAGGCCGTCCACGTATTCGGAAAACCGATCCCGGATTTCAGCACAAGACTCAAACATGCCAGTTAACCCAAAAGTGTCAGCCCAAGAGCGTGGCAAGCTTTCGCCGCAGAAGCTCCCGCCCGCGCATCAGTCGCGACTTGACCGTGCCTTCCGGAACACCGAGCATATCGGCGATTTCGTCGTAAGGCAGTTCCTCGATCTCCCGCAGAACCAACACAGCGCGATACGTGCGCGGCAGTGCGTCGAGCGCGGTCTTGAGCAGTTTCCGGCGCTCCGACTGCTCCAGGCTCTCGTAGGGCCCGTCCCGGGCGGGCGCCTCGGCCCCGGCCGGGTCAGCGGGGTCGTCATCGATCGAGAATGGCTCGTGGAAATGACGCCGGAACCAACCGCGGCGGAAATTCAAGGCCTCGCGCACCGCGATGCGGTAAAGCCAAGTCTTCAGGGCGCTTTGACCGTGGAACTGGCCGATGCCACGAAAGACCTTTACGAAGACGTTCTGCAATACGTCCGCGGCGTCCGCGTCACTCACCAGAATGTTCGCCACCAGGCCGTAAATCGGGTTCCGGTACCGGTCCAGAACGTAGGCGAAGGCATCCTCGGAGCCAGCCTTCAGTTCGGCAACCAGCTGGGCTTCCGCAGCACCCTGCAGGCTGACCTGCTCGATTCCGGTCTCCAACGTTCGCGCCGCTTCCATACCTGCTCCCACAATAACAGCCGCCCCGGACCCGTGCAAGCGCCTACGCGCGGCTCCCATCCGGTGCTTACTTCGACTTAGACACCGCGCCTCGGCTCCGGGTTCCCTTACTTAACTTGTTCCCGGCTTATTTCACGCACTCAAGGTGGCGGGGCCATGGCTAAAATCGCACGGGGCTGAAATCGCACTTGACACCTGACCATCGCGTTCCTATTATCGGGCTATCGCTAGAAAGGAGGTGATCCATGGTCATTGAAAGTAGCTTAAGCGAGGGTGCTGAGGCATAGGCGCTCTCCGGCGCTCGTTTGGGAGCCCCTCCTTTAGCGAAGAGGGGCAGGTTTAGAGGCGCTCGGATGCGCCTGATCTCGCAAGGCGAGAGAGCCAATTCCCATCAGCACCCGTTGGCCCCTGGTGCTCGCGCATGGGCGCGAGCCCAGGGGCTTTCCATTTATGGGCTCGCTTGTTTGTGCCAGTTCTTTCTGTCCCTCCGGTCATCACATTTCTCCAACATCCGAGCCCGGTTGTGGTGGACGCTCGCTTGCCTTTTACTCTCCGCTGCCTTTTGTGCACCCAGTCCGCTCTTGATGTTGTAACCTGAAAATTATGTTCCTCGGTCACTACGGTCTGGGTCTGGCCGCCAAGAGGGTTGCGCCGAAGACTTCGCTCGGAACCCTCTGGATTGCGGCGCAGTTCCTGGACCTGATCTGGCCGATGTTCCTGCTGGCGGGAATCGAGCGCGTGGAGATCGACCCCGGAAACACGGTCGTCACCCCGCTGGACTTTGTCAGTTATCCGTTTTCCCACAGCTTGCTGGCAGCGTGTGGTTGGAGCTTCCTGCTTGCCGGCCTTTACTGGCTGGTCCGGCGCGACGGCGCTGGTACGGCGATCATCGGACTGCTGGTGCTGAGCCACTGGGCGCTCGACGCCCTGGTGCATCAGGCGGACCTACCGCTCTATCCGGGTTCAAGCCGGATGGCGGGCCTCGGGCTGTGGAACTCCTGGCGTGCCACCCTGCTGCTCGAGGGTGTGATCTTCGTTTGGGGCGTCGCGGTATACCGCCGCGGTACCCGCGCGCGGGACGCCGTGGGCACCTACGCCTATCGGACCCTGATGTTCTTCCTGGTGCTGATCTATGTCGGCAGCATCGTGGGTCCGGTGCCGCCGAGCAGTCGATACCTGGCCGTCATGGGCCTCGGCCAGTGGCTTCTGATTCTGTGGGCTTATTGGGTTGACGGGCATCGCGAGGCGATGGTCTAGAGGGCGCAGGTGCGGCCATGGTGTGGGTTCGCGGGCTCATCTTTACCGTGCTGGTTCCCGGCGTCGTCTTCTGGTGGGTTCCGCAGCAGTTGCGGCAGGGACATCCGGCCGCCGGCGGATGGTGGCGCGCGGGTTGGATACTCCTCGCCGCGGCGGTACTCGTTTATCTCCAGTGCCTTCTCAGTTTTCTCTTGGCCGGTGGCACGCCTGCGATTTTCTTCACCAGGCCTGTGCGCTTTCTGCTGGGTGAGGAGCCCGGAAAAGTCGTCCAGGGGGGCCTCTACCGGTATTCGCGCAACCCGATGTACATCGGCGTGCTATCCGCCATCGCGGCGCAGGCGATCATCTACAGGTCGCTCAATATCGCGATTTACGGCGCTCTTGCTACGATTTTCTTCTATTTCGTCGTGGTGTTCTTGGAAGAGCCTCATCTCGCGAGCGTGCGCGGGCCGGACTACCAGGAATATTGCCGCCGCGTTCCCCGCTGGTTCGGGCGGCCCCGCCCGTGAATGCATCCTCAATCAGGTTGCGAGCGGCAGCAGAGAGATGGAAAGCATCAAGCTCGCCGGCGCGTACCCAGCGCGCATCGGTCACGTCAGTCGATGGCCGGGGATCGTTACGATGGCGTCCCGCGCCCGGACGCCGGCGCAGACGGCAGAGAAAATCGATGATCACGTAGTGATACTGCACTTTGCGATGCGGCCGCGCAGTTGGCTTCAGGGGCGGCTTGGTGTGGACGACGCGTTCGAAGACACCCAATATGCGCAACGGCTCGACATCAAGTCCGGTTTCCTCGCGGATTTCACGCTCGACGGCGCCTGCCAGTTCTTCGCCAACCTCGACCAAGCCGCCCGGTATCGACCACTCGCCCTTAAGGGGTTCCTGCCCGCGGCGAATCAGCAGCACCCGGCCGCGGTCGATCACGATGCCTCCGACGCCCACGCGGGGATGGTGTGGAAACTCGCGCTGGTCGGTGTGCTGGGTTTGCGCCATGGGGCTCCCCGCTACTGATTCGCCGCCCGGGCGATCACTTCGTAGAACATTTTCAGGCCCCGGCGTACCTGCTCCACCGGAATGCGTTCATTGGCCGCATGCTCGGTCGATTCCACCTCGGGCGCCAACTCAACGGGCAGGAATCCATAGCAGATGATCCCGAGCGGCCGGTACATCTGATTCTCGGTGTAACCGCTGTCGAGCTCCGGCGTAATCAGCGCCTGGGGACTGTATTGGTGCACCACGCGCTCGATGATTCCGTAAAGCTTTGTATCCGTGGGCGAGGCGTTCGGCGTACGAAACTGGTTGACCGGATCGATCCGGATGCGGTCGTCATTCACTACCGTGCGCAGCTCACGGAGGAACTCCTGCGGATCGTCCCCCGGCAGCAGCCGAACGTCGAGCTGGGCGGTCGCCGTGTCCGGAATTACGTTGGTTTGCGGGCCGCCCTCGAGTTCGGTGAGCGACACGGTATCGCGGATGCGGTAGTTGAGGTCTGAATCCGCACTGATCGCCCTGCGCACCGCCGGGTCCTCGATGGACTGCCGAATGTTGCGAAATTCCGCCGCCAGCGGAGGAGGCGCGCGCGTGGCTATCTGATGGAAGTAGTCTTCCACGGACGGCAATAGATGAATCGGGGTGTCCCAGTTGATCACCCGATTGAGCGCCCGCACCAGGTGGTTCGGGGCGGAGTCGCTGATCGGCACGCTGCCGTGCCCGCCCGGTCCGGCCGCGGTGAGCCGCAGCCAGAAGGGCGCTTTCTCCGCCACGTCGATGCCGTAAACGGTGCCGTGCTCCGGCGTAATCAGATTGGAGCCGCCTTCGGTGATCAGGTATTCGGCGCCGCGGACGAGCTCCGGATGATGGTCGAGAATCCACTGGCTACCCGTGTCGTTTACTTCTTCGTCGGCGGTGGCAAGAAAGATAAGATCGCGCTTCAGCGGCAGATGTTCCCGCGAGGCGATCAGCAGCATCATGGCGTTGAGCAGGCCCTGGTCTTTCATATCGATCGCGCCCCGGGCGTAGATTTCGCCATCCAGGATTTCCGCGGCGAAGGGCGGAGCTTTCCAGTTCCGGGGGTCGGCGCGCACCACGTCCATGTGGCTGAGAAGCACGATGGGCCGCAGGCTGCCGTCGCCCTTCAGCACGGCGTAGATATCCGCGCGGCCGGGCGCGTACTCGTAGGTGGTATTCGGGATGCCCGCGTCATCGAACAGCTTCTTGAAGAACTCCGCCGCGTGCAGCTCATTGCCGGGCGGATTCGAGGTGTCAACGCGCAGGTA
The DNA here is from genome assembly GCA_035949375.1 of Terriglobia bacterium. Taxonomy (GTDB): domain Bacteria; phylum Acidobacteriota; class Terriglobia; order UBA7540; family UBA7540; genus Gp13-AA77. The sequence continues at coordinate 83,604 of DASZIG010000059.1, read as the reverse complement.
GTCCTGCAGCAGCCGGACGGCTTCATCCTGGTACCCGGGCCAGTCGACCGAGTTGATGCGAGCTTGGATTTGCGAGTCGGCACCAGCCTGTGGACCTGGGACCTGAGAACCTTGGCCCGAAGCAGCGCTCACGGGCAGAGATGCTGATACGCACAGCAGCAGGGTTGCAATTCCAGCACGAGTCATTCGAGGTCCTTCTGGGGTGTGTGAGCGCGACTTCCATCGCGACTCTCCATGGGGAACGCCCTTCGGTCCATGGAATGCCCTTCAATCCGCAGTCATTCCCGCGCAGGCGGGAATCCATGGAGGGCGACCGCGTCTTTTTCGTGGTGGGCGCCGTCTCACACTTCTTCCGGGACCACGAAGGGCGCGCGGTAACCGCGGTCGGCGTCGCGCAGCAGACGGTTGGCTTCATCGTCGCCGATCACCTGTTCGGTCTCGGGATTGAAGTGCAACGTCCTGCCCAGGCGATAGGATGCATTGGCGAGATGGACGAGCGTGACGGAGATGTGCCCCTCTTCGATCGGCGCGTTGAGGCCTTCGGGCTTCCGGCTGCGCACGCAGTCGATGAAGTTGGCGAAGTGATCGCCCTCGGCGCGCCCCTCCGGTCCGGGGGCCTGATTCCTGCCGAGCCACGTCCTGTAGCCGCACGCGTCTTCGTCGTCAACCGCCAGATACCCCTTGGAGCCGTAGAAGATGTTGCCGATGGTATCGGAATCGCGGGGGTCGCCTCCCGTTCCCGAAAAACCAGGCGTGCCGATTCCTGCCTCGCGATTGCTCATCCAGTGGCGCACCTCGAATTCCATCAGCTTGCGCTTGCCATTTTCGAGATCGAATTCGAAGGCGCAGTTGAGCGTGTTGGGCGTCTGCTGATCGTCATCAAACATGAAGTGCCCACCGGTCGCGGAGACGCGGCTTGGGAATCGGACGCCCAGGCCCCAGCGCGCCACGTCCAACTGATGCACACCCTGATTGCCGAGATCGCCGTTACCGGTATCCCAGATCCAATGCCAGTTGTAATGGAATCGATTTTTCGTGAAGGGCTTGAGGGGCGCCGGACCGGTCCACAGGTCGTAGTGCACGCCGGCGGGCACGGGCTGCTCGGACGCGTGGCCGATGGTGTCGCGCCACTTGTAGCAGAGCCCGCGCGCGAGGTAGACCTCGCCGAGAGATCCCTCATGAAGGCCCTGGATGGCCTCCCTTACCGCCGGCGCCGAGCGGATCTGCGTCCCTTGCTGCACCACGCGATTGTACTTCTGCGCCGCCCGCACCAGTTGCCGGCCTTCCCACCAGTTGTGAGAGCAGGGTTTTTCAACGTAAACGTCTTTGCCGGCCTGGCAAGCCCAAATCGCCATCAGTGAGTGCCAGTGATTGGGAACCGCAATCGAGATGGCGTCGATCGATTGGTTCTCGAGCAACTTGCGGACGTCCGTATAGGTGTTGCCGGCGCTCACCCGGCCCGCGTTCTTGTTCAATACATTCTCGTCCACGTCGCAGAGGGCGGCGATCTCCACGTTTGCGAGGCGCGAGAATCCCTCGAGATGATCCTGACCGCGGTTGTGCAGCCCGCAAACCGCGACGCGCACGCGGTCATTGGCGCCGAAGATGCGGTCGGGACGGGTCAGGAACGTCACGCCGCCGAGCGCCGCGATGCTCGCGGCGTTCCGGGCGCTGTTCTTAAGGAACGTTCGACGACCGAAGTCGATTTCTGTTTTCAATCGCACCTCCATGCTGGGTGGGACGCGCACAGCACAAACCTCGGCCTCGGCGGTGTCCCTTCAGGCAAAGCCGGTCGGCAGCCAGCTCTCGTTTGCACGGGATTGTTTCTTAGCGACCTGGAACTGGAGCCGGCGAGAGGAATCGAACCTCCGACCTACGGTTTACGAAACCGTTGCTCTACCGACTGAGCTACGCCGGCCGGGCGTGACAGAGACGAAAATGCTCACCCGTAGGCGATGGCGGTCGCCAAGCCTGCGGGTGAGCATTGAGAGGAGAATAGAATGACGGACGCGCCCCGCCATCTAAACTCGATTGCGAGCATATGGTGAAGCCAGTTTCCCTGTCAAGGAAATTTTCCAAGAAATTTTGCCGCTGTAACATATTTAAAATGAGCAGCTTACATAGATATCGTGAGTTCAAGCTCAGCGTTCAATTGGCCGCATGGGCAAAATCCCCGAGGTAAATCGTTATGGCGTCAAACAACTTAGAATCAATGATTTAGATCGCTAAGATTCAAGATCACGATTCCGGCCCCTTCGCCCTCCACGAAAATGGAATTCGCGAACCATTTCCGTGCCAAGCGTTTAGAGACAAACACCAGCACACCGCCGAGAAATGCCATAGCCACCAGCATCATGATCAGCACGCCGTTGGCAACCAGGAGCCTAAACATCTGCCAAACCGTGGTCTGATCCGGGTTACCCTGGTCCTCGCTGATGGTCTTTGACACCTTGAATCCGTCCAGGAATTGGTCCGCCGCTGCGCGCGAGGGAGCGTTGATCGCCACCAGCACGTAGGTGTCGCGGCGGCGGCAATCAAAGGCGGATGAATTCCCCGCGGGCTCGCACAGCGCTTTGCTGATGGAATCGAAAGCCGCGCGCGCGATTTGCGGAGTGGGGTAGTTGATGGCCGCCAAGGTCAGCGTGCCGGAGGTCGCGCCGGTTCGGTACAGTCCCGTCTGCACCTCGGCGCCTTCGTCAAAGTTAATCAGGCTGGCCGGCAAGGTCGGCAGAATGCGGGCTGCGGCAACGGGTCCCAGGGCGTACTTTTCCGACCCATCCTGCAGGCCGCGCGATGGCAAGGGCGGGGGCAATTGGCTGAGCGCGCGCGGCGGCGGAGGCGGCCCGCCGGCGGTTCGAAGCAAGGCCATGAAGTCGCCCAGCGGCAAGGCCTCCGGCGCAGAGACCGACACCCGGATAAACGTTGCTCCCCGCGCCAACAGCGCCTTGCCGGACGCCGCCACCGAGAGCGGCGACGCGTCGAGCGAAGTCATGGCTCGAGTGCGATAAAAGGTCAGCAGGCCGTAAGCGGACGACGCGTCGGATGCCTGTTCGAGGAGAACATCAGCCGTGTGGTTTGCGAAGGTGTAGGTGCGCGTTGCGTAGGACGTGACGCCGTACTCGTGTTCGATCGCGGCATCGCCGCCCCAATTTGCCAGGGCTGAGGCATCCGCGGGCTGCGAACTGGTGAGCTGCCAGTCGGCGGTCGGAATCAGGGTGACCACCGAGGGCTTTTCCTGTCCGCCCGCCGGACAGGAAACCGCCGCCCCCAGAGCGGCAGTGAGCATGAGGCCGAATGCCAGCGTTCTCATCGACACAAGAGCCCTCATGGGCTATAGAATAGCAGAGTCGAGCGGCGCTCGCGATTCGGTCGTCGGAGCGCAACCAATCCAGACTCTCCCACGATTAGACACCGGCAGCGCCAGCCGAGTTCTTCTGGTCAGGGAGTTCTTCGGAATTGAGTAGCGCGATTGAGCGCACCGCAGCCGTTCGGGGCCTTCGCAATTGACAATCGGCAATCCGAAGGGCTCTTTACTCCGCCCTATAAGGGCCGTACATTGGTACGAGGAGAAATCAATAGGAGCGCCATGGATTCTTCAGCGACCCGTTCGCAGATCGAGGCTCGTCGTGCAGCTCAGGAGATGAGCCCGGAGGAGTTTCGCGCCGTTGGGCATGAGCTGGTGGATGCAATCGCCGCGTTTCTCGAGTCGATTCCGAGCGGCCCCGTGATTCCGCCCGTTACGCCCCAGGCTCTGCGCCAGGCGCTCGGCGCCGGGTCGCTTCCGGAGCGAGGCGTACCTGCAGCAGAGTTGCTGGAAGAGGCGTCACGGCTCCTGTTTGAGAACTCCCTGCTGAGCTCACATCCGCGCTTTTGGGGGTATATCAATTCCTCGCCGGCTCCGATCGGCGCTCTGGCAGACTTTTTGGCCTCGGCGGTGAGCCCGAACACCGGGGCGTGGATATTGGCTCCCATCGCGACCGAAATCGAGCGGCAGACGGTCCGCTGGATCGCGGAGCTGATCGGATATCCGGCGGATTCCGGCGGGTTGCTGGTGAGCGGCGGCAACATGGCCAATTTCGTGCCGTTTCTCGTGGCCCGGCGCGCCAAGGTGGATTGGCCCGCGCACTCGACCGGATTGCGCCAGGGGCGTCCGCTTCGCGTCTACGGGTCGAGCGAAACTCATACCTGGATTCACAAGGCAGCAGACTTGTTCGGGCTCGGAACGGACTCGGTCCGCTGGATACCATGCGACCGCGAGCTGCGCATGAACACGAGTGCGCTGCGCGCCGAGATCGACCGCGACCGCCAGGCGGGCGATCTGCCCTTTCTGGTTGTGGGGCAGGCCGGATCGGTAAGCACCGGCGCGGTTGATCCCCTCCGCGAGATCGCTGCCATCTGCCGCGAGCACCGACTCTGGTTTCACGTGGACGGCGCCTATGGCGCGGTGGCCGCCGCGCTGCCGGGCTCCTCGCCGCACGCGGTGCCGGACCTCGCTGCCATAGCCGAAGCGGACTCCGTCGCCGTCGATCCGCACAAGTGGCTTTATGCCCCTCTCGAAGCCGGCTGCGCGCTGGTTCGGGATCGCAAACTGTTGATCGAGACGTTCAGCCATCGGCCGCCCTATTATCACTTCGACGAGGGCGACCCGGCGGACGAGATGATCAACTATTTCGAACACGGGTTGCAGAACTCGCGCGGCTTCCGGGCCCTGAAAGTCTGGCTGGTGCTGCGTCAGGCTGGACGCGAAGGCTACATCAAGGCGATGACGGACGATATCGGCGTGGCGCAAGCCCTTTTTCGGGCCGCCGAGGCCGATCCAGAGCTTGAGCCCGTTACCCAGGCGCTCAGCATCACCACCTTACGGTATGTGCCGCGGGATCTGAGGGCCGACCTCGAATCCACGCCCGTGGCGGAGTATCTAAACAAGCTGAATACTGAGATTTTGAACCGGATCCAGCGCGGTGGAGAAGCGTTCCTGACCAACGCCGTGGTCCATAGCCGGTTCTTGCTGCGCGCCTGTGTGGTGAACTTCCGCTCCGGTGCCGCAGACGCACGCGCGGTCGCCGCCATCGTGGTCCGGGTGGGCCGCGAAGCGGATCACGAAATGCGTCCTTCGCAAATGCCACGAGAAGGAACGCCGGTTCACAGTGAAACATGAGTTATCGAACCAAGCTGGAATGTACCTTAAAATGAATAGGATAAGCGGGTTGGCTTTCGGGAGGCGTTGAGATGTGGAAATTTGACGAACAAATGAAGCTGAAGGTCGGTCTCGCTGAGATGTTGAAGGGCGGCGTGATCATGGATGTGACCACGGCGGAGCAGGCCAAGATCGCCGAGGACGCTGGCGCAGTGGCCGTCATGGCCCTGGAACGCGTTCCGGCGGACATCCGCAAGGAAGGTGGCGTGGCGCGGATGGCGTCGGCCAGGGTGATCAAGGAGATCATGGCCTCGGTCTCGATTCCGGTGATGGCCAAAGCGCGGATCGGCCACTTTGCCGAGGCCCAGGTGCTCGAAGTGCTGGGCGTGGATTACGTCGATGAGAGCGAGGTGCTGACGCCGGCGGACGAGGCCCACCACATCGATAAGTGGCGCTTCAAAGCACCCTTCGTCTGTGGCGCGCGCAACCTGGGCGAGGCCCTGAGGCGCATCGGCGAGGGCGCGGCCATGATTCGCACCAAGGGCGAGGCGGGATCGGGCAACATCGTGGAGGCGGTGCGCCACATGCGCGCCATCACCGGCGAAATGCGTGAGCTCACGATACGGCGCGAAGAAGAGTTGATGGCCAAGTCGAAGGACCTGGGCGCGCCTTACGAACTGGTGCAGTGGGTGGCGAAGAACGGGAAGCTCCCGGTGCCGAATTTTTCGGCGGGCGGCATCGCCACTCCGGCTGACGCGTCGCTCGTGATGCAGCTTGGCGCCGAGGCGGTCTTCGTGGGCTCCGGCATCTTCAAGTCGGAGGACCCGGCGGTACGCGCCAAGGCCATCGTGCGGGCAACCACGCACTACAACGAGCCCCAGGTGGTCGCCGAGTGTTCCGAAGAACTGGGCGAGGCGATGCGCGGGCTCGACGTATCGAAGCTGAAGCCGGAGGAGTTGCTGCAGACAAGGGGATGGTAGTTGTCAGTGGTCAGTTGGATGAAATATGTCGTGGTTATCGAAAAGACCCGGAAGAGCTTCGGGGCGTACGTTCCAGACCTGCAGGCTGCGGCGTGGCGGGTGGGACACGCGAAGAGGCTTTGAAGCTGATCTGAGAGACCATTCCTCTCCATTCGGCAAGCTTGCGTGAACACGGAGATCCGGTCCCTGATCCGGTCTCGAGTACCGAGCTTGTGCAGGTTTAAGCGTTCAGGAGGTGAGACAGATGGAAGCTACGAAGACTGCAAGTGATTTGCGCTATCCCATCGGCAAGTTCGCTGGGAAGAAGGAATTGAACGAGGCCGAACGCGAGACTCTCATCGCCCAGATTGCCGAGGCGCCGGCTCGTTTGCGCGACGCGGTCAAGGGCCTGACGCCGGAGCAACTCGAAACGCCCTATCGGCCCGAAGGCTGGACGGTGCGGCAGGTGGTGCATCACGTGCCCGACAGCCACATGAATTCTTACGTGCGCTTCAAGCTGGCTCTGACCGAGGACCAGCCGACGATTAAGACCTACGACGAGGCCTTGTGGGCTGCGCTTCCCGACTCGAAAAGTACGCCGGTGGAGACTTCGCTCGTCCTGTTGGAAACGCTCCACGAGCGCTGGGTTAACCTGTTGCGGTCGATGTCGCCGACGGACTTTGTGCGCCAGGTAAATCATCCTGAGCGTGGACTGATCAACCTTGATTACCTCGTGGCCCTATATGGCTGGCACGGGCGGCATCATGTGGCGCACATAACCTCGCTCCGCGAGCGCATGGGATGGAGCTGAAACCGCCCGGTCAGAATGCTTGAATTCGAAGGGCTGTCCGCGAGGCTTTGAGGTAAGCGCGGATGGCCTGCCGGACATTCTTCAACGCGGCCTCAACGGTCTTGCCTTGCGTTATGCAGCCAGGAAGTTGAGGCACATCGGCAACGTAGCCACGGTACTCGGGATCGAAGATCAGGTTCACAAGGAATGTTTGGTTCATCGGCTCGATTGTGTATTAGATGTCCGGCGCATGACTAGGCCGGAACGTCTCGAATTCGACGGAGAGGGAGCGTTTTCGCCGGCCGCTGCAATTCTTCGCTAAAGGAGCGCGTTATGCCAATTCGTAAGTCAGAAGCAGAGTGGAATGGAAATGTTCTTCAGGGCCAGGGCCACATAAAGCTCGGCTCGGGCGCCTTTGACGGACCGTACTCGTTCAGGTCGCGCATGGAAGACGGATCGGGGACGAATCCGGAAGAGCTCATCGCGGCCGCGCATGCTGGATGCTTCTCCATGGCGCTTTCGGCCGGACTCTCGAAGGGCGGATTCACGCCGAAGCGCGTCCACACCGTGGCGAACGTTCATTTCGACAAGGTGGGCGAGGGCTTTGCCATCACCAGCATCGACCTGAACACCGAGGCTGACGTCCCCGGGATCGACGCCGCCAAGTTCCAGGAGTTCGCTAACGGGGCCAAGCAGAATTGCCCGGTGTCGAAGGCGCTGTCGGCAGTGCCGATTCACCTGAATGCGGTGCTGGTGAGCGCGGCGGGGTAGGTTAGTGGTTAGTGGCTAGAACCGGGCTCTAACGTGAGTCAATCGCACTAGCGAGCCCGGTCCATAGCTAAGGACTCGTGGCCGCTGGTTAAAGCGCACTTCCAGCCACTAACCACCAGCCACTAGCCACTTCGTCCTATGAGCGACAAGCCCCAATCCGTGGGCATCCTAGCCATTCAAGGCGACTTTGCCTTGCACGCCAGGATGCTCGACCGCATTGGCGCGCCCTGGCTGCTGGTGAAGCACGCCGAGGAGCTCTCCGGCGCGAGCGGCCTGATCATGCCCGGCGGCGAGAGCACCACCATGCTGAAATTCTTCCAGGAAGAAGGGCTGGGCCCGGCAATCCTCGATTTCGCTGCCGCGGGCAAGCCCATCTTCGGTACCTGCGCGGGCGCGATTCTGCTGGCGAAGGAAGTCTTGAATCCCGACCAATCGCACCTGGGCCTCATCGACGTCACGGTCGAGCGCAACGCGTACGGACGCCAGATTGACAGCGCCGTCCGGCGTGGTGTGTTCTTGAACGGCGTCGCGGAAGGGCCTGGGAACGGAACGGGCCAGTCTGTCGAGATGGTGTTTATCCGCGCCCCCATCATCCGGCGAGTCGGCGACGGCGTACGCGTGCTTGGGCGCGCCGGAGGGTTGCCCGTATTGGTGGAGCAGGGAAACGTCCTGGCGGCCACATTCCATCCGGAGCTGACCGAGGACGAGACGATTCACCGTTACTTCCTGGGCAAGGCCGGCCTCGGGCTGGCGTCGAGTAGCGCGCCGGCCGATCAGTAGCTTTCTTCACTCGCAAGATTGTCGGAGGAAAATGACTTTCAGGGGGCAAGCGCGCACTGCGCGAGCCGCGGCGATTCCTTGCTTTGCGGCGATCATCCTACTGGCCACGGCCAAGCCGCCCGCGGCGTCTCAGGCTGCAGACGAATCCGCCGGCGCCTTCACCGTTTCGAGGAATGTGATGGTGCCGATGCGTGACGGTGTGCGCCTTGCGACGGACGTTTATTTTCCCGCTAAGGGCGGCGTGCGCCTGGAAGGTAAGTTTCCGGCGATTCTCGAGCGCACCCCTTACAACAAAGAGGGGTCCATCGGGTATCTCCGGCCCTATGTCGCCCAGGGGTACGTCGTGGTTAGCCAGGACACTCGAGGCCGCCACGCCTCGGAAGGCGTCTGGCACATGATGACCGACGACGTCAACGACGGCTACGACACGGCTCAATGGCTGGTCCGGCAAGACTGGAGCGACGGCGGCTTCGGCATGATCGGAACGTCTTATCCAGGAGGCACTCAGCACGCCATGGCGGAATCGAATCCACCCGGATTGAAGGCCGTCGTGCCGGTATGTGCCGTAGCCGATGCGGGCTACTACGGGATGCGCAATGGAGGCGCTTTCGAGTTGCGCTTCTTCAATTGGATATTCAGTCTCGGCGCGCCCGATGGCAGCCGGGCCTCGCGGGATCCCGGAACGCGCGCCGCCCTACAGGAGATGGAAAACCACCGGCGCGACTACCTGTTGGCGCTTCCGCTGCGGCCGGGAATGACGCCCCTCCGGCTCGCGCCCGAGTACGAGCAATGGCTGACGTATGCCATGGGCCACGGCGAAAACGATACCTACTGGAAGCAACCGGGGTTCGACGTCACCGATCAGGTGGCGCGCTACAAGGATGTGCCCGTGTACCTGATCGGGGGCTGGTACGACTCCTGGGCGCTTCAGACCACCAGGTCGTACATGGCCCTCGCGCGCGGCAAGCACGGACCCATCAAAATGATCCTGGGCCCGTGGATTCATGGCGAGCAGATGCATCACGCGAACGGACAGGTGGAATTCGGTCCCGAGGCGGCCATCGACGATACAGCCTTCCATCTCCGTTGGTACGACCGCTGGCTCAAGGGTGCGGAGAACGGCGCGGACCGCGAAGCGCCAGTGAAGATTTTCGTCATGGGCGGGGGCAGCGAAGAGAAGACGGCGGACGGGCGTCATCTGCACGGCGGCGTCTGGCGGGATGAGCAGGAGTGGCCGCTGGCCCGTACCCGCTGGACATCGTATTACCTGCATGCGGACGGCACTCTCTCCGAAGAAAAGCCCGCCGAAGCGGCCAACGGCGCCGCCTACGATTTTGACCCGCACAACCCCGTGCCCACCATCGGCGGGAACATATCCTCGGGGAACGGCATTATGCTGCAAGGCGCGTGGGATCAGCGCTGCGGCGAGGCGGTTTGGAATTGCCGGGATTCGCTGCCCCTTTCGGCCCGCAAGGACGTTCTGGTGTTCATGACCCCGCCGCTCGAACAGGACGTGGAGGTTACGGGCCCGATCGACGTCAAGTTGTGGGCCTCGTCGAGCGCGCCCGACACCGACTTTACCGCCAAGCTGATTGACGTACACCCGCCGAGCCAGGACTTTCCGGGCGGAATCGACATGAATCTGGAAGACGGCATTATCCGGGCGCGCTTCCGCAATTCGCTGGAACGCGCAGAATTGATGAAACCCGGTGCGATCTATCCGTTCACCATTCACCTCTACCCGACGTCCAACGTCTTTAAGAAGGGTCACCGTATCCGGGTAGACGTGTCGAGCAGCAACTTTCCGCGGTTCGACGTGAATCCCAACACCGGCGAGCCGCTGAACGCGAACCGCCGGACGGCGATCGCTACCAATACGATTTACCACGACCGCCAGCACCCTTCAGCGATCGTCCTGCCCGTCATACCGCACTGAGGTCGCGGCCGATGGCGAGGCTTCGGTGCCTGCAGATCCGGAACGACGAGACCAAAGATCCGATGTTCGAGAACGACAATCTGGCCGTCGAATACCGCCGCGACGGCGCAGTGATTTCCACGGACCCCGCTCTGCTCGACATGGACGTCGTCCACGGCTTTCTCTCGCGGGTTTACTGGTGTGAAGATATTCCACGCGAAGTGCTTGAGCGCGCCGTTCGCAATTCGCTTTGCTTCGGTGTCTACGTGGACGGTGCCCAGGTGGGCTTCGCCCGCGTCATCACCGATCGCGCCACCTTCGCATATCTTGCTGATGTCTTTATCGTGGAGTCGCATCGAGGCCGTGGCCTGTCCAAACTGATGATGGAAGTCGTCATGTCGCATCCGGACCTTCAAGGTCTTCGCCGCTTCAGCCTATCGACGCGCGACGCTCATGGGCTCTACCGCCAGTTCGGATTCGAATCGGCGAAGATGCCGGAACGATTGATGGAAATCCTGGTCCCGGGCATCTACAAGAGGCCGCCGGAAGGGAAGGCGAGCAAGCCGCAAGAGCCCTGCCCGGCGCTCGAAGCGCCTGGCGCGAATTCTCTGCCCGCGAAGAAGATTCTCTTTATCTGCATCGGAAATGCCTGCCGGAGCCCGATGGCCGAGGCTTTCGCGAACCACCTGGGGCAGGGCCGGGTGCGCGCATCGAGCGCAGGGTTGTTTCCGGTCGGTTGGATTGCTCCTGAGACTTACGCCGTGATGCAGGAAAAGGGTCTGTCGCTGGACGGGCAATCGTCGAAGGGCCTGGAAGACGTGCCCGTCGATGAGATGGACGTGGTTGTCGAGATGACGGGCCTCGGCTTCAGCCGCCCCATGCCCGCCGCGTTCCGGGGGCGCGTGGTCCAATGGAACATTCCCGACGCATTCGCCAGCGGCTTGGAGTGCAACCGCGCAACTCGCGACCTGATCGAGGCACGCGTGAAAGGTCTCCTGTCCGAAATCCAGGAAGCGGCCGACTTTGAGCAACCTTGATCCCCGAAATGGCGTATAGTCTTAAGGCGTGCCGGCGTCGACCGGCATGGCCGGAGGAGTATCCGGGCTTCGTTGTTCAGTACGCTGAGCGTCTGACCGGAACCCATCAAGGAGATTTTATGAAAAGAGCGTCATTTCGAGCGCTCGTGGTGTGCCTCGTGATGATCGGTGCCCTGGTTTCGGTGCCCGCCGCACATGCCCAGACAAGCGATGCCGCGGCGCCACCGAAGTTCCGCCTTCCGGCTGACGTGGCGGTTCCAGTCCGCTACGGCGTTGATCTGACTGTCGTACCCGACCAGGACACGTTTACCGGGGCCGTTCACCTCGAACTGCAGTTTGCCAACGCAACCCCGATCCTGTGGCTCAACGCCGAGCAACTCACGTTCAAGGAAGCCAGCCTGACCGTGGGTGGCCAGAAAGTGGCGGCCAAAATCATTGCCGAACCGAAGGATTATGTCGGCTTTGCCTTCGACCAGCCTGTCGGTCCGGGCCCGGCGACCCTGGATGTGACCTACCAGGGCGTGATCAACCGCAAGGATCAGCAAGGCATCTTTCAGATGAAAGACGGCGGCCAGTGGTACGTCTACTCGCAGTTCGAGCAAATCTGGGCCCGCCGCGCCATGCCTTGCTTCGACGAACCCGGATACAAAGTACCGTGGCAGGTGACGCTTCATGTCAAGAAGGATCAAGTGGCGCTCTCGAATACGCCTATTGTTTCGGAGACTCCCACGGGCGACATGAAGACCGTGGTGTTCAAGGAAACTCCGCCGCTTCCGAGCTACCTGGTCGCGCTCACGGTGGGCAACATGGACATGGTTGACGCCGGCAGCGCCGGAAAAAAGAACACTCACATCCGTATTGTGGTGCCTAAGGGACGGGGAGCCGAGGCGAAGTACGCCGCAGAGACGTCCGGGCCGATCCTGACCCTTCTCGAGAATTATTTCGGCATTCCGTACCCCTATGACAAGCTCGACGAGGTTGCGGTCCCGCTCTCTGGCTTGTCCATGGAGCATCCCGGGCTGATCACTCATTCCGGTTTTGTGATTCTGAGAAAGCCCGACGAAGACACCCTCGGCCGCCAGCGCGAGTGGGCGAGTGTCTGCGCGCATGAGATGGCCCACCAATGGTTCGGTGATCTGGTCACTACCGCCTGGTGGGACGACATATGGCTGAACGAAGGATTCGCCTCGTGGATGGCCAACAAGATTATGACGGAATACCATCCCGAGTGGCAGATGAGCATCGGGGAGCTGAATGGGTATCAAGGGGCGATGTCGAACGATCAATTAGTGAGCGCCCGGCGGGTCCGCCAGCCCATCGAGTCGAACGACGACATTGCCAACGCCTTTGACGGTATCACCTACAACAAAGGGTCGGCGCTGCTGAATATGTTCGAAGCTTACATGGGACCCGAGCGTTTTCAAGCGGGTATCTATCGCTATTTGACCGCCTACGCCTGGAAGAATGCCACATCGGCGGAATTCCTTGCGTCGCTGGCCGGTGATGACAAGAGCATCGCCGCGGCCTTTTCCAGTTTCCTCGATCAGCCGGGCGTGCCGCTCGTGACGGCCGGCCTCAAATGCGATGGCGGCGTCGCCAAGCTCGACCTTTCCCAGGAGCGATTTCTCCCGCTCGGATCTACCGGAGCTGATCCTGAGCAGTGGAAAGTTCCGGTCTGCGTGCGCTATCCGGCAGGGACGGAGAAGGCGCGCCAGTGCATGATCATGGAGCAAAAGTCGGAGGAGATGACGCTGTCGAAGGCGGCGACCTGTCCGGGGTGGGTGGAGGCCAATGCTGACGCCGACGGCTACTACCGTCTTCTCTATCAGGGCGACCTGTTGGACGACCTCATGAAGAACGAGACCGATGCGCTCTCCGTCGCGGAAAAGGTTTCTTTGATTGGAGACATCGGGTCCCTTACCGGCAACGGCAAGATTCCGCTTGGGCACGCGCTGGCCCTCGCTCCAGGGTTGGCCCGCGATCCGGCGCGGCAGGTTGTCGACAAGACCATGGAGATTACCACCGGCCTGCAGGATAACCTCGTGGAGCCGAACCTGGTGCCTCGCTACCGGCAGTTTGTCCTGGATGTCTACGGAACCCGCGCCCGGGATCTCGGCTGGGAGTCGAAGCCCGGAGAGAATGACGACAACCGTCTTCTGCGCCCGGGCCTTGAGAATGTAGTCGCCAATCAGGCCGAGGATCCGGATGCCATCGCGAGCGCCAGAAAACTGGCGCTGGCGTGGCTGAGCGATCACAAAGCCGTCCAGCCGGACATGGTCGGCGTGGTGCTGACGACCGCGGCCCGCCACGGAGATCGCGACCTTTTCGATCGCATGCGCGCGGCGGCTAAGGTTGAGAAGGATGAAAACATCCGGGGGACTCTACTCTTCAGCCTTGGATTGTTCCAGGACGCGCAAGTCGCCAAGGTTGCCTTGCCGATCGTCTTGACGGACGAGTTCGACAGCCGCGAAAGCCTTAATATCCTGTTCGGCGTCTCGCAGTCTCCCAAGACGCGTGATCTGGCCTACGACTTTGTCAAACAGAACTGGGAGGCGATGGTCGCGAAGTTTCCCACCGACACCGGGTCGTTCCTGCCCTTCATCGCCGGCGGATACTGCGACGCGCAACATCGTCAGGACGCCCAGAGCTTTTTCGACGGGCGCTCCACCAAATACACCGGCGGACCGCGAAACCTGGCCCAGATGCTTGAGGGGATCGATCTCTGCGTAGCCTACAAGCAGGCGCAGGAGCCGAGTGTGACGGAGTTCCTGCAGAAGTACAGCGCGGAGAAGATGTCGTCCGGCGCTGCCGGCTCTAGGTAGCGAGTCGTCGGCGTCTGAGGTAACTCGAAGCGGTTCCCGCTCGTTATGCCGCGCGGCAGTCCCGCGCATGCGGCGGTCGGGCGGGAGCCCTTGGGAAATCGGAAAGGAGTATCGATGCGGGTGAATCCGGACCACCATGACGCTGAGTTATTGCTGCGCTTGTACGACCTGCGGCGCGAGGAGAAGCTCCGCCGCGCGCGCGAGTGGTTCCTGGGCAAGTTTCGAGCCCGGAATGCGGAGGAGTTTGATCGCGCCTGCCCGCCGGGATCGGAGGAGAACGCTTATTTCCGTATGACGGTGTCGTATTGGAATATGGCCGCCTCCGTCGTCAACCACGGCCTGATCCAGGAGCAATTCTTCTTCGAGAACAACGCTGAGCTTTGGACTGTGTGGGAAAAGATCAAGGTGCTGGCCCCCGCCACTCGCGAGCGCCTGAAAAACCCGTACGCATACGAGCATCTCGAGAAGCTGGCGCTGAAGTATGAAAGCTGGATGTCTGAGCGCGCACCCGGGTCGATCGAAGTCCGGCGCCAGAACCTCAACGCCGCCATGGCGCAGCCAACGGACCCTGATCACAAGTGACGAACGATCCCGGCAATCGCTTATCGAATGCCCCAGAAGAAATACCCCGGACCCACTCGCATATTGTGAATCAGCCAGGCAGGCGCCAGGGCCGCGATCAAAAATCCGCCCGCCGTCTGCGCCAGCGCCAGCGGCCAGATGTTGCGGTGACGGGCGAACACTTCGGAGAAAATGAATCCGGCGATCGTGGTTACGACCATGAGCACCGGGTTCGGAATGTGCGCGGCCCCAAACATCACGGCAACGAGCAGGGAGCTGAGGTGCCGGTTGCGAATCGCCTGCATCAAGCGGTTGTGAAAGTAAGACTGGGTGAGATACTGCTGGCAAACGCACCATGCGCCGTAACTCAGGAAATAGGCGAGCGCTGCGCTGCCTGGCCGCAGCAGTTGCAGGCGGCCGCTGGCAAGGCCGAAGACCAAAAGCGGAATGTAGAACCCGAGCATAATCGGCAGCGCCAATTGTGCGCTGGCGCGAAGGCCCGTCCGTCCCAAGCCAAGACTGGCGAGCGTATCGCGATGCACCAGGTGGCTCAAGGCGAACACCGGCAGGAACACGATCCAGAGATGGGGCCGGCCGTACTGCCAGCGCCAGATGTCGAGCAGCGCGCAGGCGAAGACCGCCGCCGCCTCAAGTCCGGTAAGGAGGCGCTTGATCTCCTCTCGCTTGGCAGGCGCGAGGGCGCGGATCGGTTGAAATGATATACTCACCTCCACTCGGTCAGGGGTGCAGGCCAACGTCCTCTGCGGCTTCCTGAGCGGCGGCGTGGCCGGACCGGCGCCTCACGATCCTGATGAGAAAAAGTGCCTTGACGCTGGCGGCCGTGCTCGCCCTGCTGGTTGCGGGCGTAGTGATCGGCCTCAACACGCCCGGCAAAGCCTCCGGACGCCATGTGCTTGTGATCTCGGTGGACGGCATGGGCTCGAGCTACTACATGAATCCTCCGCCGGGCCTCGCGATTCCCAACATCCGCCGCCTGATGGCGCAGGGGAGCTTTGCGGAAGCAGTCGAGGGCGTCTATCCGACGCTCACCTATCCCGCACACACTACAATCGTGACCGGGCGCATGCCCGCCGAGCACGGCATCTACACGAACCTGTCCTCGCGCGAGGCCGGCAGGAATCCCGATGACTGGTTCTGGTTCGCCAAGGCGATCCGGTCGACAACCCTGTGGGACGAGGCACGCGCACATCATCTGACGACGGCTTCGGTCGCCTGGCCGGTCACGGCCGGCGCTCCGATCGACTGGGACGTCCCGGAGATCTGGAACCCGAACAAGCGCCCGGCTCCCGATCCCCTCTACGTCGCGCACTTCGTCAGGCCGCTGGTCACCTTCGAAGTTGTGCTGGCTCTCGGGCTGCCTCGCAAGAACAGTGAAGATGACGGCAATCGCACGCGCGTGGCCGCCGACTTCCTGACTCGCCACCATCCGAGCCTCACGCTGGTGCATCTCGAAGCGTTGGATGCCGCCCAGCACAACCACGGACCGGGCAGCGACGCGGCCGTGTCCGCCTTGGAGCGGGCCGATTTCCACATCGGCGAGCTGTTGGCGGCCGTGTCGCGCGCCGGCCTCGAAAACTCGACGGATGTCTTCATCGTCTCGGATCACGGTTTTCTTCCCGTACAGCGCGAGCTGCGGCCGGATCTACTTCTGGCCAGGGCGGGCCTGCTCGCCGTCGATGCGCGCGGGCGCGTCACGGGCGGCAAGGTCACCACGGTGATCAATGAGGGCTCGGTCTTCATCTACTGGCCCGAAGGCGAAGACTTCACTACCCAGGTTGAGTCGGCGCTGCAGCCCCTGCGCGACCGTGGCCTGATTTACGCTGAGTTTGACCGGCCGGCCCTCGACCGCATGGGTGCTGATCCTCGGGCAAGGCTTGCCTTCGAAGCCGCTGACGGCGCCAAGTTCGTTGCCAACGCTGACGGTGAGCTCGTCAAGACGCTGACCGAGCCGAGTGGAGATCACGGCTACCTGCCGACGCGGCGAGGCCTGGAGTCATCGTTCATCGCCTGCGGGCCCAACATCCGGACAGGCATCGATCTGCAGCGTATCGCATTGACGGAGATCGCGCCCACGCTGCTTGAAGCCTTGGGTATTCGCGATTCGCAGTTTGGCGATCGTCCGCCACTCGAAAGCATTTTCAAGACCGCGCTCGCCGGTAGCGCGGCGCCGGCCGCAGGGCACTGAACGATTCACGCGGCCACCATCCTGGGCGGCGGTGGCTCCTGCGCCTGGCCCTGAGGTTTAGGATCCCGCCAGCCGGACATCCGTCACAGGTTCTTCAGGCTCCGTCGCGGAGCTGCTTCATCCATTCCTCAAAGTCGGCCTGCGCCGGCGCCGGACCCACGAATAGCGCGGCAAAGTCATAGTCCGGGAAGCCACGGCGCGTGAGCCGCGCCGGAAGCTGGTCCCGCAACGCCGCCACGCTAGTGGAAGGGAAGCCCATAACGATCTCAAAGATCGCCTGGTGTGCGGCATCGGACCATGGATAGGCCGCAAGTTGCCCGCGAGCCGCCTCGCGCACGGATCCGTCCCGCGTGCCCGCACAGAGTGCGGTCAGGATGCGGCGTTCCAAAACGACTTTCGAATCTCCTGTCACAACTCCGCCGGACGTGCGCGCCTCGAGGATAGCCTGTCTATGGAGAGCCACACTGATTACGGTCTGCCAGCCTCGCCCGCGCCTCCGGACTTCATTGCGGCGGCGTGCTCCTGAAGCGCCTCGAGCACACCATAGTATGCGGGCTTGCGCTGAAACTGCTCGTCAAACAAAAGGGGCTCGGCGTCCAACCGCGGATCGCGTACCTTGGCGCGCAGCCAGGACCGGACGTCGGAAACACCGAACACGATCAGCGTGGTGCAATTGGCATCCGCCAGGCAGGTGGCCGCCACGTCGTGGTAGATCTGCTTCTGGTGCTCCATGGGATTTGGAAATGCGCCGGGCGGCCCCTGATAGACGTCCAACTCCGTGATGTAGGCCTGCACCTTGGCGGCGCGTGCGCGGCCCAGAAAATACTTGAGCTCGTCGAGGTAAGTGGGGCGCAGTTGCTGGGCCTCGATGTGCATCTCGGTGCCGACGGCGTCCAGGGGAACGCCGCGCGCCTTCAGGCGCCCGATCAAGTCGAAGAACTCGTCGCACTTCCCCCGGTCGATTCCCGCCTGTCCGAAGGTTTCGTTCAGCTCGAGAGCAACCGTCGGATTGGCGGCGCGCGCGTAGCGAAACGCCTTTGCGATGTACTCGTCGCGCCCGAAGGCGGCCTCCCAGGGTTGATTCTTATTCGAAAGCGGCTCGTCCACCACTTCCCAGGCAAAGTACGTGTCGCCTCCGTGGCGCACCGAGGTTTCAATGTAATCCTTCATGATCTGGTCGAATTCCGCAGGCGGCCGGCCGAAGTTGCCGAAGCGCGTTGGCACCAGCCAGGCCGGCGCTACAACTCCAGCGCGATAAATCGGCGCCGCCCCGAAAAGCTTTTGGTGGTGTTCGCGCGCGAATTGCATGTCGCGATCCATGCCGCTGAAATCGTATTGTCCCTGCACCGGTTCAACCTGTCGCATGAAGACGAAAGAAATGAAAACATTGAAGTCGCGGCCCAGGGCCTGGCGATAAAGCGGATTGTCGAACATCTTTGGCTGCATCGTCGAGCCGATGTGGAACCCGAACACGTCTGCCACCTGGCGCAATGTCGGACCGGGCTCCGGCTTCGGGGACGCAACGGTCGGACCCGGCGTCACGGACTGGGGTGGCGCCGCGCCGTCCTGCGGCGGGAGAGGCGCGGCGCGAATCAACGGAGCAGACAGCCCTCTCATGAGCATCGTCGCCGGGAAAAATTGCGAGGTTGCTGACAGAAACAGCGCAGGCGGCGAGGCGAGCAGCCCGGTTGCGGCGAGAACGACCGCCGTAAGAATAGCCATCAAAGCGGAGCGCTTTGAAAACCGCCCGGCTCCGAGATCGGAAGCAAAGAATCTGCAAATTTTATTCCGGTTGGATGATGGCGTCATTTTTTCTTAGACACCCTTTCTTCGAGAGCCTGCTCGATTCCGTAATAGGCCGGCTTTTTTTGATACTGCTCGTCAAAAGGCAGGGGCTTGGCGTCGCGACGCGGATCGCGGGGCCGCGACTGATACATATTGTGGGCGTCCGAAATTCCCCAGGTGTAAAACGCCTTGCAGGCGGGGCTGGCCAGGCAAGTGGCCAGCACGTCGTGGTACACGGTCTTCTGGCGTTCAAAAGCCTCGGGAATCGCGCCCGGCGGCCCTTGATAAGCGTCCATTTCCGTGACGTAGACCTGGAGACCCGCCCGATGGCAGCGCTCCAGGAAATCGCGGAACTCGTCGAGGTAGCCGGGACGCAGCGACGGCATCTCGAGGTGCATCTCAATGCCGGCCGCGTCCACCGGTCCACCCTTGGCCTTGACCTTGCCCACGAGATCAAAGAAACGGTTGGCGAGATCCGGCTCCACGCCCGAGCGCCCGAACGATTGATTCAGCACGAGCACCGCATTGGGGTTCGCCTCGCGAGCGTAACGAAAGGCGCGCGCAGTGTATTCTTCCGTGCTGAAAGTGGTTCCCCAGGGCCGGTTGGTGGTAGTGAGCGGTTCATTGACCACCTCCCAGGCGCTGAACGCGCTGCCGCCATGGCGGACGACAGTTTGGATATGGTCACGTGTGACCCTGTCCAGACCGCCTTGGGTCCAAAAGAAGCTGTGCATCCAGTCGGGCAGGCTCGCGGGCTTGTAGATCAGCGGAGCGCCGAACAGCGTCATGCCATGGGCACGCGCGAAGGCCGCCTCCTGGTCCATCTCGGCGAAATTGAACCGTTCCTTCTGCGGGTGGACCAGCTTGAACATCGTCACGCTCTCGGCCGAGTTGTACTCTCGAGCCAGAACCTGGCGGAAATCAGGATCCTGGCGGAAGAGGACGGGCATGACCGCCGAACCGATCTTAATTCCTGCCTGGTCCGCGAGCTGGCGCAAGGTTAGATCGGTCACTGGGGTCGTCTTCTTGCTCCGGGGCGCGTGCTGGCCCCGGCCAAGGCAGGCAGTCGCTGTCAAGAGGCAGGCGACGATGATCAGCAGCGCCATCTTCATAAACAGGAATCATACTACGGGCAAGCCTTGCCTCACGCATCCGGTTCGCGTAACCTCGGAGGCGCTTGCGCTCAACGCGACGTCCAAAACTCGGCCAGCACTTCCTCAGCAGCGGCACCTACGTCAGGCGCATCGCGGAGGCGCTTCCCGTATGGCCTGACGATCTTGTGATTGAAATCGGCCCGGGCCGCGGCGCCATGACCGGCGTGCTGGCGGAACAAGCTTCGCGTGTGGTGGCCGTGGAACTTGATTCCGAGCTGGCTCGGGGCCTCGAGCGCCAGTTCGCGTCCGGCAGTTCGGTCGAGGTGATCGAAGCTGACATCCTGCAAGTGGACATTGGAGAAATCTGCCGGCGGCATAACGTGGCGGGCGCGCTTATTTTCGGAAATCTGCCCTATTACATCACATCGCCCATCCTGCATCATCTCCTGGAATTCCCGGAGCGCATCCGCGCCCTGGCGTGCGTGGTACAACTTGAAGTCGCGGAACGCATCACCGCACAGCCCGGGACGCGGGCCTACGGGTACTTGAGCGTCCTTGCCCAGTTTCATTCCATCCCACAGCTGCGCTTTCGAATTCCTCCCGGAGCCTTTTCGCCGCCCCCGGCGGTATCCTCCGCGCTCGTCACGTTTGAGATGCTCACGAAATCCGCCGCTTGGGATGAGCCCCGCCGGGGGGCGTTCCTCGATTTTGCCAAACAGGGCTTCGGACAGAAACGGAAGACACTTGTCAACAATCTGGCGGCACAATACGGCGGAGAACGCACTCGCAGCGCCCTGCGGGCCCTCGGTTTCAGCGACAACGTGCGCGCCGAGGAGTTGGGCGTTTTGGATTTGGGTCGCCTCTTCGACGAACTGGGTCCCGAGCGACTCTGAGCTGCTGCGCTGGGACAGGCGGGTCGGCGCTTATCGCGTTTACCAGGACCTTGCGCGCCTGTCGCCCCATCTCGACGAGTTGGGCGTGCGATCAGGTGCCTGAGCTGTATCGAGCGGGCGGATCGCGGCCCGCTCAAGGCGCTTCTCATTGGAAGCATTTCGAAGTATCATATCGCCTTGCGCTAGATCCCCATGCCCAACCCTGCTCCACCTCTCACGAATGAGAGCAAAGATTCACGCATTCCCCAGGTGGTCATCGCCACCACCGCGATGCTTTCTTTCATCTCGTTTTGGCGGGCGTCGGCCATTGTATTGAATGATCTGGCCTCGTCGGCCTATTACGCGGGCGGTATCGCGGAGAAAGCGATCGGGCCTTCGGCGCCATGGTTCATTCTGGCCGTCATGCTCTTTGCCTTTGCCGTCTGCCAGATGTATTTGGAGAGCTGCAGTATGTTCGTGCGCGGCGGCGTCTACCGCGTAGTGAAGGAGGCCATGGGCGGCAGGTTGGCCAAGTTCTCTGTCTCCGCCTTGATGTTCGATTACATTCTCACCGGACCGATTAGCGGCGTTTCCGCCGGCCTCTACCTGGCGGGCTTCCTGAACGAGGTGCTGCAGTACGCCAAGATCAAGGTGGTGCTTCCCGCCAATGGTACAGCGGCCGTCTTTGCCATCTGCGTGACCCTGTACTTCTGGTGGGAAAATACCAAGGGCATCGAGGAGTCCAGCGAAAAAGCCGGTCGCATCATGCAGTTTACCACCGTCATGGTGGTGCTGATGATCGCCTGGTGCGGGTACACCCTCTTCGAGAGAGGCGGGCATTTGCCGCCCTTGCCGCGGCCCTCCAATCTGCACTTTTCGGTGGACGCGGAGGGCTGGCTGCTGCGGAGCCGGTTGCCCGAGCTCATCGGCCTGATCGGCATTCTGGTGGCCTTCGGCCACTCGGTGCTGGCCATGAGCGGCCTTGAGACGCTGGCGCAGGTTTATCGCGAAATCGAGTCCCCTAAGCTTCCCAACCTGAAGAAGACCGCCTTCGTGGTTTTCATTTACAGCATGCTGTTCACTTCGCTGGTCTCTTTCTTCGCGTTTATGATCATTCCAGACCAGCCGACGCGACTCGGTTACAGCGACAATCTGATTGGCGGGCTGGCCATGCACGTGGCCGGGCCTTTCGGGCTGCGACTCGCGTTTCACTTCTTCGTGGTTGTGGTAGGCGTGATGATCCTCGCCGGGGCGGTGAACACCGCGATTGTCGGGTCCAACGGGGTGCTGAACCGCGTTTCCGAAGACGGAGTGTTGTCCCCGTGGTTTCGGCAGCCGCATCCGCGCTTTGGGACGTCGCACCGCATCATCAACCTGGTGGTTGCGCTCCAACTGCTCACCATCATCCTCAGCCGCGGCAACGTGATTCTGCTAGGCGAAGCCTACGCTTTCGGCGTGATCTGGAGCTTCGCCATGAAGAGCCTCGCCGTATTGGTTCTGCGCTACACCGAGCCCGGACCTCGCGAGTTCAGGGTGCCGCTCAATCTGAAGCTGAACCGTTTCGAGTTGCCCATCGGGCTGGCGCTGATCACTCTGACGCTGTTTGCAACGGCGATCATCAACCTGTTCACTAAAGAAATTGCGACCGTCTCCGGCGTGGCCTTCACCCTGGTCTTCTTTGCCATCTTCACGAGCTCGGAGAAGATGGCCCACCGCCGCGGGTCGTCGCGTACCGACCTCGATGAATTTCACCTGGCCAGCCGGGAGGCCATCGCGCCTCAGACGGTTGGAGTGCGGCCCGGCAACATCCTGGTTCCCGTTCGGGACTGTTACACCCTTTACAATCTCGATGATGTCCTGAGGCGCGTTGATGCGCGCAAGCAGGACGTGGTCGTGCTGCACGCGTACCAGGTGATGCGCGCGGGTTCCGGCGAGCACCCTCTGGCACCGGAGCAACTCTTCGCCAGCCAGGAGCAGCAAATGTTTACGAACGCGTTGAAGCTGGCCGAGAAGAACGGGAAGAGCGTAAAGCTGGTCCTGGTGGCCGCCACCGACGTCTGGGACGCGGTCTTGCGCTCCGCTCAGGCGCTGGAGTCGTCAGACATTGTGCTGGGTCTGTCGGGTAAGATGACGGCGGCGGAGGAGGCGCGGCTGGCCGGGCTCGCTTGGGAGCGGCTTCTGAGTCCTAGACCGCAATTGACACTCGAGGTGCGATCTCCGGGCCGCGGCAAGGAGTACGTTTCTTACCTTGGGCCCCACGCCCCGCGGCTGACGCAAAAGGAAATCGATCTCCTGCACTCAATCTGGCTGGATTTCAGCAACGAAGTCGGCTGCGAGCTTCATCACCACGACATTGTGCACTTCGCTTTGGAGGAGCTTCAGAAAGAGATTGCCGAGGGTAAGCGGCCGGAAGTTTTGGGCAGGCTGCAGGACCACCTGCGCGAGATTCGGTTGCGGCAGGCGGCAAAGCAGTAGGTGGCGGGGCGGCGCTCAGCCTGACGCCGCCGTGCGCGCTGCGGCCTCACGCGCCCGGTCCCGCGCCTGCGATCGGCTGCGGAAGACCTGGGTGAGCGTGACGCCCGCGCACACAATCACCACACCGGCCAGGGTGAACAGATTCAGCTCTTCGTGCAGGAAGAAGCGGGCGAAGAGCGTGGCCGTGAGGGGCGTCAGCGAGGAGACGGCATAAACACGCGCGACCTCCAGCAGCCGGAGAGCGGTGAAGATGCAATAGATGGCGATCACTCCGGATGCAAGTCCGCTGCCGAGAAAGTCCGCGAGACTCCCAATCGGCAGGGCCGCGAGGGCCCTGCCGCGCCCCGAGACCACGAGGCCGAAAAGTCCCACGCCCACGCTCGAGACAAACTGCAGCGTGATCGCCGTGGACTGATGAGCGCCGCGCAACTGGCCGTCGCGCCAAAGCACGCCGGAAACGCCGTACGACACTGCCGCCAGCGCCGCGAGCGGCAAGGCCCAATACCATAAGGGCGAGAGCGGCTGGCCTCGAATCTGACCGAGGACCAAGGCGGCGAGACCAAGCGCGATGAGCCCCCAGCCGATCAGCAGGAAGCCGCGCAGTTTTTCCCCGAGCATCGCCCAGGCGGCCAGAGTTCCCCAGATGACCCAGGTCTCGAGGATGGGGATTGTGAGAATGACGCCGCCCAGCCTTATGGCAAAGTAGTAGAGGAACAGGCCGAGCGTCGAGAGCACGCCAGCCCACACGAAAGGCATGATGGCGCGGCGACCGATGAATCGCTCCGAGCGCGGGCGGATTTCGTCCCAGGTGCGATGCTTCCACATCAGAATCAGGCCGAGGGCCAGGCTGGGAAGTCCGCGCAGGAACGGCCCTACCAGGGGATCGCCGCCTTGCACGGCCAGGCGATCGAAGATGTTGGCGGATGCCCAGCCCAGCACGGAGCCGAGGGCCCAAAGTTCGCCGCGAGCATGATGGTCTTTGGCCACTAACGTTCATCATCGCACGAACCGCCCTGTCTGACGACGGCTTGTGGCGATTTTCCGCGCTGTACCGCGCAGGAGGTGTTATGGATCGAGCTCACTTTTACGAGATCATGAACGGGCAGGGAACGTTCGACTATGAAGTCTACTTGAACACGCCCAAGTTGCTTTCCTGCCAGAAGGAATTCGCGGATTTCTGCAACGCCGACGAGCTGCAGTTTCAGGTTGTGCACCAGGTTGAGGAGCTCTGGATGAAGCTCATGGGCTACACCCTCCTCGACATCGACGATTACCTGCAGCGGGAAAACACCAATCGGGTGCTGACGCTATTCAAGCGCGTCCATCTGGCCCAGAAGCTCATGATCGATCAATTGGCCCTGCTCGAGACCATGTCGCCCAAGGAATACCAGGAAATCCGGCTGCAGCTCGGGAACGGCAGCGGCCAGGAGTCGCCCGGCTTTCGCACACTCCTGAAAATGCCGCACCTGCTCTGGCAGTCCTTCAAGACCTGTTATCTCGATCGCCATGGGCTGACGGTCGAGAAAATTTACAGCTCCGGGTATTTGCATTCCGACGCCTACGTGGTGGCGGAAGCCCTGGTGGAATTCGACGAGCTCTTTCAGAAATTCCGCTTCCATCACATTCAATTGATCCACCGATCGATCGGCCTCGGCGCGAAGTCGCTCAAGGGACGCTCCGTGGACCTGCTGAACGAAGGCCTGCATACCAAGTTCTTCCATGAGCTCTGGGAGATTCGCAACCACATGACCGACGAATGGGGCGGACACTATGGCGTGGTCCGCGATTCAATCACGGGCCACTGACCAACTACGGCTGATTCTTGAGAGTGGGATGGTGTGCGGGACTGCCTGGAATCGAGAGGTTCCGGCCGCCCATTTACACCGGAGAAAACGGTCTCCGGGGCGAACAAAGCCCTTGGGTGTATAATCGAGCGGAGCGCACGGCGCAACCAGTGCCCGATGTCAAACGCGGCGAAGCCTGGCACTGGGAAGCTTGCTTTGAACAGGGGTGCATGGTCCCAAGTAGGCCCGCGAAAAAGGCAAGCCAACCGATCGATGCCGAAGTGGCGGAACTGGCAGACGCAGCAGACTCAAAATCTGCCGCTGTTTAACAGCGTGGGGGTTCGACTCCCCCCTTCGGCACCACCACCTCCGCGCTTCACACTTCCTGCAGAATCCGGAACGCCTCGGCTGCCGCCGCGATCGTTTGCTTGACGTCCTCGGTGCTGTGCGCCGCCGAGATCAGGGCGCACTCAAATTGCGAGGGCGGCCAATAGATTCCGCGTTCGAGCAGGGCGCGGAAAAAGCGGGCGAACTTCGCGGTGTCCAAGTGCACGGCGGCAGCGTAACCCTCAACGGGTGCGGACCGGAAGAACGCCGTGATCATCGATCCCTCCCGGTTGACCGCGATGGGCACGCCGGCGCCTTTGCCTTCGCGCATCAATCCCGCTTCAAGTTGCCGGGCCAGGGCTTCGAGATTCTCGTAGAATCCCGGGCGCGCGATGATCTCGAGCGTCTTTAATCCGGCGGCCACCGCGAGCGGGTTCCCGGATAGCGTCCCGGCCTGGTAGACCGCACCCGAAGGCGCCACCAGGTCCATAAGCTCCGCCTTGCCCCCGTAAGCGCCCACCGGCAGCCCGCCGCCGATGATCTTGCCGAGCGTGGTAAGGTCCGGCTTGATTCCGTACAGTTCCTGCGCGCCGCCACGCGCCACGCGGAATCCGGTGATGACCTCGTCGAAAATCAGCACCGTGCCGTGGGCGGACGTGAGTTGCCTCAGCGCCTCGAGAAAGCCCGGCCGCGGCGGCACGCAGCCCATGTTCCCCGCCACAGGTTCCACGATGACGGCCGCGAATTCCTCCCGGTGGGCCGCGAAGGCTTCTGCAACCGCGCCTGGATCGTTATAGGGGACCGTGATCGTGAGTGAGGCGAGCGCGCGCGGCACTCCCGGGCTGTCCGGAAGTCCAAGGGTCGCCACGCCGGAGCCGGCCTTGACCAGCAGACTGTCGGCATGACCGTGGTAGCAGCCTTCGAATTTCAGGATCTTGTCACGGCCCGTGGCGGCGCGAGCCACCCGCAGCGCTGACATGGTGGCTTCGGTGCCGGAACTCGTTAGTCGCACGCGCTCGATCGAAGGGAACGCGTCCGCGATGCGCTCGGCAAGCCGGACCTCCGCCGCCGTGCAGGCCCCGAAGCTTGTTCCGTCGCGGGCCACCCGCGTGATCTCGTCGACCACCTCGGGATGGGCGTGGCCGAGAATCAGCGGACCCCACGACATCACATAGTCAAGGTAGGTCCGGCCGTCCACGCTCGTGATTCGCGAGCTCTGGCCGCGCTCGATAAAAATCGGATCGCCCCCGACGGCGCGGAACGCTCGCACCGGCGAGTTGACGCCGCCGGGGATGCGTTTGAGGGCTTGCTGGAAGAGTTGCTGCGATTTGGTCATGGCGGCCATGCGGCGCTTGGAGCCGTTTTACTCAGGCGCCGGACATTCCCGTTTCGCGCGCCCTCGGTTCGCGCGCGGCCGGACCATTCGAGGGCGAGCCCGGACCGCCGAGCGAATTGAGCGCCATCTCGCCGAGAGCCCGCACGAAAGTCCAGCAGACACGCGGCGCGAGCGTCCGATACGACTGGGTGCCGTCAATCAGATCCTGAAGCAGATGCCGGAAGGCGGCAGTCCGGCGCGCCAGTTGGATCATGCGCGTGGTCGAAGGCTCCCCGAGAAACCTACCCAGGTAGAAGCGATGCGTGAGCAGCGCGCCGAAGGCGAGGTGCCTGCCGAAGTCGCGCCATACCCTCGCCGGATAGGTCTCCGGCGCATCCTCCACCAGGGACTCGGCCAGCAATTCGCCGGATCGCATCGCGAAATAGATGCCCTCGCCGGTGATCGGATCCGCGAGACCCGCGGCGTCGCCGATCAACGACCAGGCTGCGCCGGCCAGTTTCAATTGCCTCCAACTGCGCCGGCTCAGGACCGGAAGCACGTGACTGAAGATCCCGGCATCTTTGCTGCCATAGCCATATTCTTCCATGAAGCCGCGCAGACGCTCCTTCAGAGCGGCCATGGACGATTGCCGGGCGCTCGCCGCAATACCGACGGAAAGATGATCGGGGCGCGGAAACGCCCAGGCGTAACCTTCGAAGCCCTCGAAGAACTTGACCCGAAGCAGGTCCCCGGCGCCCGGCACGTAGTAGCCGAAGGTCAGCAGCAGATCCTCGGGTCCAAAGGCCGGCGCGAGTTGCCGGCGAAGGGTGGTCCGGCCCCCCGCCGCGATCACGACGTGGTCACATTCGTATCGGACGCCTTGCCGCGTGCGGAGTTCCCATCCCCCGACGGCCGGCTGCATGTCAACCACGCGGTCCGCCACGACGTGAGCGCCGGCGTCGCGGGCCCGGTCGAGCAGCAGTCCATTGAGGACGCGGCGCGAGTAGATGGCCAGCGGACGGCTCATCGTGAAACGCGCGGATTGGCCGTTTCCGGCCACAAACTCGCAGTCGCGCGTGACAAAATGCGGCTCGGCGGCTTCGAGCAGAAAAGGGTAACGCTCGAGGACCTTGTAAGGCAGGCCGCCGCCGCACGGCTTCTCCCAATCCGGCCGTTCCTCGAACACGAGCACTCTTAGTCCGGGCCGGCCCCGGCCCAGTTGTTCCGCGGCGGTCGCGCCCGCCGGACCACCACCGATGATGGCAACGGTATTCAGAGTGAATCGCTCCTAAAGAATCGAATCATTCAAGATTAGAAAACATACGGACGACAGTCGCAGTGACGAGGCTGTCCTCAGTGCCGAAAATCGCCGATGAGGACACAGCTACACCATGATGACCGGTTTGATCATGGTGATCAGCCTGATTGCTCATCGCGGATACCGGCCCACGTCATTGAAGGCTGAGCTTGAACACGACTCCGCAGCCCGCTCCGCCGCATCGGCTCGTGTCGCCGCCTTCGGAAGCGACGCCGTAGAGGTTACCCGCCGGGTCCGGGATGAGGCCGGCGTAAGGGTATATCCCCGAATGCGGGGCGAAGTTGTGCAGCAGGGTTTCCTCGCCAGTCCCACTCAGCTTGAAGATGGTCCCGCATGGAGCCGGAATCGGCCTGCACCTGAGCTCAGTGCCGCCGCTGAACGTGGTCCCATAAACGTTGCCCGAGGCGTCCTGCACAAGGACGCCAAACGGGTCTTGTCCG
The DNA here is from genome assembly GCA_035949375.1 of Terriglobia bacterium. Taxonomy (GTDB): domain Bacteria; phylum Acidobacteriota; class Terriglobia; order UBA7540; family UBA7540; genus Gp13-AA77. The sequence goes on along the minus strand of DASZIG010000059.1, from coordinate 55,216 downwards.
TCCGTGGGATATCCGTGGAACCTGAGTAACACCGTCTCTTCACCGCCTGGGCTCAACATGAAGACCAGGCCGCAGCCGTAAGACCCGCAGCCCGTGCCGCCGACTTCGGCGGTCCCGTACAGATTCCCCTTCGTGTCGCGAATCAACCCCGCCCAAGGTTGACCGCCGTCCGCGCCGCCGGTGAAGTCGTGCAGCAGGGTCTCATTGCCGGCCGCGTCGAGCTTAAACACCACGCCGTTGAAGCTGGATCCGCCGCCCTGCGTGGTCCCGTACAAGTTGCCCGCATGGTCCAGCACCAGCGTTCCCAGGGGACCGGCGCCGTCCGTAGGATTACCTGCAAAATTGTACAGCACTGTCACGTTCCCGCCGGCATCCATCTTGAAAACGACGCCAAATCCGGACGCGCCGCCCCCGGCGGTCGCACCGTAGAAGTTGCCAGCGCCGTCGGGCACGAAAGCCCCGCTGGGGTTGGCGCCGTCGGGTCCGGTGAAGCTGTGGAGCACGCTCTCGTTGCCGGCCGAGTCGATCTTGAATGCGGCTCCGTAACCGGGGTCGCCGCCGGCCACGGTGGTGCCGTAGAGGTTACCGCCGCTATCGCGGTAGAGAGCGCCGTTCGGGGCGGCGCCGTCCGGACCCGCGAAAGTGTGCAGCGTGGTCTTGCGGCCCGACGCATCCAGTTTGAAGACCGTTCCACACCCGAGACCGTTCGGGCCATAGCATGACATGTTGCCGCCGAGGTAGGTTGTGCCGTAAAGGTTGCCGGCTGCATCGCGAACCAGAGCAGCCGAGGGTAGTGATCCGTCCGCTCCCCCTGCAAAGTTGTAAAGCACCGAGTAGGTCTGCGCCTTGAGGGGCCAAGCCGCCAGAAGCATTGACAACAGGGCAACTCCGGACGAAACACGCAGCTTTAGCATCGCTCCCTCCGCTTTCGTAAACCTGGGGTCGTACCCGCAAGCTTGCCGGCCTTGACCTTGTTTCAGATTAGCATAGCCTCCGGGTTGGTTCGGGCTTCGGGCCTGGCTACGACCCTCTGCGGCACGAGTGCGGCTTTGTTTTGGCTCCAGCAAAGCCACGCAGCGGCCGACTGGTCGATTCTAAAAGACTTAGGGCAAGCCGGGTCTTGATTCTTGTGGCTTCGTTTTGGCCTATTTTTGATGCTGAGCTATTGATTATATTGTACTTAGCGGCTTTGTTTCGCAAATTCTTAGATTCTTTTTCCCGCTCGTTTTCTGCTTGTGCGGGGCGCCGTGGCGTGGTGACCGCGAAGGCGGGGTTCAAAGCCGCCGCCGCCGCTGTTGAGCGCGGGTTGGCGAGTCTGCGGCGCTGAACCAAGCCCGGAATCATTGCGCGCCTGAACCATTGGGCGATTTGAGTGGTGGGATCATTGAGCCAACTCCCTCCTACCGGCGTCTTGCGACTGTGAGACCTTGAACCAAGCTGCAGACAGGGTCGCACCTTCGAGTGAGATCGTAGGTACGGTCGAGAAGATCGAGAAGGCTTATTTTCCTCAATGATTTCAAAAGGTTTGCCTGTGGGAAAGTGACCGCTTGTCGCGCGCCGGCTCGTCTCGCACCGGCCACCGGCGCGGTGAAGCTAGCCCCCGCCGGTGGCAACGACGTAAGGAGCAACGTCATTGCCACCAACGAAAGGGCTAAGAAGGATTGCTGTCGCTATGTACAGAGCGTCACTGAACCGTCAGCAAGACTGTAATGGCCTTGGTGATATTTCCCGAGTTGGCGATCATGACGACCTGGTAGGTTCCCGCCGGCGTCGTGCTCGCGGTCTGAATCGTGAAGTTGGTGGTGCCGTTCGGCGCGAGAACGTTGATTCCGTAGCTGGCCGTGGCTCCCGGAACCATCGAGACGTCATAACTCAACGTAACGTTGCCGGTGAAGCGCAGCGGGAAGATGGTTACCGGCCAGACGGCAGAGGAGCCGGGGTTGATCGTCTGCGCGCCCAGGCTGCCGGGCGTCACGAACCAGTAGTCAACCATGTCGGGTTCAAGCGTGCACTCGTTGTAGAGATTGCCCGAGGGCTGCGCCCATGTGGACTGCTGGTCCTGGTTTGTGCTGGCCTGCCACCCCGCAAAATCAACGTTGCTGACCTTGTTGCCGTTGGGGATGGTGTAGGGCTCGTTGTTTGCGCTGTTCCACCAAGTGTTGTAATTCGAGGTTAGGGTGGGCTGAAAGTAGCCCCAGTCCCAGTTGTAGGTATCGTTGAATAAGGACTGGGATGCGCCCGCAACGAAGGTATTCTGCATCAGGGTGATGTACTGATCGAACACCGTCACCGGTTGTCCCGTTTGCCAGTTCGTGATCTGGTAGCCGCCATTGAGGCCGTTGACGACGACGTCTCCGGCGGCATTGCCCACGAAAGTTGTGCCACTGACGGTGACGTACTCACTGTCGCGCACATCGACCCCCAGGTTGCTCCACGCGGAACTCGTCGGATTGCCGTTGCAGAAGTAACTGTTCGAAATGTTGATCGGTCCCTCGTCCTTCTCGATCAGCGTGCCCCCGAGATAGTTCTCAGAAGCCACCAGTCCGCTGGCAGTGACATCCTCGTGATCAGTGTCGAGGTGCGCGCCCCACGTTTCGTTGAAATAGAGATTGAGGTCGTTGAGCGTCAGTTCGTGCATCTCGTAAAAGTGGGTGCCCGACGAATTGTAGTTGTAATACGCGCCCAGGGCGCCCCGCCAGTTGTTATAGTCGGCGGACATGTTCTGGAAAAGAACATAGGTGGACTCAACGGCTTGGACCCCTGCCTCGCCGTTGTGATTTGCCAGGCCCTTCTGCACTGTGACGGCCGTCAAGCTCGGCTCCAAGTTCAAGCCTTGCGCATTGTTCCAAAGGAAGTTGTCCGTATCGAACAGAACGTTGCTGACCGAATGCGGAGAAGGTCCATACACCAGGACGGCGCCGTTTTCGCGGCAGGAGTTGGCGTACTCAAAGGTCAGGCCCCGCAACACGATGTTCGAGAAGCCTTCGATCGTCCAGAGGGTCGGATTCACGGACACTTCGATGTCGGCCGTGTTGACGTTGACCCCGGCAGGCGGCCAGATGTAGATCGTGCCGCTGGTCTCATTGACATAGAAGGTCGAAACCGCCATCTCGTTGAGGGAAAGCACTTGCGTGAGCGGGCTCCCTCCTACGAAGACCATCTCGCGCCGCATTACGATGTCCGGCCAGGGCGGGGCCTGCGAGCCCGCAGAACACAAGCCCCAGGAGTAAGGCCACGGATTGGTATAGATGCTCTTGTTTCCGCCGGAAACTTGCCAGCCCGTCCACTGCTGGGCGCCTGAAACCGTCACTGTACCGTTGATAGCCGCTTCGAACGTGATCGGCATGCTGGTCATTTGTTGATTGGAGCTCAGGGTCACAGCTTCACGATAGACCCCGGGGTTGATGACGACCCGCGTGCCGATATTGTTGTCGTTGTTTGCGGTGGCCAGCGAAACGGCCTTACCGATCGTTTGCAAAGGCTGCCTTGCTGTACCAGGATTACCGTCCGAGCCGCTGGCACCGTCCACATAAAGCTCGGCAGTTTCGAGACCTTCATTAACAGTCGCCTGACACCATCCCGCCGTCGACATTGCCAGCATCATGGCGCAGGCAAGCAAATAGTGCTTGGTTGAATTCATTATTTCCCCCGAATCGTCGTAGGATTATTGCTGCCCCCCCTCCTTCGAATCCGGATCGTCCAGCCAAGCGGGCCATCGAGCGCGCCACGGCCCACAATGAGCCGTTCACGCACCTTGGCGTCCCGACTTGCTGTTCAGAACGACACAAACTGCGACGCGCTGCGTCTTGACCGAACGCATCGCGCCTTATTTCTTGGGCGCAGGCCTTGCCACAAAGAGTAGGGTCTTGAGGAACTAACTGAATCAGGTGCTGGAGCTAGCACTGCCTAAGCTGAGATAACACCCCCCCGACTGCGGTGCGGGCTGGATCAACTAAACTCCAGAACGCGCACGCACACAACGCGTGGTCTCAACTGTGCGACAGCCTTCGGCACGCGCTTTCAAAAATGCTCCGAGGCTGTCCCCCCCTCCAGCCGTTGGCAGCGTGCGGTGGTGCGAGCTGCCGGACGGGTCTCTAACAGAAGGGCCGTAGTCTACCACGGTGTTGGTGAAAAAAAACATTAAATTTTCGTTTAATCAAATATAAGTCGTCGGCTATTATCTGTCCTTCAATCTCGTCTCATGTTGTCACCGAACAGCTAAATTGGCGGCCTATTTATATATCGTTCATCAATCTGTTATCCATATGTTATCTATATGATAATCTAGACTCGGGGATCGCCGCAGTTTCCATGGGGCGTGCCCAAGATTCTTTCGGCGATGGACCACTGGTCCTTGCGCGCTTTTGCTGAAGCGGCATTTCAAGTTTCGTACGCCGCGTTCCCAATGATATAGTCCACAGTTCGCCGTGAGCGCTATGGGAAGACTTGCCATTGCCGGGGGCCGGCCGGTGCGGCGGAAGCCGTTTTCGGCCTGGCCCGTCTATGATCACCGGGACGCTCGCGCCCTGCAGCAGGTGCTGGCGCAGCGCAACTGGGGCGGATACCCGTTTCCGAATGAGCGCGCCGAGCGTTTTGCGCTGGCTTTTGCGCGCTTCCAGGGCGCGAAGTACGGCCTCGCGGTCTCGAACGGCACCGTAGCGATCGAGGTTGCGCTTAAGGCCGCCGGCATTGCGCCCGGCGACGAGGTGATCGTGCCCGCGTACACCTGGGAAGGCACGGTGGGGCCGATTCTGCTGCTGAACGCCGTGCCCGTATTCGTGGATATTGATCCCGGCACCTACTGCATGGATCCTCAGCAGATCGAGGCCGCGATTACTCCCCGCACTCGCGCCCTGCTGCCGGTGCATCTGGGCATGTGTTTCGCCGACCTCGACGCCATCGGGCGCATTGCGCGGCGCCGGAAGCTCGTCGTGATCGAAGATTGCGCGCACGCGCACGGCGGACGCTGGCGCGGCAAGGGCGCGGGCGCTTCAGGAGACCTCGGCTGCTTCAGTTTTCAATCGAGCAAACTCATGACCTCAGGCGAGGGCGGCGCCGTCATCACGAGCAAGCTCGAGTACTTCGAGCGCGCCCAGTCCTACACGAATTGCGGCCGCGCGAGCGCCACTGACCGGTTCCGAAGCCGGCTGATCGGGTTTAACTACCGCCTGACGGAGTTTCAGGCCGCGCTGCTCGAAGGCCAGCTCAGGAGGTTGCCGGGCCAGGCCCGCGTGCGCCGCGCCAATATGGAGCGCTTCGAGCGGCGGATCAGCGGCCTCGCGGGGATCGGCACCCTGCGGCGCGACCCTCGCATCACCGCGGTGGCCGCCTATCAGTACGTTTTCAAATATCTGCCCGAGCAGTTCGAGGGCGTCGCGCGTGCGGCCTTCCTCGGGGCGCTCGAGATGGAAGGGATTCCTTGCGATGGCCTCTTCTATGAGCCGGTCTACCGCAGCGCGCTGTTTCCGGTCGACCCCAAGGATTTCCCGGCTCTGAGTTGGGGGCGCGAACCGGTGGACTTCAAGGCCGTTCATTGCCCGGTGAGCGAGCGCGCTGCCTACCAGGAAGCCGCCTGGCTGCCGCACCACATCTTCCTCGGAACGCGCGCCGACACGGATGACATCGCAGACGCCGTGGAAAAAGTGATCGAGAACATTGCGGAGCTGCGCGGGCTGCGCCATCCGGCCATCGAACGCAAGGCCATGAGCCGCGCTGAGCGGCCGAGGGTGGAGAAGAGACAGTGGTAAAGTGACGATTGTCGATTGCCGATTGCCGATTGAAGACCCACAATCGAAACTCGAAATTCGAGATCCGAAAATCGAAACTTGTAATTCGGTGGACGGTCATTTCGAGTTTCGCTTTTCGAGTTTCGCCTCGAAATCGTCAATCAGCACTCGCAAATCATCAATCCCATGATTCTTCCCCTTACTCCCGTCCGATTCAAACTGCACGCCGCCGCGATCTTCGGGCGCAAGATGGCGGTGGTCTGCGGAGACCAGCGCTTCACTTACCGCGAGTTCAACGAGCGCTGCGACCGCCTTTCGAGCGCACTCGCGCAGCTCGGGCTGCGGGCGGGCGACCGCGTGGCGTATCTGAGCTTCAACTGCCACCGGCTGCTCGAGGCGTACTATGGCGTGCCGCAGCTTGGCGCGATCCTGCTGCCGTTGAACATCCGGCTGTCTTGCGAAGAGCTCGCCTACATCTTGAACGATGCGTCGCCGCGGGTGCTCTGCTTTGATCCCGAGTTGCTGCCGCTGGTCGAGGCCTTGCGGGGCCAGGCGGTGCCGGTCGAGCATTTCATCGTTTTGCGGGGACCGGCGCCCGCCTGGGCGCACCCGCGGAATTACGACGAACTGGTGGCGGAGGCGGAGCCCGCCGAGTACGACTACCGGCAGATCGACGAGAACTCCGTCGCCGAACTCTTTTACACCAGCGGAACCACGGCGCATCCGAAGGGCGTGATGCTGACGCACCGCAACCTTTATCTCCACGCGCTCTACACGGCTTTAGGGCTGGGAGACGGCGATGCCGCCGTGCACCTTTACACGGTGCCGCTGTTCCATGTGAATAGTTGGGGCGCCCCTCACATCCTGCCGCTCGTCGGGGGACGTCACGTCATGATTCAGAAGTTCGATGCGCGCTCGGTGCTCGAATTGGTGAGCCGCGAGCGCGTCACGAAGTTGCAAATGGTTTCCACCATGGTGGTGGCGATGCTCAATCACCCCGACTTCGCGAAGTACGACCTCTCCAGCGTGCGCGAGCTTGTGATGGGGGGCGCGCCCACCAACACGGCTCTGGTTCAGGAAGCGGCGCAGAAGCTTCCGGGCTGCAACGTGATGGGAGGATATGGACTGACGGAGACTTCGCCCGTACTGACCATGGCGCGCATCAAGGATCACCTGAAGGACGACCCGCCCGAAATCCAGTTGCGCCGGAAGGCGACGGCCGGCTGGGCGCTGGGGGCCTCGGAGATTCGCGTCGTGGACCCGAGCGGCCGGGACGTGAAAGCCGACGGGAGCGAAGTGGGCGAAGTGATCGTCCGCAGCGACCTGGTGATGGCGGGATATTGGAAGCAGCCTGAAGAAACCGCGCGCGTGATTCGTGACGACTGGTTCTGGACCGGGGACCTGGCGACCATCGACGACGAAGGCTACGTGCTGATCGTCGATCGCGTGAAAGACATGGTGCTCAGCGGCGGCGAGAACGTCGCTACCGCGGAGATCGAGCGCGTCCTCTGCCTGCACCCGGGCGTGCTCGAGTGCGCGGTGGTCGCGGTACCCGACGACACGTGGGGCGAAGTCCCCAAGGCGTTGGTGGTGCTGCGCGCCGGCTATGAAGCCGACGCGTCCGGGCTTCTGGAGCATTGCGGCCGGCACCTTGCCAAGTTCAAAGTGCCGAAGTCGGTGGAGTTTCTCGACGAACTGCCTAAGGGCGGCACTGGCAAGATTCTCAAGCGGGTGCTGCGTGAGAAATACTGGGCGGGCAGGGAACGGCGTGTGCACTGACCGCTTCCTGACGAGCTCCGCTGAATGACCACCATGCCTGGCCCCGGTTCCGATGTTGAAATCGAGCAAGACGCCCCGCTGAAACCTTATACCACGTTCAAAATCGGCGGACCCGCGCGATACCTCTGTGTCGTGACCACGCCGCCGCAGGCTCGTGACGCCTTGAATCTTGCCCGGTCCCAAGCGTTGCCGGTTTTTGTGCTCGGGGGCGGCAGCAACATCCTGGTGAGCGACGCCGGATTCGCCGGCCTCGTGCTTCACCCGGTGCACGCCGGGATTGATTCTTCGGGACCGGAAGGCGCGGGCGGGCCGGGCGTTCGCCTCCGCATCAACGCCGGCGAGCCGTGGGACCGGGTGGTCGGCTACACGGTGGACCACGGCTGGTGGGGTGTCGAAAATCTCTCGCACATCCCCGGCCAGAGTGGCGCCGCCCTGGTGCAGAACATCGGCGCTTACGGGCAACAAATGAGCGACGTGTTCGAGCAAGCCGAGGTCTTGCCGGTGTCGGGCGGCGAACTTCAGACGCTTGCCGCGGCGGAGTGCGACTTGGGTTATCGCCGGAGCATCTTCAACAGCACGCGGCGCGGCGAATTCCTGATCTGGAGCGTTGCATTGCGGGTGAGTACAGTCCCGCACCCGCACCTTGGTTATCGGGACGTGCAGGCGTACTTTGCGGAGCGCGGGAACAGCGAGCCGAGCCAGCGCGAGATCCGCGAAGCCATCGTCCAGATACGCGATCGCAAGTTTCCGTACCCGCGCGAGGAGAGACGCGGCAACGCAGGCTCGTTTTTCAAGAACCCGACGCTCAGCCCTGCCGGCTGGCAGTGGCTTGAGACGCGAGTCCGTACCCGCTTTGGTGAGGCTGCGCAGGCGCGCCTCGCGGAGTTGCGGCCGCGCTTCGATACGGGTTTCGCCAAGCTGCCCGCCGCCCTTCTCATCGACATCTGCGGCCTGAAGGGGTTCGAGGCGGGGCGGGCGCAGGTGAATCCGTCGCAGCCGCTCGTGATTCTGAACCAGGGCGGCGCCACCGCTCGCGATGTAATGCGCGTGGCCGGGCACGTCCGCAGGACCGTCCATGCTGAGACGGGCGTGACCCTGGAACTCGAGCCTGAGCTTGTGGGCTTCAGCGCCGAGGACGTGGATCGATATATCGGCCTGAAGTAGTCCGATTGGGCTTGATCACTTCGGTTGCGTCGCGCTCAAGTAGGCCTGGACGTTCTTGGCGTTGATGACCATGGTTCCAGTGTCGACGATGTCGGGCAGGGGTGAGACCGGCGCCGTGCGCCAGTCGGGAAATTCGTGAACGCGGTTGTGATGAAGGTCGTCCAGAAACTGCAAGCCGTAGTAACCCATGGTGTAGGGCTTTTGCGCCACCGTGGACGCGATCTTGCCCTGATCGATGAGGTCGAGGGTTTTGGGGTCGGCGTCCATCGCGACAATCGGAATCTTGCCGCCCATGCCGAGTTGATCGAGCGCGTTGGCCACGCCGGGTCCGCAGGTTGCTTCCAGGCAGATGATGCCGGCCGGATGTCCGCCCCGGCGGATCATGTTCGCTACCGCATCGCCGGCCGCATCGGCCGAGCCCGAGTCGTTCTCTTCGTCGCCGACCGCCATCTGGGGATCCTGCCGGATGGCGTCCCGCACGCCGCGCGCGCGCTCCTCCTGGTTGTTCTGCCCGGCAATCTTCACTACCACGATCCCGCCGCGCTCGTTCAGCAGCGCCGCCATGGTCTTGCCGCTTTCGAAACCTGCGCGGTAATTGTCGGTGCCGAGGAAGAGGATGCGATGCGAGTGGGGCGCGTCGGAATCGACGCAAATCACCGGAATGCCGGCCGACACCGCCGTGCTGATGGCGTCATTGAACAGATCGGGCTGGGCTGGGGATACCAGAATCCCGGTGGGCGCGCTGGCCACGGCGTCCTGAAACGCCTTGAGTTGGTCGTTCGGCGCGTAGGAACCCGGTCCCACGAATTCCACCTTGGCGCCGTTGAGCGCCTTGGCGCTGTCCAGGAATCCGGCCTTGGCATTCTGCCAGTATGGGATGTTGATGTTGGTCGCCACGAACACGTAACGCTCGTTCGAGTGGGGTGCGGGTCCGCAGGAAATCATCAGCAATGAGAAAGACAAAGCGACCGCCTGCACGATCCTTGAGGCACCACGCATGATTCCACCTCCGCTAGCCGCTCTCCGTGCGCTGGCTCTTCAGGCACTTATATTACTCCTTCGCATTTTTTGCAACGCCTGTTCATGCGTCGTGCCGCCAAAGGCCCGAGGCCGCCTGGCGCCGATGCGCTACAATTCTCCGGCACGATGAAAACGACATTCTCGCATTCCGCCGCCGAAGCCCTCTTCGCCGAGGCCTGTGAACTGATCCCGGGTGGCGTCACGAGTGCCGCCCGCAGGATGACGCCCCACATCGTGTTCCGCGAAGGCGAGGGCGCTTATCTCACCGACGTGGATGGCAATCGATACCTGGATTACCACGCCGCCTTCGGCCCCGTCCTGCTCGGGCACAATCATCCGGAGGTGAGCGGGCGCGTGGCCGAGACGCTCCGGCGGACGCCGCTTCCCGGCGCCGGAGCCACCGAACTCGAAATTGAGGTGGCGCGACAAATCCAGCGGCACGTGCCGTGCGCGGAACGGGTCCAACTCTGCCTGAGCGGCTCCGAAGCCGTCTTCAACGCTGTGCGCGTGGCGCGCGCCTTCACGGGCCGGTCCAAGATCATCAAGTTTCACGGCTGCTATCACGGCACCTATGACTCGGTTCTGGCCAACACTCCAAGCGCCGCTGACCGGACAGGCGGCGACAGAACCGGCAGGCTGAGCGCGGGATCGGCCGGCATTCTGCCCGAGGTCCTCGCCCACACGCTCGGCCGCACCTACAACAGCGTGGACGATGTGGAACAGGCTCTCGCTGCGAACCGGGGACAAGTGGCCGCGATCATCGTGGAGCCGGTCGCGCACAACATGGGGTGCGTGCTGCCTCGCCCTGGCTTCCTGGAGGGATTGCGCGAGCTGAGCGCGTCCCACGGGACACTCCTGATCTTCGATGAAGTCATCACCGGATTCCGCCACAGCCTGGGCGGCTACCAGACCTTGTGCGGCGTCCGTCCCGATCTCGCCACCTTCGGCAAGGCGATCGCCAACGGGTTTCCTCTGGCGGCGATATGCGGACGCGCCGAAGTGATGGACCACTTCAGCACGCGCGAGGGCGGCGATACTTACTTTGCCGGCACGTATCACGGGCATCCGGCGGCGCTCGCGGCCGCGCTCGGGTCAATGGCCATCCTCGAACGCGAACCGGTGCACGAGCGGATATTTGCGCTCGGGGCGCGGCTGCGTGGGGGTCTCGCCGAAATACACGCGCGCCTCGGGACCAACGCCACGGTGGCAGGCTTCGGGTCGGTCTTTGTCACTTACTTCACGCCCGGGCCAATTGAGAACTATGCGGACGCGCTCGGAAACGACGCCGTCCGGTTTCTGGATTACCGCCGCCGGATAATCGAACGGGGCGTGTTCCTGATGCCCGTCAACCTGAAGCGCGGACACGTTGGATTCAGCCACACCGAGGCCGACATCGATCGCACCCTGCAGATTGCCGAGGACGTCCTCAAGGAGATGTACTGGTAGAGGCGGCTTGTCCCGCCACGTCTCAGGATCCCTTTTCGGCTAACCTTTTGGACCCCGATACAGTCCAAATACAAGAGTTCTTTAGAGGTATGATATCCAGGTAGACGGAACGCGCTGCCGGAATTGCGGTCGCGGCAGGGGGACGCATTAACCTCAGGTACAACCACGTTATCACTGAAATCGAGAGCCCGCGCGAGGCGGCTCCGCCGGCACCTCCGGTCGTACCCACATCGCCGCCCGAAGTGCCGAGGCGCAATACCAGGCTGGCCGTTGCTTCGGCGGTTGTCCTGCTGCTCTGCGCTGCCGGCGCCACGCTGCTGTGGCGCTCGCGCGCTTCAACGCCGGCCAATGCCGCCGTTCACACTGCCACCGTTGTCCGGAGGGATTTCGTCAGCACCCTGCGCCTCGCGGGAACCGTGTCTGCGGTGCAGTCCCTCTCTATCACGGCCCCTCGGATCGCCGGCAGCACCATCGAGCAGTTGACCATCACCAAGCTCCTGCCGGCGGGCGCCAAAGTCCATCGCGGCGACGCGCTGGTGGAGTTCGACGCCCAGCCCCAGATCAAGGCCTTCCTCGATAAGCAGGCGGAATACAAGGACCTGGTGGACCAGATCACCCACAAACAGGCGGACGCCGACGCCGCGCAGGCCAAAGATCAGGCCGAATTGCAGCAGGCCGAAGACGCGCTCCAGAAGGCTCAGCTCGACATTCAGAAGAACGAGATCCTGTCGCGCATCGACGCGGAAAAGAACCAGGAGGCGCTCACCGAAGCCGAAGCCAATCTTAAGCAGCTCCATACCACCTTTGACCTGAAACGGCGCGCCGCCCAGGCGGACATCCACGATCTCGAGATTCAACGCGACCGCGCCCAAGAGATCATGACCCACGCCCAGGACAACCAGCAGCGGATGCGGGTGATCTCGCCCATCGACGGCACCGTGGTGCTCAACAGCATCTGGAAGGGCGGCTCCATGGGCCGCGTCGAAGAAGGCGATCAGGTGTATCCCTGGTCCGCGTTCATGCAGGTCGTGGACCCCTCGGCTATGGAGGTGCGGCTCAAGGTGAATCAGGAGGACGTGCTGGCGCTTGATGCGGCTGAGCGCGCCACCGCGCACCTAGACGCCTACCCTGACCTGTCCTTTCCCGCCAGGCTCGTGGAACTCGCGCCGGTCGGTGAGACGAGCGAGTTCTCGGACAAGGTCCGGACGTTTATCGCCACCTACCGCATCGACGGAAGCGAGCCGAGGCTGACGCCCGATCTTTCCGCGGCGGTCGATGTGGAGATCGCGCATGTGCCGGACGTTCTGGTCGTGCCCCGTGACAGCGTGTCGGTCGAGGCCGGCAAGGCCTATGCCTGGGTCAAGGCGGGCGGAGGCTTTGAGAAGCGCGCCATCCAGCTCGGTGCCGAGAGCGATCTTGAAGCGGTGGTTCTTTCCGGCCTCAAGCAGAATGACGTCGTGCTGCGAGGCAAGGCTTGACCGGACCGAAGTTTTGCTTGACGGGGCGGAAACGCGCGGAAAAAGAAGCCAAAATCGCGGAACGAACCCACTATGTCCTTTAGAATCAGCAATGGCTCTAGACGGAAGCAAGGCCGCGGTGAGCTGCAGCCCTAACGGAGTCCGATAAGCTGCTCTGCGCGGGCATCAGAGGGAGTCGGTGGGGAAGTCGGAGCTGGAGAATCGAAAAAAACACGCTGAATCGCGGAACGAACCCACTATCTCCTTTAGAATCAGTGATTGCTTTGCTGATCGGGTCGGCGCTGGGGTGGTCTGTCCGCTAGAAAAGGTCGCCGCGAACCTGCTATGACGCTCATTCGCTCCATCTGGCAACGGAATCGCTGGCTCGTGCTGGCGCTCGGCGCTGTCGTGATCGTGATCGGCGGCTTCGCGGCCCTGCGCCGGGTTAATTCCAAGCCGCTCGTCCCTACGGCCCAGGTACAGCGCGGCGAGTTTGTGGACTATCTCGAGCTGCGGGGCCGGCTGAAGGCCATCCGGTCCATATCGGTCAATGCTCCATCCGACGCCGAGGATCTGCAGATCCTGAAGCTCGCCCACACCGGTTCGCACGTCAAGAAGGGCGACGTGGTCGTGCAGTTCGACGCCACCAAGCTCGAACAGGAGCTGGCGCAGGACCGCTCAGCCTTGAAGGCCGCCGAGGCGGAGATCGGCCAGACCCAGGCGCAGGGAAAACTTGCGCAGGAACAGGATCGCACCGACCTGCTGAAGGCCGGCTTCGATGTTGACTCCGCCAAGCTGGACGCGAGCAAGGGCGAGATCGTCTCCAAGATCGAAGGCGACGAAGCGAAGCTCGCGGTAACGGACTCGCAAAGCAAGCTCGATCAAGCCACGCAGAAGGTCAAATCCGATGTAGCAGGCGCCGCCGCGGATATCGAAGGCAAGAAGCAGAAGTACGACAAGGCCCTTTTCGACGTTCGCCTGGCGGAGCACCGGATCGCCGCACTCACCTTGCGCTCGCCCCTCGATGGCGTAGTCACCGTGCTCACCAACTGGCGGGCGGGCAACGAGTTCGTCTTCGGCGGCGGCCGCGAATTCAAGGAAGGCGACCGGGCGTGGCCAGGCGCCGGGATCCTCGAGATCCCCGATCTCACCACGCTGCGACTGGACGTGCGGGCTGATGAGACCGACCGCGCTCGCATCGCGACGGGCCAGACCGCCTCGATCCACGTGGACGCCGTTCCCGATCGAGAGTTCACCGGACGCCTTGTTGAGATCAGCACGATGGCCACGGTGGATTTCGGCAGCGGCTGGCCTTTTTCACGGAACTTCGAGGTCGAGGTAGGCGTGGATCAGGCGGATGAGCGGCTGAGGCCGGGAATCAACGCCACCGCCCGCCTGGCCGTCGACCGCGTGCCGGACGCCGTGCTGGTCCCGCCCGAGGCAGTGTTTCAGAAGGCGGGTGAAAGCGTGGCCTATGTCTTGCGCGGGTCGCATTTCGAAGAGCGGCCGATCGAAGTCGGACGGCGCAGCGAAAGCAATTTGCTGATCTCCCAGGGGCTCAAGCCGGGCGAGCGCGTGGCGCTGAAAGATCCGACGGAAAAGCCGTAGTGGCGCTGCTTGCTGCGCCCTGGCTTGACATGACCTTCAAACGCACAATCCGCTGGCTGATCATCGTGCTGGTGGCGGCCGGCGCCGTTCTGGCGGTGCGCGCCTCGCTCCGGAGTGTGGCCGCGAACCGCCCGGCCGCCGTGCCCGTCGAGCGGGTGCGCCGCGGCGACCTGAATCTCAATGCTTATGCGACCGGCGAGATGCGGGCCAAGCGCAGTTCGATGCTGATTGCTCCGCCGATTGGCGGCGGATCCCTTCAGATCCTGCATCTGCTCACTTCGGGCACGGCCGTGAAAGCCGGCGACATCGTGATGGAATTCGATCCGAGCGAGCAGGAGTACAACCTGGCGCAGGCCCATGCCGACGTGGCCCAGGCCGAGCAGGAGATCAGCAAGGCCAAGGCTGACGCCGACGTGCTGGCGGCCCAGGACCAGGTGGCGCTGCTCAAAGCGCGATTCGATGTGCGTCAGGCCGAGCTCGACGTCAGCCGCAACGAGCTGGTGAGCGCCATCGACGCCAAGAAGAACCTTCTCAAGCTCGAAGAGGCCAAGCGGGTGCTGGCTCAACTGGAACAAGACGCGCAATCGCACGCAGCCTCGAGCCAGGCGACCCTGGCGGTGACCGAAGAGAAACGCCACAAAGCGCAGCTTGCCATCGAAGAGGCCCAGCGCAACATCGACAGCATGAAAGTGCGCTCCCCGCTCGCAGGCTTTGTGAAAGTACGCGGTAACACGCGCGCTTCGGGCGGTTTTTTCTTCACGGGGATGACCATACCGGATTACCGCGATGGCGACCAGGTGAACCCGGGCAACGGGATCGCCGAAGTTCTCGATAGCGGCGAGATGGAGCTCTCGGTCAAGATCAGCGAGGCCGACCGGTCCAATCTGAAAGCCGGCCAGACGGCGGACGTGCAGGTGGACGCCCTGCCCGGCGTAGCCTTGCACGCAACCGTGCAGGGCGTGGCCGCGAGCGCCTCGAGCGATGATCTCTTTGGGGGCGATTCGGCCCAGACGTTCAACGCCACGCTGCAACTGGACCATGCCGATCCACGCCTGCGCCCGGGGTTTACCGCCCGAGTGACGATCCTGAGCGGACAGGTGAAGGGCGGGTTGCTGGTGCCGCGCCAGGCTGTGTTCCGCAAGGCCGGGAAGACCGTGGTTTACGTCAGGAACGGCGCCGGCTTCGTATCGCACGACGTGCACTTGCGCGCGGTGAATGAAAGCGATGCGGCTATTGAAGGGCTTGCGGAGGGCACAGAGGTCGCCCTGGTGAATCCGGAAGAAAAGGGAACCGACGAGAAGCCGGCTCCGAGCTCGCTCACGATGCCCGGAGGCATGCCATGAGCACGGTGGCCGCCGCCGTCAGGTCCGAACGGCGCGCGTTCAGCCAATTGCTCCCGGACCTGCGCCTGGGTCTCGACAACCTGCTGGTCCGCAAGCTGCGTTCGCTGCTCACCATGCTGGGCATGATCTTCGGCGTGGCGGCGGTGCTGGCCATGCTTTCGATCGGCGCGGGCGCGCAGCAAAAGGTGCTGGCATTCATCGAGCAGCTTGGCGTGCGCAACCTGATCGTTGAGGCCAAGGAGACCACGGACGACCAGCAGCACCAGAAGATCCGGCGGCTGTCACAGGGGCTGTCATTTCAGGACTACCGGGTCATCAGCTCCAACGTCAGCGGAATCGCCGCTTCCACGCCTCGCAAGCGTTTCGCGCCCTCCAAGATGATCCCGAAGCCGCAGGGCCAGATGCCCGTGGTGTTCGGCGTGGAGCCTTCTTACCGTACGATCGCCGCGCTCGCCGTGACGCAAGGCCGGTTCTTTGACGCGGGCGAGACCGCGCGCGGCGAGCCCGTGTGCGTGCTGGGGGAAGCCGCCCGGATCGCGCTGTTTGGTCCCGGCGAGGTGATCGGGCGCTACGTGAAGGTGAACGAGCAGTGGTTTCACGTGGTGGGCGTGGTGGGACCCCAACTGACCGCCGCCGCCGACTCCTCCGGGCTGCCGAGCGAGGACCTGAACAACCTGATTTACGTGCCCTTGAACGCGGCCATCTTCAGGCTCGAAGACAATTACAGCTCGTATCGGGACGAGATCGACGGCATCTACCTGCACTTCAACCCGACCGCGGACAGCCTGGAAGCCGCCACCCTGGTGCGCGGAATCCTCAACGCGTCTCATCATCACGCCGGAGACTTCAGCGTGATTGTTCCGGCCGAATTGCTGGCCGAGCAGCGGCGCACCGAACGCCTGTTCAGCGTGGTGATGGTGGCCATCGCCTCCATATCGCTGCTGGTGGGCGGCATCGGCATCATGAATATCATGCTGGCCAGCATCCTGGAGCGCACGCGCGAAATCGGCGTACGCCGCGCGGTGGGCGCGCGCCGCGGCGACATTGTGCGCCAGTTCGTGCTTGAGGCGGTGATGATCTCGTTCGTCGGCGGGCTGCTCGGCATCGGCTTTGGCTTCGGCATCTCGAGGCTGATCGCCTGGCTCGCCGGCTGGTCTACGATTGTGACCGTGGGTTCCATCCTGCTGGCCTTCCTGGTCTCGGTTTCGGTGGGATTGATTTTCGGAACCTATCCCGCCGTCAAGGCAGCCAAACTCGATCCGGTCGAGGCGATCCGGTACGAATGAAGCAAGTGACGAGTGACAAGTGGCGAGTGACAGCAGCATAAGGCCAAACAGCGCCACCAGGAATTCTGATCTCAGCGTCCTCTGTGCTTTTCAGCCTTCAACATTGAGAGCGTCGAGCGCTCCGTGCCCTGCGTGTTTCGTTTTTGATCGCCACTGAGAGCACCGAGCTGACTATTGGTAGCAAGGGGGTGTTTAGTGACGGTTCATCTGAATTGTGGACTCCGGAGGTTGGTGAGATGCGGACTGTTGCCGCTGGTGTTGATCGCCGCGAGCTCCCTTGCGGGCCGGGCCGCCGGAGACTCCGCCCAGACGGCGCGGATTGCGACACCCGGGACGCTGCCGCCGCCATCCGCCCTCCGCGATCACGTCGTGAACGGCCGGTTGCGGCTCACGCTTGAAGACGCCATCCGGCTGACGCTGCTGAATAACACCGACGTCCGTATCGCTCGCTCGCCCGTGGACCAGGCGCGCTATAGCGTGCTCGGGGCTTACCGGCCTTTTGATCCCGTTCTCACCGCCAACGGCAGCGATCAGCGAAGCATTTCCGAGGCCGACAACCTGTTGCAGGGAGTCGGCGTGACGCCCGTAAACAACCAGACCCTGAACCAGCTCACGCAGCAGGGCCTGGTGGCCTATAACCAGACTTTTGAAACGGGCACCAACCTCCAAGGGAGCTTTACCGGCAGCAAAGGCGACACCAACAGCTCCTATTATTTTATCAACCCCTACCTCACGGCCGGTTTGACTCTGCAAGTCACTCAACCGCTGCTGCGCAATCGCGGTTTTTTCCCGAATATGGCGCCGGTGCGGATCGCGCAGCACGGCCTTCAGTCGTCCCAGGCTACTTTTGAAGCTCAGATCAACACCTCGATCCAGCAGGCGATCAATCAATATTGGGCGGTGGTGCTGGCGCGCGAGAGCTTGCGCGTGGCCGAGGAGTCCGTGAAGCAGGCCCAGGCCAGCTACGACCACGACAAACGCGCGCTCGAACTCGGAGCGTTGCCGCCGCTCGATATCTACCGCTCCGAATCGCAGGTGGCGCAACGCCGGGTGAGCGCCATACAGGCGGAGTACGCGCTCAAGCAGGCCGAAGATGCTTTCCGCCAGGTGATCGGCGCCGACCTCGACCCGAACATCGCCGCGCTCGACCTGGACCTGGTGGAAGAGCCTTCGCCCGAGGAACCGCTTTTTAGCATTGACGTGTCCACGGCCATGGCCGAGGCCCGCCAGCACCGGCCGGAGTTCTCGAGCCTGCGCGAGCAGTTGGCCGCCGACGACATCAACATCCGCCTGGCTCACAACACCCTGCTGCCCGACCTGGAGCTGCAGGGATTCTACAGCTCGCAGGGCATCGGCGGCATTCAGTACAACACGCTGGTGACCCCCGCGGTGGTGATCCCGGGCGGATTCGGGGACGCGCTCTCGCAGCTCTTTCACTTCAGCTATCCCACCTACAGCGTCGGGCTCACGCTGAACCTGCCGGTACGGAATCGCGGCGCGCGCGCGGCCCTGGGCCAGGCGGCGGTCACGAAGCGCAACGACCTTTACGAGATGCGGCGCGAGGATCAGACCGTGAACCTCGACGTCCGAAACGCCGTGCACAGCCTGGAGCAGGCCAAACTCTCCATCGCGGCGGCCAAGATCGCTCGCGATCTCGCGCAGAAGACGGCGGATTCCGAGCAGCGAAAGTACGAGCTCGGTACGGAGCAGATCTATTTTGTGCTCGAGGCCCAGACCGAGCTCGCGCAGGCGGAGGTGGCCCTCGTGCAGGCGCAGGTCAGTTACCAGATGGCGCTGGTGTCCGTCGATCACGCCACCGGAACGCTGCTTGAGCGGCACCAGGTGGAGATCGACAACGCGCTCCGCCAGCCATGAAGCGTGCTTCGTCACCGGTTCTGAAAATACGGGCTCGACGGGCTGAGCAGCACGTTCAGGCGCTCGGGCAGCATCTCGATTTCGAGGGGCAAGCGCCCGAGCGGCTCACCGTCCACTTCCACCCAGGTCGGCTGCGCGGCGCGGGCCGTGACCCGACGGGCCTGCATCCGGCGGACCTTGGGATGACTATAGACGTTATCCGAGTAGAGCACGCCGATGTCGCGCAGCACTTCAAGCGGGTTCAGGTAATCGATCACGGTCACGTCGAACGCCCCGTCGTTCACGATCGCCTCGGGGCAGGGCTGCATGCCGCCGCCATGGTAACGGCCGTTGCCCACGGCCACGTTGGTGATGAAGAAGGGCAGCAGCCGGCCATTTCCGTCCAGCTCGATCTCAACGCGTCGGCCGCGATAGGTGGCCAGGGTCTTGAGCGTGGCCCAGAAGAAACCGCTCTTGCCTCCGAGGGCCGTCAGGATATTCTTGGCGCCGGCGGCCACATCCCCGCCCATGCCGAAGCTCGCGAGGTTCACAAAGTAGCGCTCGACCGGAGAGCCATCCGGGGCGACGAGCGACGCCTTGCCCACGTCGAGCGTAAGCGGTCTGCCTTCGGCGAGGATTTCGATGGCCTGGCCCGCGTCCGACGGGATCGCCAGAGTGCGACGGAAGTCGCCCCCAGTGCCGACCGGCAGGATACCGAGCTGGACGTCGCTCCGTATGGGCGCGTCGTCGCGGAGGAACCCGTTGGCGACTTCGCTCACGGTGCCGTCGCCGCCCACGGCGATGATGAGGTCGAAACCGCTCGCGATGAGCTCGCGAGCGATGCGCGTGGCGTGACCGGGCGAGCCGGTGACGCGCACGGTCAGGTCGCCGAGACGCGCCCGCAATCGCGCGGCGAGACCCGGCCACAGGCGCCCGGCGCGTCCGCTGGCCGCGCAAGGATTGACGATGGCTGCGATTTTGCGGTCCATGGGTTGCCCCGGCGAAGGGCCTGCTGCCGGATTGCACAGTGTATCCTCGGAAGCGCGCCCCGCGCCAAGGGTCCGGCGACATCGCCCTTGGCCTTGCCGCAGACCGGCGATAGACTCCACAATGGTCGTGCGCAGGAGAACGCGTGTGAGAGCGCCTGCCGGGCCTACATAGCGCAGGGAGAAGCGACATGCCGTCACCCACAGCCGTACAGGAAAAAGCACTGATCTATCCTGAACCGCTGCCGCCCGATCCGCACGACGCCGTGAGTCTCGACGTCTGGGGATTTTCGGATACCGGCTTCGCGATCAACGAAAGAGGGAACGCCGTCCTGACGGGCCATCGTTACGAATTAAGCGGCGTTGAACTTCCCGCCTTGCTGCCCTGGGTTCGGGACGTGCTCGGCATCGAGTTCGATCCCAAAGACTCCGATCCGGGTTCCTATCCGAGCTATATCGCGCCCGCGCTCGAGAATCCGGCATTTCAAAGCGAAATCGCGCGCTTCCTGAAAGCAGACCAGGCTGCGACCGACGGCCGCCTGCGTCTGCGTCACGGGCACGGCCACACCCAGGACGAGGTGTTCGCCATCAAGCACGAGCGCCTGGAGCGGATTCCCGATCTGGTGGTGTTTCCCGAGTCCGATGAACAGGTGGCGCAATTGGTTGCGGCGGCCGAGCGGCACGGCGTTGTGCTGATTCCGTTCGGCGGAGGGACGAACGTGACGGACGCCCTGCGCTGCGCGCCTGACGAGCGGCGCTTCATCGTGTCGGTGGATATGCAGCGCATGAGCCGGGTTCTATGGATCGACAAGGCCAATCTGATGGCCTGCATCCAGGCCGGCGCCATCGGGCGCAACATCGCCGCCCAGCTTCGCACCTACGGCTACACGATGGGTCACGAGCCGGACAGCGTGGAGTTTTCGACGCTCGGCGGCTGGATCGCGACCAATGCCAGCGGCATGAAGAAGAACAAGTACGGGAACATCGAAGACCTGGTGCTTGACGTTACCGTCGCCACGGCCGACGGAAAACTCGACCGCGCGATCTGCGTTCCCCGCGAATCCATCGGGTCCGATCTGCGCCGCCTGCTGTTCGGCTCGGAAGGAACGCTCGGCATCATCACCTCGGCGGTCGTGAAAATCTTCCCTTTGCCGGAAGTGCAGGCTTACGGGTCCGTTCTTTTCCCGACCTTCGAGGACGGCTTTGCCTTCGTGCGCGAACTCGCGCGGGAGCCGGCGCTCCCTGCGAGCGTCCGCCTCATCGATAACGCGCAGTTCAAATTCGGCATGGCGCTGAAAGCCGCCACGCAGGGTCTGGGGGCTCTCAAGAGCCGCGCGGAAAAGTTCTTCGTGACCAAGCTCAAGGGGTTTGACCCGGACAAGATGGTGGTGTGCACGCTGGTCTTCGAAGGCACGGCGCGCGAAGTGGCCGATCAGGAACGGACCGTGTACCGCCTGGCTTCGAGGCACGGCGGCATGAAGGCAGGAGCGGAGAACGGGCGGCGTGGCTACCAGCTCACCTTCAGCATAGCCTACATCCGTGACTTTTTGATGAACTACTACATCGTCGCCGAATCTTTTGAGACCTCCGCCGCCTGGAGCGATGTGCTGCCCCTGATCGCGAACGTCACCCGGCGATTGGAGGCGGAATATAAGGCGCGGAACCTTCCCCACAAGGTTTTCGTAACGGCTCGCGTTACGCAGATGTATCAAACCGGCGCCGCGATTTATTTCTACTTCGGTTTTTACTTCAAAGGCGTTCCGCATCCCTCGCGCGTTTATCACGAGCTCGAAAACATCGCTCGCGAAGAGATCCTGCGCAGCGGCGGTTCGCTCTCGCACCATCACGGCGTCGGTAAAATCCGCCAGGAGTTCCTGCCGGCCGTCATGTCGCCTGCCGCTCTCGAGTGGAAGCGCGAGCTGAAGCGGAGCCTCGATCCCGCCAACATCTTCGGCGCCGGCAATCAGAGCGCGTAAGGCGGCTCGCCGCCTTCGGCGGGGAACGGCGCCGGGAATCGAAGTTGGCCATCCATGGTAGATGGTGGAAAATGGGCGCTCATCACCGGCGCTTCCTCAGGCATCGGCAAGGCGCTCGCGTACGCGTTCGCGGCCGAGGGCTACCATCTGTTCTTGACGGCCCGCAACCGGCAAGCACTGGAACAGGTGGCCGCCGATTGCGCTCTGAAGTTCCACGTTAGGACCGAGACGCACCCCGCCGATCTTGCCGATCCAGGCGCGACCGATGCCTTGGTCGGCGCCCTGTCAGCCGCGCAGTTGCCCTTCGGCGTCCTGGTCAATAATGCGGGATTCGGCGTGAAGGGGACATTTCTCGCGACTGACCTCGATCAGGAACTGGGCATGGTCAGGGTTCAGCTTGACGCGATGCTGAAATTGACGAAGGCCGTCGCGCCCGGCATGGTGGCGCGCAAACACGGTCACATTCTCAACGTCGGCTCCGTGTACTCCTTCGCGCCGGTTCCTTACCAGACGGTTTACGGCGCGTGCAAATCGTTCCTCTGGTCGTTCTCGGCCGCGCTGCGAGCGGAGTTGAGCGGCACGGGAGTGACTGTGACTGTCCTCTGTCCCGGGGTAACGCAAACGGAGTTTCGCGCGCGCGCCGGAATCCCCGAGCGAAACAGAAGCGCCGGCGTGACGCCCGAAAAGATCGCGCGTATCGCAGTCCGGCACACACTCCGGGGCGACCTTATCGTTGTGCCCGGCCTTCCCAACAAGCTCTTCGTCTTCATGGCGCGGCATCTGCCGCTGTCCGTCTTTCACCACTTCATCACGCTCGTTAACAATTTGCGTGGTGTGAATCGGTGATTCGCCGGGAGGCAAGGGATGAGTGACAAGTCGGGCCACATCGTCACTCGGTGTACCCGTCACTCGCCACTTGTCACTTGCAGTCACTTGCCACTTGCCACTTTGTCAGGTGCTGCCAGCAGCTTCCTCAGATTGGCATGGTGCCGCGCAAACAGGAACAGCGTCATCACCGCGGAATAGCCGGCGTCAGCCCGGCTGACGAAGATCAGCATAAGAATCGTAAAGAGGACCCACGTGGTGAGCGAAGCTGTAGCGCCGGCCTCGCGCCACTTGAGCTTGCCCATCCCGACGCGGCTGACCGCGAAGTACGCCAGAGCGATCACCGCCCAGACGGGGTAAAGCATCAGCATGACGCCGCCCGACGTGGCGATGCCTTTGCCGCCGTTGAAGCGGAGCCACGGCGAGAAACAATGGCCGAGAACAGCCGCAAATCCGCAGGCCCAGGGCCAGCCGATGGCGCTTGGCCAGGGGGTTGGCAAAGGCCAGGCCTTGAGCACCAGCCACACTGCCAGATAACCCTTGCCCATGTCGCCGATGAGCGCGAGGACGGCCCGGCCCTTGCTGACGCGGAGCACGTTGTTGAAGCCCGGATTGCCGGAACCGACCTTGCGAATATTAATGCCGGAACCCGCCATGGAAATGACGGCAAAGGGAATGGAGCCGATCGCGAAGCAGACGAGTAGTCGAGCTAAGGCTGGCACGTGGCACCTGACACCGAACACCTGCCTCTCACCGGCACAGCTCGGCAATCTCAGCGCGCACACGCTCGCGCAGTTCGACGATCTCGCGCTCGGCGCAGGCGCCGGGTTGAATCGCGCGTCCGACCTTGATCACGGCGCGATGGTGCATGCCGTGGTGCCGCGGGTCGAGCACGTGCGAGGTTCCGCGCACGCCCACGGGTACGAGAGCCTTGCCGGTCACGTCGGCGGCGTAAAAGGCGTCCAGACGGAAACGGCTCAAGTGTGGCGGCGCGCCTGCCGCGCCATCGGAGAGCACCAGCACGGATTCACCGCGCTCGAGCGCCTGAAGGATTCGTGCCCGCAGTCCTCCGCCCGGCGGGTGCGTCTCACCCGCGACCGGCTGGAGCACCAGATGGCGCAGAAGCCGGGAAGTCCGGGCCGGCATGAAGGCCACGTCGCCGGTGTCGGCGAGCAGAAGCAGTCGAGGCAGAGCCGCGGCCAGGATGAGTTCATCGAGCGCGCCGGCTCGATTCGCGACCAGGATCGCCGGGCTCGGCAGAGCTGTGGCGAGTTCCAGCTTTACAGGCTGGCCGGTCAGGCGCAGGATGCCTCGGAAGGCCAGCCGTGCCACTCCAGCGCGCCGGTGGGCGTCCGGCAGGATACTCAAGAGGGCGCCACCGGCCGCGGACAGGCTAGTCCAGACCGCCGCGCTGTAGCCTCGACGCAGGACCAGGGAGGCTTTCCTCAGCCGGCGGAAAGCCCAAACGCCCAGGTTGCCGATCGCGAGGCTGGCGATTTGAAGCCACGGCGGGCGATTCGTGCCCCCGAGCTTGCCCGCTTCGTACAGGCGCCTGGTTTCATGACGTCGAATCTTGCCGCTCGATGTCTTGGGAATGGCCCCGGGCGGCGCCAGCACCACGCGATCGGGCGGCACGCCGGCGGCGGCCACGCGGTGCACAATCTCGGCTTTGATCCGCTTGCGTTCCTGGGCGTGTGCCTCGCGGGTTTCCGCCACCACCACCACGCGTTCCGTGCCCGAGCGCGGGTCGCGGCTGCCGAAGGCGGCAACGCATCCGCGGCGGACGCCCTTCACCTCGGCGGTCACAGCCTCGATTTCCTGAGGCACGATGTTGTGGCCGGCGCGAATGATCAGGTCTTTGGCGCGGCCCGTGACGAACAGTTCGCCGCCTGCCCAGTAGCCGAGGTCGCCGGAATCCATCCAGCCTTCGGCATCGGTCACGGCAGCGCTGGCCTCGGGATTGCGGTAGTAGCCGGGCGTGCGCGAGGGGCCGCGAAAGAGAATGCGCCCCTGGACGCGCTCGCCGACCACGCGCCCGTCATCATCCACGAGTTTGACTTCGTGACCCGGCAAGGGGGCTCCGTTGGCGACAAATCGCAGCAGATCGGGGTCGGCGGGCCCGCCGTTCACGGCCGCCGATCCCTGCGCGGGTACGGCACGCCCTTCGCCCGAGTAGGCGGAACGCTCGATCGCGTCGATGACGGGCGGCCGGTCGACGGCCGGAAACGTCAGCGCCACCGTGGACTCGGCCAGGCCGTAGCAGGGCACGTAAGCCTCGGAACGAAATCCATAGGGAGCGAAGCGTTGCGCGAAGCGCGCCAGGGTCTCCGGCAACACCGCCTCACCGGCGTTGATCGCCACGCGCCAGCGGCTCAGGTCCAGACCCGCCAGCGCCTCCTCGCGAATCTTGCGGGCGCAGAGCTCGTAAGCGAAATTCGGGGCGGGGCAGAGCGATCCGCCGGAATCGTGCAGGGCCCAGAGCCAGCGCTCCGGCCGGGAGAGGAAGTCGAGGGGCGAGAGCACCGTGATGGGCGCGCCGTAGTAGACGCTGAAAAGCCAGGAACCGATCAAGCCCATGTCATGGTAGAGCGGAAGCCAGGTGACGACCACGTCGTCCGGGCGGAACTTCACGGCCGAGCCGATGCCGCGCACGTTGGCCAGCACGTTGGACTGCGTCAGCACCACGCCTTTCGGGTCACCGGTCGACCCGGACGTGTACTGGATGAACGCGATGTCGGACGATTGGATATCCGCCGCCCGGGGCCGCGTGCCGCTGTCGCGCCCGACACGTTCCAGTTCCTCGACCGAGGTCACGCCCACCAGACTCGGCAGGCTGAGGCCCATCAAGTGCGAGACGGAGCGCGCCCTGTCAAACGTGACCAGGAACCGTACTTCGGCGTTGTGCAGAATCTTTGCCTGGCGCCGGACATACTCCTCGATCTTGTCGGGGCGCGCGGGCGGATAGATCGGTACGGCCACCCCGCCGGCCAGCATCACGCCGAAGAACGAGTAGAAAAAATCGGACGAAGTCGGCAGCATGATGGCCACCGTCTCGTTCGGCTGCAGGCCGCGGGCTCGCAGGCCGGCCGCCACCCGTAGCGAGACCTCCAACAGTTGGGCGTAGGTGATGTCCTGGCCGGAGTCGCCTTCGAGCAAATGAATCTGGACGCGGTCCGGTTCTATCTCGGCGTGCCGCCACAGCACTTCGGTCCAGGTGCGGGCGGAGTCCGGCGCCACGGGCGCTTCGCGCTCGGGCTGCTCGATGCGGTAACGCTGCCGTCCGTTGCCGCTCGTTTGGCCCACGGCCAGCGCGCGAACCCAGTCGGCGGGTGTCTCGGCGCTCTGCGCCAGCGTGTCCGGCAATTGGCGCCCGAACCGCTTCTCGCAGCGCACCAGCAGCTCAACGCGCTCCAGACTACCGAGCCCGAGCTCGCGTTCCAGGGTCGAGTTGAGCTTGGCGCTGCGCGCCGCCTGCTCCGATCCGAGCTCGCGCAGGATCTCGCGGATGATCTCGAGAACCTGCTCCTCAACGGCGCTGCGGTCGAATTGGGTGGCGGTTGCCATTTCGGTTGTTGAAGGCGCGCCCTCGGAATTCAGCGCGCTTGAATCGCAGCCGGGCGGCTTCTTGCCGCTACACGCGCCGACCGCTTTCCACGCCGTACGCGGACCGCATCAGCGTCCGCTGCGAAAAGGGCAGGAAGGCGAGCATGGCCACGAAGAGCAGCGTCAGCTCACCCCAGCGCTCGAAAAGGAACAGTGGCGATGCCGACCAGAGGACATCGAGCGCCAGCACGGCGGGGAAAATCTGCCGGAACAGCCGGCCCGAGCCCGGAAAGTTGAAGGCCACGGCCGCGCTCAAGTATAGATGAACGGCTGCGCCGAGCAAGCCGGCGATCAGCGTGAATTGCGCAGTGCCCGCAGGCAGTGCCAGGCGCCGGATTCCCGGCAGGTGCGCGAAGGCTGCCCCGTAAAGCGTCAGATAGCCTGCCTGGATTACCAAAAATAAGGCGCGAGCCAGCGCGGGATCGACGACGGGGGCGACGGCGCCAGTGGGTGCGGCACTCGGAGCGATCGCTGGAGGCGTTTCGGACGCCGGCTTGAGATCCGGACCGGCAGAAGGCTCGGGCGCAGCGTCGATCGTCCCAGCCGTTTCGACTCCCGTCTCGCCGCCGGGCGCGATCACAATCGGCGCAAGCAGCCGATAGCCCTTCCCGACCACGGTCAGCAGTATGCGCGGCTGATCGGGATCGTCTTTGAGCGCCAGCCGGATCTTGCGCACCGCGGTGTTGATGCCCTGTCGCGTGTCGACGTAAACATTGTCGCCCCAGACGCGCTGGATGATCTCCTCGCGGGTGACCAGTTGCCCCTCGCGCTCCGCCAGCAGGATCAGCAGTTCCATGGGGAGTTTTTCGAGCTTCAAGGGCTGCCCTTGCCGGCGCAACTCGTAGCGCCCGAGGTCGAGCTCGAACTCATCGAATTTGATGATTTCCGCTTGCACTTGCCTCCGGTCTCACAGATGTGGGCTTTCCGCAGTATGCCTTTTCCCAGGCGCATGGGTCAATCTTTGGCTGAGCCAGATGGCGATCCACAAGGGGTTCACAAAATGTTCCGTAGCGGCTCCGGCTTGACCGGCGCGAGGCTTGCTCTCAGACCTGGATCGACCAATCCTTTACAGCTCCGGGCTGCACCCACTTCTGGATGCCGCGGATCTGGTTGTGGGTCCAGTAATACTCCCAGTCAATTTTTTCGGGCGCCCACCGCAGACGCGACCGGTCTTCGGGGCTGATCAGCGAGTAGGCGGCGCGAATATTCTCACACTCGAAGACGTAGCGGTTGTGAAGGACGAAGGGCAGGTACTGCTCCAGGGTCTGTTCGCGGAAACTGGACTGCAACCCGAAGGTGCGGAGCGCCGTGCTCCAACCCGCCAGGCGCTGGTGACCGGGAAGGCTCAAGGCCTGAAGCACTGCGCGCGTTCGGGCGATGAAGTGTTGCGTGCGCGCGAGCCGCCGCTCTTGACGCGCGCGGCGGGCGTGGGCCTGGGCCGCGGAAAGAAAGCGTGGACCGCCCGGACGCCGCCGGCCCCGGACCCAGCGCTCGACCATCGATGGACTCGAGCGCGCTCCCCGGCCATTTGAACCGAGCTTGCGGGCCTCGTCATGCAGCAGACGCACGAGCGGCTCAAGGTGGATCGGATTCACATCCGCGCTGGCGAGTTGGTAGACCGGCCGGTGTTGGCCGTGCAGCAGCAGCGCGCCCGCCACCAGGATCGCTGCCGCAACCTCATCCACCGGCACTACCTCGAGCGGGGCGTCGCGGCGCATGGGCCATTCCCTGAGCCCGCCGAGCGCCATCAGCACGAGCGGCGCCGCCGTGCGTCCGCCCTCGATCCAGCCCGGGAAAGGAAACGCCATCGAGCTCTCGATGATGGCCGGACGCACGATCGTCCATGGAACGTCGGACTGGGCCGCCAGGACTTGCTCGCCGAGGCTCTTCGAGTAGGTGTAGGTGTTGACCCAGCCCCAATGTTCGGCGCGCTGGCCCCCGAGCGCTGTCAGGCGTTGCGCCAGTTCACGCGGACGGCGGCGCGTGGCCTCCTCGATGTCGCCGTTCACACCGGCCGAGCTGTAGATCTCCGCTATGCGCTCGCGGCAATAGCGCAGCTCGTCTTCCGCGCGGAAGCTCATGTCGTCGGGGCCTTGGCGGTGCGGATAGAATCCGAGAATCGGCTCCGTCTCCTCGACCAGGCCATCGGCCCCGCCGCAGACGAAGCAGGTGGAGACGTGGAGCAGCCGCGCGCCGGTGACGCGGGCAAGCGCGGTCAGGTGCTCGACGCCGTTCACGTTCGAGTGCAGCGAATCGTCGAGCGGCGGGAAGAAGTCCACGCGTCCGGCGTTGTTGATGATCAGGCCAAGCCGGCCTTTGAGGCCCTGGGCTTCGTGATCGGCGAGGCCGGCCGAGGGCTGCCCCACGTCGCCCGGCCACACCGTGATGCGGCTCGCGAGACTTGCGCCCGGATGCCGGCGCCCGTATTGTTCCACCACCGGACGCAGCGCTGGCGACCCCAGCACTTCACGCTCGAAGCGCGCGGCCGGCGCGGCGCCTCTCGCCGGACGCATCAGCACGTGCAGGTGTTTGAAGTCCGGGTAGCGGTCGATCAAAAGGCCGAGGACGATCTTGCCGAGGAAACCGCTGGTGCCGGTGATCAGGATCTCGTTTTCGCGAAATGTCTCAGCGACGTCGATCAATGCCGGAGATGCTCCGATTCGGGAATGCGCGGCTTGCCGCCCCACCGTGCACCAGGCCTTACGGCTTACCGGCGCAGCGGCAAACTGCTGACCGCAAGGGTTGCGGTGTTGGCTCGCGTCGTTACGACCCGGGCGGATGCTGCGCCATGCGCCGCGTCTGCTGGTACGTGTAAACGATACGGTGAATCACGGTCAACTGCGAGAAAACGGTGATCACCCAGAGCACCGGCGCCATGCGGTCGCCGAGCGCGCCGATGATGATCAGCACGATGCGCTCAGGCCGCTCAAGGAACCCGACCTTGCACTTGGGGATCAGGTTTTCGGACCGGGCCCGCGTGTAGCTGGTCATGACGGCGCCGATCATCGCCACGGCCACCAGGGTGACGTACAAGAAGCGGCTGATCCGTCCATAGTAGACGAGCAGGCCGACCAGCAGCAGCAGGTCCGAATAGCGGTCCACGACGGAGTCGAAGAAGCCGCCGAAGGGCGTGACGCGCTCGGTGACGCGGGCTACGGGGCCGTCCGTCAGATCGAAGATCGCGGCCAGGATCACGGTCGCGCCCGCCCAGCGGAAGTAGCCGTAGGCGAACAGGTAAGCTGCGAACCCGTTGATGCCGAATCCGATCGCCGTGAGCACGTTGGGATTGATGTGCGCGGCCGCGAAGGCTTTGACGATCTTGGCCCACAGATAACGTCCGCCTTGTCCGATGCGATAGGTGATCATGTAAGCCGTGTGAGGCTGGCTACCGTCTCCGGCCAGTCTCGTTCAAGGCGCGGGCAGCAGGCCGACGCCCGCGCCCTCCGGTCCAAATATCCCGCATTCAATATATCGACCGGAGGCGGGCGAGCGCAACCATACCTCTTAACTGAACCTCTGAACTGACCAACGACGAGCAGTTCGTCAGTATGCAGCTCCTCGGTGAGTCAGTAGGTCGGCTTGTCAGTTGAACCGACGAACTGACAACCTGAACCACTGACGCTCTTCGGTTGGCTTCGGTTGGGTTCGCCTCTTGCCCGTTTTCTCCTGCTTTCGTTGATTACAAACAACTTATTGGCTTCGCTTCCCCTATTTTCGATGGGGGGGTGGGGGGTGCTCCATTTTCTCGCCGGCGCTTGTCTTTCCTGGGTCGATTTATTGATTCCGTTGGACTTGCTTAGTTCGCGTCCCGCTTTTCCCACCGGCGAACCCATTTTGATGTCAGTCAGGCCAACTGCTGCGTGAAAGTGACCTACTGTTCAGCGCGCGGGAGCGCGGTGGTGACTGAAGTTGAATCTCGATGCCGCGCGGTAAGTGGGTCAGTTTGGAAAACCTATCGGATTGCGATCAGAAGTCCGGCGGTTATGCCAACTGATCGTTCATGGTCATGCCCAAAGCTGTAGTCGTAGGCCGGTTCAACATACCATCCGAATCGGTGTTTTCCTGAAGGCCAGAACATGAAGTCCAGTGCGCCTTCAGCGGCGAACGAATTCGTCGTTATTCCGTATTGTCTCGTGTGAATCCACTCAGGACCAATGCCAGCCATGAACTCCACTTTTTTTGACAGGTCCCATGGCTTTTTGAACAGAAAATCGGTGTCCCACTCTGTCGAGTGACCAGTAAACAGGGGCGTAACGCCCGCTTCAAGTTCCAACCAGTGCTCGATCGGTGTGATTTCGGCCGCAAAGTCCGCTCCGAAACTCGATCCGCCCTTGACGTTCCAGTCGCCCGCTCCTCCCAATTCAACGACTGCGGCCGGCTCATCGTCCTTATCAACAGCCTGTGCGAAGGCGCTTGCCGAGCTGAGGAATAAGAACACTATGCACAGCGATTTCGAGTCGCGGGGCAGCTTCCTGGGAATCGTCATGCCCTCATTGTCACACGGCGGGAGGACGGACGCCAAAGGGCGCGGCGGGGTCCAAAACGGGGCAAAATTCAACTTGAGTCGCTGCCGGCAATGGGCTAGCCCACTAACCACTGCCGTGAGCGCTGGACACCGGCACATTACCTTGGCAGAATGGAATAGCCCGTCGGGGCGTGGCGCAGCCTGGTAGCGCGCTTGCCTTGGGCGCAAGAGGTCCCCGGTTCGAATCCGGGCGCCCCGACCAATATCCGCCAGAATTGACCAGTTTAGTAGCGCCATTTGCGCATTTTTCTCAGCATGTTCCGTGGGGAACATACACCAAGTAATTATTGTGTAATGGTGTTCTCGTTAGACGTTCCGACTAAACAGAGACAATGCCTGTGTACCCACTGCTTCGAGTCGGGCGGACGCTTTGCGGACCCACGGGGCAAGAACTTAGGGGGGTAAGAATGAACGAACAACTGGACTTGGTGCTAGGTCTGTGGCTTAAGGGCGGGGGACTGGCCCACAAGTGCTCATCGTGCGGTCAACTGTTCATCCTTCCGGAGGACGTTAATCCGAAGAAAGCGATGATAGAGCTGTGGGCGGCTTTCAGCGATCATGCGCGCGAAATGCACCCCCAAGCCATCGGCAGCGCGCAGACTTCGTGGCTGCGAAGCCTCCTGCCATTTCGTGCGTCCAGGCTCGGATAGCCACGCTATTGGTTTGGCGCTCTGTCGCGAGGCGAATGCCCGAAAGGCCACCCCTGAGGCCCCAACCACGATTCACAACTGAACGTGTGGCTTCCGATGCCAGTCCCTGAGGATGACGCGATACCGGCGTGCCAGGGGGTGTCGGATGCGGCGGGAAACCTGGAAGAAACGGCCGGCGAGCAAGCCGACAAGGACGGAACTGGCGAGCCAGATTCCTAGTACCAGTAGAACTTGCACTTCAAACGATCTCCTCCCCCCTCGACCCACTCTCCCCTTTCCCGCTTCCTTCATCGCAATTCGTCGACCATATAAGGGTTGTTGTTAACTCACTGAGAACACATGGCATGGCTGACCGAGAATGGTTCTAAAGAGTGAAATTCTGGCGGCGCTTTTGTCCCGAGGCTGTAAATTTTCCAGCCGCGGACCCCGCTCGGTTAGCGCCGAAGGCCGTCTGAAGTCTCAAGAACCGGAGACGCCTGCCCTTACAACGCTCTCCCCACGCGAGGCCGAAATCGATCGGTAAGGGCCGTCTGCCTGTTGAGAAAAAGGGAGGGGCGCCAAGCGGGGTGGGTGAGGGTCGGCCTCAAAGCCAGCGTTGTTAACTAAAATGGTACAACTCAATGAATGCAACGAGGCCTTCGAACCTATCCGTTTGCTCGATTGAAAGTTTACTGTTGACTTGTCGGTGGGCGATGCTCTATTTGTTAATAGGACACTGACAACGCCGAGTCGCACGCGCGGGGATCGCGATGCAAGTCGACGGAAGCGAGAAGACAGCAGCTGGAAGCCGTCTGCCCGGACGGACCTCCCAATTTGTTTCTGGCGGCGACAGCATGGACCAGGTGTTCGCTCTGGCCCGCAAGATCGCCCCCTGGAACGTGTCGGCTCTCATTACCGGAGAGACCGGGACGGGCAAAGAACTCATCGCCCGTGCCATCCACCGCCTGAGTCCAAGGTCGTCGAATGCCTTCGTGGCATTTTCCTGTGCCAATATGCCCGATACCCTGGTGGACGATGAACTCTTCGGCCACGAGCGCGGCGCGTTTACCGGCGCAACCAGCCACCGGCGCGGCCGATTCGAAGCCGCTCATGGCGGCACGTTGTTTCTGGATGAAATCGGCGATCTGGCCCTGCCCCTGCA
Source organism: Terriglobia bacterium (assembly GCA_035949375.1). Classification (GTDB taxonomy): domain Bacteria; phylum Acidobacteriota; class Terriglobia; order UBA7540; family UBA7540; genus Gp13-AA77. Next base: position 22,827 of record DASZIG010000059.1, on the reverse strand, counting down.
AGCCAAGCTGCTGCGCGTGCTCCAGGAGCGGACCTTCGAACGGCTGGGCAGTGTTGAACCCGTGAAAGTGGATGTTCGGTTGGTTTCCGCCACTCATCGGAACGTGCTCGAAATGGTGAAGCAGGGCACGTTTCGAGAAGACTTGTATCATCGCGTGAACGTTGTCGAGATCCACTTGCCTCCTCTGCGCGAGCGGCGCCAGGGGATCGCACTCCTGGCCAACCATTTTCTTGAGGAGTCCGCAAAGGAATTCGGCAGACCGCCGATGCAGTTCTCCTACCCGGCCCTGACAGCCCTCGAAGAGTACGACTGGCCGGGCAACGTCCGCCAGCTTGAAAATGTGACCAAGCGAGCCGTGGTGCTGGCGGAGGAATCCACTATCGAGCTTTGGCACTTGCCGCCTGCCTTGTCCAGCGGATTTCGGCAGCAGGGTTCAAACTTGTACCTCGATCAGGTGCGCGAATTCAAGCGCCGGCTGATCCTGCGTACTCTCACCGAATGCGGCGGAAGCAGGGTCGATGCCGCGAGAGCCCTGGCGGTGTCCCGTGGCTACCTGCACCGGTTGATCAGGGAGCTGGAGATCCACAGCCCTGACGCTGGTGTCGAGTTGGACGGAGACGGGGCAGACAACCAAGACCTTGATCCGTCGCCCGGAGAGCGGAAGGAGAAATGACATGGAAACGTTGCGCATCCTGATCGTCGATGATGATAAAGGACTCCGGAAGTCCCTCCGCATGTTTCTGAATCACCAGCCAGGCTGGCAAGTGGTAGGGGAGGGTGCAAATGGCCGGGAGGGAATCGAGGAAGCGGAACGGCTAAAGCCCGACCTGACCATCATGGACCTGAACATGCCGGAGGTGAGCGGGATTGAGGCTACGCGGGAGATCCGGAGAGCGGCGCCGGATTCCGCCATCCTGGTTCTCACGGAACACAACTCTGTCCCTCTTGTCTGCGAAGCCCTGGAAGCGGGCGCACACGGTTTTCTTCCAAAATCAGAAGTGCGCCAGCTCGTTTCCGCCGTGAAGAAGGCTATCTCGAAGGCCCCGGCCGACTGATCTTCGGCGAGGGGAACGTTGTCGTCCGGGCCGGACACGGTTGCCCGTTCTCAGGCCGGCCAGTGACACGTTGACGGATTTGCAGCAGTGCGCAGTGCAAGCGAGTTGACCTCGCACGATGAGCATGTCCTCCAGCCAACCCAATTCCAGGCTAAGCAGCTTTTCCATGAGATGGACTCCCGAGAGGGAATATCTCGCCGGCGCCGCCGTTGTTGTTTTTTTCCTTCTGATCAGCGGCGTTCTGGAGTACCGTGCCCTCCGAGGTTTGGTCACCAGTTCGGAATGGGTCACCCACACCGGGCAGATCATTCAGGAGCTTGAGGGTCTGGAGTCGACCCTGGTGGCGGAGGAGAGCGCAGCGCGCGGGCACGCCATTACGGGTGGAGTAAGCACCCTTGCGTCTTATTATTCGGCGGTCGAACAATCTCAAGCCCACATCGACCGTTTGCGCAAGCTGACGGTTGATAACCCGAACCAGCAGCATCGATTGAACCGCCTGTTTCCGCCCGGCCGGCAGGCCTTGCTGGAGGACCCCTTGCAAGCCGGCGCGAGCCGCCCCTCCGCGGACATCGTGCAGGAGGGAGAGAAGCAAATGACGGCTTATCGCCAGGGCCTCCGGGAAATGGCGGACGAGGAGTACGCTCTGCTGCAGCAACGCAACGAAGCTGCGGCGAGCAGCCGCCGCCGGACCGAGCGGGCGATTGCCGTTGGCATCGTTTTTGCCGTCCTCGTTGTCATCGGCGGCACCTTCCTTCTTCTTAATGACCTTGCCAAACGCAATAAAGCCGAGGCGGAGCTGCGATCGAGCGAACAGCGATTTCACGCCCTCGCCGAGAGTGCCCAGGAGGGCATCATTTCCGCCGACGACCGTGGCCGCATTGTGTTTTGGAACCCCGCCGCCGGGCAAATCTTCGGATACTCTACCGGTGAGGTCCTCGGCCGCTCCCTCGAGATGCTCATTCCCGAGAGGTTTCGCGTCCAACCTCGCCGTAACCTGGCAAGTTATCTCAGCAACCGCAAGTCGCAACTCCTTGGACGCACGGTCGAGATGGTCGGCCTCAAGAAAGACGGCTCTGAATTCCCGATTGAAGTCTCGCTGACGACCTGGCAGGCCGCAGGCGCGGTGTTTTTTGCGGGCGTCGTTCGCGACATCACGGAGCGCAAGCGGGCCGAAGCCAGTCTGCGGGAGAGCGAGGAGCGCTTTCGGTTGCTCGTCCGGGAGGTCAGAGATTACGCGATTCTGATGCTGGGCCCGGAAGGCAACATTCTCAGTTGGAATCTCGGAGCCGAGCGAATCGCGGGCTATCGGTCGGACGAAATCGTCGGAAGACACGTTTCGGTGTTTTATCCGGTTGAAGACGTCGGGGCCGGCAAGCCCGAGAGCGGATTGAGGATCGCCGCCACTGAAGGGCGGTTTGCGGATGAGGGTTGGCGCGTCAGGAAGGACGGCTCTCGCTTCTGGGCGAGCGTCGTGATCACGGCCCTTCGCGACGACCGTGGCAATCTGAAAGGCTTCTCGAAGGTCACCCGGGACGTCACGGAGCGCAAGAAGGCCGAGGAGGCCCTGCGCGATCTCTCCGGGCGCCTCCTGCGCGCGGAGGATCAAGAGCGGCGCCGTCTGGCCCGCGAGTTTCACGACGGCACATCCCAGGTGCTCGCTTCCATGCAATTACAGCTTGCCCTGATGCAGGACCTCGTGCCGCAGGATCACGTCTTGCAGGAGTCACTCTCCGAACTGACGGACCTGGTCGATCGATGCGGCACCGAGATCCGCACGGTGAGCCATCTGCTGCACCCGCCGATTCTCGATGAAGCCGGCCTGGAATCCGCCATCCGATCCTACGCTGAAGGCTTCGGCCGGCGAAGCGGGATCACCGTGACGACCGACATTCCGGAGGGGTTGCCGCGTTTCAGCTCGGATATTGAAACCGCCCTTTTTCGTATCACGCAGGAAGCGCTCGCGAACATTCACCGGCACTCCGGCAGCAACACAGCCTACATCCGGGCCGTTCCGGACCCCGGGCGCATCCGGCTCGAAATCAGAGATCAAGGCTGCGGCATTCCGGCGGAGATCCTGCATAGCCCGGCGAAGCTCGGGGTCGGCATTCGCGGCATGACAGAGCGCGTCCGGCTGCTCGGCGGGGAACTCGTTATCGAATCGGACGAGCGGGGAACAACCGTTCGAGCTGAATTGCCGTCCGAGACCCCTGCGTCGGTGCCTACGTAGGCGCGCTTTTTCGGCTGATCCAGTGATCAATGTCAGCACCGGGATAAAAGGGGGCTAAAATCATCAGTCTGAGGGGGCCGGGTCTTGAGAGCCTCATCGTAAGCATCCCGAAGCACATCAAGCGTGTCAGCCGCAGATTGCGTTCAAAGGTCTGTTTGGCGCGTACGCTAGCCGACCCTGCATCCCAATCAGCCTTCGTCGCGCAGCACGGCCATTGGATCCACGCGGGCCGCCCGGCTTGCCGGAATCCAGGCCGCCAGCATGCCGACGAGGGCCATCAGCACACAGGCGACGGCGAGTGCTGACGGGTCGAGCGCAGAGACCTCGAACAAGAGAGTCTTGAGGACCCGCGTCAGCGCAAAGGCTCCCGCCAGTCCGGCGGCAAACCCCACGAGGAGCATCGAAAAGGCGCTGCGCAAGATGTGCGACAACACGTCGCCCGGACGCGCCCCCAGCGCCATGCGGATCCCGATCTCGCGGCGTCGCTGCGTGACCGCGTGGGCCAGGACGCCGTAGAGCCCGAGCGCGGCCAGCAGAGCCGCGACCCCGGCAAAGGCGCCCACTACCCAGGTGGGCTGCCTCGCCCAGAGCATGCTCTGCTCCTTGACCTGTTCCATAGTCCTCACGTCGCCCAGGGGAAGGTTCGGATCGATTTCGCGCACGGCCTCCCGGATGCCGGGCATGGCCGCCGCCGGCTCGGTCCGGGTGCGAACCACCAGGTTGATGTCCTGCCGTGGGGCCTGGGCGAAAGGAACGTAGACCACCAGTTCCGGCGGCGCCTGCAATCCGGCTGTGCGCTCGCTGCGAATCACCCCCACGATCTGCGGGTTCACCTGCGACTCCGGGATGGGGCCGTAGCCAGGCACATCGAGGCCGACGGTTCGCCCCACGGGATTTGCGATTCCGAATGTTTCCGACAATGCCCCCGCCAGCTCCTGATTGATCACCACCACGGGTGGGGCGCCCACGCGATCCCGGCTTTCAATTCCTCGCCCGGCCTCGATTGGAATCCGCATCGCGCCGAAGTACCACGGATCGACCATCTTCACACGAGCCGTGAGAGAATTCCGCACTCCGGGCACGCTCAAATACTCGCCCCACTGCACCCCTTGAAGAGGCAAACCCTGCGAGACGGATGCGCGCTCGACTCCGGGTACGGCCTGGAGCCGTTGAACCACCGCGTCATAAAACGTCGTCGCGCTGGCCGGGGACGGGTATGCCGCCATGGGAAGATCGGTGGACATGGTGATGACGTGGTCGATCCGCACGCCGGCATCGACCTGCTGGAGTTTTGCCAGGCTCTTGAACAGGAGCGCCGCGCCGCAGATCAGCACCACCGACGCCGCAACTTCGCCGATCACGATGGTCCGGCGCACCGCCGCGCCCGACCCGGACGATCCACGCGCCCCCTGGTTCATGGCGTCCGACAGCTTGCCGAAGGAAGTCTGCAAGGAAGGAAGCAGGCCCGTGAGGATCAGAACAGCCATCACGGCCGCCGCCGCGAATCCAAGAACGCGCAGATCCATGCTGAGATCGGCTGTAAACGGCAGCGATGCCGCCACGAGCGGAGCTGCGGCACGAAGCATCAATGCGCCCAAGGCGACACCCGTCACGCCTCCCAGAAGACACAACACCAGGCTCTCGGTAACCAACTGCGCGATTAAACGGGCGCGGCCGGCCCCGAGAGCGGCCCGGATCGCCATCTCCTTCCGCCGGGTCGCTCCTTTGGCCAGCGCCAGGTTCGCCACATTCGCGCAGGCGATGAGCAGGACCACCAGAACCGCTCCAAACGCCAGGTAGATCGAGCGGCGTAAGGTATCCCCTACCAATTGCTTTGCGAACGGGTCGACCGCGAAGCCCCAGTCCTTCTGGTAAATGACATCATTGAGAGTGGCTCGCAACGCGGTCATCCGGGATTGCGCCTGCTCGATGCTCACCCCGGCGCGCAGCCGCCCGATCGGGTTCAGCCAATGCTGGCCGCGATTCAGTTGGGCCGGCGCAAAGATCAACGGCTTCCAGAACACAGCTTCGTCGCGATCGAAGGCGCCCGCGGGCAGCACCCCGATGATCCTGTGGGGTTCACCGTCGAGCATCAAATCGCGTTCCAGAACGCCAGGGTCGCCACCGAATTGGGTTCGCCAGAACCTGTGGCTCAGCACCACCACCGGGGACGCTCCCGGCTGATCTTCGCCCGCTGCGAAGGTCCGCCCGATTTGCGGCTTCACGCCGAACACCTGAAAGTAATCGGCTGACACTTCCTTGCCCGAAACGCGTGCCGCATCGCCGTCAGTCGTCACGGCGGCCCGGGTAGAGGCCTCGACCGACAACGCCTCGAAGATATCGGTTTGCCGCTTCCAGTCCAGAAACGTCAGGGTGGTGGTGCCGTTGCGCCCGCCGGGAGGGGATTCCCACACCCTGACCATGCGTTCCGGCTCGGAGAAAGGAAGGGGCTTCAGCAGGACCGCGTCAACGATACTGAACATGGCTGAGTTGGCGCCGATGCCGAGAGCTAGCAATCCGATGGCGACCGCGGCGAATCCGGGATCCCGCCCGAGCGAACCCAGCCCATAACGGAAGTCTCTCTGCAGATTCGACAGCCAGCGGACGCTGCGGCGATCGCGGTGATTTTCCTTCATCTGCTCGATTCCTCCGAAATTGCGCCGGGCCGCTTCGCGCGCTTCTTCCGGTTCGAGGCCCGCGGCGACGGCGTCGTGCTCGGCCAACTCGAGGTGAGCCAGAATCTCATCGTCCAGCTCCCGATCGAGTTTCCGCCCCCGGAACAGCGCCTGCAGGCGAGCGATTGCCGCGCGCAGTTTCACGGTTCAACCTCCAGGAACCTGGCCACCAGGGCCGTCGCCCTTTCCCAGTTCGCAACTTCGATGCTGAGTTGCTTGAGCCCTGCCCGGGTCAGTGAATAGAACTTCACCTTGCGTTTGGTCTCCGAGATTCCCCATTGGGTGCCGATCCATCCCTGCTGCTCAAGGCGTATAAGGGCAGGATAAATCGACCCCTGGTTCAATCGCAGGAGGTTCTCGGCAACCTGCTCGATTCTTCTGGCGATGCGGTAGCCGTGCATCGGTCCCATGGTATCCAGTGTTTTGAGAATCAAGAGGTCCAGCGTTCCGTAAGGGACTTCCGTTTTGCTTTCAGACATGTTGGCTCCCAACATCTGAATCCTACACCTGCCTACCGGTAGGCTGTCAACACCTATGAGAATGACAGGTCGCCGCGGTCAGCGCTTTCCTGACCGTGGGCTACGGTCTTCGGTTTGACGCTTTGGTGAACTGGTTCACGCTGGCGTGGGATTCGACTCAGATGCGGGGAACCGAAAGGCCTGGAGGGCCGAAAGATCTTAGCCCACGGCGAGAGCCGTGGGACCGTGGCGCGAGAAATCCCGGGAGCCCCAGAGGGGCGAAAGACACGCCGTCATATCCTGGGGTTCTTCGGGATTTCCGACCGCACGTCATGCCACCTCCGGGGCTGCCGGATGCGCCCGACTGTACCAGTGTATTGTCTTCCATGCTTGTCTCCTTAGTACTTTCGGCGGTGCCGGGTTCAGAAATCCAGGGCGACGATCAGCCGGGCTGCCTATCCGTGTCATCGTCGTCCGCCCGCCCGAGCGTCGGCAGGTACCGGCCGAAGTTCAATTCGAAGTCGCTCGGAACGCCGTAACCGATATTGCGGACCTTGGCACGGCGCGCTTGTGCACCGGGCAAGGCCAGCAGTGGGAAGAATAGGTCATTACTCGACTGAAGCTCGGTAGCTGTCGGCGTCCCGAACCGATTGAGCGCCCACCACGACCCGCGAGTCGAGCAGCGGGAAGGCCACTGTATTGGTCCTGGGAGCGGTCGGAAGCGTCGGCCGGTCGGCTGTTTACCGGCTGAAGGAGCATTCTGCAAACGTGATCGCTGGCGTGCTGAAGAGGCAAACCGCTGAAGCCAAGCAGACAGGATCTGACGGCGTCGTGGCGCTCGACGATGACAAAGAGATCGATAACCTACCCACGCTGGACGCCATCGCCGATACGATCAACGGAGCGACTGCGGCGAAAGTCGTTCGCAAGCTCAAGCCGGGCGGCATTTTCGCGTCGGTGCTTGCTCCTCCCTCGAACGCCGCGGAACGGCCCGACATGGTTGTGAAAACGATGCAGGTGAAGTCTGATCCCAAAATGCTACTGGATATGGCGCGGGCCGTACAGAGTGGAAGGCTATCGATTCCGATCGGGAAGTCTTTTCCGTTGAAAGAGGCAAGCGCCGCCCACGCGGCCGCTGAAGCCGGTAGCAATGGAAAAATTCTGCTGCTTGCCTGACACAAAAACCGCACGCCGAGCCGCTGGCGATCGCTGTTGTTTCAAAGGAGGGGGGGCAAAACTCCCCGTGTCCGTTGAAAGGAGATTACCGATGGCGACTACCGAGATGGCAACTGCGAAGCCGGTAGGTCGCAAAGCGCCTGCTGTGCCCGGAACCGCCTTGAATTGGATCGATGGCGATTGGGTCGATGCAGATAAACGTTCCAAGAGTTTCGATCCTGCTACGGGAGAAGAAATCGGAACCTATGCCGACGCGAGCAAAGAAGACGTCTCGTCCGCAATTCAAGCCGCCGTCACAGCGTTTAAGGCGACGGATTGGAAGGACAATCGCGCTCTGCGCGCCAGAGTTCTCAATCAGCTTGCGGATCGCTTCGAAGCGCGGCGGGACGAGCTGATGCGCATCCTGTCGTTGGAGAACGGCAAAGTAAACGCTGAGTCCGCGTTCGAAGTCGACATGATCCCGAGCAAGCTTCGGTACTGGGCGTCCGCGGCGTTGACGGACTACGGCCGCGCGATGGAAGTACAGCCCGGGCACCTCTCTTTCGTGACTCGGTCTGCGATTGGCGTGGTCGGTGTGATCGCTCCCTTTAATTCCCCACTTGTCTTGACGATTCGTTCTTTGGCGCCAGCGCTCGCGGCTGGCACGACAACCGTGATCAAACTCCCAGGAAACACAGCCCAGGTCAACTGCCTCTTTAGCGCAGTAATTTCCGAAGCAGCAGACCTGCCGAGGGGTGTGATCAACGTGTTCAGCGAGAGCGGCCCGGCGGGTTCTGCTCTGCTGGTCGAATCGAAAGACGTGCGCGTCATCAGCTTCACCGGCAGCACGAAGACAGCAAAGATTATCTCCGCTGCCGGCGCTGCCACGCTCAAGGTCTTCCAAACAGAGCTCGGAGGCAAGACGCCGATAATCGTCTTCGACGATGCCGATCTGAATGCCGCAGCCCCCAAGATCGAAAAGTCCCTGACCGTGTTCGCGGGGCAGTTTTGCATGACCGGGTCCCGCCTGCTCGTCCAGCGCGGGATTGCGGATGAATTTCGAGAGCTCATCAAAGAGCGGCTGGAACGCGTGAAGGTGGGCCCCGCTTCGGACCCGTCCAGTGACATGGGCCCGGTGATCGACAAGGCCAATGTCGCCCGTATCGACAAAATCGTTGAGGACGCCATCGCCAAGGGCGCCAAGGTCATCCTGCGAGGGGGTCCTGTTACAGAAGGGATTCTTGCCAAGGGAGCCTTTTATCGCCCGGCGCTGCTCGAAGTGACCGACCCGAAAATGGCGATCTTTCAAGATGAAATATTCGGCCCGGTCTTGACCATGATGGTTTTTGATTCGGAAGAGGAGGCTGTGCGTTTGGCTAATGACAGCGAGTACGGTCTTGCCGCGAGCATATGGACTCGCAACGTGGACCGGCCGCTACGCGTTGCGCGTGAAATCGACGCCGGTACGATCTGGATCAACGACTGGGCAATTGTCCGGGATGAATTCGAAGAAGGGGGGTTCAAGAGGAGCGGGAACGGGAGGTTGAACGGACAGTCGGCCATTGACGACTTCCTCGAGTACAAGCACATCGTCTTCAATTCCGGCGTCATTGGCAATGCTGCGTGAACTTTCTTCGCACGGCTAGACCGAACAAGGAGGCACCGGATAAATGGAAGGGAAGATCGCTCTTGAAGAACACTACTCGACCGAGCTGAACAACAAGTATTGGAACGCGAAGGGAGAGGAGAGTCGAAACGGGGTGAATTATGCCCGGGACATTGAAAGAAGACTGCTCGACGCCGACCTTTGCTTGCGCGAGATGGACCGCGCAGGCACTGAGATGTGCGTTATTTCGCTGACCTCGCCCGGCGTGCAATCCGTCATCGACCCGCAACAGGCGGCAGAACTCGCGCAGGCGTCGAATGAGTACGCAGCCTCCGTGATCCGCAAGAATCCCGGCCGGTTCTCAGCTTTCGCCGCTGTCGCCTTGCAAAACCCGCGAGCCGCCGCAGATGAACTTGAGCGGACGGTGCGTAAACTCGGATTCAAGGGCGCGCTAATTAATGGATATTCGAATACAGGTCCGAACGAGTCGGTGCAGTATCTCGATGAACAGCCGGTTCGCGAGTTCTGGGACAGGGTCGCCAAGCTCGGCGTGCCTGTTTACCTGCACCCCCGAGAACCGCTACCGAGCCAGACCCGCAGCATTCAAGGGTATCCGGAACTCGTGGGGTCAGCCTGGGCGTTCACGTATGAGACGGCGAGTCACGCCATTCGCTTGATGCTGAGCGGTCTCTTTGACGAATACCCGAATCTGCAAATAATCCTGGGTCATCTCGGCGAGGGACTCCCATACGTCCTGCCCCGGACACAGCATCGCCTTGACGAGCAGTACGAAGGAGTTCGCGGTGGAAAGGCACGGCGGCGGCCAGCCTACTACCTGGCGAACAATTTCTGGCTTACCACCAGCGGACACTACCATATCAAGCCCTTTCTGGAGGCAGTGGAACAAATCGGCGAGGACCGCATTCTGTTCTCCGTTGACTATCCGTATGAGCAAATGGCGCCGGCCGCACGGTGGTTCGACGACGCGCAATTCAGTAATGCAGTGAAATTAAAGGTCGGGCGGGAGAACGCAAACAAGTTGTTGGGGCTCGGACTGAAAGCGGTCTCGACTGCAGTCGCCGCTGGTTTCGCAGCTTGATCGGCTGAAAAGCATCCGAGATTCGCGAGGAATCCAGCGCCCGTTACCGGGTTCCCCCGAGGTTAAAGGAGAGGAGAAATGGAATGGACCGCGAATCCAAAGAGATCGTCAAAACTCTTCTGAAAGGAATCCACGATCCGAAGGTCCTGACGGAGTTGTGCAGCCCAGAAGTCACCTACGTTTCGCTCAACTACAGCAATCCGGACCTGCGCAAGATCATGCCCTGGTGCGGAACAGGACACGGCGTGGCTGCAATCAGCAAGACGTTCCACGATGTTTCCGAGTACTGGCGTATCGACTCCTTTACCCCGGAAGTAATTTTCGGGGAAGACGAGAACGTGGCAGTTTTTGGCCGGTTTACCTACACGTCCACGAAGCTCCGTAAGAATGTCACGACTCCATTCGCGATCTTTTGCAAGGTGAATCAGGGGAAGGTGACGTACATGCAATTCATGGAGGACACCTTCGCCACAGCGGCGAGTTTCCGCTCGGGCGGGACCTGGAAGTTCCAGAGCGATCCTCGTGGTGGCGAAGTAGAAGTCTGACGACTGAAGTCGCGTCGGATGTCTCTGATTAGTTGAGACGCCTGGAGGGCCCATTCCGGGCGTCGCGCGGCGCACTTTCGCCGGGAGCGATAGCGTTAAACTGACGTCCGCAAGGCCATTTTCTTGCGATGGTGGCGGACTGACCGGAAAGCACTCCAAGGAGAAATAGTATGCGTGATAAATCTGTGCCTAGTGACCCCTCAAGACGAGATGTCTTACGTTTTGCCGCTGCGTCCGCTGTTGGGCTTGCTCTGCCTGGCCGGCTCTCGGCTACATCCGATGCAGCCGTTGGACACGGCGGAGTATCCGGCCCGCTCCAATCGGCAGGCGTTCTCGCCTTGGGGCCCAATAACGTTCTTTTCGTCGGCGACATTACAGGTGCCGCGGTTCATGCCTTTGCGCTGCAGGAGAGGGATCTGACACCGCAGACGGGTGTGGAGCTCGGGAATTTTCACAACTTCGAAGGTCGTGATCTGGTCCGCGGCCTCGATCAGAAGCTAGCCGCACTTCTGGGCACGACCTACGACAAGGTCGTTGTGAGTGATATGGTGGTGCATCAACCCTCTCAGCAGATCTTCATCTCCGTTGAGCGTGGTCGCGGGACGGATTCCCTTCCGGCGATCGTGAAGGTGAACCACGGTCGGTTGGAGATTCTGGAACTGGACAGGATTCCCCACTCGCAAGTGTCAATACCAAACGAACCCGATTCCAAGGCCATGCTGGAGTTCGAGCCTCAACAGGTGTATGCAATTACGGATGTCAAATATTATAAGGGCGAGCTATTTGTGACAGGCATAACGAACCAGCGGTTTGCCTCGACAGTGCATCGGATTCCTTATCCCTTCAACTCCAGCATGGCAACCTGCACCGTGGAGATCTGGCACCCAGTCCACGGCCAATTTGAGACACGTGCGCCGATTATTCGACACGTCATCCGCGAGTTGAATGGCGAGCCGTATCTGTTCGGGGTTTATGGATGCACGCCGATTGTACGCATACCTTTGTCCGCTTTGAAAGACGGTGCTCACGTTCACGGGGACGTGATTGCAGAAATTGGTTACGGTGCCAATCCACTCGACATGCTTACGTTCACCAGCCCTGCCGATTCCAAAGACTATTTGTTGGTCACCATCGACACACGAAGCGCTTCGCAAATCGCGGTCTCCGAGTTAGCGTCTGCGCCAGCTGAGCCGACTGGTGGCGGGATCAATTTTGGACCGAGCGGCTTGGGTCGCACACAACGTGCCCTCCCGATCAAAGCCGAGCATTTCGCGATTCTGAACCCCAATTGGGCTGTCCTGATTTGGCGGCATCCAAGGACAACCTATCGCCTAGATCTTAGTACGCTCGCGATGCCGTACTTCTTCGAACGTAAAGATGGCATGTCCGAGATGAACTGGCCAAATGGCCCGGATCCGTTCCACTATCAAGACCAGCGCAAGGAGATCGACTATGTGGGCCGCCTCGGGCCGGTCTGAAGTTGTCCGCCGAAAAGGAGATGTTGTGAGTAAGCCAGCGGCTCGCCAACCCACACTTCGGATCGGCTCTGACCCCTCTCCGCACGGATCGGGCAGCGTAAGCGCTTGCGGCCTCGGTCCAGATTTAGTCGCCGTCCTTGCGAGTTGCGCGCAATCGGATGACTTGCTGAAATCCATCTTCCGGGTGACCGTCGCTTCAGTGCCTTCGCCAGAAGGTGACAGCCTTCCGGATGTGTCTGGCCGTTACCTTCTTTCGGACGATGAGCTGCAGTTCATCCCGCACCTTCCCTTTGAAAGAGGGGTGAAATATCGCGCAAGCTTCGACCCGCGGCCGCTCGGTGCTCCTCTGATGGCGGATTCATCGATGCTCGAGTTTGTGATTCCTGCTGGGCGGAACCCATCCGCGCTTACGGAGGTCGCGCACATCTTTCCTTCAGGCGATCTCCTTCCTGAAAACCTATTGCGATTCTATGTGTGGTTCTCGAATTCTATGCAGCGCGGACGAGCGTTGGAAGAGATCTCGCTCCTCGATTCTGAGGGACAGCCAGTGGCCGATGCTCTTTATCGGCCTCCTGTTGAACTCTGGGATCGAACAATGCGGCACCTCACGGTGCTGCTAGATCCTGGCCGGCTTAAACGTCGGGTGGGCCCTAACGCCCAATTGGGCCCACCATTGAGGGTGGGTCAGAAGTACACTCTCGAAATTGGTGCGGGAATGACCGATGTGTATGGTCGTCCATTACGTGCACCCTTCCGAAAGCATTTCGTGGTTGGCGATCCTGTTCGGGAACACATATCGGTTCGATCGTGGAACATTGCGCCTCCCGTGACGGGTAGCCGACAGGGTCTCGTGCTCATGTTTACAAGCCCACTGGATTGGGCACTGCTCTTCCACACAATTACCGTCGAATCGGCAGATGGCTCGGTAATAGACGGAAGAGTTGTAGTCGATCAATGCGAAATGCGGTGGGGCTTTACGCCGACGTCGCCCTGGATTGCTGGGATATATCACATTCGCGTTGGATCCAGCCTTGAAGACGTGTGCGGCAACACCATCACAGGGGCCTTCGATAGACCTCTTCGAAAGGACATTCATCTGTTAACAGAGATAAACAGCTCTTCGCTGACCTTTCAACCCACATGAAACACCAGGTAAACCGTAAAGGGACTCAGCACACCGCGAATCATTTATTCAGTCCTCCCGATCATGGCCATGATGGCCGGCATGGGAAAGGATGTTATGGCAGAGACAAACGCACCGGCAGTTGTGAAGAATATCGTTCTCGTTCACGGTGGCTTCGTGGACGGATCTGGTTGGGAGGGAGTCTACAAAGCTCTGAAGAAGAACGGCTACGCGGTCGCGATCGTCCAGAATCCGACCATCTCGCTGGCAGATGACGTGGCGGTCACGAAGCGTGCGATCGCCGCGCAGAACGGCCCGGTGATACTCGTCGGTCACTCCTATGGCGGGGTCGTGGTCACCGAAGCCGGCAATGACCCGAAGGTCGCTGGCTTGGTTTATATCACAGCATTTGCGCCGGACAAGGGCGAATCGGTGTCGTCGCTGATCAAGGATCCGCCCCCAGGCGCGCCAGTTCCGCCGATCCTGCCGCCGCAGGATGGATACCTATTTCTCGATAAAACGAAGTTCCCGGTGGCATTCGCCGCCGACGTGAGTCCAGACACGGCTTCGTTTATGGCCGACTCGCAAGTGCCGTGGGGTGTCGAGGCGCTAAGTGGCGCGATCAACCAGCCGGCCTGGCGCACAAAACCAAGCTGGTATCTGGTTTCCACGGAGGACAAGATGATTCCGCCTGACGCCCAGCGGGCTATGGCCAGACGCGCCGGCTCAACGGTTGTCGAGGTCAAAGGCAGCCATGCCGTGTATGTGTCGCAGCCGCAGCCCGTCGCTCTTCTCATCGAAAAGGCCGCAACGGGTGCCTTGGCGGCAGGGAAAGCAAGAGCCTGAGCAGGTGCACCGGATCCCGAGAGCCACGTCCGTACCGAGACCCTCTACATCAGCTGGGATGACAAGAAGGGCACTGACAAGACTACTGGATAGCAAAGCAACTAAAGCCGGGTTCACGCCCGTCTTTTGGCATGGCACGTAAATGGCTTCTGGTGGCTTACTTTGTGGTTGGTGTCCTGTGCAGACAGGTTCGTTACAAATGGCGAACGCGAGTACGATCCCAGATGACCGCTACTCCCCGAATACAAAGACGGGAGACCTGGTTGAAGCGGGTCAAAGCGTCGAGCGTCCATCCAAAAAGCGACGCGTCATGATACTGGGCGGCGGCTTTGGAGGCACTTACGCGGCGGGACATCTTGACAAGACGCTCGCCAGACGCCACGACGTCGAGGTGGTACTGATCAGTCGGGAGAATTACCTGCTGTTCACGCCGCTGCTGCACGAAGTCGCGGCGGGGGATCTTTTTCCGGGGGATATCGTCAATCCGCTGCGGAAGATGTTAACGGGGGTGCGGCTCATCGAGGGGGATGTGGTGCACATCGATTTGCAGGCTCGCACGGTGCGATACGTAGCGGGCGGACTGCGACGGGAGCACGAACTGGCCTACGACTACCTGCTCTTGGCACTTGGGTCCGAACCGAACTATTTCGGCATGAAAGCGGTTGAAGCGCGTGCGGCGACGATGAAGACGCTCACCGACGCGGCACTCTTGCGGAATCGTATGGTGGCGCTTTTGGAGGAGGCCGCGACCGAGGACGACGAGGTGTCGCGGCGGAAGTTCTTGACTTTTGTAGTGGCTGGAGGTGGGTTTGCAGGGGTTGAGACGGTCGGGGCTATGAACGATTTCCTGCGCGAAACAGTCCGGTACTACCCGGAGTTGGACGCATCGATGCTGCGGCTGGTGCTTGTGCATCCCGGAAAGACCGTCCTGCCTGAACTCGGGGAGCGCCTCGGCAAATACGCCCAGGAACAGTTACGGGCGCGCGGCGTCGAAATTCGGTTGGAGACGCGGGTTATGGGATATGACGGTGGGATCGTACAGCTGGCTCCAGGGGACGGAATAGGCGCGATGACGCTCGTCTGGACTGCCGGAGTGAAGCCAGCTGTGGTGCTTGAAGCCCTTTCCGTCGAGAAGGTCAAAGGCCGGGTAAAGGTGAATGAATTCTTGGAGGTGGCCGGCCACGAGGGGTCCGTCTGGGCGGCCGGAGACTGTGCGGCTGTGCCCGACGGGAAGGGGGGGATCCAGCCGGGTACGGCACAGCACGGGCTGCGGGAAGCGCTAGCTGCCGCGCGGAATGTCAAAGCGATCGCTACGGGGAACAGTCAAAAGCCCTTCCGGTATGCCACCCTGGGTCAGCTAGCGTCGATCGGGCATCACGCTGGGGTGGCGCAGATTCTGGGAATGCGGTTCTCTGGTTTCCTGGCATGGTGGCTGTGGCGGACGGTCTATCTGAGCAAGATGCCCGGCATAGCTAAGAAGGTGCGAGTGGCTATTCAATGGTCTTTGGATCTGTTGTTCTCCCGAGAGATCGAACAGATCGTGACCGTGCGAGATGTAGAGAAGATCGAAAAACTGGGCGCCATATTGCGAGACGCGAGAGACGGGCAAGGTGACGGCCGATCGCGGACCTAATTCATAACAGCGAGCTTGCATGCTCAGGCTCAGTGGTGCCATTGCCGGCATTAATTGTGCACCTTGCCTCCATCGTGGGAGCCGCCAAAACGAGCCGGCAGGCGACAAGTCGAGCTCGAAGAACAGGAGGTCATGTGTCCCAACCGAATCTGAATGCCGAACTAAAATTTGTGGCGACGAATACCCTCATCGTTCGAGACATAAAGCGGTCCGTGGCATTCTATTGCGACGTTCTCGGCGCCACGGTGCTGCGCGAGGGCGAGCCGACGTTTCTACGGCTCGGCAACATTTGGCTCACGATCAACGGCGGCGGCGGACCGACCGACGACAAGCCTGAAGTCGTCGCTGCGCCGCCTCGCGATCCAAACGTTTTAAGCATCTTTCTCAATCTTCGCGTCACCGACCTCAGGCGCTACTACGATCTGTGGTCTTCGCGGGGCGCCAAGTTCATCACCGAGCCAAAAGTCCACGCAACCGAATTGCGCTGCTACATGCGCGACCCGGATGGGTACCTGATCGAAGTCGGCCAAACAACCATGACCGCGGGCCCGTTGGACCTGTATGCATAACTCTGGGCGAATTAGGACTTGGACTTGCGCGCGGATCCGTACGAAAGAATTCCGGACGGAGGGGCCGGTGAGAGCGGTGCTTCGCAGCCCTGTTCTGTTAATCCGTCAGCTTGCTCCTGGGCCTGCAGGAAGAGTTCCGGAAGATTGGAAGAGTCGCCTCAACTGAACGGCGAGTGGGCAAGGCGTTTGAAGCAGATCGCGGTCACCATGGCCAGCACGTTTTGGACACACGCCCCGGCGCAGCGTCTGAATGTATGCTCCCGACGCCGCGAATCCGTCCTCCTAACCTTTCCCCAAGCGTTTCAGCAAGCCGATGAGCGTAGTTCTTTCGCGGCGCGAGAGGGTTCTGGCCGCGCGCTCCATATCAATCGCGTGCTGAGCGTACGCTTGCTCGATAAGGCGGCGCCCCTTTGTGGTGAGTTCGACCAACCGAACGCGGCGATCTTGCGGATGACGCTTTCTGACGACCAGCCACTTGGCCTCCATCCGATCGATCGCGGTGGTGATGGAGCCGGTCGTCAGCTCAACCTTCTCTCCGATGACGTTGACCGGCAGTGGTCCCTTGTGCAACAGGGCCTCCAGGACACGGAAATCCGAATCGCACAGCCCGACCTTCTTCTTGCTCGCGTCAGCCGTGGCGAGCAAAGCGCGATAGGTCTTCCAGACGATCAGGAAAACGTGTGTGCCGTCCGTATTGGTTTGCTTCAGTGCAGCCCTCGCCGCCATGGCTCTGCTTCGTGTCCTCTGCAGTATCTTGGGCCACGTAGCTGGAAATCAAGACAAAAATCAGCAGCGACTTAGAGCCAGCGCCCAAACCAACGCTGCCGCTCCCCAGCGCGGCCGAAGGGATTCTCTCCGGTATCCGCGTGAAGTGACCGCTTGATTGAATCTCCTTCGGTCGTGAGCGCACCATCTTGAAGTCAATACACAATTCGAGGGGCATCAAGACGGCTCGATAGGGTGTCTTGACATCAAGGGACATCCCATTCAGAATCTTGGCCAGGGGCGGCGTGCCAAAACTCGGTGGCCGCTGGGTTAATCCTGGCCGTGGCCGAAGGCGCGCGGTAATCATGTCGAAATCTGCAAACCCTCTCCCCGGCCGAGACGAGCCGCTCGACGATTTCGGGCTTGGCTCTGACCCTCTGTCAGACAGGACCGCCTTCCCTCGTCTAAGCGAAGCTGAACTCGCGGATGTCACCCCGTTTGGCGAGCTGCGGTCGTTTGCTAAGAATCAGTCCCTGTTTTCTGCGGGCGACTATCCGTTCAACAGCCACGTCATCCTCTCCGGAACGGTGCGCGTCGTGGACATGTCCTCGGGCGAACGCGTTGTGTTCGTCCGCTATGGCGCGGGATATTTCACCGGCGACATCGACCTTCTGACGCGCCGGCCTTCAGTGGTCTCTTGCGAAGCTGAAACTGACGTTGAAGCGATTCGACTCACGCCCAGCCAGCTTCGTGATATGTTCACCCGAAGACCGCAGCTCGGAGAAAAGTTCTGGAGATCGTTTCAACGTCGACGGGAGTTGCTGCTTTGTTCTAAGTTTCGAGGGTTGAGCATCTACGGGCAGAAGGATCACAAGGGAACGCTCGAGGCGGTTGAACTCTTGTTTCGCAACAGCGTGCCCCACGAATGGCTCGATACCGCCATCGAGTCGAACTGGATCAAGCTCCAACAGATTTGCCCGGACGCTCGGGCCTACCCGGTGGTTGCTCACGGCACTCGTGTGCTCTTCGAAGCCCCCACACGCGACCAGTTGGCAAGACACCTGCGGCTTCGCCGGGAGTTACCGAAGTCCACTTATGACGTTGTGATTCTGGGCGCGGGACCAGCGGGGCTCGGAGCTGCTGTTTACGGGGCCTCCGAGGGCCTGTCCTCGCTCGTACTCGACGGCCTCGGTCCCGGCGGCCAAGCCGGTTCAACTTCGCGGATTGAGAACTACGCAGGTTTCCCGGACGGTATCGCCGGACGGGATCTCGCGCACCTCGTTTATCTTCAGGCTCTGAAGTTCGGCGCAGATTTTCACATGCCGAGCACCGTGTCCTCTTTGGAGCGGCTCGACAGCGGACTGTTTCAAGTGAGGACTTCCGAAGGCGACTGCGTATTGGGAAAAGCGGTGATTGTCGCCGCCGGAGTGTCTTACGGAGTCCTGGACCTCGAAGGGCTCAAGACCTTGCATGGTGCGGGCGTCTACTACAGCGCAACCAACGTTGAGTCCCGGCTGTGCCGAGGTTGTCCGACCCACGTGGTGGGTGCCGGCAACTCGGCCGGGCAGGCTGCAATGTTTCTCTCGCAAACGGCCACCGAAGTTTCTCTTCTGGTGAGGGGTTCAGACTTGCGGAAGATGTCCTCTTATCTGACGGAGAGGCTTCTTGCGAACAAAAGGGTCAAGATCCGATACGGTACCGAAGTTGTTGGAGTCCACGGAGCCGACCACATTAGCGCGATACGTGTTCGTGAACCGAACGGGGAGATGCATGACGAATGCAGCTCGGGCCTCTTCGTTTTCATTGGTGCGAAGCCCAGGACCGACTTCCTGCCGCCGTCCATTGTAAGGGACGACAAGGGCTTTCTTCTGACTGGTCCGGAGGTCGAACTTCTCGCGGCCTGGAGAGAATCCCGGCCACCCTGCGCCGCCGAGACGAGTCTCCCAGGAGTGTTCGCCGCGGGCGACTGCCGGAGCCGCACCGCCAAGCGGGTTGCCTTCGCGATTGGAGACGGCGCCTCGGCTGTAACCTCCGTCCACAATTTCCTCGGGCAAGCGCGCTCCGAGTCAGCGAGGACCGATTGGGACGCTTGATCGGAACACGAGTCTCTTATCACGACGAAGGACACCTGCTTGAGGGATACCTGACCGCTTCCGCCTCGGCGCGCAATCTTCCGGGGGTGCTTGTCGTGCCGAGCTGGCTGAACGTCAACGAATCCATCTGCGGGCGGGCAGAAAGACTGGCCGAGCTCGGGTACGTAGCTTTCGTCGTCGACCTGTTCGGGGCCGGCGTCCGCCCCAAGCCGCCGCAGTTACCCCAAGAGGTCGTGCAGCCGTTCCTCAAAGAGCGCCTGCTGTTTCGCCAGCGCCTATTCGCGGCTCTTAGGGCATTTCGACATCGCCCGGAATGTGATCCAGAGCGCATCGCCGCAATTGGGTACTGCCTGGGCGGCTGCGGTGTGCTCGAGTTGGCCCGTGCCGGGGCGCCGCTGCGCGGCGTGGTCTCTTTGCACGGGATTTTAAGCGCGCCCCTTCCCGCGGCACCGAAGAGTATCGGAGCCAAGCTTCTCGTGCTGCACGGTGACGCCGACCCTCTCGCACCGTTTGATCAGTTAGCCGCTTTTCGAGATGAGATGCGCTCGGCCGGCGCGAACTGGGAAATCGATATCTACAGCGAGGCGCGCCACAGCTTTACCGGTGAAGGAATCTTCGATGACCCGGGTCCCGAAGCCGGGCTGCATCCGCAGTCCGAATCACGGTCATGGCGGACCACGGTCGGATTTCTCGGCGAAGTCCTTAAGTAACTGGTCGGTCGCAGTGTCCTGGGTTGGCGCGGATAAAATCCACGATAGCTATGGGAAGGAGCTAAACGCGATGAGAGCAGCATGGTATGAAAGGCAAGGCCCCGCCCATGACGTGCTGGTGGTCGGCGAGATGGATGATCCCCACCCGCTTGCCGGCGAAGTTCGAATCCGTCTGGCTGCCTCGGGCGTGAATCCGGGCGACGTGAAGAAGCGGCAGGATTCGTTCGGAGTTGGCATGCCATATCCGCGCGTGATTCCTCACAGCGATGGCGCGGGAACCGTCGACGCGGTGGGCGCGGGAGTGTCACCGGAATGGATCGGTCGGCGCGTGTGGTGTTATGGGGCGCAATCGTACCGTCCCTTCGGCACGGCAGCCGAATACACGGTCGTCCCTGTGCCGCAGGCGGTCCTGCTGCCGGAAGGCGTGCCATTCGAGCAGGGCGCGTGTCTCGGCATTCCTGGCATGACCGCTCATCGGGCTGTCCACGTAGCCGGCCCGGTTGAAGGGCGAACCGTTGTGGTGCAAGGGGGAGCGGGCGCGGTGGGCGCCTGCGCGGTTCAACTCGCCCGGCGCGCGGGAGCGCGAGTGATCGCAACTTGTCGCTCCGAGACGGACAAAGAGATTGCGTTGGATGCTGGGGCAGACGCGGCTCTCTTAGCGGAGCAAGGCTTGGCGGCACGCATCCGGCAAATTGCCCCAGCGGGCGTTGATCACATAGTCGAAGTGGCTTTCGCCGCCAACATCCAGACCGACGTTGAAGTTTTGAAGCAGGGTGGCTCGATTGCAACTTACGCCACCAATGCTCCCAGGGCGGAAATCCCGTTCTGGCAACTAGTGTTTGGCAACGCGAGAGTATTCTTCATCGGCAGCGATGATGTGCCGACGGAGCACAAACTTGAAGCCACGCGCGCCATCAATGAGGCGCTCGAAGCCGGATGGCGGGGCCTCGGTACCGCCGTGAAATTTCCGCTCGAAGAGATCGCGCAGGCGCACGAGTCCGTCGAGCATCCCACAAGAGCGGGACGCACGCTTGTAACCATCTGATTCTCATTGCCTTGCGAAGAGCAATCCATCGAGAACCGTGATCAGAAATGCCCAAGTAAACGCATATTCAGAGGCTGACCTTGAGCAACGAGAGACCGCGAGAAATCGTGACCTCAACAAACCAGTGACCTTCAGACCAAACAAGTGCAATACCAATCGGATCGGGAACGAAAAGTCGCCTTCCCGCCCTTTGAGCGCCGGGCGCGTTGACGAGAAACGGGCTACGCTGATACTGAGCGTCGGCGAGGAAAGGTTGTTGGCAAATCGCCTTGTGTGAAATGACGCAGGAACCTCCCCGCCGGACGATAGCCTGACTCCCGCGACTGCTTTGAAGACTGCGGACTCCGGTTCGCCGCCCCGCCGGAATTACCGTCCTCTGCCAATTTGTTGCCGGTGCATTTAGCCGTAACCCGCTGGCTTCATTGGGTTCAGCTGTTCCGCTGAGGCTGTAATCCTCTGTTCTGACTGAGAACCCGAGTCAAACTCAAAATCAGGTTAAACCCTTCTGCCTCTGATAATTGCAGGACGCAAAACGGAATAAGCCATAACCTTGCCGAACGGCACTTTTATGCCTTAAGTCACAACCACGAACGAGAGGAGGCTTTGCCATGTCTTGGACTTGCGCCCATACTGGCGACGTCCACGTCGATGAAGACCGGTACTTCGGTGACACCGCTCAATGCCTTGAGTGGTTTGTCGCTGACGCCATCGGTTCCAACGTGAACCTGTTCGTAATCAACGGCGACCTTACGACCTACAAGGCAACGATTAAGGAGCGCAACCTCTGGATCGACATGTTGATCCGGATGGCCAACCACGCCCCCGTCGTGCTGATTGCGGGCAATCACGGCGCCGAGTTGACCGGGGATTTATACGTCTATTCGAAGGCCAAGGGCAAGTTCCCGGTCTACCTGTGCACGGAGCCGGAGTTCATCGAATTCGATCGTGCAGCCATCGCCGTATTCCCGTACCCGCGGAAGGCTGAATTCGTAGGCACGCCCGAGGAGTCGGGCTTGCAAACAGCTTTCCTCGAACAGCTAGAGGAGTTCATTCAGCGCTTTGCCCGGCGATCGGATTGCTTTCGCCTCTTTTTCGGTCATTTCGGTGTAACCGGCGCCAGGGTGAGCAGTGGCCAGCCCTTGGTTGGGCGCTGCGCCGAGTATCCCCTCGATCCACTGCGGCGCTTGCAAGCACAGTACGTCGGGCTCAGCCACATTCACCTTCGTCAGCAGCTCGCGCCGCGGGTTTGGTATGCCGGATCACTGTCGCGATGCGACTACAGCGAGGAGGAGGATAAGGGGTATCACCTGGTCACGGTGAAAGAGCCTCGCATGCAGGCTGACCTTTCGGACCTCGACGTCGACTTTCGTGTGTCGCCGACGCGGAGGATGGTTGAGTTGCAGGCGGTTTATGAGAATGGAGACTTCCGCTTTAGAACTCCTCCCGACCCGTCGCGATTGAGGGACGCTCGCGTCAAGCTGGTCGTCAGCGTTCCCAAGGGGCTGCATATATCTCTCGCGCGGGAGGAGCAGGATAGGCTGAGGGAGCGATTACTCGAAGCGAATCCCGCTGAACTGAAAGTGAAGATTGAGCGGGAGCCGGAAACCGAAGGGGAGACCACGCCTCTGAGCGCCGCAAGGACCGCGGAGGATAAACTACGCGCCTACTGGGTCATCAAGAGTGCGCCGCCTGTCGACCAGCAGCAGCGCCTGCTTTCAAAGCTGGCTCAAGTTGAATCGGCCGTCCTGTCGCAACACATCTGATCCCAAACCCACTCTACACAGCCAAGTGACGAGGGAGATCTC
>DASZIG010000058.1:0-4102 GCA_035949375.1 Terriglobia bacterium | reverse complement strand
CTCGCCGGCGTCAACGGCTGTCGGGGACTTCAATGGGGACGGGCGTTTGGACCTGGCGGTAGCGGATCAAGGATCGGGCGCGGTTTCGGTATTGATCCAGGCTCCGCTGGTAACACTCACCCCAGGCAGCCTGACCTTCGCTTCGCAGGTTGTGGGCACGACCAGCGCGGCTCAAACCGTGACTCTCACCAACACGGGCAGCGCCACGCTGAGCGTCAGCAGCATCGCGTCCACTGGCGACTTCAGCCAGACCAATGCCTGCGGGGCCAGTTTGGCCGCGGGCGCAAACTGCACCATCAGCGTCACCTTCACGCCCACAACCACCGGGACCCGCACAGGCACGGTCACTGTGACGGACAGCGCATCGGGGAGCCCGCAATCGATCACGCTGACCGGAACCGGGCTCCAGTCGGCCGTGACCCTCGCTCCCACCAGCCTGGCGTTTTCGAGCCAAGCGGTCGGGACCAGCAGTGCCGCCAAGGCCGTCACACTCAAGAACACCGGCACTGCAACGCTCACCCTGAGCAGCATCATGATCACGGGAGCCAACGGAGGCGACTTCAGCCAGACGAACAACTGTGGCGGATCCGTCGCGAGCGGCGGCAAGTGCGCCATCAGCGTGATCTTTTCGCCGACTGCCAACGGCAGCCGGTCTGCCAGCCTCAGCATTACGGACAACGCTCAGGGCAGTCCGCAAACCGTCGGTCTGAGCGGGATCGGCACCGGGCCGGCAGTCAAGCTCGCGCCGGCTAGCCTGACGTTTAACGTTCAGAAGGTGGGGACGACCAGTGCCGCGCAGAGAATCACTCTGCTCAACACGGGAGGCGTCGCCCTGACCATCACGAGCGTCGCGATCACCGGTAACAACGCCGGGGATTTCAGCCAAACCGACAACTGTCCGCTGTCTCCCTCGACCCTGGCCAGCCAGGCGAGTTGCACCGTGAGTGTCACGTTCGATCCCACGGCGGGCGGCACACGCAGTGCCGCGGTCAGCGTCACCGACAACGCCTCGGGAAGCCCGCAGGCGGTGCCTTTGACGGGGACCGGAGCAGCGGTTCTGCTCGCACCGGCCAGCCTGAACTTCGGCACCATCAAGGTGGGGAAGACGAGCGCGGCCAGGACGGTAACACTGACCAATCTGGGGAGCACGGCGCTGAGCATTACGAGCATCATGATCACCGGAACAAATTCCGGCGACTTCGCGCAGACCAACACCTGCGGCGGCAGCGTAGGCGGCGGGCAAAGCTGCAGCATCAGCGTGACGTTTACACCGTCGGCAACGGGTTCACGAAGCGCCAGCATCTCGATCACGGACAGCGGAGGCAACAGCCCTCAGACGGTGATCCTCGCGGGGACCGGCTCATAGTCCGGCAACGACGAGCACGAGATGCCAGGCGTTAGGGGAAGAGATAGTGCCGCGCGGGCGGGCGCGCCACCGTTTTACGCCTGCCAGTTCCTTCCAAATTGAGAAAACGCGGGTGGCCGGCGTGACCCCGCCGACTGCCCGCTGCCACCCCGCTCCTTCAGGATTAGTGTTTTCCTTGTTGTCCTCGTTCTCCATAACCACCCCGGGAACCGAATCGGTGTCAATAGCGCGGCGGGCTGACTTCTTCGTCGAACTTCGAAGGAGTGGCACCGAAAGAATCCATGCCTTCTGGAGCCTCTTTGGAGCCTTTTTGGAACTGTTGGCCGATATTTCGTGAATAGGTGTGTAACGCAAACGCACGCAGATCGTCAAGCTAGTGGAATGGGATCCGATCGGCAGGTTTCTGATGGCGATCTGCTGCGAGGCATGATCGCCGGAGACGAGCAGGCTTTTGCCGAGCTTTACCGGCGTTGGCAAGGGCCTCTCTACCGCTTCGCCTTGCAGATGACGGGCAACGCGGGTCTGGCGGAAGAGATTGTGCAGGAAGCTTTCATGACCCTGATTCGGGCGCCCCGCACTTACGATTCGTCGCGCGGTCCCCTGCGCGGGTTCCTTTACGGAGTCTGTAGAAATCACGTGCTGCGCTGCGTTGCCGCCGAAAGCCCGTACCTGGGCCTGGCGGAGACTGCCGCGGACGATGGTCACCGCTTCGCGGAGCTCGCCACCTCCTCAAACCTGCTCGCGGACCTGGCCGCGGCGCAAACGGTGAAGCAGGTGCGCAAAGCCATTCTCTCCCTGCCGGCGACTTACCGGGAGGCGGTGGTGCTTTGCGACCTCCACGAGATGACCTACGAGCAGGCGGCGGTCGTGCTGAAGTGCCCGGTGGGAACTGTGCGATCGCGTCTTCACCGGGCCCGGGATCTGCTGCTGGCGAAGCTGCGAACCCTGGCCCCCCACCCGGCCGGGGTTAGCGCGACGGCGTCGAACGAAAGCGAAGGAATCCGATGAATTGCACCTCCTTCCGGGAAGCCGTTCACGAACTCGATCGCGACGACGTTCTGGACGCGGCCGTTTACGACTCGGCGGTGGAGCATGCACAGATTTGCACTCGCTGCGCCCGCCTGATTTACCAGACCCGCCGGCTCGATTCGTCGCTCAGAGCCCTGGCGCGCGCCGACGAGCATCGTGAGGCGTCGCCTCGAGTTCAAACCCAGCTCTTGCGCGCCTTTCGCGCCCATGCCCCCGCGAGGCAAGGAGGGTGGCATGCGCTGCGGTGGGCTGTGGCTGCGGCAGCCGTCCTGATCCTCGCGGGCGGCGCGTTTCTGGTGTGGCGCCGCGCTCCGGCGCCTGTCCGCTCCCACCCGGCGGCGCACGCCGCGAGCGGCCCGGCAGCGTCGCCGGCTCCGTCGAAAACAACGGCGATGGAGTCGCTGGCCTCGACCCTGCGGCCCAAGGCGCACGCCGGGCGAAGCACCCGCGCGGCGAAACCGGCCGCGCAGCCCGAAGAGCTCGATGACCTGAGCGAGTTTATTTCGTTGCCTTACGCCGATGACGACGCGCCTCTGGGAGCCGGCGAGCTGGTTCGAGTCCGGCTCTCAGAATCCGCTCTTGGGCTGCTCGGGTTCCCGGTGAGCGAAGAGACCCCGGCCCAGCCCGTCACCGCCGACGTTGTGATCGGTGAGGACGGCGTAGCGCGCGCCATCCGTTTTGTTTCCGGTGCTGCACCGTCCGAATTAGCGCAGTTGCGAGCTATGACACCCGACAATAAAGGAGCCAAACCATGAAGTTCACACTGTTCAACAAGCTGTGCCTGACGCTCGCTCTGCTCGCCGCGAGCGCGGGGGGATGGGCGCAGGCGCCCGACTCCACGCAACCTGCGGGGCCCCCGCCGGACGGACGGTTCGCCTTCGTCCATGGGCGCCCTATGTTCGAGGGAGTGAGGCCGGTGACGGGCGCGCCCTTCTCCGCCCAGGCCTCGACCCAGACCACCCAGGTGCTGGCGGACGGCAATCAAATCAATCACACGGAAACCGCCACCGTGTCCCGCGATTCAGCCGGGCGGACCCGGCACGACGGCACCATCTCCAACATCGGGCCGTGGGCCTCGGCAGGCACGCCGCGCGAACTCGTGCGGATCGTCGATCCGGTGGCGGGAGCCAGCTACATGCTGGACGTGACCGCCAAGACCGCGATGACGATGCCTTTGCATCAAGGAAAGCACGGCATGCCGGCTGGGGTGCCACGGCAGAAGACTGACGGCAACAGCACTATCCAGCGCGCGACCGAGTCGCTTGGCACTCAGGTGATGGCCGGAGTCAACGCCGAGGGCACACGAACCACGGAGACGATTCCAGCCGGAACGATGGGTAATCAGAACCCGATCGTGATCGTTTCCGAACGGTGGTACTCGCCCGACTTGCAGGAGACCGTCTACAGCAAGCGCACCGACCCGCGCGTCGGGACCACGATCTACCAACTCACCAACATCACGCGCCAGGAGCCGAACGAGTCACTGTTCCAGGTCCCGGCGGATTACACGGTTAAGGAGGCTCGCGATTTCCGTGGTCCCAAGAACGCCAGTAATTAAGCGGCGGCGGGTGTTCTACTACATTCCTCCCGTGCACCCCGGCAACGGGGTGCACAATCACCCTTGACAATAACCATTGAGTACGATATTCGTATCGTTCTCAATTCAGCTCGCGGCTTTCTCGAACGATGAGGGAGCGGAGCGAACGG
>DASZIG010000057.1:0-82773 GCA_035949375.1 Terriglobia bacterium | reverse complement strand
CAGCGTGTCGAGATGGTGCCGGTCAACATGGTCCCGAGGGACCAACTCTGGTTCTGGACACCGGAATGGCAGGCGAGGGAACGAGAGGTTGACGACGCTCTGGCGCAGGGCGACTTCAAGCAGGCGGCCTCAGCCGAAGATCTGTTCAAAGCGCTGCGATCACGCTAAGCCCGCCGAGGGCTCATGCCTCCTTCAAAGTTCATTTGGACCCCGCTCTTCGAGAAGGACTTTCGAGGCCTCCCGAAGGAGTTGCAAGCGCGGACCGAGAAAGCGCTCCACCTCCTTTTGCAAGACCCTCGCCACCCGTCACTGCGCGCCCGGAAGATGCAAGGCTTGGACGACATCTGGGAAGCAAGAGTCTCCATCGCCTATCGCATCACGTACCAGTTGGCTGGCGACACCATTATCCTGCGGCGCCTGGGCAGCCACGACATCCTGCGAAAGCAATAACGGACGGGGCGAGGCTTACCACGGAGGCCACAGAGGCTCACAGAGTTTTTCTCCGTGTTCTCTGTGGGCTCCGTGGTCAATTCTTCTTCGCGCCCAGAGAAAAACTCGGCCATCAGTAGTACGAGGCATTTTCGCCGGGACTGGCGGCGTTCCTCGCGTCGAACGTCTGCTGAGAAAACTGGGACTATGTAGCCGCAGAGCTCGCCCCGCCGCTATCCCTCCAAAAGGCCAAAAAAAAAGGAATCTAAAATTTTGCAAAACGAAGCCACTAAGTGCCTTAGAATCAATACATCTGCCTGAAAAATAGGTCAAAACGAAGCCAAACGAAGCCAACTCTGTTCCCCATAAGTCCTTTAGAATCGCTCAGCGGCCTCGGCGGTGGCTCCGTTTCACCAATTCGAAGCCAGACTCTTCCCGCGCGGCAACCGTGCGATACTGAGCGGTCGCCGGGCGAGTCGCCACCCGGCCCGCGAGGTCATCGCGTTGGATGAACCCCTGATCCCGACCATTCCGGCCGCGGCCCACGCCGACCGTCCCCATCTGCGGCCGGTGCTCAGTCTCGGCGATCTTGTCTTCTACGGCATCGTGGTCATCCAGCCCGTGGCGGCCGTGACGCTCTACGGCATCGCCGAGCAGCTCTCGGGCGGCCACGTGGCCGACACGCTGCTCGTCAGCATGGTGCCCGCCCTGCTGACCGCCGTCAGCTACGGGCGTCTGGCGGCGCTTTATCCCGCGGCGGGCTCCGCTTACACCTACGCCGCGCGCGCCATCAATCCCTTTGCCGGTTTTCTGGCAGGCTGGGCCATGCTGCTCGGCTACATCTGTATGCCGCTGATCAACGTGATTTACGGCGCCGTGACGCTGCGCCGTGAGTTCCCCGCCCTGCCTTACACCCTGGCCGCGCTCGGACTGGCCGTGCTGATCACCGTGCTCAACCTCTGCGGCATCCGCTGGACGGCGCGCGCTAACGAGTTGATGTTGGCCGTCATGTGCGCGGTGATCGCCGTCTTCGTGGTGCTCGGGGTGCGATACCTGCTGCACACGCAGGGCGTCAGTGGGGTGCTCTCTACCGCGCCCTTCTGGAATCCGCACACCTTCAACCTGCGGGCCTTCGCCACCACCACGTCTTTTGCGGCGCTGACCTACATCGGATTCGACAGCGTGACCACGCTCGCCGAGGACGTCCACAACCCGCGCCGCAACGTGCTGCTGGCGGTCGTGCTGGTGGTGATCATCACCGCGCTACTGAGCGGCGCCCAGGTGTACCTCGCTCACCAGGTGTGGCCGCTGTACGGCACGTTCCCGAACGCCGAGACCGCCTTTATGGACGTCTACGGGCGCGTGGGCGGTGCTCCGCTGTTTCACGCCATGGCGCTCGTGCTCATCGTGGCATGCTTCGGGTCGGCGCTCAGCGGGCAGGTGGCGGCGGCGCGCATCCTGTTCGGCATGGGCCGCGACGGCGTGCTGCCCCACGCCTTCGCCCGCGTGAATCTGCGCCGTGGCACGCCCGTGATGGGCTTGATCCTGATCGGCGCGCTGAGTTTCGCCGTCTCGGGCGTGCTGAATTTCGAGAAGGCGTCCGAGGTGTTGAACTCCGGCGCCCTCGCGGCTTACATGGCCGTGGATCTCGCCTGCTTCTGGCAGTTCTACCGGAACGGCGGTCCCGATCGGAGATTCTGGCGTGACGCCGCCGCGCCCATCGGGGGACTTGTGTCGTGCCTCGCCATCTGGCTGAGTCTGCCGCGCCTCGCCCTGACCGTGGGCGTGATCTGGCTCGCGGGCGGCGTGGTCCTGGGGGCGCTCAAGGCGCGTACGCTGAGCGTAGACGAGATTGCGGCGGACTTCACCGCGGACTGACAGACGAATCGGACGGCTTTCGAGGGCGCTTCACCTGTAATAACCGTGTCGATCCGGCGTCCTTAGTGGCGAGGAGGAAGCGCTCTCGCACCGGCGCAACTTAGCGTGAGGCCCTTGCCGTTGTCGCCATTCCGGACCGCCTCAGAGCGCATCAAACCTGCCATGACACTGAAGCGAATCCTGATCCCAGTCGTTCGCGCCCTCTTGCCCGGGGCGCTCGTCGCGGCACAGGCGCTGTTTGTAGCGCCGCCGTCTTACGGCGAACGTGGCGCGGACCCGAATCGAATCATCGAGGCCTGCATTCGGGCCGAAGGCGGCCCGAAGCGTCTGGCGGCTTTACGTACGGTGGAGTATCAAGGAACCGTCACGAGTTCGGACGGCAAAACCGGGAATTATACGCTGATCCTCGAGCAGCCGAATCGCCTCTATCAGGAAGTGACGATCGGAACCGAAACCATCCGCGAGGCCTACAACGGCAAGTCCGCCTGGCGCCAGGACAGCGCGGGCCTGCGCACCCTGACGGGCGCCGACGGCACCCTGCTCGAAGCCGGCGCCCACTATCGCAACGATCGATTCCTGCACTATCGCAAGGACAAGGTCCGGCTGCTGTCGCTCGGCGATGAGACCGTGCGCGGCCACGCCGCCGAGCGCCTGACGGTGACCACCCTGACGGGCGCGAAGCGCGAAATCGCGATCGACGCCGCGAGCCACCTGGTGCTGGAGGAACTGATTCCCGGCGCGCAGGGTTCAGCTCAGGAGGCGAAGCAGGATATCGGGCACGACGCGGGGCAGGCAGCCGCGAAGGGCGACCACCGCGTGTCCGACGACGACCGCGTGTCTTATGACGATTACCGCACCGTTGACGGCGTCGCCGAGCCCTATCGGATCGAATTTGCCGCGCCCGACCATGACTGGGTGGTCGCCGTGACGCGCGTGCTGCATAACCCCGTCGTCGGCGAAGGCGTCTTCGCGTTCCCGGCGGCGGCAGGCCGGCCGCTGCCCGACATCGCCGAACTGCTGCGCGCGGTCGACAAGAATCAGAAGGCCATCGACAAGCTGGTGGAGCAATACACCTGCGACAAGACGTCGGAAGAGTTCGAGGTGGACTCGCACGGCGCGTCGAAATCCCAAGTCACCAAGGAATACCAGGTGTTCTACCTGGACGGCGACGAGGTGGACCGCCTGGTGAAGAAAGACGGCAAGGAATTGAGCGCCGCCGAGCAGCAGAAGGAGAACGAGCACATCCAGAAGGTGGTCGAGCGGTATGAGGCGCGCCAGGCAAAAGAGGCAAAGCAGGGCGGCAAGGATCCGAAGAAGGACGACGACGACTTGACCGTCTCAGATTTCCTGCGCATCGACCGCTTCACCAATCCCCGTCGCGAGATTTTTCGCGGTCACGAAGTGATCGTCTTCGATTTCGAGCCCAATCCGGACTACAAGCCCGTCAAAGCCGAGGATCGCTTCGTGCACGAGCTCTCGGGGGCTGTCTGGATCGACGAGCAGGCGGCAGACGTGGCACGCCTCGAAGCCTACCTCAACAGCTCATTCAAGATGGCCGGCGGCCTCTTCGCTTCGGTGCGGAAAGGGTCGGCCGTGGTCTTCGAGCAGTCCAGGATCAATGACGAAGTATGGATGCCGTCCTACCTCGAAGCCCACGTCAACGCACGGCTCCTGCTCGTCAAAGGAATGAGCGGCAACTTCGTCCAGCGTTACTCGAATTATCAAAAATTCCGGGTGGAAACGGTCACGCGGCAGGCGCCGCCGAAATCGAACTGATGCGTGGCTGCGCCCCGATCAAGCATGAAGCCGCAGGCCCGAAAGGCGAGTCTGCGGCTCCGTTGCTGTCACGATCAGCGCAAGTAAGTGAGGGATCCGCGCGTTACCGTCTGGGGCTCGGCTTGAGACCGCCGCGTGTGTTGTTCTGACCACCCGACGCCTTGCTATCGAGCAGCGTCGTAGGCTGGGCCGGACACGGCCCATTGAGAATCGTCGTAGGCACCGTGTAGAACGTATCCTGGCTCGTAGTATTTCCGCTTGTCCCGCTATCCTCAAGAATGCCGGCGCATCCAGCCTCAAGGATAGTGTTACCGGTTACGGTGCTGTTGTTACCCGTGTTGTTGCCGTTTCCCGAACAACTGGCATCAAGATGGACCGCAGATTCACCGCTATTCACCACGACGTTGTTCGTGATGGTGTTCGTGTTCGTACATGCGTCGACGGCGTCAAAAGTCAGGGTGCCAAAAATCTTGTTGCCCGAAACCGTCACCCCATCTCCGTACTGGCCCGAACCGTACCCTTCGTCCGTAGCCAGCGCAACCGCCAACTGGGTATTCCCGACGGTGTTGTTGTTGACCTTTATTCCCGCGCTCTCCAGTGAGTCATAAAGCAGGATGCCGGAAGCCCCATAAATAGGGCCGGAATAGATGTCATCGATCACAAGGTTGCTGGTGACGCTCCCTCCGGCGCCAAAGGCGAGCTGAACTCCGTTTTCGGCCGCACCCATGGTGGGTCCCTGACCCTGAATGTCATTGGCGGTGACTGTGAGCGTAGTTCCCAGATCGTTTCCGGTGATTCCGTTCTTTTGATAACCATGCACGGAGGTGTTTTCGACCGCTACCACGGAGGTCAAGCCCGAAGCGGTCTGGACGTAGATCCCCTCTCCGCTCTGGCAACCGTTGTCGGCCGGATCGAGGGCCTGGTTGCGCACGGCCGCGTGGTTTACGGTTCCCGAGGCGCTCTGGAAAAGGATGCCAATCACGTCGAGGCCGCATCCCGTCACATTGTTTCCCGTAGCATCAACCGTGAGATCTGCGATGGTGACAGTCGCCGGGCTGACCACCAGGATCTGCACGGCCAGGGGGCTGCCGGTATCCACATCCGTGGCGTTCTGAATCAGGCCGCCGCTGGGCGGCACAATCACTGCTTCGTCCGCGGTACCCGAAGCCACCCCTTGCAGCGTGATTCTCTTGTTGATTGAGACCTGCTCTCCGTAGCTTCCGGGGCACACCTTGATGATGGTTCCAGACGGAGACGCGTTCACAGCCGATTGGATGGTGGAAAACTGGACCAACCCCACGACGCAACTGCCAACCTCCACCGTGGTAACCGATAAGGCCGGCGCGCTGCAACCGACAATAATGACCAGGGCCGCCAGAAAATTTAGTAGACGCGAGTTTCCAGTCGGGATCTGCATGTTTTTATCTCCTTTGAAAGCTCCGCTGATTGGGGAACCTTCGCGGTTCGCTATCATACCTCCGCTGACTGGAATGTCAAGCGCAGATATAGTTCCTGGTGTGTTCCATCCGGAACATACACTTAGCTCAAAGTAGAACGATGCATTCCACGCCCTCATCATTTCCTGGGCAACACACGGTTAATTTTCGCATTCCCTTATAACATGACCAGGGTCTCCGCACAGGTACCGCGGAGATGCTTTTGATAGTTTCTATTACCGCTCTTATGACCAGCAACTCTATAGATATTCGTGTGCGACATGCTATCTGACTATGTCGATAAACAGTTCGCTAAGCTAGTGGGCTGTCCCACTGATTAAGTTAGTATGAATCCGACGTTTTGCATCGCGATAGGTCCAGCGGACGGGCTTGGCTATCTTGGTGTAAGCCCGGATGTAGCGCATGAGCTTGCGATCCAGGTCGGCCACCGAAGTGAAGATGCCGCGATCGATCACCTGGCGCTGGATCTTGGCAAACCAGATCTCCACTTGGTTAAGCCAGGAAGAGTAGGTCGGAGTGAAGTGGAACCTCACCTTGGGATGTTTTTCCAGAAAAGCTTCCACGGCGGCAGTCTTATGCGCCGAAAGATTGTCCAGGATGATGTGAATTTCGCGAGCCCAGCGGGCGTGGCGCACCAAGCCGGTGAGAAAGTTCACGAACTCGGTGCTGGTGTGACGGGCCGCCGTCCGACCTTTGACTTTTCCGCTCTTCACGTTGAGCGCCGCGTACAGCGACAAGGTGCCATGCCGGTAGTACTCAAAGCCCTGGCGTTCCGCCCGTCCCGGCGACAGGGGCAGTCGAGGGTCCTTGCGATCCAGAGCTTGAATGGCGGTCTTCTCGTCGACGCAAAACACGGCGGCATGCTGCGGCGGATTCAGATAGAGCCCGATGATGTCGGCCGCCTTCGTCTCAAACTCGGGGTCGGGGCTGGCCATGTACCGTTCCAGGCGATGCGGCTTCAAGCGGGCGCGAGCCCAGATGCGCTGCACGGTGGATTTACTCAGGCCCAAAACTTCGGCCATCTTACGGCACGACCAGTGGGTACTGCCGTCGGGTGGGGCTTGCTGCAATTTCTTCAGTACTCGCGCCTGCACGTCGGCGGTCGCCACCCGCAGCGGGCTGCCGCGATGGCGAGGAATCAGTCCGCCGATCCCTCTTTGGTCAAAGCGCCGCTTCCAGCGAGCGATCGTCGGCGCGCTGGTGCGCAAGTTCCGGGCGATCACCTGATAGTTCTGACCCGCTGCCAGGGCCAGGATCAAGCGCGCGCGGAAAACGTCGCCTGCGGGAAAGCTTCGGGAATTCGCTATTTGCATCAACTCAGCTCTCTCGTCTTGCGAAAGGCTTACTACCGCTGGTTTGGGCATGCTCCCTTAGATGCCCATTCTAATACTTACGTTACCATTGGGACAGCCCACTAGGCCGCCATTTACACAGGGAAAGCTTTGTGCTACCACCATCAAGACCGTGATTTGTTTTCTTCGGACACCTTTAAGACAACAGTGAAGCACCTAACGCTTCCATTCGGAGCGCAGCGCGGAATCTCGTATTTCCTTTATCTCAGCGGGACATTCCCGCTGCGCTTGGAATGACAGGGTCGCGGAATATTTCCTGCCAAGATACCCTGCACATCAACCCTCGAGGCCCGCAGGGATGGTGAGATCGGACATGCCTGGCGCCACGGCACGTTCAACGTCTTGGCACACCGCGCTCGTGCGAAGCCCTAGAATCGTGAGACAATACCGTGGGCCGGCCGAACAGGCTTCCGGCCGATGCTATGCCTACGGAGGAGCAGATGTCGGGGATTTCGAGAAGAGAGTTCATCAGGAACGCGGCGGCGGGCGCGGCGGCGGCCGGATTTCTGTCGGCGGGCGCGCTCAAGCTGCGCGGGAATCCGCTGGGCCTACCGATTGGGTGCCAGACGTGGCCGGTCCGGAAGATGATCGCGCAGGATTTTCCCGGCACCCTCAAGCAGCTCTCGGCAGCCGGATTCCAGGCGATCGAACTGTGCTCGCCGGTCGGATATGCCGATGAGGGATTCGGGGGCCTCGCCAAATACAGTTGGTCGCAGCTGCGGGGGATGCTCGGCGATGCGGGACTTATCTGCCAGAGCTCGCACTTCAGCATGGAAGAGCTTCGGGCCAACCAGGCCGACAGGATCGCCTGGGCCAAAAACTTCGGCCTGACGCAAATGTTGGTGGCCAGCCTTGGCGGTCCGCGCAATCCGACCATGGACGACGTGAAGCGCGCAGCGGACGAGTACAACAAAATGGGGGCTGAGGCCGCGAAGGCCGGCATCCAGCAAGGCCTGCATAACGAGAACTTCGAGCTGACGACGGTTGACGGGAAGCGGACGTATGACTTGCTGTTCGAGCTGCTCGATCCCAAACTGGTCAAGTTTCAGTTCCAGGTCTCGACGATCAGCGAGGGTTTCGACGCCGCCGAGTATTTCAACAAGTATCCCGGGCGCTTCATTTCGATGCACGTGCAAGGCTGGGACGCAAAGACGCGAAAGATTGCCGCGGTCGGACAGGACACGCTGGACTGGAAAAACATCTTCACCGCGGCGAGAACAGGCGGAATCAAGAACTACTTCGTCGAAATGAACCTGGATCTTATGAAGGCGAGCGTTCCGTATCTCCGCGCTTTGCAGGTCTGAATGCAGGGGTTCGCATCAAGGGAGCTTACGACTATGCGGGCAGCGGGAACTTTTGAAGTAAGCCTGACCCCTCAGGCGCCGGACGACCTTGGCGCGCACGCAAGCCTTGGCAGGATGACGCTCGATAAGCGGTTCCACGGCGACCTCGAAGCGACCAGCAAGGGCCAGATGCTGACTGCCGGCACCAGCGTCAAAGGCTCGGCCGGCTACGTCGCCATCGAGCGCGTCGCCGGCACGCTGCACGGCCGCACCGGCACGTTCATCCTGCAGCACAGCGGCACCCTCGCGCGGGGAGCGGCGCAGCAGCACGTCGCCGTGGTGCCGGACTCCGCCACGGATCAACTGGCAGGTCTTGCAGGCGTGATGACGATCGTCATCGCCGAGGGGAAGCACTCATATGAGTTCGATTACACGCTTCCGGAGGCCTCGTGATCCGGCGCTCCAGGCTACGCTGAAGCCTCCATGCTTTCCGCCAGTTCGAGCACCTTCTGCACCGTGTTCCAGTTTCTGGCGGTTCCCTCGGTCTTGAGCGCTTTCGCAATTTGCGGCCACGCGACCTTCGGACGCGCCATTCCGTTCGGAAAATAAATGTAAACCTCGCGGCCGTCGATCCGCAGTTCCTCGGGATCGATTTTCATCTGAAGAACCTTCTCCCGGGCTTCCGGGTCCGGTTCACGAGCAAGAAAAGTGACCAGCAGCTTGCTCGGAACGATGTTGCGCCGGGCCGCAAACGGATTCGCGGCGATTGCCTTCCGCAACTCGGCCGCAGTACGCAAGAGGACCTCGGCGCGGAAGCCGAATTTCCTCTCGATCGCATCTTCAATGCGTGTGCCAAGGTTCGTGAGGTCGCGCCCATCGGTCCTGAAGAGGATGTTGCCGCTCTGGACGTAGGTCCGCACATCCTGGAATCCCAATGACGCATAGAGCGCGCGCAGATCGTCCATCTTGATCCGATGGTGTGGACCAAGGTTGACGCCGCGTAGCATGGAAACAAGCACAGGCATGTCAGGCTCCCGTATCAACCGGCCGCGAAACCGGAAGGCGGCTCAGGCCGACACCTCCTGCACCGCCACCGGCCGGCGCTTGCGCGCGGATCGATAAAGCGCTTCCATGATCGCCACGTCGCGCGCACCCTCGATTCCATCCGGCTCCGGCTCACGATCCTCGAGGACGCAGGCGGAAAGGGCGTCGAGTTCCAGCGCGAACTCGTCGAGCTTCCGGAAGCGGCGATCGAAGCTGCGGGCGCCGCTCTCTCCGAGCAGGCGCCGCTCCTCGGTGTAGGAGTAAGCCGGAACCAGCATCGCCCAGCCCTTCTCCCCGTGAACGTGCAGAAAAGACGACTTGGCGGCGGCAAAGCTGGAACTCGCCTGCACCACCAGGCCGCTCGCGAATCGCATCTGGAAGGCGATATTCTCGTCCACTTCACGAAAACGGTCCGCGTCGAGCGCCCAGGCGTACGCGGAAACCTCGACCGGCATTTCACCGGCCAGCCACCTGCAGGTGTTCACCGGATAGACGCCCACGTCCACGAGCGACCCGCCCCCCGCCGCGGCTTGGCTGACATGCCAGGCCTTGTCGGGCGGGAGGCAAAACGTGAACGACGAGTGCATCAGGCGCAGCCGGCCGAACCTGCCGTCGTTGATCATCTTCTTCAACGTCACGCTGGCGGGCTCAAAATACTTGCGATAAGCGATCATCAGGCGGACGCGGTGGCGGCGCGCGGCCTCGATCATAACCCTGCACTCTTTGAGCGTGTTCGCCATGGGCTTCTCGCAGAGCACATGCTTCCCGGCCTCCGCGGCCCGAATGCTCTCGGAGGCGTGGGCCCCGTTGGCGCTGGCCACGAACACCGCTTGCACCTCGGGGTTGGCAAGGCAGGCGTCATAATCGTCGTAGCTGTAGGCATGCGCCGCCCCGAACGTCCGCGCGAGCCTTGCAGCCTTCTTTCGGTCGCTGCTGACGAGCGCGACCAGTCGCGATTTGCTCGCGTGACGAAAGCCGGGCAGAACCGCGTGCTGGGCGATATGTCCAAGTCCGACGACGGCATAACCAATCCGGTGGGATGCGGGCACTTTGATGTCCTCCTCGAAGAATCCCGAGGATAACGTGCGGACTCAGGCCTAATCAAGCGAGTGGTGTCTTTTCGCCCTGCGCTCAGGCGCGGGCGTTGCCGCTTCTCCCGCGCGCACAGTAGAATGAATACGTGACTATCGACCTTGTCCAAATCGCGCCCCAAGCGCTACCGGTGAAGCGTCCTGACTGGCTGAGGGTGCGCTTGCCCGGCGGCGACAATTATTTCGAGCTCAAGCGGCTGATGCGCGGGCACGGCCTGCATACCGTGTGCGAAAGCGCGCGCTGCCCCAATATCGCCGAATGCTGGAACCACCGCACCGCCACCTTCATGATTCTCGGGAACCTGTGCACCCGGAGTTGCGCTTTCTGCACGGTCCCCAAGGGGAAACCGCTCCCGCTCGACCACGAAGAACCGGAACACGTGGCCGAGGCCGCGGAGTTGATGGGCGCGCGCTACGTGGTGGTGACCTCAGTGGATCGCGACGACCAGCCGGACGGCGGCGCCCGCATTTTCGCGCTCACCATCGAGGCGCTGCGGCGGCGGATCGAGGGCGTGCAGGTTGAGGTGCTGATTCCGGACTTTCGTGGCTCTGATGAGGCCCTGCGCATCGTGCTTGAAGCGGCACCAGATGTGCTTAATCACAACACCGAGACGGTGCCGAGGCTGTATCCCGTGGCCCGGCGCGGCTCGCGTTACGAGCGGTCCCTTCGCTTGCTGCGGCGTTCGCGCGAGATGGCGCCTGCCATCCCCACCAAGTCCGGACTGATGGTGGGGCTCGGTGAAACGATCGAAGAGGTCACGGGGGTGCTCAAAGACCTCGCCGCCGCCGGAGTCGATATCGTCACCATCGGCCAGTACCTTCGCCCTTCCGGAACACAGCTTCCGGTGGCGCGCTTCTACACTCCGGATGAATTTGCCGCGCTCAAGCGCGAAGGTGAAGGGATTGGAATCCGCCACGTCGAGTCCGGACCCCTGGTGCGCAGCTCCTACCACGCGCACGAGCAAACCCAAGCGTATCGCGGACGCGCCACCGCTTAGCCGCCGGAGCGGGACAGCGCCTGCTGCGATTGGGCGTGCAGCGCCCGGCCCTCTTCCGTGTTAAGCGCGGCGCTCTTCTGCACGGCCTCACGATAGAGTTCCTGGCCCGGCTGGCGGTGTCCCAAGCGAATCTGCAGGCTGCCTTCGAGTAGTGTCCAGAGCGGATTATCGGGATATTGTTCGGCAAGTTCCTGAAAGAGGGCGAGAGACTTGGCGTACTCCTGCTCGTTCGAGCGCGAGAAGTCTTTGGCCAGGTAGAATCCGGCTTCGCCCCGCACCAGGTCCCCTTTGGTCGCTGCCAGCTCCAATTGTTGCAATCCCACTTCGCGGCTGCCGCCCGGCAGACCGATAACAAACTTCAGCAGCTTCACGATCTCGGGCAGCGTATCCACGAAGTAGTTGTAAATGCCGACGCCCAAATAGGCGTCCGTCAGGTTGGGGTCGATTTGGAGGGCCCGGAGCAGCAAGGCGCGCATTTTCTTTCCCGCTCGCGCGGTGGGCAGATCGCTGTCATGTAGGCCGTAGAACCGCGCCAGGAGTCCATAAGCCATGCCTTCGTCGAGCAGGCTTCGGGCGGGATCCTGCCGGGCGTGGACGCGCGCGTCGGCAAGCCGGATCGCCTGCTGCGCCAGGCTCAGGAAGGTGTTGTCGTAAGGGCTGGCAGCTTTAGACACTACGTCGAAAACGTCGGGGTCAACCAAGTTGCCCGTGGTGAGATAAATCTTCCACCACGTCGCGTCGGCCTCGAACAGGTACCCCAGCGGGGACTCGGGATGCTCACGCCGCATCTGCTGAAAGGTCCGGATCGAGCCGTCGACATCGCCATTCAGGAGTTGTGACATGCCCCGGCGGGCCGCCGGCAACAACTCCGCGTCCGGGGTGAAGCCCGCGCCCTGCGCAGGTGCGGTAGCCCCTTGCGAAGGCGTAGCCGTCTGGGCACGCGACGCGAGACCTGACGAGACGGAGAGGCACGCGAAGGCAAGCCAGAGCGCGGTCGAGCGTGACCTTCGCCGCTGTGATTTCCCTTGCGGCGATTTCTCCCGCCTGGATTTCGGTTGTCCGTTTCGCATCACCGGAACCTGCGCTCGATCCATCCGCGTCCCCTTCCTCGAACATGCGAACTCTGGCATCGTTAATCAGACTCGCGTGTGGGCAAGCTCGGGTTGCCGGCTCGCCGCAGTCAGACGCCCTCTGACCGTCCGGAGGGTCTCAAAGAGCACCCAGCATTCCACCGCAAACGGCGGAAAGCCGGCGAAACCGGGCGCCGGCATCTGAAAGATTTTCCAGCCTTGACCGATGGGGAAAACGTACAGCCAGCGCGCGCCCGCCCAGTAGTTCCAGAACTCCCAGAGGATGCCGCAAACCCACCCGGCCCCGAGCAGGCATCCAAGCCTCGTGTACAGACCGCATTCCCAATCACGCAACAAAGACTCGCCATTCCAGGCGTAGAGCACGGGATCCAGGAGCAATATGAATCCCACCCAGACGGGCCCGAAAAGATACCCTGCGATCCTCGCCGGAACGAGCACCGGCACCGCGACCATCAGCAGGCCCACCAGCGCCGCGAGACGCCGGAATCCGGCGCTCGACGGCGGCCGAGGTCGCAATCGGCCGGCGAAGAAACCGAGCGCCTCGAGCAAATCTGCTGTCTCATAGATTCCAGGCCAGATGGTCGAGAAAGCCCAGGCGTAGCCGAGATAGTCCACGAGTGGGCTGAGCGGCATCCCGACGTAGACCCAGTTCGCGAGGCGCAGGTTGTACGCTTCGAAAATGAGCCACAGCGGGATGGACCAGAAAGCCAGCGCCAGAAACCCGCCGGGCGAGCGGCTGATCCTCGAGTCGCCTCGGAGGCTCGCGACCAGGCCGTCCACGAGCAGGATGTAGCCGGTCCAGACGATCGGAGTGAAGTAAACCGAAATAAACCAGCCCGAGTGAAGGAACAGCAGCGCTTCAGCAAGCAGAACGATCCCGAACCCGGCCCAACCCCGCGCGGGAAGTGGGCGTCGCGGATGCCGGAAGTATCGCCAAGCGATGAACAGGACGGTGACCACCAGAAGTGCGATGCCCGCCGCCACGTGATGATCAGCCATGAAGCCGTTCCCCGATTCAGGATAGCATTCCTGTGCGTCACCGGGGTTGACGCGCGGCCGCAAGTCCGCAACAGTGCGTTGCATTCGGCATGGCCGCACCGGCTGGGGATTGATGCTCCTGACCCCGACGCGGGAGGACGACGGCGCCATGTAAGGGGACTGCTTCTTGCTCGCGCGCGTTCAGGGCGAGACCGGCGATTTCGACCCAATACGCCGGCATGGGCGCCCACCTGTGTGAGTGCAGGTTGAGCTTGGAGCCCCGAGGTCGCCCGTTTTAGCGACTTTTATTCGTGCTATGATGGGTTTTAATAAAGGCTTTTACTCCACCGAGGTCCACCATGCCGGAAGTCAAACTTGGGCTGCAAGACGTTGTGATCGACAATTCCGAAATCTGCTCCATTGACGGCGAGCGCGGGATTCTCACCTATCGGGGCTACGATATCAAGGATCTGGCCGCCCACGCGACCTTCGAAGAGGTCGTCTACCTGCTGTGGTTCGGCCGCCTGCCGAACCGCGCCGAACTGGACGAGATCACGCAGCAGTTGGTGGAGAACCGGCCCGTGGCTCGGGAGATTCTGGACTTGTTGAAGCGCCTGCCGCCCCCGCAACATCCGATGGAAACCCTGCGGACGGTGGTTTCGGCGCTTTCGCTGTACGATCCTGAAGCGGAAGACATGTCGCTCGAGGCCAATCGCCGCAAGGCGCTGCGTCTGACAGCACAGATGGGAACGCTTGTGGCCGCTTTCGGGCGGATTCGCGACGGCCAGGAGCCGGTTGAGCCCGATCCGAAACTGAGTTTCGCGTCCAATTTTCTTTACATGCTGGCCGGGAGCGTGCCCAAAGCCGAGGACGCACACTGGTTTGACGTGGCGCTGGTGCTGCACGCCGACCACAGTTTCAACGCCTCCACGTTTGCGGCGCGCGTGACCGCCTCCACGCTCTCGGACATGCACTCGGCAATCACCTCAGCCATCGCAACTCTGAAGGGCCCTTTGCACGGCGGCGCCAACGAGCAGGTCATGAAGATGCTGCTCGAGATTCAGTCGATCGACAACGTGGACGATTACATCCACGGACTGCTCGCGCACAAGAAGAAGGTGATGGGTTTCGGCCACCGTGTTTATCGCACCGAAGACCCGCGCGCCTGGGTGCTGCGGCGCATGTCGGAGGAACTCGGGCGCAATGCCGGCCAGGCCAAGTGGTTTGACATGTCGCTCAAGATCGAGCAACTGATGATCCGCGAGAAGAACATCAACGCCAACGTTGATTTTTACTCCGCCTCCGCCTACTACGTGCTCGGCATCCCCGTCGACCTTTACCCCATGATTTTCGCCGTGAGCCGCATCTCCGGCTGGACGGCGCACGTGCTCGAACAATACGCCAACAACCGGTTGATCCGGCCGCTCGCGGACTATACGGGTCCGACGAACCAGAAATACGTCCCCATCGATCAACGGTGACGCCGCCAGGCGCTCCGAGTCCGTGTATTTGAGCTATAATTCCGGCGTCTTCATTCGTGCTGCGTTTCGGGCAGACTGCGGGTGAGGTATTGCCATGCCGTCTATCCACGGCACCAGGAGGAATCGATGGCCCAAGGTGATGCAGGAGCAAACATCCGGCAGAAGCAGGCGCTGAACCGCCGCGAATTCATCGGCACCACGGCAGCGGCCGCAGGATTCATGATCTTAAAGCCGGGACTGGTTCGCGGCACCCAGGCGAATTCCGCCGTGCGCGTGGGCCTGCTCGGTTGCGGCGGGCGCGGCACCGAGGACGCGACCAACCTGATCGACACGGGAGGCGCGCGCGTGACGGCGCTCGGCGATCTCTTTCAGGACCAGTTGCAAAAGGGACGCCAGCACTTCGACGAGTACCAGCAGGCCAAAGGCTACGCGGCCATCGAAGCTTCGCAGTTGTTCCTCGGGCCGCGCGCCTATCACGAAATCTCGGCCTCGAACGCGGTGGATGCGATTCTGATCGCCACGCCGCCCATCTTCCATCCCCACCATCTCGACG
Source organism: Terriglobia bacterium (assembly GCA_035949375.1). Taxonomy (GTDB): domain Bacteria; phylum Acidobacteriota; class Terriglobia; order UBA7540; family UBA7540; genus Gp13-AA77. The sequence goes on along the minus strand of DASZIG010000057.1, from coordinate 67,362 downwards.
CAGTGGTGCAGGCCGGGAAGCACGTGTACTGCGAAAAGCCGGTGGCCGTGGATGTGCCCGGCGCGCTCAGCGTGATCGAAATCGGCAAGCGCGCGCAGGGCCGCCTCAGCCTCGACGTGGGCTTTCAAATCCGCAACTGCCCGCCCTTCGTGGAGATGGTGCGGCGCATCCACGAAGGCGCTCTCGGCGATATCGCATCGGGCGAGGCGCACTACATCGCGGGCTACATCGAGCGCCCGGCGTGGCCGAACGCCAGCGCGGAAGAGCGCCGCCTGCGCAACTGGGTGCACGACCGGGTGCTTTCCGGCGACATCGTCGTCGAGCAGAACATTCACGCCATCGACATCTGCAACTGGATCCTCGAGAACCATCCCCTGAAGGCGGTGGCCACGGGCGGCGTGGAGGGGCGGCCGCCTGGCGACACGGCCTACAGCCACTACAACGTCGTCTTTTACTACCCGAGTGACGTGGCGGTGACCTTCAGCTCCACGCAGTTCAACAAAGGCTGGTTTGACGTGACGGAGCGCTTCTTCGGCACCAAGGGCACATCGCAATCGCCTTACTCGGGGCCGCTCGGCATCTGGGGCGATGAACCATGGCAACCTGAAGCCGCCGCGCCCGCCGCCGGCTCGCAACAATTCTCCGCCACCGGTAAGTTCTCCGATAACCTCGCCGAGGCTGATCCGGAAAAGAAGAAGGCGTTTGTGGACAGCATCACCAACGGCCAGTTCCACAACCAGGCGGAGCAGGGCGCAGTCAGCGCCCTCACTTGCATGATGGCGCGCACTGCCGCTTATACCGGCAACCCGGTGGCCTGGGACGAACTGCTGCGGTCCACGGAAACGTGGGACTCAGGAATTGATCTGGAGAAGCTCAATTACCGGGGCTGAGCCTTGGGCACTCTACCCCGGCGAAGCTGCCGCATGGCAGAGTTTGAAGAGGGGGTTACAACTTGATGTCGAAGAATACGTCGCGGCGAGATTTTCTAAAGACCTCGGTGGCTGCGGCCGGCGTCGCCGGACTTGGGATCGCCGCGACCGCAGGCATCGCGGACACGCCAGCCCCACAGCAAGCTGCGCCCCTGCCGATCAAGAAAGGCGTGCTGGTTGACATGTTGCCCAAGAACCTGAGCTACGCCGACCGGTTCAAGCTGGCCCGGGACGTCGGATTCGAGGCCTTGCAAGTGAACACCACGCCGAAGCCGGGCGAGGAGATCGAGATCAAGCGCGCGGCCGACACGGCCGGCATCCGCATCGATTCCGTGATGAATATGGACCATTGGAAATATCCGCTCTCTTCGGCGGATCCGGCCGTTGTCGAGAAGAGTCTCCAGGGAATGCGCACCTCGATGCACAACGCCAGCACCTGGGGAGCCAGGTACGTGCTGCTGGTCCCAGCGGTGGTCAATGCCCAAATCAGCTATCGCGACGCCTGGACGCGTTCGCAGGCCCAGATTCGCAAGCTCCTGCCGCTGGCGGAGCAGCTCAAAGTGGTGATCGCTCTCGAAGAAGTCTGGAACAAGTTCCTGCTGAGCCCCCTCGAGTTCGCCGCCTACATCGACGAGTTCGGCAGCCCCTGGGTGAAAGCATGGTTCGACGTGGGCAACGTGGTGCTCTACGGCTACCCCCAGGACTGGATCCGCACGCTGGGCCACCGCATCGTCGACATGCACGTCAAGGACTTTAAGCGCCGGGACGACGGCTACCAGTGGGTGAACCTGGGCGACGGCGACGTGGACTGGGCCGAGGTCCGCAAGGCTCTGGGCGAGATTCACTACTCAGGAACCGTGATCACCGAGCTTGATGGCGGGGATGAGGCCTACCTGCGCGACCTGAGCGGGCGTTTCGACCGGCTGGTCCTCGGCAAGGCATGACCGGCGCTGGTGGACGCCGCTTGATGTGGCTCAAACGCGGGGATCGCGGCGGGTTGCGCGCTACTTGCGGCCGAGCAGCCTGATTCTCCCTGTCAGAATGCGCCCTTGGCTGCCGCTGTAAGTCAGGAACTGGGGCGAATCGACATTGTTATCGACGTAAGCGGGGTTTCGGCGCCCGGTGATGTTGTTGAGTCCTGCGCGCAGCGCCCACTGGAATCCGAAAAGGTGAAAGCGCTTCTCAGCCGCGAGGTCCAGGGAAAAATAACCGGGAAAGCGATCCGCACCAGGTCCGGCCACCAGTTGTTGGTTCTGGTTCACCAAAAAGAAGGGATATCCGCTGCGGGCGTCAACCGTGTAAGCCAGGTCGTAGCCTCTGATGAGCGGCACGAAGCCCCAGGACAGGAATCGATGCGGCGAATCCCAGGGCAGCGGGCCCGGCAATTGCGGGCTGAAAAGGGGAGATTCCAGGTTGAACTGCAGTCCGGCGTTCGACGTGGCTTTGGACTCGGTGTAGGAAGCGAAGATGAAATGGTCGCCCTTGAACTGGCGCCGCGCGGTTACGCGCGCGGCACGGTAGCTCGTGGTCTGACGATTGAGCAGCTGAAACATGCCGTTCAAGCAATCCGGGATCTCCGTGCAGGCGTTGAAGTAGGCCATCCCGTCCTCGCCGCGTTTCCCGACGAACTCGAAGTCGGTGTAGAACTGTCCGGGCAGCTTGCGTTCCGCGCCGGCGCTCCAGTTCACCACGTAGGGCCCCTTGAGCGTTCCTGGCGCGTACTGGAAGTCGGTGACGACCGGCGGGCCGGTCGGCGTGGTACCGGTGGTGTTGTAGAAAGTATCGAGACGCTGACCCTCCAGCGGCAGCGAGAGCAGGCTGAGGTTGGTCGAATCGTAATAGACCCCGACGCCTCCGACGAGCTTGGTTTCGCCGCCGCGGTCGAGCAGATAGCCGGCGGCGAAGCGCGGGGAAACCTCAAGCTGTCGCAGAATCTCGTCCCAGTCCAGGCGCAGGCCGGGCGAGAGAGTGAGCCGGTTCGAGACCAGCCAGCGATCCTGAGCGTAGGCGCCGGCTTCGAAATTGTCGCGCGTGAGATGGGAAGGTCCGGCGAAGCTGACGGCGCTGTCGAGCGTCCCGTCCTCGCGAACGAGCTCAAAAGGGTTGCGGACCAGCGCTTCGTCAAAAGTGAGCCGGTCGAGATTCAAGCCAAACTTCAGCTCGTGCTGGCCGAGCCCGCGCACCCTCGGCAGGATGAGGTTGGCAATGCCTTCCACCCGTCCCGAGTGCGCCAGGGAGGATTCGAAGTAGTTGCCGCTAGCCGTGGTCGGACCCAGCACGTAGGTCTCGTCGCCCATGGGCGCGGTGTGCGCGTAGAACGCGGTCTCGGACAGGCCCACCTCAAGAACTGCGCCGCTTGCGAGGAACGCCTGGTCTTTGAGGGCCAGCAGATGATTGGACTGCCGCACGTCGACCGTGGTGGGAATCGGCGTGAATTGCGACAGTCCGGCGTTATTCTGCCCGTAGCCGTTGAAAAGAAATGTCCCTGTCAGAATGTTATTGGACGCGATGTTCACCTGGGCCTTGGCGAGCGGACTGTAGCTCCAGGACGGCACGTTGTTCTGGCCCGAAGGCAGATCGGAATAGAAGGTCTGGTCGTACTCCACCTGGGGCGCGAAAAGGAACCACGCCTTACCCTTTTTCAGCGGACCCGTCACCATGAAACGCGGGTAGAAGCTTCCGATGTGGATCCCGTGCTGTTCGATCAGCGAGGGCACGAAGTCAGTGCCCACGAAACGGAAATGATCGTCGCCCATGCCGGTCGCGACGGTGAGCACTCCGCCCGAGCCGCCCCAGTACTCGGCGGGATAGCGCGAATTCTGGAGCGTCACCGAACGGACGGCGTCCACACTAAGCTTGGCGAGATAATTCCGGCTCTCCGGGGCATTGAAGGTGAACCCGTCGAGCAGATAGATCGTCTGCGGGCTGTCGGAGCCGTCCACGTGAATCTGCCCGGTCGCGTCCGGCAGCACGCCGGGCAGCAGGGGGAAGGAGTAGAGCACGTCGCGCTCCACGAAGTACGGCAGGTCGATCACGTCGCGCTCATTCAGCGTATTGCTCAGGGTGGTCTTCTCGGGATCGATGGCAGGCGGGGAGTACACCACATTCACACGCTCGACGAGTTCCCGCTGATGACTGAGCGTGACGTCGACGGCTGCGCTCTCGCCGGCGCCCACCTCCACGTTCTTTTCGAGTGCCGCAAAGTAGCCCTCCTTCTCCACGCGGATCTCGTAACCGCCGGGCGTAAGTCCGGCGACCTGGCAGTGACCGGCGTAGTCCGTTTCGCAGACCGCAATTCTGCCCGAACCGGTGACCGTCACCCGTGCGGATTGCACCGCCACTTTGGTTTCGTCGAGGGCGGTCACTGCCAGCGTGCCCGCTGCCGGTCCGGACGGCGTTGTCCCTTCCTGTTGGCCCGAAGCCGGGACCTGTGCCCGCAACTTCTCCGCGCGCGCCGTCAGGGACAGAACGAGCAAAGCAAGCAGCCAGGCCTTTCTGTATTCCAAAACCACCTGTCCATTTTCCCCGATTCCGTGCGAAGTTCAAGCGCAAGGTGGGCACATCGAAGGCTCGAGTTGGTGTACGATGAGCTTCCCGCTGCGACTCTGAGACCGGCATGGCCGGAGGAGGCTGACGAATGAACCCGATTGACCGCCGCGAATTTCTGGAGATCTCCGCTACGGGGGCATGGGCTGCGGCGCGCCTCGGGGACGCGATCCAGACGGCGCCCGGCCAGGCTCCGTCGGCGGCGCAGAAGCAGCCTGCCAGACCCATGCCGCTCGGTTTGATCGTCGGCGTGGACGAGAATCCGGAGGAGGCGCTCGGCAAGGTCCACCAACTGGGCGTTCCCACCTGCCAGGTGCTCGCCAATACCTACGGGCCGGAGGCGGCCGAGCGTCTGCGCGAAGCCTTGGCACATTACCATCTGGAGGCGACTTCTCTCGTGGTCACCGGTCCGGGCCCGGAGGATTATGACTTCTACAAGGGCCCGCTCACCATCGGCCTGGTGCCCCGCGAATACCGCGCCACGCGCATCGAGCACATCAAGCGAGCTTCCGACTTTGCCCAAATCCTCGGGATTCCCGCGGTACAAACGCATTGTGGCTTTATTCCCGAAAACCCAAACGACCCTGTCTACAAAGAGGCGGTGGACGCCATCCGCGAAGTGGCCGGCTATTGCCGCGAACACTCTCAGCAGTTCCGCTACGAGACCGGCCAAGAAACTCCGGTCACCTTGCTGCGCGCAATTCAGGATGTCGGACTCGACAACCAGGGCTTGAACTTCGACTGCGGGAATCTGATCCTTTACGGCAAGGCGAACCCCGTCGATGCGCTCGAAGTCGTAGGCCGCTACGTGCACGGTGTTCACGCCAAAGACGGCCTCTACCCCACCAATCCGCACGACCTCGGTGAAGAAGTGCCGATCGGGAGCGGCCGCGTCGACTTCCCGAAACTCCTGGCGCGACTCAAGGACCTCGGATACCAGGGCGCAATCACCATCGAACGCGAGATCTCGGGGCCCAAACAAATGGAAGATCTTAAGAAAGAGAAGGCTTACCTCGAAGACCTCATCAGCCGCACCTGGGCCTGAAAATAGCAAGCGGCTCTGGCAACGATGCGTTAACATCGGTGTCATATCCCTGCAATAGTCGTCTTGGTAACATTTGGACGCTTGGCAGGGGCGACTGGGGTGTGATACCCTTGCAAACCTATAGACACGATGAATCTACTCGGGGATTGGACGAAGGGGTTCAGAACTCTCTGCTCGAATTGAGGCTTGATGGATTACAAGGTTTCGCTCCTGGGTTTGTTTGTTGGCCTGCTGATCGGTCTCACCGGCATGGGTGGCGGTGCGCTTATGACACCGGCGCTGATCCTTTTCAAACTGGCTCGGCCCTCCTTGGCGGTGGGAACGGATTTGGTGTGGAACGCCTTGACCAAGGGCGTAGGCTCGATTGTCCACATCAAGCAGCACACGGTTGACAACCGGATCGTCAAGAGGCTGGCGGTCGGCAGCATTCCGGGCGCATTGCTCGGTATCGGGCTGCTGGCCGTTCTCCGCCATAATGGCATCAAGTCTGAAGACAAGCTGGTGGTGATGGTTCTCGGCACGGCGCTGATCGGCGTGGCGCTGAGCCTGTTCTTCCGGTCCATTTTCGGTTCGCGCCTTCCTGTGCTCGGTGTCGAAGGGTTGGTCATGGGACCGCGTTGGCTGACGAGCGTCATCGGCTTTGTCGTGGGTTTCTTGGTGAGCATCACGTCGGTGGGCAGTGGCAGCCTCATCGTGGCGTCGCTCGTGTTCATTTACCCCACCACGCCCCTCAAGAAGCTGGTGGGTTCTGACATTTTCCACGCCCTGTTCCTAGTCGGCGTCGCCGCCGTCGGCCATCTGGGGCTCGGCACGGTGAATGGCAAGCTCCTTATTGCCTTGCTGATTGGCTCGGTTCCCGGCGTCGTGATCGGCAGCCGGCTGAGCGTCGTCTTCCCCGAGAAAGTGCTGCGGCCCGTGCTCGCCACGACCCTTTTCTATCTCGGCGCCAAACTGCTGTAGCCGCCACCTGGATCGCGAACAGCCGCCCGACTTCTAGCCACTCTTTTCGTGACACCTCCGCTTGGCCGTCGACGCACAGCGCGGCGATTCTACAACCGCCGCGCGCTGTCCACCGGGTGCGGCCCGAGCTCGCCTTCGGCAATCTCCATCACGGTGGTGTAGAGCTCCCGGGTAATGTCGGACTCGCCAGGGTTGCAAAACTTCAGCCGTTTCTCGAACGGTTGCTGGACATGGATGACCATGTCGGCGTGGGGCCACGAGATGTGGACCACGAAAGCTTCAGGCCGGGGATCGAGGGCGCGGCGCAGGACCTCGCGCACGATTCCATCTACCGGCTTGGGCAGCACTCCATTGATCTTGACAGGCACTATTCCCTCCGCAGAAAACGATTCCAAGATATTTTAGCGCAGGGCGGGTGATGGCGCGATCGCAGACGGCGCCGAATTTTGATGACGGCCTGAACTTGGAGTTTAGCCGCAGAGGGACTGTGGGTGGAATGCGGTGAGTTCTGGTTCGCCTCCGCAGCCCGAGGGTTATTGACGCCGAATGTGCAAAGCAAGCCCCTTGTTCGTCGCTCTCTGCTTGCAGATTCGGCGCCTTACTCGTAGCGCAGCGCCACTACAGGATCCACCCTGGTCGCCCGCCCCGCGGGAATGAGGATGGCGAGCAAGGCCACGGCGGTCAGGAGTACGGCGGCGCTCCCCAGAGCCAGCGGATCCGCCGGCCGCACTGCAAACAACAGGCTGCCCATCAGGCGCGTCAGCAGCAGCGCCGCCAACAGGCCGATCCCGAGTCCGGCCAGGGTCAGCGACATGCCCTGCCCGAGGACGAGCCGCAGCACCTGGCTGCGCCGGGCGCCCAGGGCCATTCGTAATCCGATTTCCTGCTGCCGCTGGGTTACGGTGTAAGACGTCACGCCATAGATCCCAATCGAGGCCAGCAGCAGCGCGAGGCCTGCGAAAACGCCGAGCAGAATCAAGGCCAGGCGACGGCGGGCCACAGATTCGCCCATGACCTCGGTCATGCTCCGAACCTGAAAGACGGGCAGATCCGGATCCATGAGGGAGACTTCCTTCTGCACGGTTGGGGCAAGAGTCATGGGGTTCCCGGACGCGTGAATGACCAGGGCCATCGATCCCGAAGGGTTCTGAGCTTGAGGCCAGTACAGCTCGACTCGTGAACGCGCTTCGAGCGTCCGATTGCGAACGTGGCGGACCTCGCCGACTACGGTCATCCAGCGAGGCATGGACTTTGGGTCGCCAAGGTGGAGCCGCTGGCCGATGGGATCCTGGTTCGGCCAGTACGTGTTCGCCAGGGTGTCGTCCACAATGGTGACAAGCTGCGCGGTCTCGGAATCTCCGTCATCGAAATAGCGCCCGCGCACGAGCGAGATTCCCATGGCTTTGAAGTAGCCGGCAGTCACCCCGCGGTAATCCACTTCGGGCTCCCGGTCATCGAGCGGAACTGCATGGGTGTCAATGGTCGTGGTGCCGGAGCCATTCAATCCGCCGAGGGGCAGGAGAGTGATTGCGCCCGCCCCATCCACCCCGGGCAGGCTTTGGATGCGGCCGAGTAGATCGCGATAGAAGGCGCGGACTTGTTCGGGCTGGTGGTACTTCGCGTCCGGCAGCGAGACTCGCATCGTCAGCACACCCTCGGGACGAAAGCCGGGATCCACTCTGAGGATTTGCACGAAGCTCCGGAGCAGAAGTCCCGCACCCGCGAGCAGGATGAGCGAGAGCGCGGTTTCGCCGATCACCAGTACGCCCCGCAGCCGGTTCGACGGGCTGGCCTGCGTGGTGCGCCCGCTCTTGAGCACGTCGTAGGTGCCTTTACGTTGAGCCTCGAGCGCCGGTGCGAGGCCAAAGAGAATCCCCGTGGCGAGTGACACCGCCAGCGTGAAGGCGAGCGCCGGGCCACTGATTCCGGTCTCGACCACGCGGGGAAGCGCGGTGGCACTGAGCGCAACCAGTCCGTGCAGCACCCAGGGGGTGATGATGAGTCCGGCGAGGCCTCCGAACAATGCCAGGAGCGTGCTCTCCGTGAGCAACTGACGCGCCACGCGTCCGGGGCTGGCGCCCAGAGCGACCCGAACCGCGGTCTCCTTCTGCCGTCCGGAAGCGCGCACCAACAGCAGGTTGGCGACGTTGGCGCAGGCGATCAGCAGAACCAGCGCCACCGCCGCCATCAGCACCCACAAGGACGCCTTCACGTCTCCGACGGTCTCCTCCAGAAGCGGGTTCAAGATGATCCTGAAGCCGTATTTCTCATACGGGTAAGCGCGATTCTGCTCGATCATCGTCTTGCCCACGCGGTCCATGTCCGTTCTGACCTGGGCGAAGGAGAGCCCGGGCTTGATGCGAGCCAGCACTTCGAGCCCATGGCCGCCGCGGCTATCCGGCGCAAGGTCGCTTGGCTCAAAGGCGAGCGGGCCCCAGATTTCAGCGTCCTGCGGATAGGCGAATCCGGCGGGCATCACCCCGACGACGGTCATCGGGACCGCGTCCACGCGAACGATGGTGCCGATCACGTTCGGGCTCGCGCCAAAGGCCCTCAACCAGAGCCCGTAGCTGAGAACGACCTCGTGCTCGTGGCCGGGCTCGCCCTCTTCATCCAGAAATGTCCGGCCGAGACGCGCCTGCGCGCCCAGAATCCGAAAGAGGCTCGGAGAGACGGCCGCCCCGATCACGCGTGCCGGGCTGCCCTTCACCCCGATATTGAAAGTGCCCGTTGAAATGGCGGCGAGATCGGCGAAGCTCTTGTTGAGCTGCTGAAAGTCTCTGAATTCCGGAGGCGACACCCAGTTCTGGTCGTTCGGCAATCCGATTCCGGTGAAGCGGGTCCAGACCTTGACGAGCTGCTGCGACTCGGGGTACGGAAGCGGACGCAGGAGCACGGCATCGAGCACGCTGAAGATGGCCGTGTTGGCGCCGATTCCGAGCGCGAGCGTCAGCACGGCCACCGCTGTGAAACCGCGGTTCTTGCCCAGCATGCGAAGCCCGTAACGCAAGTCCTGCCCGAGGTCACCCATGATGCTCCCCTTTCCAATTGTGCCCGGAACCACGGGCTCCGTGCTTATGGGACTCTCGACGTAGCGCAACCCGCGAGCAAGCGCTTGCGGGTCGCTGAGATCATCGAGGACCGTGCGCCGCGCTTCCGCCTCTGCAACTCCCGCCGCCACGAGTTCGCGGTAACGATCGTCGAGGTGCTGCGCCAGCTCCTCCACAATCTCCGCCTCGCGCGCCGGTACGAGCTTTAAGCCTGACAATCGCCGGCCGATCTCGGTCTTCCACTCGGGCCCTTCGCCATGCGCCGCGCCGCCCGGCAGTTCAGGCATGTTCGGTCTCCCGAGCCGCCGTGATGGCGTTGACCGCCTGAACGAACGTCTGCCAGCCGCGCATCTGCGACGCCAGCACACCGCGTCCCTGAAGGGTCAGGCGATAGTATCGGCGCCGCCGCTGGCCGGCCTTCTCGACCCAGCGTCCGAGGATCCAGCCGCGCCGTTCCAGGCGGTACAGGAGCGGATAAAGCGACGCGACGTGGAAGCGTAGCGCCCCCGCCGAACGCTGCTCGATGAGCTTGCTGATTTCGTATCCGTGCCGGGGCCGCGCCTCCACCAGCGAGAGGATCAGGAGTTCCGCGCTTCCCTTCTTCAGTTCACGGTCTGACACTGGTGACTGCACATGTGGCATAGCGATATATTGGAGCGGCACCTACGGCTGGGTCAAGCAGATTCTCGCTCTGCATTCTTACACCCGGAGGATGTCCTGCGGCTCACGCTTCTACGCCGGGCGGGCCGCGCGAATTTGGGCTTTGGTGAGATCCCGCTTGACTTTCGCTTTTTATTCGCCTAGGATTTTTACGAACACATGCAGTTAAATTGCGGAATGGAGAATGTCATGACGATCAGTGAGGCGCTTCTGTCTGAGTTCGATCACGAAGTCACCAATACACGCAAGACGCTGGAGCGGGTTCCCGATAAACCCGACTTTCTCCCGCATCCCAAGTCGATGCCACTCGGCGCCCTCGCGCCCCACGTGGCTGAACTCGCCGGCTTCGGCCTCAGCGTGCTCGAGACCGAGCGTTTGGACTTTTCCGCCGGCAGCTACAAGCCCCTGCCCTTCGAGTCCGCAGCACAACTCGTCGGAGTGTTCGACGAAGGCGCGGCCAAGGTGCGCCGGGCCCTGGTTAACACGCCCGACGAAGCCTGGACAGCGAACTGGAAGCTCGCCTTCGAAGGCAAGCCGATCTTTGACGGATCCCGATTCCTGGCCTACAGGGAGATGTTCCTCAATCACTTGATCCATCATCGCGCCCAGCTTGGCGTCTACCTGCGGCTGAACGGCGTTCCCGTACCTGCCACCTACGGGCCGTCAGCCGACGAGCCCTGAGAGCTTGTTGAAAAGCCTGACCAGACTGTCATTCCGAGGAGCCGTAGGCGACGAGGAATCTCGAAACTCACCGATCAGAGCGAGATTCCTCGCTTTCCTCGGAATGACAGGGTTCCGGGAGGTTATTCAACAATCAACCAGACCCTCGTCCACACCGTCGCTTGCTGCTATCATCATGCCCGGATCACTATGCTCCGACGAACGGTCCGCCGTCAAGCCTTACTCCTCGCCTTCACGCTTGCCGCGATTGCAGCCACGGCGCCGGCCGCTGACCGCGCCACCGAGTACTTCGCGCGGGGCAACGCTCTGGCCGCGCAACATGACTGGGCCGGCGCCGTAACCGCGTATCGCGAGGCGCTGCGCCTGCGTCCGGCCTTTGCCGAAGCGCACTACAACCTGGCCAACGCGCTCACCGCCCGCCACGATCGCGCGGGCGCCATCGCCGAATACCGGCTGGCGCTGAAGCTCAAACCCGATTATGTCCCCGCCCTTAATAATCTTGGCCTGGCCTTGCGCGACTCGGGCGATCTCGCCGGAGCCGCCGTCGAGCTGCGCGAAGCCATCCGCCTGCAGCCGGACTACCCCGAGGCGCACTTCAACCTGGCGAACGTCATGGCTGACCAGGGAGACCCTGCCGCCGCCATCACGGAGTACCGGCTGGCCCTCGTGCTCAATCCTGCCGACGCCGCGGCCGCGGCCAACCTCGGCTACGCGCTCGCGAAGTCCGGGGATCCCGGCAACGCCACCCTGGAGCTGCGCCGGGCCGTCAAGCTCAAGCCGGATGACGCTGAGGCCCACCTGAACCTGGGAAACGCGCTGGCCGATGTGGGCGATTTTGAGGGCTCGATGGCGGAATACCGGCTGGCGCTGCTCCTCGCCCCCGATGACGCCGCGGCCCGCGACGATCTCGGCCTGGCCTTCGAAGAGAACGGCGATCTCACGCGCGCCGTCGCGGAATACCGCGCGGCCATCCGCTCCCAACCCGGGGACGCAGCCGCTCACCATAATCTGGGCCGCGTCCTCGAGATGACGGGCGCTCTCGGCGAGGCGGCGGAACAATACCGCAGCGCAGCCGGGCTCGACCCCGGCAACACGAGGTACGCGGACGACGCCACGCGGCTCGCGGGCGCGGTCAAGGATTGATGGCGTGGCAGGAATTGATGAGGATGGGCGCGGGGAGACGGGCCGGCGGCGCCCGAGCGCAGACGATCAGCAGGTGCGCGTCAAGCCGGCGGTGGCGGGAACGATGTTGGTGGGAACGGCATGGGCGGGAACGGCGTGGGCCGGATTGATGTGGGCGGAAACGGTGTGGGCCGGAATGTGGGAACGACCGGAGATTTCTTCCGGCGCGCGGTCGCGGCCGGGGCGGTAATGGTCGCACAGCGTCTCGACGATGCGCCCGGCGCTGCGGCCGTCCCACAGCCTCGGGATCCGGCCGGTCCCGGCTCGCCCGGCAAGCACGCTGCGTGCCGCCTCGATGATCGCAGCCGGTTCAAGTCCGACGATCCGGTTCGTGCCTTCGAGGACCGTGATCGGGCGCTCGGTGTTATTGCGGAGGGTGAGGCAAGGAACACCCATGGCGGTGGTTTCTTCCTGCACGCCGCCGGAATCGGTCATGACGAGCGTGGCGGCGCTCTCGAGGCGAACGAAGTCAAGGTAAGGCAGCGGGCCGATCAGCCGCACGCGTCCGGCTGAGGCGCCGCGAGTGATCCCGGAGTCGCGCAATCGCGCCTGCGTCCGGGGATGCGCGGGGAAAATCACCGGCACTCCCGCCGCGATCTCTTCGAGCGCCGCCCAAACGCGCCTGAGCACGGCGGGATCGTCCACCGTGGCGGGCCGGTGCAGCGTTGCCACGGCATATCGAAGCGCCGTCCCGCTCGCCTGATCGAGGCCGAGGCGCGAGAGCACGGTCGATCGTCGCGCGCTCTTGAGGAACTGCCGCAAGGTGTCGATCATGACGTTGCCGGCGAGAAAGATTCGATTGCGCGGCCGGCCTTCGGCGAGCAGGTTCTCGACTGCGCTCGGCTCGCTCGCGAAAAGCAGATCGGACAGAGCGTCGGTCGCGACGCGGTTCGATTCTTCCGGCATTCCGGGGTCGAAGCTGCGCAGGCCGGCCTCGACGTGCGCCACCGGAACGCCAAGCGCGGCCGCCGCCTCGGAGCCGGCCAGCGTAGAGTTGACGTCGCCCACCACCAGCACCACATCGGGCCGCACGCCGCGGATCACGCGGCGTAGCGCCTGCGCCATCGCGGCCGTAGCCAGGCCCGGCCTCAACACAAAATCGGGAGCGGGAATCCGCAACTCCTCGAGGAAGCCGTCCGACATCTCACGGTCGTAGTGCTGCCCCGTGTGTACGAGAACCGGCTGAACGCCGGGGCGGCGCCGCATCTCCGCCATCAAGGGCGCGATCTTCACGAAGTTCGGCCGCGTGCCCACCACGTTCAGAATTTTCAGCATGGCACCATGCCTCGAAGGCGGGGCTTCAGAGTCCGCGCGGCACTCAAGGATTCCGCCGCTTGCGCCTTGGGCATTTTTGCAAGACCCTGCGCTGTTTCCGGCAGACCGGCGTCGCAGGACGGGTTGGCTCTGAATCAAGAAAACGAAGCCACCGCCAACATCGCTTACTGATTCCAAAAGGCTTACGGCAAGCCGAGTTGGCTTCGTTTGGCTTCGTTTTGACCCATTTTTCAGGGCGTTTTATTGATTCTATTGTACTTAGTGGCTTCGTTTTGCAAAATTTTAGATTCTTTTTTTCTGCTTTTGGAGAGATTTTCGTAGAAGTCGCAGCGGCCGGCCGAATTCGCGGCAACGCCCGCAGCTTTCAGAGGCTACTTGCATAGGCTCAATACAACGTGGAGGTGGACTCGATGGTGATGGCTCGCCTTTGGATTGCAAGACTGAAGTGCGGCACGAGGCACTGCGGAGCATCAAGAGCCTCCAGGGCGGCAAGTCCGCCCCCCGGAAAACGACGCCGACAGCATAGCAGAGGGCTAGTGTAAATGTCAAGCTTTGTGGGTAGGCACATATAGGCTACAGCATCTGTTGGAAGAAGAAGCGGGACAAACAAATGTCGCCAAGCAACACGCCTTCAGCCCCGAAGAAACCTCGTAGACCAGAAGAGCGAACCCTGGGCGCGAACCTTGGGTGCAAAAGACGACGACAGCCCCGAAGGGGCGGAATATCTTAGCCCCGGGCGCGAGCCCGGGGTCCAAGAAACCACGCCGCACCCTTGCCATTCCCCCGTCTCCCGCTTCAAGCGGGAGATGGGGAATGGGGAGGAGTGAGGGCCTTTGAATCCCCGGGCTTGCGCCCGGGGCTAAGATCTTTCGCCCCTTCGAGGCTGGGCAGGCACACCGGGGACCTACCCCTACATCATGAATTGCGGAATGAATTTGCGCGCACGGCATCATCATGGAACGTAGGGCAGGCGCCTACTCCTTCGCCGCCCTGCCGCTCTGGCTGTGATTTGTGATTGTGGGTGCGCTCGGAGTATACCACCCTTGTTTCGGCCTGGTCCACCGAAGGGCTGCGCCGGTACCGGGTCCGTTTGGAATTTGCGAAGTAGATCAGCAACCACCCCGGGCTCCGCCCACCCCTCCTCAACTGAGGAGGGGATTCCTGTTCGCGAGCCGATGCCCTCTCAATTGACGATCCCTCAGTCGATGCGCGTTGAGGGCGGCCGTCTCCCTTTCTTTAGCTGCGAGTTCCCCGACTTGCGAGTTCCCCTACTTGCGAGTTTCCGTAATTGCGAGTTCCCATCCTCAGTTGAGGAGGGGTGGCCAAAGGCCGGGGTGGTTGGTCTTAATTCAAACTGGCCACTGCCGCTGTGCAACCTCGCGCGAGATTCCCGCATTACGGCGCGCTTGGACTTGCAGGGCCTCCGCCACCGCCTCCCTTGCCCCCCGCGGCCACGGCGGCGCCGATTCCTGCCGCCGCGCCGCCTCCGAGCAGCAGGACCAACAGACCGGTGTTGCTGTGCTTCGCCGGCTGCGGAGCCGGCGCCTGGCCTGCCTGCTCGCCGGCGCCCGGCCGCCCTTCTTCGCGCGTTTGGGCGGCAGCCGGGGCGTTCGGACATGTCCAAGTCTCGCCTTCGGCCAGCGGGTGACTCTGGCCGCTCGCGATCTCGGTGACCCCGAGCGCGCCGTGCTGCGCCGTGATGCTTGCGGCTGCGCCCGCCGGCCCCGTCACCGTGGGCGCCGTCACTGTGGGCCCCGCCACCATGGGCGCGGTCACCAGATAGGAGACGCTTCCCTGCCCCGCCGGCTCCACGCGGCACTGCGCGGTCTCAACCACCACGGTTCCGGGCCCGGCCGCCCCGACTGTGACCGTTCCATGATCGAACTTGACCAGCACGTGACCCGGCGCGCCGCCGAAGGTCACACTCGAATCCTCACCGAGCTCGATCTGGCTGCCGGCTGCGAACTGGACCAGCGCGCCGCCGCCCTTGGCCGTGCTCATGGTGTCGCCGGAGACCACCGTGCCTCCGCTCGGCACGGCGATTCCGCCGAGCGACGCCGACATGGAACGAACCACCTGTCCGACGGCCGTCGCCTGCTGCGATTGGCCGTTGCGAGCGGCGACCGCCGGCAGACTCGTCATCAGAGTCGCCGCCAGAAACGTCGCCAGAAATGCGCCCAGAAATGGGCAAGATTGCTTCAACATGTCTTCCTCCCTTCAGAATCGACCGGCCTTCAGAATCGACCGCGCGCCCCGGAGGCGACCCTTTCGCGAAGGGCCGCCGGCCGCGACGCGCTTGCGGCCGCCGCCTCAACGGTCTCGGCGTATGCGGTCATCAGCGCGGTGCGGCTGCCATGCTCGCGGACCCAGGCCGCGCCGGCTTCGCCCATGGCCGCGCAGGCCGCGGGATCACGGGCCAGGGCGCGCACACCCTCGGCCAGCGCCGCGCCGTCCGAAGGCGGCAACGCGAGGCCGCACCTTGCGGCCTCCACCATGGCCGCCGTCTCGCCTCCGACGGAGCAAAGCACCGGCTTGCCCGCCGCCATGTACTCATACAGCTTCGAGGGAACGGTGATCTGGAACAGCGGATCGTCGCGCAGGATCACCAGCAGCGCGTCGCACGTCGCGAGCAGTCGCGGCACGCGCCGCCGGGGCACGCCGCGCAGGAATCGCACGTTCTCGAGGCCCATCTCCTGCGCGCGCTGCTCGAGCCTTTGCCGCTCCACCCCTTCGCCGATGAACAGCAAGGCGGCCCGGTCCGCGCCCAGCCGGGCCGCGGCCTCGAGCGCCGTATCGAGCCCCTGCGCGAGACCGAGGTTACCGATATAGCCCACAATAAGGCGCCCGCGCAGGGGGGCGGCGCGCCGCAGGCGGACCTCGCACCGGGCGCCCGCGAAGAGTCCTGCGTCCACGCCGTTCGGAATCACGCGCACGCGCTCGCGGGGCACGCCCGCCCCCGCCAGGTAATCCCGAAAGCCCTCGCTGATCACGACCACTCGCGCCGAGCGCCGGTACAGAAGCCCTTCGAGGACCGCCAGCAGCCGCAACGCCAGGCCGCGCTTCATGACGCCGACCGCCCGCGCCGAGTCCGGCCAGATGTCCTGCAGGTCATAGATGAGCGGCGCGCCGTGCCAGGCGTGGAGCGCGAGAGCCGCAAGGCCCGCGGGCAGCGGCGAGACGGCGAGGACCGCGTCCGGACGCGCGAGCAGCATCCCGCGCGCGATCGCGAACAGCACAAAAGTGAGGTAGTTCAGCAGGCGCTTCCACGGGCGCGCGTGCGGCGAGCGAAACACCGCCAGGCGCAGCACGCGGTAGCCTTCCGGGGCGCGTTCGCTCGATCGGGCTTCGCGACAAAAGTACCGGCCCGCGCCGGCCGGATGATTGGGCCGCGCCGTGAGCACGGTCACGTCGTGGCCGCGAGCGGCGAGGCTCTCGGCGAGGTCCTGGGCGCGGCGGCCCGTAGCCGCAGTCTCAGGCGGAAAGTATTGGGCCACGATCAGGATTCGCATTTCACGCTCCGCCGCCCGCCGGCACCGCTACCAGCTCGTGGAGCAACGGCTCGGGCACCGCGTAATACTGCTGCATCCAATCGAGCGTTCGCGCCAGACCTTCGGCGAGCGTCACCTGCGGATGATGGCCGAGATCGCGCTCGGCCTTGCTCACGTCCACGCGCTTGTCGCGCGTGGTGAAAGGCTCGACACTCTCGTAGGTCACCAGGCGATCGTCCCGGCCAAGGTAGGCGAGCACGAGGTCCGAGACCGTCTTGACGTCGTGGTATTCGGCGGAGCCCACGTTGTAGACTTCGCCCGGCACAAAGCGTCCGGCGATGCCGGCCAGGGTGGCTACAACGTCGCTTACATAGGTAGCCGAGCGATGATGATCGCGATAGACCGTGTAAGGCAGGCCGTGGAGGGCGCAGTAGCAGAACCGGCAGATCATGCTGCGGTAAGCGCTGTATTTTTCGCCGGGCCCATAGACATTGAACAGGCGCACGCGGACGCTCTCCGTGCCCGCCATGGCGGCCGAGTTCATCACCTGCATCTCGCCCACCCACTTGGTCATGGCATAATCATTCAACTGCCGGACCTCGTGAAGGTCCATGACGTCTTCGCGCATCACGCCACGCCAATCGCCATACACCTCCGAGGTCGAGAAAAATACCTGGCGGAAGCGGTGCTTCTCCTGCAAGCGGAGCAGGTTCTTGGTGCCGATCACGTTGCTTGACCACAACGTCTCGTAGAAATCCTCGCCGTTCCAGCGGCCATACTCGGCGGCCAGGTGATAGACCATGTCGAAGGGCCGGCCGTCATCGGGCTGGTCGAAGATCCGTTCGAGCTGGCGGTATTCCGCGACGTTGCAGCGCACGTATTGCGGGTCGTGATGGTGGGCAAGGTCGCAGAGCCACACCTCGTGGCCGCGGCGGCGCAACTCCGGCACGAGCCAGCTTCCTATCGCTCCAAGGCCCCCGGTGACAAGTGTCTTCACGGATTCCCCCAAGACCTGCACAGGTCCAAATCCCGAACTCCGCAACCCCGGCGCTCGGCCGCGGCCTCTTCCAGGATGCGGACAAACTGGCCGGCGATCGCGTCCCACGACGGCGTCAGCCCCGCGCGACGCTTGCCCGCGCTTGCCAGGCGGCTTCGCAACTCGCCCGATTCCATGATCTCGGCCATGGCGCGCGCGATGCTCGCCGGGCGCAGCGGATCAAAGTAAAGCGCGGCGTCGCCGCAGGCCTGGCGCGCGAAATCGCGATCGCTGGTCAGGATCGGCAGCCCGAGACGCATCGCTTCGCGATATGTGCGTCCGAATGACTCGAGCAGCGTGGGCAGAATGAACGCGTCCGCGGTGCGGTAGGCCTGCGCCAGGCTCGCCTCCCCGAGCGGGCCGAGGTTCACCAGCGCGTTCGTCAGGCCCTCCCGCTCGATCGTTTGGAGCAGGCGTCCGGCTCGAGGATGCTGCCGCGCGTCGAGTGTTAAGAGGCAACAGGCCGCCCGTCCCGTGCAGGCGGGCAACAGCCGGAAGGCTTCGACCAGCGCTTCCAAATTCTTGTGCGGATAGTAGTGCGCGGGGCACACAAACGTGAATGGCGCCTGCGATCGGCCGGCGTGACGATCGGCGGCGGCCGCGCCGGGCGTCGGGCCGGGCGTCACACCGAAGCCATCGCCTGGCCCGTTCGCGGCGTCCGCCGACAGGCCCTCGCCGTCAGGAACAACCACCACGTTCGCGCCCAAGTGAGGATAGGCTGCGATCACGCGCTCCTGCATCAGCGCAGTTTGAACCACCAGCCGGACGCCCGGCGGCAGTCGCCGCAACATGCGCCGGCCGTACCACCTGATCAGCCGCTCACGCAGCGTCCCTCCGGCCTCCGCGCGAGCGTCCGGCGATACATAGTGCGCGTTGTGGAGCAGCACGACTGCAGGCAGAATGCTGCGGCGGGGCGCGAAATTGCCGAGACACAGCAAGGCGTCCGCGCGCTCAGCGGCGCAGATGCGTGGCACTGCGCGCTGCAGGTGCATTTCGCGCGCGAGCAGGCTAGCGGGCTTCCGGCGCACCATCAATTTCACGTTTCGACGAGCCAGCGCCGCAAACTCCGGCAGGTCGGCCAGCATGACCACGAACCGGTGCTCCGTGTGCCGGGCCAGGGCGGGCACGAGGCGCATCAAGCCGGCCTTGCCGCCTCCCCCCGTCAAACCGAGAGCCTCAATCGCAAAGATCATCGGGAATGTCAGTGGTCAGTCGTCGGTTGTCAGTTAGCACGCCAGACGTCGATTGTAGTTCGTAGTCGAGATTCGTAGCCGGTATCTCGCAAACCGGACCCGCACTAATAACTGACGACGGATTACTGCCAATCAACAACTGACGACGGACGACTAACGACGGACCACTGACAACCGGAAAGCGACTACCGACAACTGACAGAATCTCGCCAAGCGCACGGACCATGGCGGGCATCGTGAAATGCCCGAGCGCCCAGCGCTGGCCCTCCGCGCCGAGGGCCTCGGCCCACTGCGGCGCCTTGAGCAGGCGCACCGCCGCGTCTGCGACATCGCGGACGGAGCGCGGGTCCACGAGCAGGCCCGTCCGGCCGTCGAGCACAGCCTCCGCGGCACCGCCCTCGCGGCTGCCGACGACCGGCTTCGCCGCCAGCGCCGCTTCCACGTACACGCGTCCGAATCCTTCGCCCTCGCAGCGCCCGTTCATCGACGCGCGGCTCGGGAGCACGAACACGTCGCAGGCGCAATAAAGATTCGCGAGCTCGGCGTCGGTCACCTCGCCTGCAAAGGTGACGCGGTCGCCCACGTTCAGGCTCGTTGCGAGGCGCTCCAGGCTCGCCCGATGAGCGCCGCCGCCCGCCACCACGTAGCGCGCGGCGGGCACGGCTGCGAGAATCCGGGGCAGGGCCGCAATCACGGTGTCCACGCCCTTGTAAGCGTGCTCGGGGCCGAGGCTTCCCACTGAAAGCAATATGCGCGAAGGGCCGTGGAGTGCGGCAGCCGCGCCGCCGCTTTCCCCGTTCCCTGATCCAAGACGACGTACGAGTTCATCGGGTATGGCGTTGTAGACCAACTTCACCCGCGTCTCGGGAATCCGATTCGCCTGCGCAAGCGCTCGCGCCGTGTAGGCGCTCACCGCCAGCAACGCGCGCGCCCCGCGCAAAGCAGCGCGCTTCGCCACGGGCAGCCTCGCCCACGCCTCAGAACCGTGGCAAACCACGAGGTACGGCGTTGCGTACCTCGAGCGGATGAGCGCCGCGACGGGCGCGAGACCGAGATGACTGCAGATCACGAGATCGTAGCGCGAGCGCGCGCAGGCGACAACGCGCGCGGCGTGCCGGATCTTTGCGCGGAGCGTGAGACGCGCCGAGGTGGGCTCAAATATGCGAACACTCGACGCGTCGAGGTTGTCCGGGGCTCCACCAAGCAGCGGAAGCAGGTCGACATTTTCCGGACCGAGCAAGCGGCCGAGCGCATCCGCCAGCGTCCCGGTGTAGCGCGCGATGCCGCCGCGCGTGTAAATGTCAGTGGCCAAGATCAGGACTCGCACGGAGGGACCTGCACTCTCTCAACCGCCAAGCCGCGCCGGGGCCGGTAGACAATCCACGCCACCGCGCACAGAATGACCAGCGATCGAATCAACGTGCTCCAGAAATCGAACGCGTCGAGTTCGATGCTGGTCACGAACGTCATGAAGACTCCCGTATAGATGAACAGGCGCCGTTTGCTCCCTGGAACGCCATACCGCTTCGTCAGCCGCTCGGCAATCAGTCCGAACAGCAGCATGCCAACGAGCAGGCCGGGCATACCGAATTCGAAATAGAGATCACCGGGATAAGTGATGGCGGTCGACGTCTGGTCACCGAGGCCGAGAGCGAGGCTGAATCGGCGGCCCTTATCCAGAACCGGCTTGCCCGCCCAGAGAAAGCGGGGGATGAACGGGTAAAAAGGCAGCATCCACCAACGCTCGTCGCCCTGCAGCCAGTCCGCCTCCGGCCCGAGCGCGAGCACGGCCGCCACACTCTGCAGAAGATTCAGCCGGCTTACCGACGAGCGTACGCCGCTTTCGAGCCAGTCCGCTGCCGTCGAGTCCGTCGCCGTCGCCTGCTCCAAGGCCGCGGCGGCGATCGTTTGAGCGCCGCCCACACCCATGGCCTCGTCCGAACGGCTTCGCACCAGCTCGCGGTACTGGATGGAAAACGGATAGATCACCACCAGCCCAAGAAGCGCCGCCACGATCCAACCCTTCTTAAGCTTTCGCTCTGCCATCGACGAGACCACGGCCACAAGGACAAAGTTCTGCAGCAAGTTGCCCTTCATCCCCGACACCAGTCCCCAACAGCACTCTGTCAAAAAGACAATCCAGAAGAAGACTTTTCGGTCGAGGCTGAGCGGATGGAACGATCTTTCGATGGCAAGGATCACCAGAGCGTAGGTGCCTAGCTGAAAAACGACATTCGCCACCTGCATGGCGGCCAGGTGATCGAGATAAAGGTCCTGCGACGCTCCGTAGTCGTACCCGAAGTTCTGGAGGAGGTACGCCTTAACCGTGAATGCGACGGCGTACAGGCCGAGCGCCCACATCACGGCGGGGCCTATGGGCGCGGAAAGGTCTGAGTCGTTCGTTGCGGAGGCCTCCGGCGTAATCATGGCCGGCGTCTTGTACACAGCAATGCGGCAACCTGCCCAGAAGGCCGTCATGCCGAGCGCGAAATAAGCGAGGGTGCGAACGAACGAAGCGTGCGTGCCGTGAAAGCCAGGGTCAAACTGGCCCTCGATCAGAAAGCAAGCCATGGGCGCCAGGCCAAATTCCACAAAAGCGAGCAGGGCGACGAAAGTCGGAATGTCGAAGAAGCGGAAGCGGCCATCGCGCATCCTCGATGCGATGAATAACGCTGACCCGGTCCCATACACGCCGAGCACAATCAGGAAGGCGACGAGTTGACGGCTTTCCGGCGCAGCGATCAAGGCCCAGCCCCAAGTGGCCGCCGCCAACGCCGCGACACACATGAGCACGAGGTGACCGAGCGGGATCGTAACGCCCGGTCGCAGTCCCGACGGTCGCTGCCGCAGCGTCAGCGCGTTCATCGATAGGATCCGACCGCTTCCCGGCATTCCTCTGCCGACTCTTCCTGGATTGAGGCGCCGGACGGAAGCCCGAGCGTCTGAAACAATCGCGCGAGTCTTCGTTCGTACGTATGCTCGCGGTGGGCGCGAGCATAGCCCCGATTGGCAATCGCCTGTCGCTCTTCCGGCCGCGCCAGGTAGTAGTCCACTTTTTCCCTGAGTTCGTCGCGGCTACGGAAGGTCACGACTTCGCGCTCCGGCTCAAAAAGTTCGGCAAGCCCGGGCTTCCAGTCAGCGATTTGAAATCCGCCGCAGCCGGCGGCCTCGAATAAACGGCAATTCACGCCTTCGATCTCGGCGAGATACATCGTATTGACGACAATCTTGGCGGCGTTGAATGCCTTGGACTTCTCAAGCTCGGCCACATAGACGTTCGGATAGTGCGCGCGAAGGGGCGATCTCAGCCAAAAGGGAAAGCCCGTTCCCCAGATCTTCAAATCATAGCCCCCGAAGATTTCGAGCATCCGCGCACGATAGTAGTACATGTTGCAGGCGCTGGTGAGGTCGCACCCGTACCTGCGCCGGTCGGCGTCGCTCAACTCCAGCCGGCGATGCCAGAGCGGGTTGCAGGCCTCGGGCAAGTAGTGAGTGTTCAAGCCGAGCTTGGCGCGAAAACCCTCGACCATGTAGGGGTCCTTGAAGAACCACGCGTCGAGATCGCTTTCAAGCAGATATTGACGGCCCAGATTCGCCAGACTGTCTGGATACCACGCCGCCACCCTGGCGCTTGACTCGCGGCGCACCTCGCGGATCACGTCCGGACGAAGCGTCGCGTGCGTGATCAGGATCAAATCGGGCTGAAACATTTTCGCGCTCCGCACCAGGGAGCGTTGCCGCCGCTTCTCGATCGACGGCAGAGCCTTCGAGGCGTACTGCGACAAGATCGAACCGACATAACCGAGTCGCCGATGAACCGGCCGTGGGTCAATCGTCGCCACGGTGTGTCCCATGCCTTCGGCCGCCACCGCGATGTTTCGGGCAAAGGAATCAGGATAGATGTGTCCGGAGATCAGAATGCGCATTCTTTTGGCCTCGTCGGAGCTGTACCGCAGACGAACCGGGCTGCTTCTGCGAAACCTGCAGCGCAACGCTCCGGCGTGAAGGCCTGAACAATCTCGCGCGACCGCTTTCCCATGCGCTCCCGCAGTCTCCGGTCCGCGGCCAGGCGCCGTACGGCTTCGGCGAGCGCCGGGACATCACCCGCCGGATAAACGAGACCGTTTTCGCCGTGGCGCACCACGTCGCCCGGTCCCCACACTCCCGTGCGGTCGCTCACGATCAGGGGCAGGCCGCAGGCAGCCGCCTCATGGGCCACCAGGCCGATGGGTTCCTGCTCCGAGGGAAGAACCAGGATGTCGGAGATCGCGTAGAGGGCCGGCAGTTGCGACTGGTTGCAGAAGCCGAGGAGGAAAGCCGTGTTGAGTTTCTTCCGTCGGATGACCGCATCGAGAGCGCCGGACAGAGGACCGTCGCCGGCAAAGGCCACCGCCAGTTCGGGGTGACTCTCGCGCAGCCGTTCCAGCACCCCGAGCAGATCAACCGGCCGCTTCCGCGCTACGAGTTTCCCCACAAACAGGATCAGCACAGCGTTCCGCGGGATGCCGTGCGCCCGGCGAATCTCGTCGCGGCACCCACGAGCCTCGCGGGCTGCCTCGGCGAAGAATCGAACGTCCGCCACGTGGGGCGCCGGAAAACAGCGGTCCGGGCCGACGCCCCGAGATTCATAGAACCGGGCATTGAACGAACTGCTGGTGAGGAACGCCGAAGTGCGCTTGAAAAGCGCACCAAGCAGCACGCGGCGCAGCCAGCGCCTGGGTCCGCGCTTTTTCTTCTCGTAGATAACGCTGGTGTCCCCATAGAGCATCCAGGGAAGCGATTCCCGGCGCGCTTTGGCAAAGGCCAGCCAGCAGGTAAGGTAGGCCCATCCGAAAACGATGAGGGCGTCGTAATCCACCGCCCTGATCCCGCGCGCGGCGCTGGGCGCGAAATAGGCGAGCGGCCCTTCGATCCTTCGCGGCCACCAACTCCGCAGCACCTTGTGGCGATAGCCATCGAGGATCGGCGTATCCCATTGCACGACGCGCGCGAACTCCGGATCGAACTGCGCGCAAGCGCCGTCGAGACTGCAATAGATCACGGTCAGGTCGATCTCCGGCCGCCGCGCCAGAGCCCGGAAGACCGGCGCGAAGTACTGCACCGGCCGACTGAGAAGAATGGCGAGCCGAAGCCTGCGCTCGGCCGCGTTGCGCTCCGGCAATGGTGGCCGCACCTGTGCGACGGCCTCACAATCCCGAAGTCCTCGTTGCGCGTCAAACTGTCGAAGTGTGTGTTCGATCAAGTGCGGAAGATGCGCCCGCCGCCGGCAGGGGGTTGAGATTCCCCCCTTCGCTGGGACGAAGGCGATGGGAGACCCGTACGCCGAGCAGGTTGCGCAAACCAAGATTCAGGCGGGACCGGGCGAGGCCGAGCATCACGATCAGGCTCACGCTGTAAGCGAGCGTCGAAGCCACCGCCGCACCCAGGAATCCGAATCGCGGGAGCAACAACAGCAGGCCTACGACCGTGACCACGGTGGAAACGCCTTCCGAGTAGGATGGCAGTACGGGCCGCTCCAGGGCCCGCGCACCGTCGTAGAGCACCTGATTCAGTCCCAGCGCCACGCTGCCCGGCAGCAGAATCCTGCAGGCGGTGGCGGCGGAGCTGTACGAAGGACCGTAGGCGAGTCCGATCAGCCAGGGACAGGCGACGAAGAGCGCCGAGCATCCAATCGCGAGCGCCGCCAACGTCACCCGGAACGAGCGCGCGATAACCTTGCGGGCCGCGTCCGCATCCAGGTTGGCGCCCGTGGCGATCGTCACGGTGCCCACGGCCTGGGGGAAAAAGCCTGCGGCGGTCGCGAGCGCCACTGCCACCACGTAAAGGCCGAGATCGCGGGGGCCCACGAAGAGCGAGAGCAGAAGCTGATCGGAGCGCTGGTTCACGTAGGAAGTGAGGGACGAGAGATTGGACCTCCAGCCGAACCGCAGTAGGTGAGCGCAAGCGGCGCGGCTCCATGCGAGGCCCACCCGGATTCTGCCGAGCGCGAGCCCCAGGGCGGCGGCGGCCGCGAGGGCCAGGCCCAACACCTGCAGCCCGACGACCTCGCGCAAGGTGACCCGGCCGCGAAGGGCGAGCGCGACGAGCCCGAGGGCGTACACCGCCGGCGCAATCAGGCGCAGGACGCTGAACGAAAGCAGATCCAGCCGGCCCTGTGCGAGGCTCGCAGGGTAGCCTCCCAGCAGCACCATCGGCGTGAATGCCAGAAACAGCAGCGAAAGACGCAGGGTCTCCGGACCGTAGTGCCGCAGAACCAACGGAAGCAGCATCCATCCGGCCGCGAGCACCGCCAGCGATTGAACGAGCCAGAGGGCGAGCGCCCCCGTCCAGACCTCGGAAAGAGTAAAGCGGCGCTTACCGGCGTGGAAGACGATAGCCTGGTTGATCCCGAAGCTCGCCACCAGCACCAGGATCAGCGGCCAGAGAGTGATGGCGGCCAGCTCGCCGCGGCTCTCGGGACCGAGCAGGCGCGCCGAAGCGATGCCGGTGAAGACGCCGAGGCCGAGGACCGCGGCCTGCCCGCTTGCCGTCGTGATCAGATTGCGAACGTAACGCGATGGAGTTGTCACAGCCGCTCGCCCATCGCGGGTATTCGGTCGGTTTCGCAGAAAGGCGCACTGATGCCCTCGTTTGGCGCATTCCGCCCTCTTCTGCTCGATGCGCCTTGACCCACTGCGATCCCCGCGCAGAACGCAAACCAGGCAGCGTTCGCCGGAATGTGGAGGTTGAAATCGCCCAGGCTGTGGACCAGCAAACCGCAGCAGCCGATCGCCGCTCCGAGACGGATCCAACCCCCGCCGCGCTCACCATACTTGAGGCGCCCGCCGAGATTCTGGAAGGCGAGAGCCACGAACAAGGCGAGCGCGACCACAATGGCAACGCCACCGGCGACGCCGGTCTCGGCCAGCGCTTCGGCGTAGTCGTTGTGGGCATGGTCCCACTCAAGATCGCTCGCAAAGCTGCGATAGCGCGGGTAAACCGTCGCAAAGCTGCCGAGGCCCGCCCCTGTCCATGGATGGGCGCGGAAAATGTGAAGTGCGTCGCGAGCAAGTTCGCGGCGCTCGCCCAGAGTGGCTTCGGGAGCGCGCGAGAGATCGGCCACAGCGCCGAGGCGCCGCGAAATCTGGCCCGGATCGAGCCAGAGAAACAGAGCCGCGGACGCCGCCACGCCCGCGATGCCCGCGACCGCCAGCCGACGGCGGCGCGCCTCGGGAAGGTACCGGCCGGCGACCAAAACGAAAAGAGCCGCTTCAACTCCAAGCGCGATCATGCCTCCGCGTGAGCCCGAGAGCAGCACCGAAGCCACCGCGACTAAAATGGCAAGAGGCCTGAGCGCGCGGACAACGACGCTGCGGGCGCGGATTTCGCGCCGCGGTCTCTGCGAAATCACATAGCCGAGCGCGACGGGGATCAGCATTTCCATCAACCCAGCGTAGTGGTTGTGATTCACGTAGGGACCGAAGATCCAGCCACCCCAGCGTGGCCTGACGACGCCGTAAAGCATGCCCGGGCTTGCGAAAAACTGCAGCGTGCTGAAAAACGCCAGGCCGCAGGCGAGGAGCGTTACAGCAACGCCAAGCCTGCGGAATCCGGCTGGCGAGGCAGACACCCAAAGCTGGCATGCCAGGAAAAAGATCAGCAAATCCGCCACGAGCTTCACGAGCGACTCGCGCGTGGCGGCGAGGTCCGCGGTGAAGTGACCGGCAAACTGAACGAATCCGACCAGCAAAAAGACGGCGGCGGGCACGTAGAGCGGCGTCCATGCGATACGCACCAGACCTCGCCCGGCGGCTGCCCACGCCCACAGCAGCAAGGTTGCCGCTGCCAGCACGGTCATCAGGCCCCAGGACCAGGCCTGGACTGCGCCAAAGGCCAGCGTCGCGAGAGTGAGCGTAGCGACCAGCGCCACGCGACCCGCGGTCAGGGTCCGGGCCGCGCTCTCCCGGACCGCGAGGCCATGGGCGGCGCTGGCATCGAGCTCTGCCGATTCGAATGCGACGGATACAGTAGCCATGCTCATTCAGCGGCGCGGCGCGAGCGCGCCTTCGAGCGGCTGCTCGGCAATCAACACATCGTCGACCCAACACATTCCGCTGATCTCAGCAGGATAGCCTCGACTGCGCGGCCGCCAGATCGAAAGCCGCACGAAGCGGGTCCCGGGACCGGTGGTGAAGCTCAGGCCCACCGGATGCCAGGGCGTGGTGGAGATCGTGTCCGCGCTCGACGCATCCAGACACGACGAGGACGATGGCAGGCAGGCGGGGTCACGCACGCGCAGACGCGGGCCCGTGTCGGAGGTAATCGCCTGGCTGCGCACGAACCCGGCAAGCAGGTACGAGCGCCCCGGCTGCACGGGCACGATCTCGAAGACGGGCTCGTACTCCTGGTTGCGGTATCCCGTAAACTCGATCTGCAGCGAATTGGAGCCGCCGTGCGACGCCACATCCGAAAGTGTGACGGCGACAAAGGGCTCAGGATTGTAGCGCCAGTCTAAACCGGCGTTCAGCGGATTCCGTTCAAAGCCCCCATTGAAGACGAGCTGGGCCGGCGCAGCGCCATCGTACGATGCACTCTCGGCGCGCTTGCCGGAATCGGGCGGCGCGACCACGCCCAGGCGCTCAAGGTCGCTCCAAACCGTCAGGGCGTCGTTCTGCCTGCCGGCGTCAATGAGGTGATCGAGGTAGGGCTCGAGTTCCGCGAGACTCAGCGTGCCAAGCCCGGCGCCGCCCGCGGACACCACGTGTTGCCATTCGGCGTAAGCGGAATCGTCATCTCCAAGTCCGCTCGCGAGATTCAGGAACGCCGCCGCCACATGGGGATTTCTGTTCTCCGCGAGAATCTTCTGTTCCGCGCTTTCGGGCGAGCCGAGCATGCGGAGACAGATCCGAAAAACAGGCTCGGCATACGACGGATCGAGGTCCAGGAGGCGCTCGAAGAGCACCAGGGCCTGCGCCTGCCGGCCCGTGCGCAGGCTGTAGTTCGCAGCCGACCAGTAAAGGCGCGGCGTCATCGGGCTCGAATCGAGAGCGCGCTTTATAGCGTCATCGGCGCAGGATACGTCGCGCGACGCCTCACAGGCAGAGGCCAGGTCAGACCAGTAGAGAGCTTCATAGGGATCGTAGGCGGTAGCGCGCCGCAGGTGATCGAGCCCCTGGGCGCGTTCCGGCGGGGTCCCGGACGCGGAATAGAAAAGCGTCAAGCCCAGACGATGCTCGACCCCGGCGTCGGCCGGGTCGAGCACCAGCGCGCGCTGCAATTGAGCAGGGTCCGTCGATGCGCCCAGAATAATGGCAGTTGCGAGCCGCGCGGCTTCGAACGCCGGCAGCAAAGCCACCACGCCGGCAGCGGCCAGAAACAGAAAGCGTCGCCCCCGCGTTGGCAGACACCACTTGCTTACCGCCGGATGGAGGATCCTCATGGAAGCGGCCAGGCCGGGAGAAACGTCACGGAAGAAAAATCAAATGATGATTGTGAAGGGTGAACGATGAACAGACCGGTCTATGCTCATTATTCGTCCCGCACTCTTCGTCCTACTTTGAACCAGCTACGACCGCGTTGACGTGGCGGCAGCGTCGTAGTAGGCGTGATAGTAGCGGGTCCGCGATGCGTAATAGTAAGCGTCGTGGCGCAGATCAACCTTGTTCATCACTACGCCCAGCAGCCGTCCGCCCGCGTTATCGACCAGGGAGTGGGCGCGCAGCAGGGCGCCCCGCACCGTGACTCCGCTCTCCACCACCAGGATCACGCCATCCACGAGGGTGGAGAGCACGGTGGCGTCCGTGACCATCAGCAGCGGCGGCGAGTCAATAACGATGTGATCGAAGCGCCCGCGCAACTGCTGCAGGATGTCAGCCATCTGCGGCGAAGAGAGTAGCTCCGCTGGATTCGGTGGCGTGGGGCCGCCCGGCAGAGCCCAGAGCTGCGGGACGCCATCGACCGGGCACAGCGCTTCATCGAGGCCGTGCGCGCCCGTCAGCACACCGCTCAACCCCGGTTCGAGGTTCAGGCCCAGGTGACGCGCCACGCAGGGCTTGCGCAGGTCGCCGTCGACGATCACCACGCGGCCGTTCTGCTGCGCCAGGGTCAGGGCGAGGTTCAGCGACGTGCAACTCTTGCCCTCATTCGGCTGCGGGCTGGTTATAAGCAGCGCTTGCGGCGGACGGGCCGCCGTGGAAAGCAGGATCGCCGTTCGCAGCGCGCGATAGGACTCCGAGAGCGCCGACGCGGGATGCTTCAAGACCGCCAGCGCCACCGCCCCGTTGGTGATCGGCTTTCCGAAGTTCCGTCGCTTGCCATTCGCCGCTCCGTAGACGCGCCTGCCCTCGGAGCCCGCGGCGGGCACAATGGCAAGGGCAGGCGCGGCGATCAGCCTTTCCACGTCCTCGGCGCTTTTGATCGAGTTGTCGAGTCCCTCCTCTACAAAGGCGAAGGTCACGCCGAGGATTAAGCCCACCAGGAGCGCGATGCCGACGTTCATCAAGCGCTTCGGCCGCACGGGGGCGGAAGGCACGAACGCCGTGTCGATCACATGGATGTTCGTGGCGCGCAAACCCGCTGAAACGGTGGCGTCTTTGAGGCGCTGCAGCAGGCTCTCGTAAAGCTGCTGGTTCGTGTCGAATTCCCGCTTGAGAATGTTGTGCCGGATCAGGAGTTGACTCAGCCTTCCGACTTCAACTTTCTGCTGGGCCACGGCATCGGTGAGAAGCTTCTCGCGACCCTGGGCCGCCAGATAGTCGTTCTGAATGCGCTCCCTCAGGCGGCGACGCTCGTCATCAACAAAGCCCTCCATGGACTTCATCTGGCTCTGCAGCCGGACCACCTTGGGAAACTTCGGCCCGTATTCGCTCAAGGCGTCCGCGTACTGCGCGCTCAGGTCGGCGTATTTTTCCTCGAGGCGCTGCAGCAGATCGTCCTGGATCAGCAAGGCGGCTTGCGAAGGATTGGACCGGACCAGGTCGTTCAGTGACTCCTTCTCCACACGCTCGCTTTGGGCAATAGTGAGGTCGCGGCTCAGGTCGGCCAGGCGCTCTTCCACCACGTTTTCCTTGTCGCTGACGTTGACGATGGCGTTCTCGCGCTCATAGTCCACCAATTGCTGCTGCGACTTCTCCGTCTTGGCCTTCAACTCGTCGAGCTGCTGCTCCATCCACGACGAGGCTTGCCGCGTGGAGTTGTATTTCTTACGAAAATTGTACTCAGCATAGTTGTTCACCAGGGCGTTCGCAACCGCCGCGGCCCGCGCGGGATCTTTGCTTTCAAAGCTGATTTCCAGCATGCGGCTGTTGCGCATCAGTTCCACGTGCAGGTTGCTGCGAAAGGCGCGGATCAAGCGTCCTCGCCCGCCTTCTTCGCCACCGGCCGCGCCTAGCGGCGGCACACCGGCCACGGCGGTGAGGTCCGCGGTCTTTTCGAGGTTCAGCTGCTGAATGGTCTCCCAGGCGAGCGTATCGCTCTCGAGGACGTTGACCTGGGTCTGCAGGAAGGCGTCATCGCTCGGCGTACTGCGGTAAAGATCGTTCAGCGATTGGATCTCCGGCGCCTCCGCCTCCACTTCCACGCGCGCCACGGCCCGGTAGACCGGCTGCATCTTGAACGAGACCACGGCGACGGCCCCCACCAGCACCGAGGCCGCCGCCAGGATCGTCCAGCGGCGCTTGACCAGAATGTGCCAGTAGGTGCGCAGGTAGAAATAGCTGTCAGTTCTCTCGAGCTCGATGTCGGCGAAATGCGACGGCGCGCGTCGCACCGCTCCGGAATTCTCCAGGGGCAATCGTTGCAGGGACTGGCTTTCCATGATGGTGATCGATGAACCTCAGAGCCGCCAGATGATGACGCCGGTGGTGATCTGGACGGCCGCCTCGGCCGCCCGGCGCAGGGCGCGCTGGCTGGTGCTGTCAGGTACGAACAGGATCTCATCCGCCTGGAGGGGCCGATCCGGGGCGCGGCCGGCCAGAATTTCTTTGAGCTTTACCGGCGACTCATCCTGCGCGCCTGAGGCTAAGGGCTTGGGATGAATAATCATGGCCTTATTGGCGATGGCTGTCGGCTTCAGGTCTTCGGCCAGCGCCAGCGCTTTGAGGACCGTCATGGGCTGATGCTCGCTCGTAAGAACGAAGCCGCCGGGACGATTCACGGCCCCGACCACGTAGACCACGCCGGCGCGCTGGACGGTGACGCGGTCGCCCGGGTAGAGATCGATATTCAGCCGTGGGTCGCTGGTCTGCATCAAGCGTTTGAGATCGATTACGATCGGATCCGCGGGATCAGCGCCGCTGCTGGTGCCGGCCAGGCCTCCGTCGGCCGCAGGCGCGGCAGCTCCGCCGCGCGTCACGAGGGCGACCCCGCCGGCGTCGTCCGAAAGGCCTTCGGCCTGCGCCAGAACGTCGAGCAGCGTGGTTTTGCCAAACACGGGATAAAGCTGCGGCTTCTTCACCGCGCCCGTCACGGCGATCGAATGCACCCGCGACTCGCGGACTTCGACCGTAACGCGGGGATCGCTGACCAGGCCCGCAGCCTTCAGCCGGTCCGAGACGACGCGAGCGAGCTGGTCGGGCGTGAGTCCAGCGGCAGCGATCGGTTCCGTCATGAGGGGCAGAGTGATCGAACCGCCGGGCTGGACGCGAAACGACCGCGACATCTCCGGCACGTCGAATACCGCGATGTCGACGAGATCATCCGGGCTGATCGCGTAGTCGACGGGCGCCGCACTCGCGGCGTCGCGGCGCGGGATCGCGGACGCGGGATTCGGTCCTTGCTGGCCCGCCACGAGCGCGGCGAAAACCAGGATCACCGGACTCAGGATTGCGAGCGGCCGCTTTAAGCTTGGAGACACCCGTTGTGGTCTCACTTTCAGCACACGTGCCTGGGAACCGCGCCGTCCGGCCGTCGCACGCGCTCCACGTTGGAAGAGTCGATCTCCACGGAGGCCGACTGCTGCAAGAGCTCGACGGAGAGCACCAGCCGGTAAGCGCCCTTCCAGTGAGCGAGGATTCCCTCCATGCCCTCGAGCGGTCCGCTCCTGACCCTCACCCGGTCTCCGGCTCTCAGGAAAGGATGAGGCTGAACAGACGCGCGCGCGGCGGTGAGTTGCCGCAAGGAATCGATCTCGGCCGGCGCAATCGGGATCGGGCGGTCGGCGGGCACGAAGTGGATCACGCCTGGTGTGGAGCGGGCGTGAATGCGGCGATC
Source organism: Terriglobia bacterium (assembly GCA_035949375.1). GTDB lineage: Bacteria > Acidobacteriota > Terriglobia > UBA7540 > UBA7540 > Gp13-AA77. The sequence goes on along the minus strand of DASZIG010000057.1, from coordinate 35,129 downwards.
GAGCCCGGCGCGAAGAAAGACATATCCCGGAAAGAGCGGCAGCAAGAGCCGCTGGACGCGGTCCTGCCAGCGGTGCGCGGCCGCGTAGAGCGGCAGCAACACCTCGAATCCCTTGCCCGCGAGCATCTGCGCCACGGTCTTTTCGTGCTGGTGGCGCGTGTACAGCGCGTACCAGCAAAGGTCGGGATACCGCTCGACTTGTTCGCTGCGAAGTGCTGCCGGCATAAAGCTTCGCCCTGTGACTTACATCAGCCCGTGCTGAATAAGCCGAGACGCCCTGGGATTGAGCAAACTACTCTGGCTTCGGCTTATCGTCGGCCTCGGCCACAAAGGCCTCGGCTCCGGCGCGTTGGTCCGCCTGCAGCCGAAAGAAGGCTGAACCCGGCCGCGAGATCCGCGTCAGCAGGCCCTTCTCGACTAACCAATCCAGAGCCTGGCTGGTCTCCTCAACGTCGCGATAAATCGTTTGGCTCATGAGCCGCCAACGCGCCACGCCTTCGAGGTCATCGGCCGCCTGGGGATTGCGAAGGAAGTACTCCAGCACGTCTTTCGCAATGTCCTCAACCATAGGACGTGGCATGCGCGGCGCCCCCTGCACGGGACAATGCCAAGCACGGCGGATGCCGGATCCCGCACGAAATGTAAGTGAGTGCAATGAGGCGTTTTGCAATTCGGGTGGGTAAGACTTGAGAACGACGCGGCGGGGCAAAACAGTCACGCGTCCGTTCTGAAGGAATCACGATCAAGCCGCGCCGCGCGGTGCGCCGAAGCATTACGGCTCGCCGGGACGCGAAGGTCCCGGGAGCGGGTCGCTTTTCGCCCGGTTGCAGACTACCCGGTTGCAAACTACCTGACGGGGTTCAAAGCGTACTTCTTGACGAGCCGTCCGAAGGCGCGCCGGTCCTTGCGGGCCTCCGTGGCCGCGCGCGTGATGTTGCCCCGGTGCTTCTGCAGCAATTCCTCGATATAGCGCCTCTCGAACGACGCCACTGCCTGAGCCCGGCCGTCGCGGAAGCTCGCGGCGGCGGCCGGCGGCATGGCGGGCGCCTCGGCGATTGAAGTGTGGGCCGGAAGGATCTGCGATCCGCGGCTCATGACCGCAGCCCTCTGCACAACGTTGAAAAGTTCGCGAACGTTGCCGGGCCAGGAATAATGTTCGAGTGTGCGCAGAGCCGCCGGCGACAATGATGGCGCTTGCGCCCCGGGAGCCCGCCGCAGTGAAGCCAGAAAATGACGCGCCAGCAATGGAATGTCATCGCGCCGCTCGCGCAACGGCGGCAGACGCAGCTCAAGCACATTCAGGCGAAAGTAAAGGTCGGAGCGGAACTGCCTTTCGCGAACCAGCGCATCGAGACTTCGATTGGTGGCGGCCAGCACCCGGACGTTCGCCTGGGTGAAGCGGTCCGCGCCGAGCGACCTGTAAGTACGCTCCTCGAGAAACCTCAGCAGCTTGGCCTGAACGGCGAGCGAGAGCGCGTCGATCTCATCCAGAAACAAGGTTCCGCCCTCCGCCATGCCGGCCAGGCCCTTTTGCTCGGCGTGCGCATCGGTGAAGGCCCCGCGCGCGTGTCCGAAAAGCTCATTCTCGGCCAGGTGCTCCGGAAGGGCGCCGCAATCGACTGGGATGAAGGGGAAGCTCCGGCGCGCGCTGAGGTGGTGCAGGGCGCGAGCGCACAGATCCTTGCCCGTGCCGGTTTCCCCGAGCAGCAGCACCGGGGCGTCACTCAAGGCGAGCAGCGGAATCTGGCGTATCGCCTGCAAGAACACGGGGTCTTTGCCGATCAGTTGGGAGAAGCCGAGCTCGCTCTCGAGTTGCGCGCCGACCGCCGCACAATCCTGCGATCCCCGGCCGATCAGGCGGGCCACGCGCTGCTGAAACTCCTCCTTGCGCACGGGCGAACAGATGAAGTCGTCGGCCGCCTGGGAAGCTGCCGCGAGCACCTCGTCAGCCGCGTCCGCAGGCAACACGGCCAGTAACGGCGCGGACGGAAACCAGCCCTGAAGACCGCGAAGCATCGCGAGAGCCCGCGTTCGCTCCGCAGCCGCCACCGCAATCACGAGCTGCGCATCCAGGCCGCGGACGCCTTCGGCTGACGACAGCCTCCAATCGATGTGATAGTGCGAGAAGCCGGCGCCGGTCGGCAGCATCTGATCGAGGGTCTGCGCGGGTGTGGTATCGCGATCCTCGACGACAACCAGTCTGTGAGGCATTGCCATCCTCAGGACCAGTCCCCCCGGCGAATGGCGGGAAGTTTTGCACACGCGCCCGTCCAAGTCAAGCGTAATTCCCGAAACGGCTCTAGCCCTGGGGCAGTGGCTTCGTTTCTAAGATTGCGATTTTGCTCGACCACGGACTGTGGCGATTATCTAATTGTATCTAAATGACTTAGCGTGACATTTGGCCTTTGGCCTGGTTCGGGCTCCATTGGCTTCGTTTGACTTCGTTTTGGCCCATTTTTCAGGTCGATTTATTGATTCTATTGATCTTAGTGGCTTCGTTTTGCAAAATTTTAGATTCTTTTTTTTCTGCGTGTTTTTGGGGTAACGCTGGGGCTAGCTCGGGGGCTACACAGTCCCAGTTTTCTCAGACCCGCACGAGCGAGCCTATCGGCTCGCCGGTTCGCCACAACTGTCCAGGGCCTGCTCGAGGTCGGCAATCAAGTCGTCCGCGTCCTCGATGCCGACCGAGTAACGGATCAGGGCTTCAGGAATGCCGCTGGCCGCGCGTTCTTCAGGTTTGGATTCGACGTGGCTGGTGGTCGCCGGCGGCCCGGCTACGGTTTCGACCGCGCCCAAGTTCGCGGCCAGATTCGCATACCGCAGCCTCGGCAGGAACTCCTTCACCGCCTCGAACCCTCCGTGGAGCGCAAAACTGAGCACACCCCCAAAGCCGGTCATCTGGCGGCAGGCGATATCGTGATTCTCGTGCGCGGCGAGTCCCGGGTAGAAGACCCTGGCGACGCGCGAGTGCGACTCGAGAAATCGAGCAATCCGCATGGCGCTTTCGTTCTGTTGCCGCACGCGCAGATGAAGGGTCTTCATTCCCCGCAACAGGAGGTATGCGGACATCGGTTCCAGGCATGCGCCGTTGATCTCCCGGAAGTGGTAGATGCGGTTGACCAGATCGCTCGGACCGCACACGCCGCCGCCCAGGGCGTCCGCGTGACCGCCAAGGAACTTGGTGGCACTGTGGATCACGAGATCGGCCCCGAGTTCAAGCGGACGCTGATTCATGGGGGTGGCAAGCGTGTTATCGACCACGGCCAGCGCTCCATAACGGTGCGCCGCCGCGGAGAGCCGCGCGATGTCGACGATCTTCACGGTCGGGTTGGTCGGACTCTCGAGATACAGCAGCTTGCAGCCTCGCGCCATCGCAGCCTCGATGGCCTCGTGGTCCGTGGTGTCGCAAAGCGTGACGCCGATCTGGAAGCGCGGCAGAAACTCAACGAAGAGCTTGTTTGTGCCGCCGTAGGTGTCGCGGATGGAAACCACCCGGTCACCGGGAGAGAGGAGAGTAAACAAAGTGTTGCTGATCGCAGCCATGCCGCTCGAGAAGCTGGTCGCGGCCTCCGCGCCTTCCAGATCTTTGAGCTTCTCTTCAAACGCCGCCACAGTGGGATTGGTGTTGCGTCCATAAATATGGCCGGGTCTGTGGCCAAGCGCGACTTCGAACCACTCTTCCACCGTCGCGTAACCGAACGACACGCTGAGGGCGACAGAGACTTGCGTCGCTCCGGCCCAACGCTCACCATGTTCCCCGGACCAAACCGCCCGGGTCCCGAGTCCTGCCGCGCCTTGGTGCTTCGGCTTATCCATAGCGCTCCGCCTATATTCTGTAACGCTTCGGATGGTACGCAGAAGAAAAATCTATTGGCCACGGGGATTTTTGCCGGCAAAGGCAAACTTTTTGAAAATTCGCCGCGTATTGCTTCGGGTGTAGGGGCGGCGATGCTGGCGTCATTTGCGGAACCTCGGGACACCGTCATTCTCGCGAAGGCGGGAATCCAGTCTTTGACAATCGTATTTCCATGGACTTCTAAAGTGGATTCCCGCCTTCGCGGCAATGGCGCTGCGCGAAAGGAATTCCACATTGACAAGCGACGCCCAGCACCGGGGCGGCCTATCCGTTGCGCCAGGGTTAAAACCTCGTTACACTCACACGAATCGGAGGAAGCAGACTGTGGCACACCGCTCGGCCACGGCCGCTTAGCCAACGGCGTCAGCCGGGGGAGGAGTTCATGAGGGAGAGGCTGTATTTCCGCGGCCCCCTGGGCGCGGAACCCGGAATGATCATCGCAGCGCTGCTTCTTTCACTGGTGCCGGCCGCATTTGCACAGACCACCATTTCAACGGGCAGCATCGAAGGGACTATTACCGACTCTTCGCGCGCTGTGGTTCCGGGCGCGTCGATCGACCTCACCACCACGCCGGGTCTGCGCACGAATCGAACTTTGTTTGGCTCGGGAGTGTTTGCCTTCGGTGGGCCCCGCAGCGTTGAATGGGGGCTGAAGGTCACGTTCTAACAAAAGTCACGTTCTAACAAAAGGCACGTTCTAACTGAGGCGCCCTTCGAGTTATGGTAGAGGCCGGCGCTCGGCCGCCTCTACCATTCCATCTCGCCCATCGCGCTCAGTTGAGCAACATAGCCGGGCTCACATCGGCAACTGCGCGAATGTCGAGGACAGGCCGGGCGCGTTACTCGGCGGGGCCATCGTCAGGCATGGCCTTGCCGACCACTCCGGCTGAGAAGGCATCACAGCCGACGCCGGAGCAGGGTCCGCTCGGACCCCAAGTGGGCTCATAGTCAAAGCCAAAGGTGGCCGAATAAAAGAAGGAGTCATCCCACGGCTCCGGCGGGCCGAACTGATTGGGAGGCGGCATGTCTTCCACATCGGCGGCAAAGTACTCGGCCGAGGAGCAAGCCGAATCGCTTGCATTCGTGCACTGCGGCACAACCGCCAACCAGTACCTGCCCGCTTTCAGAACGATCGGGCCGCCAGTGGGGGTCTTAATGTTTTTGACCAGCACGTTGTACACGTTGATGAGCGGTGCGCCCATTCCCGTCAGGGTAAATGAGGCCGGCGACGTCCCCTCATAGAGCACCTCGTTCGGTTGACCCGCCTTCTTGAGGATGGAGATGGACCAGTACGCCTCCGGAGGGTCGATGACGCTCACCGTGGAGATGTTGTTCGTGAACAGGCCGGAGACTTGCCATTGCTGCCCTACCGGCACCGTGAACGGAACATAGACGATGTTCGACTCCGAGGGATCGCTGCAATCGTAATCGAGGGTGCAACTGTTGGCGAGACCGTTTGCCTGGGCATTGTTCGGGTCGAAGTCCCCGGCGTATTCCAGGCACGGATTGCAGTAGCTCGGGATCGTAAGGCCGGATTGTCCGGACCGAGGCGCGCGCTGCCCGAGCGCGGTCAGACTGAGGAGCAGCATTGCTGAAACCACCAATATGGCCGCTGCCGGAATCGCGCTTCTTCTCGACATGACAGGTATCCTCCTTTCGCCGGGCGGACCTTAACCCGGGGTTTTGCGCTTTCATTTTTCCAACGAGCGATAAGATACACCCGACCGACCGCGAACTGCAATTCCCGGTCGATCGGCAAGGCAGCTGCAGGTGTCCAGTGTTGGCTGCCAGGCGCCCCGCGAGAATCGGCCCGGAACAAGCCGGGGTATACTGGACGCCGAGGGGAGGCTCTCGATGCAGGTTGTGGTGGTCGGCGGCCACACGCGCAACATCGGCAAGACCTCGGTGATGTCCGCCCTGATCCGCGAGTTCGCTACGCTCGGTTGGACCGCCGTCAAGATCACGCAGTATGGCCACGGCGTCTGCTCGCATGACGGACACGCCTGCGAATGCGCCCCCAGGGAGCATCCCTTCGCCGTCACCGAGGAGCGCGATCCGGCGACCGGAAGCGACACCTCACGATACCTCGCAGCCGGCGCACGGCAATCGCTCTGGCTGCGTGTGCGCGAAGGCCAACTGGGCGCGGCCGTGCCCCTTCTGACGCGCAGGCTCGATTGCGCTCCCTCGGTGATCATCGAGAGCAACAGCATCATGGAATTTATCGACCCTCTGCTTTACCTGGTGGTGCTGGATCCGTCCCGGGCCGACTTCAAGGCGTCCGCCGGACGCTGGATTCGCCGGGCACACGCGCTCGTCCCGGTCGAAAATCGGACCGCGTCCACGGACGAGGCGCGCAATGGCAGCAGCGCCGTTTCGGGCGTCCAGTTGGGGGTCCGGTTGGGGACCGAGTGGGGGGTCAAGGTCGGACCCGATTTCGGGGCTGGCATCGAGGCCGAGTTTTTCAGGTCGAAGCCGTCATTCCCCGTGCGCCCGCCGGAGTACTCGAGCCTGGCGCTGACCGCCTTTGTTCGCGAGCGGCTCGCGAGTCCGCCGGACGCGCGAGCGGCGGCCGGCTTTCCGCCTGCGCGCGCGAAGCGGCGTTCACTCGTGGAGGAGACGTTGCCGCGTTAAGTGAAGACCTCGCTCCAGAAATCAACGATCCCGAGCACGCATCGTGACGGCCCGAATATGCCCGCAACTGCCGTAGCCCGTAAAGCTCCGCCCGCGCTCATGCCTGGGCTCCCGCCCGGACCCAAGGGACGATTTCTTCTCGGCAGCATGCTGGAACTCCGTCGCGACCTTCTGGGCTTTATGACGGATTGTGCGCGGCGCTACGGCGACGTCGTTTCCTTTCGCTTCATGCATATTCCGGTCTGCCTGTTGTCGAATCCCGACGACATTGAGCGCGTCCTGATCACGAACTCGGCAAACTTCGTCAAGTCGCGCGATTATCGGGCGCTGACCGCCGTGCTCGGAGACGGGCTCCTGACCAGCGAGGGAGCAACCTGGCGCCGGCAGCGCCGCCTGGTGCAGCCCGCATTTCATCGGGGGAATATCCTTCGCTACGCCCGCGTGATGGTGGATGACGCCGGCCGGGCCGTCTCCCAGTGGCAGGACGGCGAGACCTTCGATGTCCACCAGGCGATGATGCGCCTCACGCTGCAGATCGTGGCCGAGTGCCTTTTCGGGGCGGACGTCTCATCGCACGTCGGCCCGATTGGCGAGGCCTTGCAGGTTGTGATGGAAAATTTCTCGGACTACGCCCGCATGGCGATGGTGCTGCCGCGCTGGCTGGCGCTGCCGCGCACATCGAAGATGGGTCAGGCGGTGCGCCGGCTCGACGCGGCCCTGTACAGCATGATCCGTGAGCGCCGCGCCGCAGGCGGCGGCAAGCCTTCGACCAGTCGGACTGCGAATGCGGGCGCCGATTTTGCCGCCGACCGGGAGACCGATCTGCTCGGCCTCCTGTTGCAGACCCAGGACGAGTCGGGCGGAGCGATGGACGACCGTCAGGTTCGCGACGAAGCCATGACGCTGTTCCTCGCGGGCCATGAGACCACGGCGCTCGCACTCTCATGGACCTGGTACCTGCTCGGCCTGAACCCGGAAGCCGAGCGCAGGCTCGCGGATGAACTCGCCCGGGAGCTCGCGGGGCGCGCTCCGACCCCTGAGGATCTGCCGCGACTGCGCTACACCGACATGGTGCTCAAGGAGTCGATGCGGCTTTATCCGCCGGCCTGGGGTATCGGCCGCGAGGCCCGCGAAGCCTTCGATGCGGGCGGATTCCGGCTGCGAGCCGGAACCAACGTGTTCATCTCGCAATGGATCACCCATCGCGATCCCCGATTCTTCCCCGATCCGGAGCGCTTTGACCCCGAGCGCTGGCGCGACGATCCCATCCGTCGCGGCGCTCTGCCCCGTTTCGCCTATTTTCCCTTCGGAGGCGGACCGCGCGTGTGCATCGGAGCGGGCTTCGCGCAGATGGAGGCGGCGCTGATCCTTGCCACCATTGCCCAGCGATTCCATCTGAGCCTGGTGCCGGGCCAGTCGATCGCGCTACTTCCCAGCGTCACGCTGCGCCCGCGGCACGGGATCCGCGTGACGGCACACAAGCGGCCGTGACGACACCGGCACGGCGTTGGTCGCGGTTATGGCATTGGAAACTTGAGGTGCGAAAACGGTCGAAGAATCGGGGCGGTTTGCACGCTCGCCCAGACGCCGCTCTATGCCGGCATGACCACCCAGGGGCAGCGACAGCGGGTCATCCGAAAGATCATTTCGCGTCTTGGCCGGGCATCGTGATCGTGACGTCGCGGTCGAGGCGCATGCCGATGAGCGAGCCCGCGAGCAACGTCGCCTGTTTCCCATGCGGGAGGAAGTAAGCCATGGCGATGCCGGCTCCGGCTCCGGCTATGCCGGGAGCGAGACCGCCCGCCGCGCCCAGCGCCGCGGGCGCCAGGATCAGCGCCGCCTGTTCCTTGTGCGACGCGCCGTTACCCTTGAGATCGCCTTCGGGCCCTACCTTTTGACTGCCGCCGCTCGTGGCTGAAAAAACCTCCGTAAGCGAGCCCTGAATCGCCACCTTCTCGCCACTCGGCATTTCGATGGTGTCAAAAATCACCATCAGATCACCGCCCCGGCCGCGCCGGGCCGCTTCTTTGACCTCGCTCACGTGACCATCGACGCGGATACCCTTGCCGAGCACGTCCTCGTCCTCCACCGCGACGGGGTCGAGGAGCGTTGTCAGGACGCGGTCGCCGGCCTTGGTCGTCTTCGAATTCAAGCTGCTGTGAAGCTGCAGTTTGAACTCAGTCCCTTCCGGTATCACGATCTGCGTGCCGTTCGGCTGATCGGCAGGCTGGTCGGCGGGCTGATCCGGCTGCGCCAGTTGCTGCGCCGGCGGCGCCGCCGGTTGCGCGGCTGGCGCCGGTTGATTCTGCTGGTCTTGCGCTCGCAGCAGCGGAGCGCTCATTGCCACGGCCAGCGCGAGAGTGCAGGTACCGAAAAGCTTCTTGTCCATTCTCTCTGCCTCAATACTGGTGTCTGCGGGTGTGCCCGACGCCCACCCGATCATTTCACCATCAAATACCGGGCCTCGTCAAAGCAAAAAGGGTGGTTCGCACCCCTCGACTAGGATGCTTGCCGCAGCCGAAAGGTAGGTCAGGTTGGCAGGCGCCTGCCGGACCTCGGGTGGCAGCCTGAACCCGACCTGGTCCAGCCACCAGTCGGTCTCTGGCCACCGGTCGAAGCCGTCCCCTATAATTAATAGTCACGGACCGGTGGCGTGCACGCTCACCGGCGCATCGACCGGCTTCCATCATGTTTCGACGTCTCAGCCCGCTTCTCTCCTACCTGGCCCGCTACAAGAAACGGTACGTACTGGGCTTTCTGACCCTCACCGTCTCGCAACTGGTCGGAGTGATCGTTCCTCTCATCATCAAGGACGGCATCGACAGCCTGTCCGGTTCGGCGCCTGCCCAGAGGCTCCTGTCCCTGGCAGCGCTGATGCTCGCCGTGGCGCTCGTGAAGGCGGTCTTTCAGTTCTGGATGCGCTGGATTCTGATCGGGATCTCGCGCGACGTTGAGTACGATCTGCGCAACGACCTGTTCTCCCACCTCGAAAAGCTCTCGCAGCGCTATTACAACGAGACCCGCACAGGCGACCTGATGTCGAAGCTCACCAACGACCTCAACGCCGTCCGCAACCTGGTGGGCCCGGGCATCATGTACTCGGCCAGCACCGTGGTGGTGGGCGTGGCCACGGTGGCCCTCATGGTCCACCTCGACTGGCGGCTCACGCTGGTCGCCCTCATTCCGCTGCCCGTGGTCTCGATTCTGGTGAAGGTGTTCGGACAGAGGATTCACGATCGCTTCGAGCGCATCCAGGCCCTCTATTCCGAGCTGACCGAGCGCGTGCGCGAGAACCTCTCCGGCGTGCGCGTGGTGCGCTCTTTCTGCCAGGAAGAACCCGAGATGGCGCTGTTTGATGACATGAACCAGGAGATGGTGCGCCGCAATAAAGGCCTGATCTGGATCTCGAGCTTCCTCTGGCCCGTGCTGGCCCTGATGTTTTCCATCGCCTTCATGCTGATCCTGGTGATTGGCGGTCACCACGTGCTCGAGGGGCGGATTTCGGTGGGGACGCTCGCCGCGTTCAACGTCTACATGATGTACCTGATCTGGCCGATCATCGCGCTCGGCTGGGTGACGAATTTGGTGCAGCGCGGCCTGGCGTCGCTCGGACGCTTGTGGCAGATTTTCCTGGCGAAGCCCGACATTGACGACCGCGACGCAGCGGCCGAGCCCCTGAGGGCCCTGCGCGGTGAGATCGAATTTCGCAATCTGACTTTCGCATACGACGGCCGCCCGGTCTTGAAGAACATCGATCTGCACATTCCTGCCGGACGCACGGTGGCGATTGTGGGCGAGACCGGCGCGGGAAAATCGACTCTGGTAAGCCTGATCCCGCGTCTCTGGGACGCGCCCGAGGGGACCCTCCTGATTGACGGCGTCCCGGTGCGGCGGATTTCGCTGGCGCTGCTGCGCCACAGCATCGGATTCGTGCCGCAGGAGACGTTTCTGTTCAGCGATTCCATCCTTGAGAACATAAAGTTCGGCGCGCCGGACGCCGGCCCGGCCGGAGCAGAGCGCGCCGCTTCCGTCGCCAATATCTTGGCGGAGATTCGCGACTTCCCGAAGGGATTTGAGACGGTGGTGGGCGAGCGCGGCCTCACGCTCTCCGGCGGGCAGAAGCAACGCACCGCAATCGCCCGCGCCCTGATTCGTGATCCGCGCATTCTGATTCTTGATGATGCGCTCTCGAGCGTCGATACCGGCACGGAAGAGAAGATCCTGCAGGAATTGGCCGGGGTGGTGGCCGGGCGAACCACCCTCCTGATTTCGCATCGCGTTTCGACCGTCCAGAACGCCGACGAAATCGTGGTGCTGCGCGACGGCGAGATCGTCGAGCGAGGCACCCACGCCGCGCTTCTCGATCAGGACGGATACTACGCGGAATTGTACCGTCGGCAGTTAATTGAGGAGGAACTGGAACTCGAAGCGTGAGGGGTCCGTGGTCAGTGGCTTCTTGCTACTGGTGCGTAGATCGTTGTTCGTAGATCGTGGATCGTTGTCCCGGCACAGCAGCTTTCGCGCTGGGGGCCGACATGCAAATTGAGCGGTCGAGTTTTGAGCGACTCAGGGTATACCAGCTCGCTGAAAAGCTGGCCGACCAGATATGGTCCGCGGTTGTCACGTGGGACTTTTTTGCGAAGGACACCGTCGGCAAGCAAGTGGTACGAGCGACCGACAGCATTGGAGCGAATATCGCGGAGGGGATGGGGCGGAGGAGTTTCGTTGAGAACCGGCGCTTCGTTCGCATGGCGCGAGGTTCGTCGAACGAGACGCGGCATTGGCTCAACGCCTATCTTCGCTCCATCGGGGAAATCGTGCAGCGGGACCGCGACGAGAACAGGTGGCCGAAGATTCGAGCACGATCGCTGCTTTCGGATTAAAGCCAACGATCTACGATCCACGATCTACGAACATTCCGAATGAAGCGCTCGGGACGGTCGGGTAAAAACAGATGGCGGAGAATCTGCACGAAGAAGAAGTCCTCGGCAAGGCGTATGACTCGCGCCTGATGCGCCGCCTGCTCGCTTATCTGCGCCCTTACCGGCGCGTGGTGGTGCTGGCGCTCGTCGCCATCTTCTTCTACGGGCTGTTGCAGGCCGTGCCGCCCTACCTCCTGAAGGTGGAAGTGGACCGTTATCTTGATCCCACGCACCAAGCCCATCTTCCCGCATTTCTGGCCCATTTCCTCAGCCCGGTTCCGGCCGTCGGCATCCTTCAGATCGCCCTCGCACTCTTTCTACCGAGCGTGATCCTGACGTTCCTGCTCGAGTTCGGGCAGGACTTCGCCATGCAGTTCGTCGGCCAGAAAGTCATGTACGACCTGCGCAAGGAGATTTTCGCCCACCTGCAACGTCTGGAGCTCAGCTTTTATGACCGCAACCCGGTGGGGCGGCTGGTCACACGCGTCACCACGGACGTGGACGTGATGAATGACCTGTTTGCCTCGGGCGTGGTGGCCATCTTCGGCGACATCTTCACCCTGCTCAGCATCGTGGCCATCATGCTCAAGGTGAACTGGCAACTGGCGCTGCTGACTTTCTCGGTCCTGCCGGTTATCGTGGTGGTTACCATGTGGTTTCGCCGGGCGGTGCGCGAGAGCTACCGGCGCATTCGCGTGGCCATCGCGCGCATCAACGCCTATCTTCAGGAACACTTGAGCGGCATGGCCGTGCTGCAACTGTTCAACCGCGAAGAGCGCAGTTATCGCGAGTTCGAATCGATCAACCGGGTTCACATGGAGGCCTACAAGGACTCCATCCTGGCTTATGGCCTCTTCTTTCCCGCCGTGGAGTTTCTCGGCGTCATGGCCGTAGCCATTATCCTGTACTGCGGCGGGCGAATGAGCCTGCACGGCGCCCTCACTGTGGGCACGGCCATCGCCTTCATTCAGTATTCGCAGCGCTTCTTCCGGCCCATCCAGGACCTGAGCGACAAGTACAACATCCTGCAAGCGGCGATGGCCAGCGCCGAGCGCATCTTCAAGCTGCTCGATGCGCCCGTGACCATCAACGATCCCGCCGAGCCCCTGGCGCTGCCCCGCCCCGAGTCCGCCGCCGTGCCGGCAGCCGCCTCCGATGACGCTCACGCCGGCGGCAATGGCCGCGCCGCCTCCACGGGCGCGCGCATCGAATTCCGCAGCATCGGCTTTGCCTACGACGGCACGCACCGCGTGGTGGAGGACGTGAGCTTCACCGTTGAGCCGGGCGAGACCGTGGCCGTGGTCGGCCATACGGGCGCCGGCAAAACAACGCTCACCAGCCTGTTGCTGCGCTACTACGAGGTGCAGGAAGGCGCGATCCGGCTCGACGGCGTCGACATCCGCGAGCTTCGCCTTGCCGATCTGCGGCGCAACTTCGGACTGGTATTGCAGGACTCATTCCTGTTTTCGGGGACCATCGCCTCGAACATCCGCCTGGACACCCCGCCGGGTGCGAAGCCGATCAGTGACGAGGAAGTACGCGAGGCCGCCCGCCAGGTGAACGCTCTCGGCTTTATCGAGAACCTGCCCGGCGTCTTCGATGAGCCCGTCAAGGAGCGCGGCGTAACGCTTTCGGTCGGCCAGAAGCAGCTCCTGTGCTTCGCGCGCGCTCTCGCGCATCAGCCCCGCATCCTGATCCTGGACGAGGCCACCTCCAGCATCGATCCGAAGACCGAATACCTGATCCGCGAGGCGCTCGGCCGGATGCTCGAGAATCGCACCGCGCTCGTGATCGCGCACCGGCTCTCCACCATTCAGAGCGCTTCCAGGATCGTGGTGATGCACAAGGGCCGCGTGCGCGAGATCGGCACCCACCAGGAGCTGCTCGACCGCCGCGGGCTGTACTTCAAGCTGTACCAGCTTCAGTACAAGGACCAGGAACTGAAACCGGGCGCGAAGAGGGAGTAGGGGCGCTGCTTGCCGCGCCCTCTCCACGAAGAGCCGCGGATTCCAAGAGACGCCGAAGCGTTTCCGCGATCCCTATAGGGTTACGGCTGTAGGACGGAGCCCGATGCGACGAAGTAAATCATCGAAGCGAGGGTCGCCGTGAAGGTTGTCGAATGCGGGCGCGTCGCTGATGAACACAAGGTTGCTGACACTCTCCTTATAAGCCTCTTCCAGCCACCAGAAAGCATGATCACGATCTCCCAAGGCGGCATAGATACAGTCAAGTGCCACAACGGCACCAGGTTCCCGTTGGCTTTCGAGCTCTCCCGCGATTTTCCGGGCTTCCTCAGCTCTGCCCGCATTGGCGTAGACCAGTCCGAGTGTGCACTTGTTCCGCAAATCAGCACCGGGAAGCGAGCAACACTTCTGCGCCTCAGTAATGGCGTCGCCGTAGCGGCCAGTGCGGGCAAGGAGGCAGGCGAGATGCGCCTGAGCAGTACTGAACGTGGGATCGAGCTCAAGCGTCTTGCGACACCGCTCCAAAGCGCGGTCATACTGATGACGCGGTCGAATCCCGTCGTTAACTGCGGATTAGAACGCGAGGGAAGAATGGGGTCCCGGTTGAGTAATGCGTCAAAGGCGAGGGCGATTGTGTCTCCGGGGAACGCCTGCCGGCCCGTCGCCGTCTCGTAGAGTACCGCGCCGAGACTAAAAAGGTCGGTGCGGGCGTCCACTGCGTCTCCTCGTGCCTGCTCCGGCGACATGTAGCCTTCCGTGCCCAGCGCGATACCCGGCTTGGTGAGCGGCTCCTCGATGCCGCCCGGCGCGCCCAGTCACAAATTCCCGAGCCCCTCGGCTGAGGGGGGCGGGAAATCGCGCAGAAAGTCCGGGTCGGGGCCCCGGGCAAGTGAGGACCAAGCTGACCTCAGGAAGTCGGGGCGAGAGCGAGTCTCTGGCCCTTTCCCGCGCCCCGACCTGGAGAACATACACTCCTTCACCATCGCCCAGCAGCGCGTTTGAGCGCTTTTCGACAAATGCGTGGCGTCTCAGAAGCCAACACGACATACCCGATCTTATGGCACGCGTTACAAAACAGCTTTTCCCACACCCATCGGCGATGATCGCCCCGCTGAGGGGTAGGATATTTACCCGCGCGACCAAAGTCCTGGGTCGTCACCCTCTCCGAACTGGCCCCGAAACGGTACCTGGGAAACAAATCCCGCCTGGTCGCCCACTGTTACGACGACCGCGCCGGTGGGAGTTTTGTTACAGGCTACGCGATTCCGGCGAGCGCCACCAGCAGGCCGAGCAGGCACATGGCGGCGGCGATGATCGATAGTGCGTTACCAATGGATTTAAGCATTTCTTATCTCCGTGATGATTCTCAGTTAGGGCGTTCTCCGCCCTCCATACTGAGGTTAAGCATCGTGAAGGACCGGGTTGTCAGGGAGGTGTGAAATGCTCGTCAACCTGGTGTCCTTTTTTGTGCTGAGCAGGCGTAGGGGCGCGGCTCGCCGGACCCACTTCACCCCGTCCCAATTTTCCCGCGCTTCCTGCGCATATAGCCTACAACGCAACGCTGAATACTCTTGACACCTCCGCTAGCCCTCGATTAGGCTCGCGGTATCGGTTTCTGCAGGGCGGATCGCCGCCAATCGCCGCAACGCTTGGAAGTCCACCCGTGGCGGAGCGAGTTCCACGCCGAGCGGCTTTTGCCCTGCCGGCGCACCGCCATCGCGCCCTGCTGCCTTCCCTCGGGCGAGCGTGAAGGCATCGCCTTTGCACTCCGGCCGACTGGATGAACCTGGCGCTCGGGGTCAAAGCCCTGCCGCGCTTCTCCAGCCTGACGTACCACCGGCCGGGGCTCGCGGTGCCGGGCTGGTGGGTGACCATTTCAGTGTTTCTGAGCTGGGGACGCGGCCCCGCCGCCCCGCCGCCATGTTGATGCGGGAGACCGCCGCCGGCCGGAGCCCCCGGAACGAAGCGAGGCGGGCAGCACTTAGTGGAATCGCGCCCTGGGTGCGGTGGAGGCCGCGTTTGCACGCCCGGGTTTGCGTCCGCACGACCGACCCCGAGACCTACGAGCGAAGCCGGAATGTGACGGAGATGAAACGGCTTGCAAAAATGAGCGCGGTTCAAGAGCAGACTCAAAGCCACCCCGGAACCCACCAATTGCGCTACCGCTAAGACAGGCCTGCGGACGCCGGATCCGCGCGTCGAGCGCGGCGCATGGCGCGGCTGAGCCGTTTGTCGAAGGCGTTCCGCGGCTGCAAACTGATCGGCGAGCCGCGGGCGCGTCCTCATCCGCTTTTCGGGGACCTGGTCAGCGATGAGGCTACGTGGGAGGCCGGCAGCTTTGACAGCCGCAGGGTCGACATTCGCAGATTTGACACTCGCAGGTTTGACAAAGACCCCCGGGGACCGCAGAATGAAGCCTGCCGATTCACGGCGCATTACCCAAAGACACCGATGATCAAACGCATCCATCCGCAAGAGGTGATGAAGGCTCTAACCGCCGTCAAGGACGCCGCGAGCGGCCGCGACATCGTCGCGCTCGGCTGCGTCAAGGGCGTGGAAATCGGCGACGGGCGCGTGTCCGTGGCCCTCGAAATGCCGCCCCCGATCAGCGTCACGACGCCTGCCGGACAGCAATTGCTGCGCGCCGTGCACGAGGCCGTCGAGGCCCTGGAGGGCGGCACAGTGGAAATCCACGTGGCGCGCCCGCCGGCCGAAACTGCCGGCGCTTCCGGCCCCGCCAGCGCACCCGGAGCCCGGCATGGGAGCGCGGCCGCCGACGCCGCCGGCGCACCCCCGAAGCTCGCGCCGGGCGTCAAGGCCACCATCGCGGTCGCGAGCGGCAAGGGCGGCGTGGGCAAATCGACCGTGGCCGCCAATCTCGCCGTGGCCCTGGCCTGCGCCGGACGCAGCGTGGGCTTGATGGATACCGACGTCTACGGCCCGAGCGTCCCGATTCTGCTCGGGGCGCACCACGAGCCCTCGGTCGTGGAAGGCAAGCTCGAGCCGCCCGTCGAACATGGCGTGAAGATCATCTCCATGGGCTACTTCCTGCCCAAGGACGAAGCCGTGATCTGGCGCGGGCCCATGCTGCACAAGACCGTTCAGCAGTTCCTGGGCGACGTGCGCTGGGGCAACCTCGACTACCTCGTGGTGGATATGCCGCCGGGCACCGGCGACATCCAACTGAGCCTTTGCCAGACGGCGGCCTTGACGGGCGCCGTGATCGTCTCCACGCCGCAGGACCTGGCCCTGACCGTGGCTTCGAAGGCCATCGCCATGTTTCAAAAGCTCAACGTTCCCATCCTCGGCGTGGTGGAGAACATGAGCTACCACGTTTGCAGCGAGTGCGGGCATCGCGAGGATATCTTCGGGCACGGCGGCGCGCGGGCGGCGGCCGAGCGTTTGGGATTCGCTTTCCTCGGCGAAATCCCGCTCGACCTGCGCATCCGGACCGAGAGCGACAACGGAAGACCGGTGGCCCTGGACGGCGCCACTCCGCAAGGCAAGGCCTTCCGCGAAGTGGCCACCGCACTCGAGGCCGAACTGGCAAAAGCACAGGTTGCCGAAGAGATGGTGATTGAGTGAGCCAGTGATTGAGTCATTGAGTCAATGACTCATTGAATCAATGAGTCAATTCTTCGCATGGTCCCTGCTCCTAAAAAGGTTACGCTTGCTGGCGAGAACAAGTCCGTGGTGGTCTCGTGGTCCGACGGGCACCGCAGCCTTTATCCTTACGCTTACCTGCGTGAGAAATGTCCCTGCGCTACCTGCACGGACGCGCATGGCACCGGGTCGCGTCCCACGGCGCGGCCCGCGGCGGCGCCTGGCGCGCTGCCGATGTACGAGGATCCACTGAAACCGGTGAAGGCCGAGGCGGTGGGCCGCTATGCCTTGAGCATCACCTGGAGCGACGGGCACGCGACGGGGATTTACAGCTTCGACTACCTGCGCGGGCTCTGCCCGTGCGGGGAATGCGGGGAAAAGGCGCAAGGTTGAGTTGCGAATGCTGAATCAAGAATGTGTGACGCTCAATGCCAAACGGCGGGCTCAGAAGCAAATCAATCTTTGACAGCCTCAGGAGGGACACTCTTATGAAACCACGGCGAGCGTACTGGTTGGGATTGGTGCTGCTTCTGGCGAGCCTCGGTTTCGCCGACAGTCAGCAGGACGCATTGGACGTTTTGAGCAAGGTTGGCGCGAACTATCGCTCCGTCAAGACGCTGCAGGCCGAAGGCGACGTCACGACGGTAATGACGGGACCGAACATGCAACAGAACATGACCATGCATGTGGTCATGAGTTTCGCCACTCCCGGCAAAGTACGCATGGAAAGCACGGCCGGACCCGCCAGTTTCACCATGATCTCCGACGGCAAAACGACTTGGCTCTACATGCCACAGCTCCACAAGTATTCGAAGCTCCCATTCGACCAAGCCGCGCTCGGGGGCGACGCCTCCGGTTCATTCCCCGGCCTCGGCGCGGTTGCGGATTTCGCGACCATCGCAGAGAACGTCAAGGAAGCGAAGATCGTCCGCAGTGAAACCTTGCAACTGGACGGAATCGCCACCGATTGTTACGTGATCGAGATCGTTCGCCAGCCGGCTCCGGCGGCAGGCGCGGCAAAGGCCGCCAGCACGCCCGCCAAGGTCGAACCTGTCAGCGAGACCCTGTGGGTCGACAAAGGCCGCCTCCTTGTGGTGCGGGTAAGCTCAGACACCAAGGTAACCGTCCCGGGCGCAGACGCGCCGACCGACACCAAGAGCACCATGACGTTCAACAAGCTGAAGCTCGATGATCCACTCCCGGATGACGCCTTCGTGTTTACGCCGCCCGAAGGCGCTACCGAAATGGATCTCGGGCAGTTCATGCCGAAGGGCTCAACCGCGGTGCCGGCCGCGCCGCCGCAGTAGGCATCCCGCAGCACGGGATCCGAGGTTAGAGTTGAGCGCCGTCTGGACCATCTTCCTGAAGGATCTGCGCGTGGAGTGGCGCAGCCGCGAGGCGCTGAGCGCGATGTGCG
This sequence comes from Terriglobia bacterium, assembly GCA_035949375.1. GTDB lineage: Bacteria > Acidobacteriota > Terriglobia > UBA7540 > UBA7540 > Gp13-AA77. The sequence continues at coordinate 16,736 of DASZIG010000057.1, read as the reverse complement.
TTTTCGGCCTGCTGGTGGTGTTCCTTTTCAATTTCTCCTTCAACACCGGCCGCGAAGAGTCGCTGCGCATGCTGCCCGGCCTGCTCTGGATCGCCTTCGCCTTTTCCGGCATTCTCGGATTCAACCGTTCCTTCGCCGCCGAGCGTGAGAACGGATGTCTCGAGGCGCTCGCCCTCGCGCCCATCGACCCGAGCGCGATTTTCGTGGGAAAGCTCCTCGCCAATCTGGTCTTTCTGGGCGTGGCGGAGGCCGTGGTGGTGTTCGCTTCCGCGCTCTGGTATAACTTTTCCTTCGTGCCCGCGCTCGCGGCGTTCGCCGCCATCGTGTTGCTCGGGACGCTGGGCTACGCCGCCCTCGGCACCATCTTCGGGGCCGTAGCCGCGAACACGCGGATGCGCGAGGTGATGCTGCCCGTGCTCCAGTTCCCTGTGGCATTCTGGATTCTCGTGCTCGCGAGTGATGCCAGCGCGGACGCTTTGCGCGGGGCCGGCGCCGCCGAGGTCCGGGGAGGCGTGGAACGGGTGGCGGCGGTGAGCCTGGTGTTCACTGTGGCGTCGTTTCTGCTGTTTGAGTATGTGCTCGAGGAGTAGTCAGTGAGTCAGTTCGTCAGTTGATCAGAAGCGGCGTCGCTGAGTTACCAGGTCACTGACATACTGAAGCGCTGACGTACTGACAACCGTATGAGCAAAAAATTCCCCATGACTCTCCACCTGGCGATCACCCTGGCCTGGATGGTGATAGCCCTTTACCTCATCTTTCTCTACGCCCCTGAGGAACTGACCATGGGCGAAGTCCAGCGCATCTTCTATATCCACTTCTCGCTGGCCATGACGGCGCTCTTCGGCTACTTCTTCGTCTTTCTCGGGAGCATCGGTTACCTGTGGAAGCGCTCGCGCCCGGCTGACGATTTTGCTCACGCCTGCGCCGAAGTGGGATTCGTCTTCTGCTGCGGCGTGCTGGTTACCGGGCCTTTGTGGGCCAAGCCGGTCTGGGGTATCTGGTGGACGTGGGACCCTCGCCTGACCGCCACGTTCATCGTCTGGCTTCTCTACATTGCCTATCTCATGTTGCGCGCGTACATCAGCAACCCGGCGCGGGTGCAGGCTCTCGCCGGGGTCGTGGGCACGCTCGGATTCATCACTTCGATCGTGGACTACATGGCGATTCGCTGGTGGCGCACCCAGCATCCGCAGCCGGTGATCGGCGGCGGTCCGGACTCAGGCCTCGATCCGCGCATGTGGTTGACGGTGTTCGTAACTTGGGGTGCGTTTCTCTGTCTGTTCTTCTATCTGGTACGCGTGCGAACCGGCATTTCGCGCGCCCGCCGCGCGCTCAGCCTGGCCCGGCACCAGATGGCCGTTGTGTGAATAGGGCCGGCGCTCAGGCCGCAGTCACTGCAATTAGATTCGACGAAGTATCATGATGAGAGGAGAAAGAACGCGCGTGGATGTAAATCAAGGCCCGTCGAGAATCAGCTTGCTTGCCCGGTACATCATGTTCCTGGGACCGCTTTTGGGCGCCTCGCTCTGGCTGTCACTCTACTTCTTGCTGGGCCATGAGAGTCTCCTGGACCTGGCTTTTTACCTCGTGGCTCCCTTTTCAATCGGGGCGGCGATCCGGTTGCTGGCCTGGATTGCGGAGGGCTTTGCATCACCGATGCGGCACCACGAAGAGCGGCCTCCGGGCTAGCCCACGGTCGCCGAAGGTGCCGCCGCACAATTTCGAAGGAGCGCCGTGGTCAACAAGTTCCTTTTCGCAGCGTATGCCCTGGTTTGGATCATCTTCATGGTGTACGCGTGGAGTCTTGCGCGACGGCAGTCGCGACTGCTGAAAGAATTGGAAGAGCTGAAGGCCCGGACTGAGTCCCGCACGGCTTCGACAGAATAGCCCGGCGCGCGCTGGCTCCAAGTAATCGCAATCAGCCGCTTTCCCTGGCGCCGGACGCGCGAGCGCAGCATCAATTGTTCTTGAGGAGGATGGGATGCAGCTCGGTATGATCGGCCTCGGACGCATGGGTGCCAACATGGTGAAGCGTCTGCTGGCGCGCGGTCACGAGTGCGTGGTATTCGACGCGCAGCGCGCCGCCGTGGAACAGCTCACGAGCGCCGGCGCGGCCGGCACAACGTCGCTCGACGATTTTGTGGCCGGGCTGCGACCGCCGCGGACGGTGTGGCTGATGGTTCCGGCCGCCGTGGTCGACTCCATGATCGGGCAGCTCGAATCGCGCCTCCAATCCGGCGACACCATCGTCGATGGCGGCAATTCCTACTATCGCGATGACATCGATCGCGCTGAGCGGCTGAAGTCTCGCGGGTTGCACTACGTGGATGCGGGAACAAGCGGCGGCGTCTGGGGACTGGAGCGCGGGTATTGCCTGATGATCGGCGGCGAGCCCGAGGTTGTGCGACGGCTCGACCCGATTTTCGCCGCCCTGGCGCCCGGATACGAGGCAGCGCCGCCTACGGAGGGCCGCAAACCCGGCCAGGGCACGGCCGATCGGGGCTACCTCCACTGTGGCCCGAATGGCGCCGGGCACTTCGTCAAGATGGTCCACAACGGAATCGAATATGGCCTGATGGCGGCTTACGCCCAAGGCTTGAACATCCTCAAGCACGCGAACGCCGGCAAGAGCACTCAGGAAGTGGACGCCGAAACGACGCCCTTGCGCGATCCCAAGTACTATCAGTTCGACATGAACCTGGCGGAGATTGCCGAGGTGTGGCGGCGCGGCAGCGTGATCAGTTCGTGGCTGCTCGACCTGACGGCGGCGGCGCTGCACAAGAGCCCGAACCTCGAGGAATATGAGGGGCGCGTCTCCGATTCGGGCGAGGGCCGGTGGACCTCGATGGCCGCCATCGACGAGGGCGTGCCGGCGCCTCTGCTCACGTCAGCGCTTTATTCGCGCTTCAGCTCGCGCGGCCAGGACGAGTTCGCCGACAAGGTACTCGCAGCCATGCGCTTCGGCTTCGGCGGCCACCTCGAAAAGAAATGAATCTCAGGAGCCTACATGCCCGATGAATCCGACGCCCTGGTGCTCTTCGGCGCCTCGGGCGACCTTGCGCACAAGAAGATTCTGCCGGCGCTGTACAAAATGATGTGGCGGGGCAACCTGAAGGTGCCCGTGATCGGCGTGGCGCTTTCCGGATGGAGCCGCGAGCAGTTCATCGAGCACGCGCGCGACGCGGTCAAAGAGCATGCCGGCGGGGTGGAGGAGGAACTGTTCAACCGCTTCGCCGGCTTGCTCGAATATGTTGATGGGGATTATCGCGATCCCCAGACGTTTCAGAACCTGCACGACCTTCTGGCGAGTTCGAACTCCACCCACCCGCTCTACTACCTGGCCATACCGCCCAGCATGTTCGAGCAGGTCACGGGCAACCTGAAGACTTCAGCCTGCTCGGAATGCGCCCGCGTGGTGATCGAAAAGCCCTTCGGACGCGACCTGCAATCGGCGCAAAAACTGAACGCTGACCTGGCCAAGGTGTTCCCGGAATCCAATATTTTTCGCATTGACCACTATCTCGGCAAGGAAACCACGCTGAACTTCCTCTTTTTCCGCTTCGCGAACGCGTTCCTCGAGCCCATCTGGAATCGCAACTATATCAGCAGCGTTCAGATCACCATGGCGGAGAGCTTCGGCGTCCAGGGGCGGGGCAAGTTCTACGAGGAATCGGGCTGCATTCGCGACGTGATTCAAAACCACATGATGCAGGTCGTCGCTTATCTGGCGGAAGAGCCGCCGAGCGCTGGCGCTCCGGACGCCATGCGCGACGCGCGCAGCAAGGTGCTGCACGCCATCCGGCCCCTCAGCGCCGACGACCTGGTCCGCGGCCAATTCCAGGGTTATCGCAAGGAGCCGGGCGTCGCTCACGATTCCCGGGTGGAAACTTTCGCGGCCGTGCGGCTCTATGTCGACTCCTGGCGCTGGGGCGGCGTGCCGATTTATATCCGGTCCGGAAAATGTCTGCCCGTCACCGCCACCGAGGTGATGGTGATGCTCAAGCGTCCTCCTCAGACGCTGTTCGGCGACCTGCACATGCCGCAGGGAGACAACTATGTCCGCTTCCGGCTGAGCCCCGACATCGCCACCGCCGTCGGCGCCCTCGCGAAGCGCTCCGGGAGCGCTGATACGGATCAGGTGGAGTTGCTGGTAGCTCGTAACCCCGACCCCGAGGAGATGGAGGCCTACGAGCGTCTGTTGTGGATGGCCATGCGCGGCGACTCAACGCTTTTTGCCCGCCAGGACGCGGTCGAGGCCGCCTGGCGCGTGGTCGATCCCATCTTGAACACTTCGACGCCGCTCTACGAATACAATCCGGCAACGTGGGGACCGAAAGAGGCCGACCACATCGTGATCGATGGGGGCTGGCACAATCCGCAGACATCACCGACGGTCTGAGCCTCTGGGGGCACATGTTCAGTTGAGGTTTCGCCGCCGTGGCGAGAGCGGCGCCGGCTCCTCGTGCGGAGGCTCCGGCTGGCGGCGTTCGGCAAAGAAGCCCAGCTCCTCGCTCCGATTGATTTTCTTGAGGGCGTAGAGCCCTTCCAGGATGAACTCGGCGCCGGCCACGCGCAACGCGGGATCGGCGTCGCGCTCGATGCCGAGCTTTTCCGTTTTCTCGAGCAGGCCTTGAATGTTCTGCAGCTGGCGATGCACTTCCCGGACCGGGGCGTCGGCGGCGTACTTGAGAGTGCCGCCCAGCTCGAACCATTGCACGACGCTCTGCATCGGCACGCCGTCAAAGTGCTGCTTGAAGATGCGCGCCGTGGCCTGCCGGATGATCTCGCGCGCCAGGTTGTCGGCGCCTTTGAGCTCGCCCTCGTATTCCAGCTCGAACTTTCCCGTGATCGACGGCAGCGCCGCATACACATCCACCAGGCGGGTCACGGCGTGCGTCTCGCGATTCCGCAGTGCCCGCTGCTCCGCGTTTGAGACCACATTTTCAAGGGCCGAAATCGGCAGTCGCTGGCTGACTCCGCTGCGCTTGTCGATTTTCTTCTCCTGCCGCGCTTCAAACGCAATGCTCTCGATCACCTCCCGTACGAACTGTGGCACCACCGGGCTCCCGGTCTCTGAGCGGTCGGTCCAGGCCTCCTGCGCCGTGATCGCCATCGCGTGCTCCAGCGTGGCCGGATAATGCGTGCGGATCTCCGAGCCGATGCGATCCTTGAGCGGCGTGATGATCTTGCCGCGCGCCGTGTAGTCCTCCGGATTCGCCGTGAACACCAGCATGACGTCGAGCGGCAGGCGCACCGGATAGCCCTTAATCTGGACGTCGCCCTCCTGCATGATGTTGAACAGACCCACTTGAAGTTTTCCGGCCAGATCGGGCAGCTCATTGATGGCGAAGATGCCGCGATTCGCGCGGGGCAGCAGGCCGTAGTGAATCGTCAACTCGCTCGAAAGGGCGTGCCCGCCGCGCGCCGCCTTGATGGGGTCGACGTCGCCGATGATGTCCGAAATCGTCACGTCGGGCGTTGCCAGTTTCTCGACGAAGCGACGGTCGCGTTGCAGGTAAGCGATGGGCGCCGCGTCTCCCTGCTCCTGCAGACGGTTCTGACAATCGCGGCAAAGGGGCCGCAAGGGATCGTCGTGAATCTCGCAGCCGGCGAGACAGGGGATCTCATCGTCAAGAAGGCCAACCAAGGAACGGAGGATCCGGCTCTTGGCCTGCCCACGCAGTCCGAGCAGAATAAAGTTGTGCCGCGAGAGGACGGCATTCGCAATCTGAGGGATGACCGTGTCGTCGAATCCCACGATGCCCGGGAAGATGGTCTCGCCGGCCCGCATCTTGCAGATCAGATTCGCGCGCAACTCCTCCTTCACACTCCGGGAACGGAATCCCGAACGCTTGAGTTCGCCAAGGGTTTGAGGTTTTGTCATGCCCTATTATACCTGAGCCCTGCCGCCTCGATTCCTTAGCCGGAACCGCCGGACGGCGTCAGGTGCCCGTTGCCTGAAGCCTTGGCGCGTACCCGCTCGCGGCGCTCGAGTTGAGGAATAAGCTTTTCCATCAGCCCCGTCAGCCGTCGCAGGCGCTCTCTTTCATCCCGGAGCACGAGAACCTCCTGCTTGAACTCCGGGCCAATCGGCAACGCCGCCGCAATCTGAAAGGAGGGCCGGCGAAATTCACGCTCCAGTGCCGACGGATCAGCGGAGATGTCGAGTTTTTCCAGCACGTCGCGAAAGAGAGAGCGCGCGCGTCCAACCTCAGCCTCAGGCAGGACGGCGGATTCCTCGTCGTCAAAAAACGCCACCGCGGCCCTCAGATAATGCCTCTTGTCGTTCGTGAAGAGGATCTCAAAGCGCCGCTGCCCCAAGGCCAGGATGTCCAATTGCCCGTCTTCGTGCCGCCGGACCACCTTGGTGATGCGGGCGGTGCATCCGACGCGTTGAGCCTGCTTGCCGCGCAGATAGACGACACCGAACTCGGCCTCGGCCGGAGTCAGGTCTTGCTTCTCAAGGCACTCGCCGATCATCTGCTTATAACGGTCTTCGAAGATGTGCAAGGGGACCACTTCGTCCGGCAGCAGGACCATTTCGAGGAGAAAGAGGGGCAGAAGGAACTCATCCATAAGCGACCCGCGATTATAACACCGGAGTTCCAGCGGCAAAGCGCGCCTTCACGAGAAGCAACACCGACCGGGCACGAATCAGATACACTGGCAGGGGACACTGACGCATGACGAGACGCCGTCTCAGCCAATACGCGCTGCGCACACGGACGCTCAGGTTCGTCCTTCTGGCGACGCCCTTAGCGTTGCTCTCTGCCATCGGGCCTTCGCCCTGCCTGTTGGCGGCGACCTCGGGCGGCGCCCACGAGGTGATCGACGAGACCGGGCGCAAAGTCGTGGTTCCCGAGCATCCGCAGCGGATCATTTCGCTCGCGCCGAGCATTACGGAAACCCTCTACGCCCTGGGACAGGACCACAAGATCGCCGGCGACACCGAATACTGCGACTACCCGCCCGCCGCGGCGAGCAAGCCGCACATCGGCGCAGTGCTCAACCCTAGCATCGAGAAGATCGTCGCGCTGAAACCGGACCTGGTGATCGGCGCCGCCGAGGCCAACCGGCGGGAGACCGCCGACCAACTCGCCCGGGTCGGCATCCCGGTGTACGGCCTGACGGACAAGAGTCTCGACGACGTGCTGAAGTCGATCCGCGACCTCGGCGGGCTGCTGGACTGCCAGGCGCAGGCATCGGCGCTCGCCTCCAGCCTCGAGCTGCGCGTGCAGGCGGTAGAACGCCGCGTCGCCGGCCTGCCCCGACCCCGGGTCCTCTTTGTAACCTGGTACCAGCCGCTGATCACGGTGGGGCCTGGAAGCTTCGTGGCCGATGTGATCCGGCGGGCCGGCGGCGTGTCCATTTCGAACGACCTCGCCGGTGAATGGCCGCGTGTGAGCCTCGAGGCCGTGCTCGAACGCAACCCCGAGATTATACTGCTGCCAAAATCGCAGGCTTACACACCATCGCTCGAGGATTTGAAGAACCTGGCAGGCTGGCGCGACCTGAGCGCCGTCAAGGCCGGCCATGTGTACCAAATCGCCGACACGATCATTCGGCCCTGTCCGCGGCTGGTGGGTTCTCTTGAAGAGGTGGCTGGAATTCTCCATCCTGATCAGAAAGAAAAGCTGACGGACGGCGAGCGAATGGCGAAGGGCGAGTCGCGAGTAGCGATCGGCGAATCGGAAATGCATCCCCAGCAGCACTCGTCCTCTAGTCGCCATTCGCTACTCGCCATTGGCCTCCTCGACTATCGCGGGGAGTCGCCTCGATGAGCCTGCCCGCGACCCGGCGCAACGCCTTGAGCGTCGCGCTCGGATTGGGCGCTTTGCTATTCCTCACCGCGCTGGCGGCGCTCGGCCTCGGCGGCGTGCATCTTTCCATCCCCCGCGTGTGGTCCGCGCTCATGGGCCACGCGGGCGACCCTCAAGGGCTCGCCATTGTTCGCGACCTGCGCCTGCCGCGCGTGCTGATGGCCGCGTTGGTGGGCGCGGCGCTGGCGGTTTCCGGAACGGCCCTGCAAGCCCTGCTGCGCAACCCTTTGGCAGATCCGTACGTGCTGGGCATTTCGAGCGGAGCCGCGCTCGGCGAGATCCTGGCGCTGTGGCTCGGCGGCTGGTGGGCGGCGGCCGCGCCTGTGCTCGCCTTCGCGGGGGCCGTGGCCACCACGGCCTGGGTGTACCTGCTCGGACGTCGCGGCGGACGCCTGACGAGCTATACGCTGGTGCTCGCCGGCGTGGTCACGGCATCCTTCCTTTCCGCCGTGATCCTGTTCGTGCTCACGATGCTCTCCACCCGCGATGTCCGCGGTACGGCTTTCTGGTTGATGGGAGACTTGAGCGTGGTCACGAGCGCGCGCATCGGATTCATGGCCCCCGTGATCGCGCTCGGCATCCTCGTACTCTATGGGTTCGCCAAGGATCTGAATGTGCTCTTGCTCGGCGACGTGGAAGCGGCTCACCTGGGCGTTCCTGTGGCGCGCGTCGAGACCATCGTGTTTCTCCTCGCTTCCCTGCTGACAGGTCTCGCCGTCTCCGTGAGCGGAACGATCGGATACCTGGGGCTGCTGGTGCCGCACCTCGGACGCATGCTTGTGGGCAGCGATCACCGCCTGCTGATCCCGGCCGCGGCCCTGGGCGGCGCCACGATCCTCATTCTTGCGGATACCCTGGCCCGGACCGTCGTCGCTCCGCTAGAGCTGCCGGTGGGTGCGGTTACCGCCGTCGCCGGAGCGCCGGTCTTTATCTACCTTCTCCGCCGTAGGGCAGGATGACGTTACGGGACCTTGGAGATACCCCTTCACAGCGCCATGAGCGTGATCGAACGAAAACCCGAGGCCGCGCCGGAAGGTCCCAAGGGCAGCGAATTGCGCTCGGGATCATCTCGCGGCGACCGCCTCTCGGTTGACCGCGTCACGTTCCGTTATCCGCACTTTGAGCTTGGTCCGGCAAGCTTCGACGCTCGCCCGGGCTCGCTCACAGCGATCATCGGACCGAACGGCTCCGGCAAATCCACGCTGCTCGAGATCGCGAGCGGCCATTTGAAGCCCGGCTCGGGCAGAGTGTTGCTCGAAGGAGACGATCTGCACGCCATGTCCGCCTCGGCGCGGGCGCGCCGGGTGGGTCTGGCGCGTCAGGACACCCCGCTGCTGTTTGCCTTCACCGTCCGCGAGTTCGTCCGGCAGGGACGGCATCCGCACGTGGGGCGTCTGTTCGAAACCGGCGAAGACGAGCGCTGGGTGGATTGGGCGGCCGCCGAAACCAGCCTGCAGCACCTCGGCAGCCGCCGCCTGACCGAGATCAGCGGGGGAGAATTTCAGCGCGCCGTGCTCGCCCGGACTCTGGCACAGCGGCCCCGCCTGTTGCTGCTCGACGAACCTACAGCCAATCTCGATATCGGCTACCAGATCGAGATGCTCAGCCTGCTGCGACGGCTGGCCGGCAGCGAGCCCTTCATCGTCATCATCGTGACCCACGAGCTGAACCTCGCCTCGGAAATGGCCGATCACGTTCTTCTGCTGGACGCCGGACGCGTGGTCCGCCAGGGAACTCCCGAGGCTGTGTTCGACGCCGCCCAGTTGAGCCGCGCGTTCCGCACCGAGGTAGCGGTCGACCGCAATCCCTCGAGCGGCCGCCCGCGAGTCACATGGGTAACGTGCGGCGGATTGGCAGCCGGTCGGCGGTAAGCATTCTGAGACGCCGCCGTCGCTAGTCCGATCTTCGGCGGGGTGGCGCGAGGCGCAGCAAGCCGCGCCCCTACGGCACTTGCTCGGATATAATCGATTCGAGGACTTGCAAGCATGCCCGTTGAGACTATGATCTCGCCCGAGGTTCGCGCGCGTTACGAAGTCGTGATCGGGCTCGAGGTGCACGTCCAACTCCTGACCCGGTCGAAGATCTTTTGTGCTTGCTCGACGGCTTTCGGCGCTCCGCCCAACTCGAACACCTGCCCGGTATGCCTGGGGCTGCCCGGCGCCCTGCCGGTGCTCAATCGCGAAGCCGTGAGCATGGCCATCAAGGCCGCGCTTGGATTGAACGCGACCGTCAATCCTTTTTCGCGCTTCGCGCGCAAGAACTACTTCTACCCCGACCTGCCCAAGGGCTATCAGATCTCCCAGTTCGATCAGCCCCTGGCCGAGCACGGCTGGCTCGAGATCGAGACGGACGGGGTGCGCAAGCAGATCGGCGTGACGCGCGTCCATCTGGAGGAGGACGCGGGTAAATCGCTGCACGAGGGCTTTCCGGACTCCGATCGCGTGTCGTATATCGACCTCAACCGCTCCGGCGTGCCCCTGATCGAGATCGTCAGCGAGCCCGACCTGCGCACCCCCGAGGAGGCTCACGCCTACCTGACTCTTCTCAAGACGGTGATGCTCTACCTCGAAGTCTCCGACTGCAACATGGAAGAGGGCAGCCTGCGCTGCGACGCCAACGTCAGCGTGCGGGTGCGCGGGGCCGAGAAATTCGGCACCAAGACGGAAGTGAAAAACGTGAATTCCTTCCGCTTTATCCAGCGCGCGCTGGCTTACGAGATCGACCGGCAGATCGAGATCGTCGATGGCGGCGGACGCGTGCTGCAGGAGACGCGGCTCTGGGACAGCCGGGAGCAGCGCACGTACGGGATGCGCAGCAAGGAGCACGCCCACGATTATCGCTACTTTCCCGAGCCCGATCTGCCGCCGCTGGTCGTGCCGGACGCCTGGCTCGAGGAGGTGCGCCGGTCGCTGCCGGAGTTGCCCCAGGCGAAGGAGGATCGATTCCTGCAGGAGCACCGCCTGCCCAAGCAGGACGCGGCGTTGCTCGTGTCGTCCCGGGCCCAGGCGGACTATTTCGAGCAAGTGGCGAGGCTCTGCGGCGAGCCCAAGCTCGTGGCCAACTGGATTCTGAACGACCTGGCGTTCACGCTCGAACGGCACGGGAAAGCACTTCTCGATCGTCCTGTCCCGGCGGAGAATCTCGCGGAGCTGATCGCACTGGTCGCCAAGGGAACGATTACGGGCAAGATCGGCAAGGACGTTCTTGAGGAGATGGTCGTGACCGGCAAGACCGCGCGCGATGTGATCGAGGAAAAGAGCCTCGCCCAGATCAGCGATCCCGACACGATCGCCCAGGCGGCGCGCGAGGTAATCGCGGCCAATCCCAAGCAGGCGGAACAGTATCGCAGCGGCAAGACGGCTACGCTCGGATGGTTCGTGGGACAGGTGATGAAGGCCACGCGCGGCCAGGCGAACGCGCAGGTTGTGCAGGACGTGCTGAAACGCGAGCTCGGCCCAGGCTGACGGTGGCATCTCGGGCCTGTGGCGATCGCCGCTCTGCCGGCGTGCGTCATGGAGAGGAGTGACCTTATGCTCGACGTAGGTGACAAGGCTCCGGATTTCCTGATGCTCTCGGATTCCGGAAAGGACACGGCACTGAAGGATTTCCGCAGCCGCAATCTTGTGCTGTACTTCTTCCCCAAAGCGGACACACCCGGCTGAACGAGCGAGGCGAACCAGTTCCGTGACGCCATAAAAGAACTGGAGGCGGTAAACGCGGCGGTGGCCGGGTGCAGTGCTGACTCAGTCGAGGACCTGCGGAAGTTTCGCGACAAGTTCAAGCTCAACTTCCCCCTGCTCTCCGATCCGGAGCACCGGACGCTTGAGGCTTACGGCGTCTGGCAGGAAAAGAACATGTACGGCAAGAAGTCGATGGGCATCGTGCGCACGACGTACATCGTCGGGCCCGACGGCAACATCACCCACGTGTTCCCGCGCGTGCGCGTGGACGGGCATATCCGCGAAGTGCTGGACGCGCTGAAAAGTTGACTCGCGCAACGCCGAGCGCGATGAACGCCCGCCGCCGCACGTGCCCGCTTCCCGCCCGACGACCCGCCTACTCGCTCGCGGGCAGCTTGGCGTGATAGTCCGGGTAGGCGGGCGCCGGATAGCTCGCCGGCGGATTCTTCTTCAACAACTCGAGCGCCACCTCGACCGCCTTTTCCAGTTGCGGATCGTGTCCCTCGCGAACGAGCTTCGGGTCCATCTCGACCGCGATGTCCGGAACGATTCCGTGGTTCTCCACTTCCCACTCGCCCTTCAGCCCGAAGATCGCCCAACGCGGCGCCGTCACACGGCCGCCGTCCACGAGCACCGGGTAGCCGCCGATGCCGACCAATCCGCCCCAGGTCTGGTGTCCGATTAGCGGCCCGATGCCGGCCTTGCGGAAGTACCAGGGCATGGCGTCGCCGCCCGAGCCCGCGAATTGGTTGATGATCATAACCTTGGGCCCGTAAATCGACTCGACGGGTTCGGAATAGGACTCACCCTCGCGCGTCTCCACCCGGCTCATTACCGGACGCCGCAGATGATCGATGATGTAGTCAGCGAGCTGGCCGCCGTGATTGTAGCGCTCGTCAATCACCGCGCCCTCGCGCCCAACCTGCGAGAAGTAGTACCGATTAAAGCTGGTGAAGCCGCCGTCGGCCGTGTCGGGCAGATGAACGTAAGCGAGCTTCCCGCCGCTCAATTCGTCGACTTTGCGCCGGTTGCCTTCGATCCAATCGAGGTGCCGCAGTTGATCTTCGCTCGGAATCGGAACCACGGTCACGTCGCGCGAGCCTGAGCCGTCGGGGTTTGGTCCCACCCTGAGCACGGTCTGCCGGCCCGCGGTCTCCTCGAAGAAGCTGTAGACGTTGTCGTGGTCGTGCAGCTCGCGGCCGTTCACCGCCAGCAGGTACTCGCCATTTTTCACGTTGACACCGGGCTCGGTGAGCGGGGCGTGAAGCTCGGGATTCCAGTTCTCGCCGCCGAACACCTTGGCAAAGCGATAGCGACCGCTCTCGATCTTGTAGTCGGCGCCAAGCAGCCCGACCTGTACTTTGGGCGCGTCCGGTTGCGCTCCGCCACGCACGAACATGTGTCCCACCGACATGTAGCTCAGCATCTCTCGAAACAGATAGTTCAAGTCGTCGCGGCTCGCGACATCGTCGAGATAAGGCGCGAAAGTCTTCTCCGCCTCGTCCAGATTCAAGCCGTGGTAGTGCGGATCGTAAAAGAAGTCGCGTTCGATGCGCCACACTTCGTGGTACATCTGCTTCCACTCGGCGCGCGGGTCAACGTAGACCTCCATGTCATCGGTCTTGAGCATGCCCGCGCCGGGCGCTGGAGCCTTGTCCGCCGCGGCGATGAACCACTTCTTCTGCTGCTGGTAGAGCATCTTCTCGCCGTCAAACGAGAGAGAAAAGGCGGTGACCCCGTCCAGCAGCTTGTCGGTCTTCCGCGTCTTGAGCTCAAATCTCTGCAGAGTGACCGACGGCGGTCCACCGCCGTCGCCCGCACCCGGCACTTGCGCTGCCTGCTGAAGGTAGAGAATGCCTTCCTTGCCGGCGACCATGCCGACGTAGTTTTGCGGGGGAATCGGAAGCGAGAGGATGCGCTGACTGATGTTCTCAAAGTCGATCGTGACCTTGACGGGCTCCGGCTTCTTGGCCGCATCGCCCTTGGCCTGATCGGGCTTCTGGGCGTCGCCGGCGGCAGCCTGGTCTTCGCCCGCCCCGTCCACGCCCACGCCGGGTTTCTTTGGCTCTTTGGACTCTTCCGGTTTCTCGTCATCGCTTTCCGGCGGCAGAGGCGAGGGCAGATCCTTGCCGAGTACGATCACGTAGGCGCTGCGCGTGATCGGATGGGCGTCACTCGTCATGTCGAGCCAGCCCGTGCTCAGGCCCATGTCGGTGCTGGCCGTGAAGTAGAGGTACTTGCCGTTCCTGTCGAAGTTCGGATAGAGCACGTCGCTCATGCCGTCGGTCACCTGTGTGGACTTGCCGGTGTCGAGCGCGTAGACAAACGCCGCCCGCAACTGGCTCGGCAACTGCTTCGTGTAGGCCAGCCACTTGCTGTCTGGCGACCAGACCACGTCAAACTCGTGCAACGGGGAATCAAATCGGTCGGTGTCCACTTTCACGGGAGTTCCGCGATCGAGGTCCACGTACCAGAGATTGAGCCGCTTGTCGTTATACGCGATCTTCTTGCTGTCCGGCGACCAGGTCGGCGTGTAGAAAAACGACGCGGGCTTGCCCAGATCGATCTTGCGAACCGCGCCGATGCCGTTCTGGGGCCGGATGTGAAGCGCATACTCGCCCGATTCATCGGAGAAGTAAGCGATCGATTTGCCGTCGGGCGACCAGGCGGGGTCGCGCTCCGCCACGGCCGTGGTCCCGGTGATGTTGCGGATGTCGCCCTTCTCGGCGGGCACGGTGAGAATCTCGCCGTGGGCTTCGAATACCGCGCGCGCTCCTCCGGGCGAAATCCCCTGGTTCAGGATCTGGCTCTGCGCCGCCGTGGCCACCTTCACAAAATGAGGCCGCACTTGCGGCATGTCGCCGGCCACGCGAATGTCGACGGCCTTGGATTCACGTTTGGCGAGATCGTACAGGTAGATGCTTCCCAACTGATAGTAGACGATCGCGCCCGGACCGGCCGAGGCGCCCTTGATGTCGAAGCCATCGTTCTTGACGGCTTGCGTCACCTTCTGAGTCTCGGTGTCGTAAGCAAACAGGGCGACGGGACCGTTGCGGTCCGAGAGAAAGTAAACCGTCTTGCCGACCCACATGGGATTTTTGTCATTGGAGTTCTCGCGCGGGATCTTCACCACGCTCGAGTCCGAAAGATCGGCGATCCAGATCTTGGTGGTCTGGCCGCCGCGATAGTGCTTCCAATCCGGTTCCCACTGGAAGATCGGCGAGTAAGCCAGATGCGTGCCGTCGGGCGAGAGCGCTCCGTCTTCAGCCATGGCCAGCGGGATGGCGGTGGGAAATCCGCCCTCCACCGGCATGGTGAATAACTTGCCCGAATCCGTCGCGCTGTCACGGCGGGAATTGAACAGGACGCTCTTGCTGTCGGGCGTCCATCCCACCAGCACGTCGTCGCCGGGATGATAGGTCAGGCGCCGCGGCTCGCCGCCCGTAGCCGCAACCACGTACACGTCGACGTTCCCGTCGTAGTCCCCGGTGTACGCGATCAGGGCTCCGTCCGGCGAAAAGATGGCGTTGACGAGGCGGTTCATGCCCGTCACCAGGCGTTGGGCTTCCCCGCCCTGGCGGCTGACGACCCAAATGTCGCCGCCGTAGACGAAGGCGATCTGGGTCTTGCTCACGGTGGGTGATTGCAGCAGTGTCGGCTTGCGGCTTTGCCCGGCGCAGGTGGCCGCGGCCAGGAGCACAGCAAAAGCGCAACTTCGGATTCTCATAACGATCCCCCTTCGAGTAGTCTCTTCGCGTTGGACGCGTGGGTGGCCACAGGGGGCGCCGCCGCGCCGAACTTACGCATGCTGCAGGTGCCGTTCCCAGGCCCGCGTGGACACGATGTCCTCGATTTGCTCCAGCGCGAAGTCGATCTCGTCATCGCGATTGTAGAAATGCGGCGAGAGCCGGATACCGGCCTTGGGACGATAATCCACCAACACGTCGCGCGCCACCAGCTCCCGCATGATCTCGTAGCCGTGCGGGCAATCGATGGAAACCGTCCCGCCGCGCTCCCCGGGATCGCGCGGCGTGTTCACGCGCCAGCCGCGCGCCTCCGCGCCGCGAATCAAGCGTCCGGTCTGCTCGATCGAACGCGCGCGAATGTTCTCGATGCCCGCCTGCCCGATGATCTCGAGCCCGGGCCGGCAGGCGTAGACCGGCAGAATCTGCGGCGTGCCGTTCAGGAATCGGTACGAATCCTCGGTGCGGTCGATCTCCCCGACTTCAAACTCGAACGGACGCTTGTGCGCGAGCCAGCCCGCCATGGTGGGCTCGAGTGAGGCCCGCAGATCGGGACGCACGTAGAGGTACGCGACCCCGGGTCCGCCGCACAGCCACTTGAGCACGCCGCCCACCGCGAAGTCCACCTCGAGCGCCTTGAGATCGAGCGGCACCGTGCCCGCCGACTGGTAGACGTCGAGGACCACGTGCGCGCCCACCTGGTGCGCGCGTTCAACGATGGCGCGCGCGTCCTGCAGGTACGAGCTGCGGAAGATGACGTGCGACACGGGCACCAGCAGCGTCTCTTCGTCGATCGCATCGAGGAGCTTGTCGAGCGGAACTCGCACGCCGTCCTCGCTCTTCACCATCTCGACGCGCGCGCCGCGCCGCCGCTGTTCAAGATAAAAGTAGACGATGGACGGAAACTCGAGATCGACCAGCACCACCTTGTTCCTGCGCCCACTGAAATCGAAGCACGAGGCGATGACCGCCTGAGTGAGGGTCACGTTCTGGTGGATCGAGATACTGCCCGGCTCGGCGCCCAGCAACCCGCCAATCCGGTCGCCGGCCTCCGCGCCCGCTTCCCACCAGCCCTCCTCCCACGCCCGCACTCCGCGTGCTGCCCAGATGTCGGCATAATCCTTGAGACGATCGTAAACCGCGCGCGGCATCGCACCGAGCGAGTTGGAAATGAGGTAGGTGGTCTTGTCGAGGATGGGAAACTGATCGCGCCAGGAGAGTAGGCTGTTCATGGATGGATGATGGCGCCGCGCATTCTCGAGCCCGGCTAACTCCTCCAGGGCTGGCGCTGCACCCGCCATCCAGAACCTTAGCACAAGCGGCCCATGGCGTCACGCCGGAGTCGCGGTTTTCGCCGAGTCCGAGCGCCCGGAGGCACGTGGCTTCGTTTGACTTTTGTGCTGCATCCCGTCGGCCGCTGGTTCCGGCACAGACCTTAGCTATCCTATTATATCCCAATAACTTACAGCCGAGGAAGCGCCGCCGCGCGCGAC
>DASZIG010000056.1:0-7861 GCA_035949375.1 Terriglobia bacterium | reverse complement strand
CTATGCGAATCCGTCAGGCTGCGTCTCGGGCCCGGTCCATACCTCGTCATCGATGAACCGTCGCCCGGCTTCGAGGGCATTCCGATTGATCTCCTGGAGCGACGCTTTGTGAAGCTTGGCGCCCATGGCTTCGAGGGCCGTCTCCGGCGCGAGGCAGCACGTCTCTTCGAGCAGCGCGCCCATCAGGACGACATTCGCCGCCTTGATCGATCCCAGCCGGTCGGCAATTGCTGAGGCTGGAATCGCGATCACGCGCGCCGCGGTCTCGAAGTCAGCCGGAAGGCTTTCACTGTTGTAGAGAATCAGTCCTTCCGCCAGCACCTGGGGCGCGAACTTGCGCAGCGAGATTTCATTCATGGCGATCAGAATGTCGGGATGGGAAATAAGCGGCGAGCCGATGCGTTCTTTCGACAGGCAGACGTGGCAATGGGCGCTGCCGGAGCGCATCTCGGGGCCGTACGAAGGCAGCCAGCTTACTTCCAGCCCCTCGCGCATGCCCATCTCGGTCAGCAATTGGCCAAGCACCAGCACGCCCTGGCCACCAAAGCCGGCGATCTTCAGGCTCAGATCGTGAAACGGCAGGCTGCGCGTCGCCTTGCGAGTGACTTCGGCTGATGCGTTTGGTTCGCAGGAGGCGCCCGGCGCACCCGATCGGCCCGCGGCGTTCAGTTTCCCAGGCTCGCCCGATTCCGTCGTCGCGATTTCCAATACTTCGGCCACCGGACGCTGAGGCGGTGCGCCATCGGTGATCTGCGATTTTCGATCGCGGAAGACGCCCAGCGGAAAGTCCGGAATCATCTTCTCGGCCACCCACCGGCGCGCGTCCACGGGGTCAAAGCCCCAGATGGTCGGGCAGGGCGAAAGAATCTCGACCAGCGAGAAGCCCACGCCGTCGCGCTGGTTCTCAATAGCCTTTCGAATCGCCCGCCGGGCCCGCATGATGTTCTTATTGTCCGAAAGCGCCACGCGCTCGATATAAGCTGGCGCTTCGAGCGTCGCCAAGAGCTCCGAGATATGGAGAGGGTAGCCTTCATTCCCCGGATTGCGGCCCCAGGGCGAGGTAGTTGTCTTCTGGCCCACCAGCGTGGTGGGCGCCATCTGCCCGCCGGTCATGCCGTAAATGGCGTTGTTCAAGAAAAAGACGGTGATCTTCTCGCCGCGATTGGCCGCGTGCACGATCTCGGCGGTTCCGATGGCGGCCAGGTCGCCATCGCCCTGGTAAGCGATCACGATCTTGTCCGGGTGGGTCCGCTTCACGCCTGTAGCGGAAGCGGGCGCGCGTCCGTGCGCCACCTGCACGTTTCCCACATCGAAGTAGTAGTAAGCGAACACCGAGCATCCCACCGGACTTACCAGGATGGTCCGATCCTGCAGGCCCAGTTCCTCAATGGCCTCGGCCACCAGCTTGTGGGCCACGCCGTGACCGCATCCGGGGCAGTAGTGGGTCTGGTGCTTCAGGTCGGATTTGCGCTCGTAGACGTCATAGAATACGGGCGATTTCTCGTGCACCACCTCGTACTCGCTCGAACTTACCTCCGGTTCAAGCACGCAGGTTTCGGCTGGCATAGGAATATCCTCTCAAGCTACCGAGGCCAGGCGGGCGCTGAGCCGCGCCTGGATCTCTTCCGCGGACGGTACATTGCCGCCGCCGCGTCCATAAAACTCCACCGGCACCGCACCGTTCAGCGCCAGCCGGACGTCTTCCACCATCTGCCCGTTGCTTAGCTCCACCACCAGCACCTTATGGACGCGCGCGGCCGCCTGCCGCAAGGCTTGCGCCGGGAAGGGCCACAGCGTGATCGGCCGGAACAAACCCGCGCGCAGGCCCTGCCGGCGGGCCGCCTGGACCGTGGAGCGTAAGACGCGCGACGTGATCCCGTACCCGACGAGCAACACCTCGGCATCTTCAGTCTGGTAGAGCTCCTGCCGCACCTCCGCCTGTTCCGCACGGCGATACTTGGCTTCCATCTGGCGCTGGTGCTCCTCGAGATCGTCTGACTCAAGGTATATCGAAGTTACAAGGTTCTTGCGTGTTTCGGCCGTGCCTCGCACCGCCCAGTCCTTCTCGTGCGGGTCCGGCGCTGTAGGCTCGCGGTATTCGAGATCAAGCGGCTCCAGCATCTGTCCGATGGCGCCGTCGGCGAGCACCACGGCCGGGTTGCGATACTTGTCGGCCAACTCAAAGGCCAGCATCGTGAGCTCCGCCATTTCCTGCACTGAGGCCGGGGCCAGGACGAGGTTGCGATAATTGCCGTGGCCGCCGCCCTTGACCATGGCGAAGTAGTCGCCCTGCTCCGGCGCGATGTTTCCGAGGCCGGGGCCGCCGCGCATCACGTCCACGATCACGCAAGGCAGTTCCGCGCCTGCGATGTACGACATGCCCTCCTGCATCAGGCTGACGCCCGGACCGGACGACGCCGTCATCACCCGCGCGCCGGCCGCCGCCGCCCCGTAGACCATGTTGATGGCGGCCACTTCGCTCTCGGCCTGCACAAAGGTCCCGCCGACCTGGGGCAGGTAGAGCGCTGCTGCCTCGGCGATCTCGCTCGCCGGCGTGATGGGATAGCCGTAGTAAGCGCGGCATCCGGCAAGGATCGCGCCCTTCATGACGGCAACATTGCCTTTACAGAGTTGCCGCATATTCGCCTCCTGGCTGTAAGGGTGTCGCTTCGGCGACCGGCAGGCGGGGCGCCGTCCCCGCTTTGACGCGCCGATACACCGTGAGCGCGCCGGGCTCCGGACAGCAGTAGAAACAGATCCCGCAGCCGGTGCATTCTGCGCCCGTGTAACGCGCCGGGTGCACGCCGTAGGCGCTCAACTCCGGCGCGAGCTCCAAGCACTTGGGAGGACAGGAGTGCACACACAGTCCGCATCCCTTGCACTCGTCCACATTGACCGTCACGGTTCCACGCGCTAGGCCGGCCATATTCACCTCACTCCCGCCGCCACCTGGGCATGCGGATGCTGCAGCCACTTGGTGCGTTCGCAGTATGCATAGAGTTCGTCCCGGAACTTGGGATGAGCGATCTCGATCAGCGCCTGCGCGCGCTCGCGGATGCACTTGCCGTGCAGGTAAGCCACACCGTACTCGGTCACCACGTAGCGGATGAGGCCGCGCGACGTCACCACGCCGGCTCCGGGATCGAGCATCGGGACGATCCGCGAAACCGTCCCGCCCTTGGCGGTCGAAGGAAGGGCGATGATGGGCTTGCCGCCCTTGGAATGCGAAGCACCCTTCAAGAAGTCCACCTGTCCGCCGATGCCGCTGTAAAACTGCGTTCCGATCGAGTCTGAGCAGACCTGCCCCGTGAGGTCGATCTGCAGCGCGGAATTGATGGCCACCATGTTGTCGTTGCGGGCGATCAGCAGGGGATCGTTAACGTAGGCGGTCGGATGGAATTCGAACAGCGGGTTGTTGTCCACAAAATCAAACAGCTTCCGGGTCCCGAGCACGAATCCAACGATGATCTTGCGCGGCTTGAAGTTCTTTCGCTCTCCCGTGAGCACCCCGGCCTCAATCAGCGGGATGATCCCGTCCGATACCAGCTCGCTGTGCACGCCCAGGTCCCTGCGGTCCATCAGGAAACGCAGGACCGCATCGGGAATGCCGCCGATGCCCGTTTGGATGACGGCGCCGTCGTCGATCAATCCCGCCACGTTGCGGCCAATGGCCACGTGCAGATCGGTGATTTTGGCCTTAGGCAGCTCGCAGAGGGGCCTCGAGGCCTCCACGATCGCGCTGATCTGGCTGACGTGAATGAAGCTGTCGCCGTAAGTGCGCGGCATTTGATCGTTCACATGCGCCACGACGTAGTGGGCATACTTGGCGGCGGTGAGGGTGGCGTCGACGCTCACTCCCAGGCTGCAGAAGCCGTGGGCGTCAGGTGGTGAGACCTGGATCAGGGCCACATCGAGCGGCATGGCGCCGGTTTCGAAGAGCTCCTCGATTTCGCTCAGATAGACGGGAGTGTAATCGGCGCGGCCATCGTTGATCGCCTCGCGCACGTTGGCCCCCATGAATAGGGCATTGTGGCGGAAGTGTCCGGCCATCTCGGGCAGGACGTAGTCCGCGCGCCCGAGCGTGAGCATGTGGACCACTTCAACGTCATGCACAAACGGGGCGCGCTTGAGGAGGGCTTCAACCAGGATCTCGGGTTCGGCGTTGCCGGGCTGGATGTAAACGCGCATGCCCGACCGCACCTCGCGCAACGCCTCCTCGGTCGTTCGCAGTTTCTCGCGGTATTCAATCTCCCAGGACATCGGGGTCGCTCCTAAAGGGATAGCGCCATCTGGACCTTTTCCAGAAGTTCACCGGCCGGGGCCTCGGAGTGGGATTCGATCAGGCGAACCAGCCGATATGTGAGCATGGATGCCTCCGCGCTCTCCCCTGTCTTGCTCTCTAATCTTCGCCCCGTCAGTATTTGCGACTGTGATTCGGAGCACACGCCGGTGTGACGGTGGCGCGCGCCAGCTTGCTCGGGGCCCAAGTGCGACCGTCGAAGGGGTTTGGCGGCTGGGAACCGGGCTTGAATGGTGGGCGAGTGGCTCTTGCCGGAACGCCCGAGCGATCTCGGCTCTTCCTTAAGCCCGTCGATTCCACACCGGGCCGGCGGAACGCGCGGCCGTTAAGGTCGAGTGCGCTTCCAGGCGCTGCGCCGTTACGGACGGGCTCGCCGCCAGGACCTCGGCCGCCAGCAGTACCAGAGCAACCCAGACCAGGTCCGCGACGAGCAGATGCAGCACCTGGAGTGGAACCGGCGCAAGGAGCGCAAGGTTAAGCCCCCCCAACGCCACTTGGAGCAGCACCAGGCCGAAGAGGTACAGGGCCATGCGCCTGGCCGCCGGAGATTGAGGCTCGCTCAGGGTTCTCGCTGCCAGAGCCAGCAGGAACACGCCGACGATCACCGCCAGGATCGGATGAATAATTCGTAATCTCAGAAGGTAGTTGGACGTAGCGGAAAAATCGCGGGCGAAACCCTGAGCCAGCGAAGTTACGGGGAAAAGCGTATCGGCGAGCGCCGCGATAGTGCCTGTGATCGCCAGTGCCAGCGTCCCGGCGAGCCCCAGGCCGTACGCGAGGACGCGGCTGGAGGCGACTTTGTCCGCGATCCCGCCCCCTCCCGCCGCCGCAGAGGCCGGTTCCGGCGCTACGCCTGATCCGGCCGACCTGGCCGTTAGTGCCAGCGATGCCAGAAGCATGAAGGTGTTCGCCAGGTGAACGGCCAACACCGCAAAGCGTGCCGTTGACACATTGTTGCCGGTCCAGCCGAACAGGACGAGCGCCGCGCCGATCAAGCCCTCGGTGAGCGTCAGGCAAAGGGCCGCAAGAGCGTAACGCCGGACTCTGCGAGCGCTTGGGAAGCGCCGGAAGGCGAACCAGGCGAGCCCGGTCACCAGGATTACGGCCACGCCGCTCGACGCGCGGTGGGCGAATTCGATCAGGGTCGCGATCGCGGCCGCGTGTGGGATCGCCACGCCCTGGCAGAGCGGCCAATGCTCGCCGCAGCCGGCTCCCGACCCGGTCGCACGCACCACGGCGCCCCAGAGAATCACCAATAGGTTGTAGGCGAGCACCAACCAGGCATAGAGGGCGAAGCGGCCGCGCCTTCGCGCATCAGCGAGCATGGGCAAATGGTAGCATAGGCCGCAGCCACCGCCCGAACCGGCAAGGCTGGACTTCGAGCGCTCGACGGACTAGGGCTTGGGCGTCCAGGTAAAATCTTTCCAGTCGGCGTCGAGGAGCTTGCAGGCCTGGCAGTCCAGGTGTTTTGGCGCCTGGGCGCGTCCGGTGATGCGATCGGCCGAAATCGTATCGATTTCCGTTCGGGTTACGAGCGAGCACCAGGCGGAAGGATGATGCCCGTCGGGCGTCGAAACTTCGGTGCACGGAAGCAGCAGCCGGCTACGCGTAGTGCCGACCCACCTTGTGCCCACTTTGCGGCACTCGGTACGCACGTAGGCGCCCTGCCGCCCCATCTCCGGCGGAACATTGGCCCACTCGGCACGGAGCACGTCGCCCTCGATCCGGACGCGGTATTCGTGACCCGTGGTTTCGGACTTCCACACGGCTTCGCTTCCGGACGAGCGCGCCACTTGTGGCTGAGCGCCGGACAAGCTGCCTGCGAGCAGCAGCGCCGCAAGAGCAGCCGGAAGGGGTTTGAGTGGGCGCGGTAGGATCATCTTTCCCTGGACTGGGAAGCTTATCAGCCTTCGAACCCCGGTTACAAATTGCAGGGTGTGGGGACGCTTCCGCGAACGCTGTCGGCTCATTCGACGATCGGAGGGCGGGCCGGTGGCGCGTAGTCAGGCGCGGGTGGCGCTGCCAACACTGTGAAGGACGAAGCGCACTCGTTGCTCGACCGAGACGCGAGGGATCCCGACCAGTTCATAGTCCAACCCGGTGTACGTCTCGACCATTGAGTCATAAGTGCGGACCGACTGGGCGAAGGTCTGTTTGCGTTCGGGGTCCGGCTGGAAGATCTCCTCCCAAGGTGGGGCAATAAACACGCGGCGGTTGTAACGGAAAGTCTCGGCTGCCTTCATCGCGTGCTCGGGCACAGGCAAACCGAGCAGACGCAGATATCCGACCACATCCGGCATGCCGCGGTCAAAGAACACGAATCCGGTCCGGTGCTGAGCGATGCGATATGACCGCATCTCCCGGCACAGCATCAGTTCAGCGAAAGCCACGGGATCAGCCCAGGGCAATGCGCGGCCTCCGATCGCCACTTGATCCTGAATGACGCCCCGCCCGGCCTCGACCGATCGCGCATGTCCGGCCCGTTCGAGCGCGTCGATGAGCGTACTCTTGCCCGAGCCAGGCCCGCCGGTCACGACGAAAAACCGCTCTGTGTTCTCGTTCACTTGGCACCGTCTCCTGTTCTCGATGATAACGAAGGCGCGGATGAACGAAGGCGCGCACCTTCCGACCCTGCAAACGGTCTCGGTGTCATTAGCGGACCTCTGCAGGAGTCATTGCCGCGCAGGCCGAATCCAATTTCCTGGACATCGTATTTGCAAGCGCCGACCGAGTGCATTTCCGCCGCCGCGGGAACGCGGCGCATGACTCCGGCAGTGTTTTGGCGCTATAATCGCAAGTGGCGGTTCCGTCCCCTTCGGTCCCTGTGATCGTCGCGGACGTAGAGTTCAGGCGTGGCCATCCCCGTGCGCGCGCACTCGGGTAGCTTTCCTTGCAACACGCTGGCCTTGCAACACGCCGGTCTCGTTACACGCAGGGAGGTTCAGATGGAAGGGTTGTTTCAACCTACCCACTTGTTGCTGATTCTGCTGATCGTCCTGATTCTGTTCGGGCCGGGCAAACTGCCGGACCTCGGCCGGGGCCTCGGCAAGGGCATTCGCGAGTTTAAAGACGCCATGAAGGGCGGCATCAGCACCGACCCGCCAGCCGCTAACGACAAGAAAGCTGATCCCGCTCAAGCCGCGCAGACCCCTGATGCGAGCAAAGTTGGACAGGATAAGGTATAAGAGAACTGCTCCCTCGGCGGAGTTTCCTGATATGCTTGTCAGGCCCCGCAAGGTCAGGAGGTTTGACTTATGGAAGGTTTGCTCAGCCCGACGCATCTGATTTTTATTCTGCTGATCGTATTGATCATCTTCGGCCCCGGCAAGTTGCCCGATCTCGGGCGCGGCCTCGGTAAAGGAATCCGCGAGTTCAAAGACGCCATCAAGGGCGGCGTGGCCGGAGACGATCAGAAGAAGTCGTAGAGCCGGCTTTCTGGCTTGAGGAGGCTGCGCTCCCCGCGCGGTCTCCGGTTTCAATACTCCTCGGTAGCTCAATGGTAGAGCATTCGGCTGTTAACCGAAGGGTTCCTGGTTCGAATCCAGGCCGAGGAGCCAATCC
>DASZIG010000055.1:0-107869 GCA_035949375.1 Terriglobia bacterium | reverse complement strand
CACAATCTTCCCCTCGCGATTCACGACCACCATCGCGTCAGGCGCGGCCTCCAGCAGACCGCGGAATCTTGCCTCGGCCCGCTTGCGCTCCGTGATGTCGCGGATGGCGCCTGAAACCAGCGTGCCCTCCTCGGTCTCGATTGGGCTCAGACTGATCTCGACGGGAAACTCGTGTCCGTCCTTGTGCAAGCCGAACAGCTCCAGGCCTGCGCCCATTTCCCGCACCCGGGGCTCGGCAAAGAAATTAGTGCGATGTCCTGGGTGACGGCCCCGGTACCGTTCCGGCACCAGCAGCTCCACCTCCTTTCCCAGCAACTCCTCCCGGGCGTAGCCGAACAGTTTCTCGACCTGGGCGTTGACTAACACCATCTTCCCTTGGCGGTTTACCACCACCATCGCGTCAGGCGCGGCCTCCAACAAGTCCCGGAATTTCGCCTCGGCCCGCTTGCGATGCGTGATGTCATTGTTGATCTCAAGGGTCCTTATAGGCAGGCCCTGCTCGTCCCGCTGCAACACCCGGCGGCTGGCCAACACCAGCCGTGCCCCGTCCCGCCTGGTGTGGGACAACTCGCCTTCCCATCGGCCCTCCTCGAGGAGAGTGCGCTCGATTTCGACACGCGGTTGGGGGAATTCCGTCTTCAGCAGCGTGTGGGAGATCTGCCCAACGGCCTCCTCCCTTGTCCAGCCATAGGTCTCTTCCGCACCCCGGTTCCAATGAAGAATCAGGCCGTTCAGGTCCCGGACAATGATCGAGTCGTGGGTAATGTCCAGAAGCGACGCCTGTTCCGCCAGTGCGGCAGCACGCTCCCCCAACCGGATGCCGCTCTCGCGCAACGCCCTCTGCATTCGAGAGCGCCGGGTATCAAAGTAAACCATCATGACTGAAATCAAGAGAAGCAGGAGGGCTACGATGTCGCCGAAGACCATGAACAGATCGATTTGCCGGTTGGCCGCTTCGGTCGCATGGCCTCTCTGCTTCAGAAGGGTGGCCTCCACCGATCCCATCTCTTCGAGCACCGCGTGGACCTGCTCGATCTGCCCGCGACCCCCTTCTGCCGTCAGAGGTTGCACGGCCTCAACTGGATTCTGGCTGCTCCTGGAATCCATCGCGCGCAGCAGCGTCTGGAACCATGGCTCCATCAAAGCCTCTAAACGGTCGAGCCTCTTCTGCTGGGCGAGGTTGTCGGCCGTGAGGCTGCGAAGGCGGAGGATGTGGGCGTGAGTGGCGGCGGTTGCCGTGCGGTACAGGTCCAGGTCCCGGCCTTCACCGCTGATTACGAAATTGCGCGCGGCAACCTCCGCGTCGTCGAAGGAGACGCGAGCGGCGTCGATTTCTTGCTGGACGCTCCAGGTGTGAAAAACCCATCGGCTACGCTCATTGACCTGGCCGACGCTCCGGTACTGGAATGCAGCAATGGTGATCAGGCTGGCAAGCGTTAAGCCAAGAAGGGCCAGAATCTTCGGCTCGGCGGTTGGGCTCTCTTCCGGGGTGCGCCGCATGTAAATCGAAATATAATCGTCTAGGTAATGAATGTCAATTCAATTGCTAACGAAGCAGTGAATCAACGGCCCCCCCGTTTGAAACATCCGGATCAGAGAAAACTGGGACGGTCTAGCCCAGTCTAGCCCGCCGTTATGCGCCAAAACGTAAGAAAAAAAATCAAAAATTCTTGCAAAGTAAAGCCACTAAGTACAATAGAATCAGTAACTCGATGTGAAAAATGTGCCAAAACGGAAGTCCAATACAAATGCCAAACTCTACTCTTCCGGCCCAAGTCCTTTAGAATCAGCATGCGTGTTTGAGGATGCGATAAGCCACGTCGGCGGTAGAGCGGGGTGGTCCTTCCACTCGCGCCCGGTTCATCCGTCGCTGTAACCTAATTAATGAGAATTAAATAGTTATTAATTTGTCTTTTAATATATGCTAGGCAGCGCAGCATCTTGAAGTGTTTTGCCTGAGGCTGCGGCCTTCGTTGGAGAGAGGAGAGTACCGGTGGAAAACAAGGAGAGGCAAGAAACTGACCCCGCGGGCCCAAACGCTTGGGCAGTACAGTTCGGACGACTCATCGGGAGCGCTCCAGCGATGACCGAAGTCTTCGCTGTGGCCCATCGAATCGCCGCTTGCGACGTGACGGCCCTCATCACTGGCGAGACCGGGACGGGCAAGGAGCTATTGGCGCGCGCCATCCACCAGTTTAGCCCGCGGGCTGCCGGTCCATTCGTGGCCTTCTCGTGCGCCAACCTTCCCGAGACGTTGATCGATGACGAGCTCTTCGGTCACGAGAAGGGCGCCTTCACCGGCGCCATCGGGACGCGTCGCGGCCGCTTCGAAGCTGCGGACGGCGGCACGCTCTTTCTGGATGAAATCGGCGATATGCCGCTGGCTCTGCAGTCGAGGCTGCTGCGCGTCCTTCAGGAGTGCACCTTCGAGCGCCTGGGAGGCAGCAGCCCGGTCTGCGTGAGTATCCGCCTGATCTGCGCCACGCACCGGGATCTGGAAACAATGGTCAGCGAAGGCACGTTCAGGGAGGACCTGTTGTATCGCCTGAATGTCGTACAGCTTCGCGTGCCCGGGCTGCGCGACCGTCGCGCTGACATCGCGCCTTTGGCTCAGCATTTTCTCGTCCGCTTTGCTTTGAAATTCAACAAACGCGTAACCCGCTTCTCGCCGGAGTCGCTCGAGGCGCTCGGGGAGTACAACTGGCCCGGGAACGTTCGCCAATTGGAAAACGTGGTTCAGCGCGCTGTCGCTCTGGCGGAGACTTCGAGCGTGGAGCTCAAACATCTCCCCGGTCAGATTTCCGGCCCCCTGTACACCCAGCCGCAGCCGGAAACGGGTTATGAGGCCGCGGTCCGCGCCTTCAAACAGCGCCTGGTGCTCCACACGCTGCAGGAATGTGAAGGCAACAAGACCCGGGCCGCTGGTGTTCTCCAACTGACCCGGCCCTATCTGCATCGCTTGATTGCTGAACTGGAATTGCCGAACGCTCGTCATTCCCCAAGTCTGCGCGCCCCAGGGCGTAACCCATCACTTTGCAAATCAGAAATAAGGACTCGATTCGAACGGCCAACTTGGGCGGCGGCGCTCGTGAGACCGCAGGGCTGACCGCGCCTCGTGGCCCAGAATCGGTTTGGGGAATGTCAGGGAGATGCGTTTCCTCTAAGTTTCAAACTGGCATTGAAGTTGTCAGGTAGCTCGGAAATGGTGCCGCCGGTACGTTATTGAATTGATTGGTGGACCTGGGGAGGTTCGAACTCCCGACCCCATGGTTGCAAACCATGTGCTCTCCCAACTGAGCTACAGGCCCCCTCGCAGATAGTTTAACCCGAATCCGGAAGTAAGGATCGCTGCCTCCGGCGTTGCCCCTGCGCCGGCCAGGCGATCGCTGCCTTGCGATTACTGGCTGCGCCCGCCGTCACTGGGCCCGGCACCAAACAGAAAATCGCGTGCTCCTCGAATCACATGCGCAGAAAGTTCAACGCGGACTGGACCGCCAGTTTGGGGCTGTTGGTGAAGGCGCTGACCTCGTAGGGGCACCCGATCTTGCATCCTTTGCAAAAGTCCCAGAGCGTGGCTTCCTGGGCGATGATCTTCTTCACTTCGGGATGCGCGAAAATCTCGCGGACCGGCGCCTGCGACTGGAACAGGGTCTTGAAGGCGCAAGGCAGGTGGATGGAGCCGTCCGGCTTCATCGAGATCAGCTTGGAGGGATGGCGGCAGGGAAACTCCTTGCCGAAACCACCGTTGCGGTAAAAGTCATAATAATGGCTGTAAAACCGGACGTTCTTCGGATACTGCGCGCGCAACGCCCGTAGCGCCTTTTCGACCACATCGATCTGCTCGCCGTGGAGTTCGGAGTCGGGCAGCAATTCTCCGCCGCGCATCACGTTGTGCACGGCTTCCGGGTGCAGCACCATGTTGCGCTCTTTGCAGAAGGCGGCCAGGCCCGGCAGGTCGTCGAGATTCTCCATGTTGACGGCGGCGTTGATTTGGGTCGTAAAGGGCTTGCGCTTGGTTAGCACGTACTCGAGGTTCTTGATGATCACCGGCAGGCCCTCGATGCCGCGCCGCTTGGCAAAGCGCTCCTCGTCCAGGCAGTCGATGGATACTTCCAGCATGTCGAGCTTGGCCACGCCGTCCGCGTACTTGCGGATCAGCAGGCCGTTGGTGGGCATGGAGGTCCAGAAGCCCTTCTTGACCGCATAGGCGATGTAATCGGACGTGTTCGGATTGAGCAGGGGCTCGCCGCCCGAAAAGCTGAAGGCGAACACGCCCAGTTCCGCAAACTCGTCCATGCGCTTGAAGATGCGCTCGCGCTGCGCGCGTGTGGTGAGATCGTTGTACTTGCCTTCCACGCCAAACATGCAGTATTCGCAAAACATGTTGCACATCAACGTGGTCTCAAACATCACCATGTAGGGAATGCTGAAGCCCGAGGCAAGCTGCTGGAGTGCGGATTTCGCGATATGAGAATACTTCATTATGCCTTCTTCCTCAGATGCGGCCCCTAATGTCCCAGTTTGTACCGCTCCAGGAAATTATAGAGGGTCTTGCGCGATATCCCTAGAATGTCCGCAGCCTTGGCCTTGTTGGCCGCGCTCAGCCGCAGCACGAAAGTGAGATAGCGCTTCTTCAGCTCGTCGAGCGAGGGCAGGTCCGCGTAGAGGTCGTCGGCATTCTTGCCGTTGCGGGGCGCGAGGCGCAGTTTGGGCGGCAGATCGTCGGGCGTCAGCGTGCCGGACCGGTTGAGGGCCACGGCGGACTCCAGGGCGTTCTCGAGTTCGCGCACGTTGCCCGGCCAGCCGTAACCGACCAGGGCCGCAAGCGCGTCGGCGGAGACGCCGTAGGTCAGCCCGCGTTCCTGACCCTGCCGCTTCAGGAAGTGGTCGATGAGCAATGGGACGTCTTCCGAGCGTTCGCGCAAGGGCGGCAGATCGATCTCCACCACGCGCAGCCGGTAGTAGAGGTCCTCGCGGAACTTGTCCTGCCGCACCAGTTCATCGAGCGGCTTGTTGGTGGCGGCGATGAATCGCACGTCAATGCGCATCGGCTCGCCGCCCCCCACGCGCCGCACCTCCTGCTCTTCGATGGCGCGCAGCAGCTTGACCTGCAAGCCCCGGCTCATTTCCGAAACCTCGTCGAGAAAGACGGTCCCGCCCGTGGCCTCCTCCAGAATGCCGCGCTTGTTTTCGAAGGCGCCGGTGAAAGAGCCCCGCACGTGCCCGAACAGTTCGGTCTCAAGCAGCGATTCCACCAGCGCGCCGCAGTTCACCGGCATAAAGCGCGACTTCGCGCGCTCGCTGTTGTAATGGATCGCCCGGGCCACCAACTCCTTGCCCGTTCCGCTCTCGCCGGTGATCAGCACCACGGAGCGCGTGTCCGCCACCATGGCGATCTTCTTGTAGACCTCGAGCATGGCCGGGCTCCGGCCCACCAGGCTCCTGATCTGCGCGTGGGTTCCGAGCTGGCGCTTCAGATTACGATTCTCGGCCACCAGGTTGCGATTCTCGAGGGCGCGTCCGACGACCAGCAGCACTTCTTCGAGCTTGAAGGGCTTGGAGAGGTAGTCGAATGCCCCGGCTTTCACCGCCTCAATGGCTGTCTCCATGGAGCCGAACGCTGTGATGAGAATGACCTCGGACCCGGGCTGGACGGATTTGTAGGCGCGCAGTACGTCGAGACCGTTCAGATGCGGCCCAAGGCGCATGTCGCTGATGATGACTTCGAAACACTCCCGCCCGCCGATCTCGAGGGCCTCCTCGCCGCTCGCCGAGGTCACCACCCGGTATCCTTCGGCGCTCAACACCTCGTGGAGCAGGTCGCGGGTGACGGCGTCATCGTCCACCACCAGGATATTCGAGCTGGCTGATGTGCTCATGTCTTGCTCACGACTCATACGGTAGTGCCGGCCTTCGAACCTGCAGGTTGATACGCCAGCGATGCCGTTCCAGCGATGCCGTTCTGAAGGCCGTCGGTGCAGCAATCGGCGGTCAGACGGAATGCGCGAGCGCCGGCGCGGGAGTTTCTGTTCGGACGCGGCAGTCCACCGGCAGCACGACGGTGAAGCAAGCGCCCCGGTGCAGACGGCTGGTGGCCTCGATGGTCCCGCCGTGCTGTTGGACAATCTGCTTGCAGATGGCGAGGCCCAGTCCCGTGCCGGTTCCCATGCGCTTGGTGGTGAACATGGGATCGAAGATATGGGCCAGGGTTTCGGGAGCGATGCCCTCGCCGGTGTCCTCCACTTCCACGCGGACGGTGGACGGCTCGCCGGTGTCGGCCGGCGGCACGCTCAAGCGGATGTGCAACCGGCCGCCGCGCGGCATGGCGTCCATGCTGTTGTTGATGAGGTTCAGGAACACCTGCTGCAGGTATCCGGCGTCAGCCTGAATCTCGGGCGTGTGCCGGGGAAAGTCGGTGTGCACCCGAATCTTCCGGTTTTCCAGAACCGGAGACGACAGGAGCACCACCTCTTCCAACGTACGCCGCAGATCGACCGCGTCGAGGCGCAACTCGAATTTCCGCGTCCAGGAGAGAAGCTGCTTGACGCTGCGCACGATGGTCTCGATCTGGCTCTCAATGATCTCGAGACGCCGGTCCGTGGCCGGGTCGCCCGTCTTTTGCCGCGCCATCAGTTGTACGTGTCCCGAAATCGAGTTCAGCGGCGTGCCGATCTCGTGCGCGAGACTGGCCGCAAGCTGCCCGGCGACCGCCAGCCGCTCCGACCGCGCCAGGGTCTTCTGGGTTTCGAAGAGCTCTTCGTTGATGCGCGTAAGCTCGTCGTTGCGGCGGGCGAGCTCCGCCGTGGCTTCGCTGACCTTGCGTCCGAGCTCGCTGTTGAAGTTCTCGAGCCGCCCGAGCATCTGGTTCAGGTGGCCGGCCAGTTGCCCGATCTCGTCGCGGCTCTCCTGGTGCGCGCGCACCGCGAGGGCGCCGCCCTCGGCCGCCTCCATGACCTGCACCATCTCTTTCACCGGACGACGCACGTTGTAGAGGAAGAACAAGTGGATGGCCAGAATCACGGCCAGCAAACTTGCCAGCATCAGCACGACGTTGCGCCACACCAGGCCGTTGATCACCGCGTTCGAGCTCTTCTTTGACACCTTCAGGTCGAGACATCCGATCAAGCGGTCGCCGTCGCGGATCGGCGTGGACATGATCCAGTCCCGGCCGTCCGGCGTTTCGACGGTGATCTGGTCCTCGCCCGGACGCTCAAACTCGTTGTAGGTGTCGACGTTGGGAATCACGTCGAGCTCGAGATGCTCGCCGGTCGGGTCCGTGGTGGCCGCCAGGGTGTGCGCGGCGTCGTGGCGGTAAACGTCAACCTGCTCTACGCCCTTGAAGTCGCGTTTCACCTGCCGGAGGTGCGCGAGCAGGTTGTCCGGGGTGTCCAGCTCATGCCCATCCACGAGCTGATGCGTGGTCGCGAGGGCCTGAGAGAGCACTTTTCGGTAGATGGCCTCTTCGACGAGCTGCCGCGTTAGCAACATCGCGAGGTAGGTGGAAACACCGGCCACCGATACCACCGCCACGGCCAGGATGATGATGATTTTAGACTGCAGTCCGAAGCGGCTAAAGAGCATCTCGAAAGCAATTCTACCATCCGGCCGGACAGAAAGCGAAACAAGCAGGGTCCTGGTTCAGCTTGGGGTTCAAGCGGCCACCCCGGCCTCAGAAGTCCTCCTTCAGAACGCAGTCATTCCCGCGCAGGCGGGAATCCACTTTTCGACATCGCGTGCGGGTCGCGACCCGCAGCGCCGTTGATTACGGTGTGATCTCGAAAGCCGTCCCGCCCTTGCCGGAGCCGCCGTAGGAGGTCGTGCCATAGAGATTCCCGGACGCGTCGAAGACGAGGCCGCATTGTGGATTTGCGCCGCCGGCGGTTCCGTCGAAGGTATGGAGGATTGTCTCGGTCCAGGCGCCGCCTCCGGTGGGTCTCAACTCGAACAGCGTACCGTTAGGATCCGTCCCCGTCCGCCTCGGACGGTCGTACCGTAGAGGTTGCCGACGTCATCGAAGATCAGTTTGCTTTCCGCAGACCATCTGTCCCCGGTGTCCTGGACGGACCGATGGACAATCTGCGGGTCGTGAAGCCGCGCGTGTTGCCGCCAGCGCTTGCCTGTGAGACAACCGGGACTGTGTAGCCTTTAAGCTAGCCCCGCCGTTTTCCTCAAAAACGTAAAAAAAAGAATCTAAAATTTTGCAAAACGAAGCCACTAAGTCAAATAGAATCAACAAATCAACCTCAAAAATGGGTCAAAACGAAGCCAAACGAAGCCAAACCCGTCCGCTCTAAGTCATTTGTAATCAGCACGTCTGTTTTGGGGTGGCTTCGTTTAGCCGATTCAAAGCGAAACTCGTCTTGCGGGGGCTTTTGGGGGGTTCTGAAGCCAGGCGACGCGGCGGCAGGATGACTCACCGCGCCCCCGCCTCGTGCTCTCCGCCAGCGAAAGCGCGCGCGAGTGCGGTATGCTAATTCGTCGGTTGCGGACGACGGGAATCGGGGTGGTTTTCAATGGGCAGACTATTCACCGGCATCATCCTGGGCATGGTTCTATTGCCCGTGCTTTTCGTGCTGTATTGCCTTTCAGGACTCTTCCCGGCGACGGCCATGGACTCTCCCTTGCCGCTTGAGCCGGCATTCGCGGCCATGGCCTTGCACGCCGCGGTGAGCCGCGGAGCTCCCAAGACCGCGCCGCTCCAGCCGACCGATGACGTTATGCTGGCCGGAGTCCGCGTCTACAGACAGAACTGCGCCGTCTGCCACGGCGTTTCCGGGCAGGCGCCCACGGCGATCGCCAAGGGAATGTCTCCGCGGCCGCCCGCGCTCTTTGAGGGACACGGTGTGACCGATGATCTGCCCGGCGAGACGTTCTTCAAGGCCAAGTATGGAATCCGGCTGACCGGAATGCCCGGTTTCAGGGACTCGCTTTCCGACGATGAGCTCTGGCAGGTCAGCCTGCTGCTGGCGAACGCCGACAAAATGTCGCCGGCCGTCCGACAGGCCTTGACGGCGCCTGAATCCGAGCCGCCGGCTCAGCCTGGTCAGCCTGCGCACCCCTAACCGGGCGATGGACCTCGAAGGCCCGCAGGACGCGAAGGACCCGAGGGAAGTAGAACCGAACGGCGTTTCGCCGCCGCCGGGTGCTAGAGATCGATCATGGAAAACCACCAGATCGCCGCCGTATTTGAAGAGATCGCGAGCGTCATCCGCATCACGCAGGATGATCCGAAGTGGCAGTTCAAGGCGGTCGCGTACGAGCGCGCCAAGCGCTCCATTGAGAGCTACCCGGAGCGCCTGGAAGACGTCGCGCGCGATCCCAAGCGCAAGCTCACGGACGTGCCGGGCGTGGGGGCGGATCTCGCCGCCAAGATCGTCGAAATCCTCGAGACCGGGAAGCTCCAGTATCTGGAGGAAAAGTTCGCGAAGACCCCGCGATCGCTTCTCGACCTGATGCAGATTCCGACCGTGGGTCCGCAAAAGGTCCGGCTGTTTTACCGCGAGCTGGGGATCAAGACGCTCGACGAGCTCGAGGCGGCGGCGCGCGCTCAGCGGCTGCGCGAGCTTGCCGGGATGAGCGCCAAGTCCGAAGAAAACATCCTGCGAGCCCTCGAAGGATTGAAGAAGAGCACGGGGCGCTTCCGCCTCGACATAGCCTACGAGAACGCCGAAGAGATCTCCAGGTATCTTGCCGAGTTCAAGGGCGTGGAGAAGGTCACGCCTGCGGGCTCGCTGCGGCGGGGCCGCGAGACGGTGGGCGATCTCGATCTGCTGGTGACGGGAAAGAACCTCGAAGGCCTGGCCGATCACCTGCTCAAGCGCGTTTCGCCGGCCGAAGTGCTGGCGCGCGGCGGCGACAAAGTCAGCTTCCGGCTCTCGACCGGTATGCAGGTGGACGTCCGCATGTTGCCTCCGGAGTCTTTCGGGGCGGCGCTGCTGTATTTCACCGGCTCCAAGGAGCACAACGTGGCCCTGCGGGCGCGCGCCCAGCGCCAGGGGATGAAACTGAGCGAGTACGCCTTGTTTCGCGGCGACCAGCCGGTGGCCGGCCGCACCGAGGAGGAAGTGTACCAGGCTCTCGGGCTGCCCTGGATCGCGCCGGAGCTACGCGAGAACATGGGTGAGATCGAGGCCGCCGAAGAGGGCCGCCTGCCCGACCTGGTGGAGCCTGACGACATTCGCGGCGACCTGCAGATGCACACCACCGCCTCCGACGGCAAGAAAAGCATCGAGGAGATGGCGCTCGCGGCCAAGGAACTGCGCTATCGCTACATCCTGATCACGGATCATTCCAAGGCCGTGACCATTGCCAACGGCCTGGACGAAACGCGCGCCCGCGAGCACATCGGCAAGATCCACGCCGCGCGCAAGAAGGTGTCCGGGATCGAAATCTGGGCGGGCACCGAAGTCGATATCATGGGTGACGGGTCGCTCGATTACCCGGACGAGTTGCTGGCCGAGTTCGACATCGTGCTCGCGAGCGTCCATTCACGCATGACCCAGCCGGCTGACGAGATGACCAGCCGGTTGCTCAAGGCGCTCGAAAACCCTTACGTGCGCATCCTCGGGCATCCGACCGGGCGCCAGATCCTGCGCCGCGATCCCATGAACTTCGACATCGAAGCCGTTTTTCGGGCCGCCAAGAAGAATGGCGTGATCCTCGAGGTGAACGCCAGCCCGGAGCGGCTGGACCTGAGTGACCGGCTCGCGCGCCTGGCCCACGATCAGGGGATGAAGATCGTGATCTCCACGGACGCGCATCAGCCCAAGCATTTCCGGTTGATGCGTTACGGCGTGATCACGGCAAGGCGCGGCTGGACCGAGAAGAAGGACGTGATCAACACCTATCCTCCGAAGAAACTCCTGGAGTCTTTGCGGCCGCTGCCTCAGTGAGGCCTGCGGCCGATGCCGGTCCTGGATACTTAAACCCTTGACATCACTGTCCGATCCCGCGCGTAGAAACGCCCCTCCTGACGCCGCCATCTTCGACATGGACGGCGTGCTGATTGACAGTAATCCCTTCCATCTCCGCATCTGGCGGGAGTTCCTCACGCAGCAAGGCGTCGCCTTCGATCCCGCCCGGCTAGGGGCTCAGATTTTCGGCCAGCGCGACGATAAGGCGCTCCGTATGTTCTTCGGCGCTGGCTTGAGCGACGAGCAGAGCGCGCGGTGGAGCGAGGATTTGGAGCGCACTTTCCGCGAAACCTTCGGTCCTCACGCGCAGGCGCTGCCCGGCGCTGCGGAGTTGATCCGCGAGTGCCACGCCCGGGGGATTCCGATGGCCGTGGCCTCGTCCGCCATGAAGAAGAATGTGGATTTCGTGGTGGAGGCGCTCGGTCTGCGGCCGTATTTCGGGGCCATTGTGAGCGGAGACGAGGTCTCGCGCCCCAAGCCCGATCCCGAGATCTATCTCGCGGCCGCAAGGGATCTGGGCGCCCAACCCTCGCGCTCGGTGGCGTTCGAAGACTCGCCGATCGGCATCGAGGCCGTGGTGCGCGCGGGCATGAAGTGCGTGGCCATTGCGTCAACCTTTGCGATCGAGGATCTCAGGAGTCAAACGCGCGCCGACGCTGTGGTGCGGAGCTTTGAGGAGTTGAATGTCGGACGGCTGCAAGCTTTGTTTGAGCAGCAGAACTTTTAAAGGCCACCTTAACATTGGGGAGGGAAACATGCCCAAGGCTTCTGCGCTGCACCCCTACGCGCATCTGGCGCTGGTCGCGGCTATCGCCCTGGCCATCCCGCCCGCCTACGCCGCGCCGCAGGACAAGCCGGCCGTCAACTTCGGAGGAAACACGGTCTGCGCAAATCTCGGTGTATACATTTTCGTCGGCGGCACCGGCGGTTTTGACGGCTTTGAAGACGGCGACCAGTTCACCGAGCTCCTCCAAACCGGCCACGTGGGACTCTACGAGCATGACAATGCCGTCGCCGCAGCCGAGCACCCGCCGGGCATCATTCGAGCCATCGAGAGCGTGTTTGCCGGAACCGGACCCGGGCAAGCTGAACTTGGACAGGTCGCCGCGAAATACTTCACGCTTCCCCCAAGCTACGGGGACTACCAGGCCGTGTACCTGCAAAACGGTCTTCAGCCGTCGGAAGCCAATGTGGACACGCCGTCCGACAATGCCCCTCCCGGGAAATTGGAAGAGGACCTGAAGGTCTGGCGAGATTACGTGGATGCGGCCAGAACTGTCGGTATCGAAACCGTCGCTCCGATCGTGGGCCCCAACGATCCGCAGGAGCCTAAACTCGGAGATCACGTCTTTGCAACCAATCCCTACTACGCGCTCGAGCGCGGTGAGGCGCTTTATGGCAAAGCCATGGCCTTCGATGTTCCGCCCAACTTCTTTCTGACCGATGGAAGCGGCCCCGGCTACCAGAAATTTATTGTGCAGGCCATCCAATGGGGCAATGAACACGGCCTCCGCACTACCATGTTGCTCTCTCCTTACCCTTGGCCCGCAAACTCCAAAGGCGAGCCGGATGCTTTCCGTCAATTCACCACCAATACTTTTAGCATTGACACAGTGACCTTTGTCCGCCGGCTGACCCAGCAACACGCAATTCCTTCAGAATGGTCGGTTGACAATTACGAAGACCCGTATCCGCACGATACCCCCGCAGTGGTGCCCGAAACGGTCCGAAACACTACAACCGCGGTTGGTCTTTGGCTGGCGAAAAATGCCCCGGTTTATGTGACCGGGCAGGATGTAATCTGCGGCCCACCTGGCCCATCGGATGGAAGCGGACGGTGATCGAGCGTTCGATGGCAAAAACCATTGGCGGATGGCTCGTGGATTTATTCATCGCAGCATCCGTCCTATTTATGTCCGGATGTGGAAGCCAATCCTCGGTAACGGCAAACCTAATCAATTCAAACACGGAAAACTTCGGGCCAATATACTTTGTCCCGGTCAGCCTGACGGTCACCGACGCGCCGCCTACCGGTGTAACGGTTCTGTTCTTCCAACTGCCCGCGCCAAAGGCGAGATAGGTAAGCGGAGTTGGGCAGCTGGCGGCCTCTCGTACATCTGCCCATTTACCAAAACTTCGGAATGAGGAAGCCGGTGTGCCGGCAGTGTTCCTTGAAGGTTTCGCCGAACTGCGCGGTCAGCATGGACTCTTCCTTCCTGGCCTTGATCCAATAGCCGAGGACGATCACCGCCACTCCCGCCACGCATCGCCACCGGTCAATCGCCAGCGCTCCGCCGATCGCGGCCAGGTCCAGTCCGGAATAAATGGGATGCCGGAAATAAGCGTAGGGCCCCGTGCGGATGAGCTTGTGATCCTCTTT
Source organism: Terriglobia bacterium (assembly GCA_035949375.1). Classification (GTDB taxonomy): domain Bacteria; phylum Acidobacteriota; class Terriglobia; order UBA7540; family UBA7540; genus Gp13-AA77. The sequence goes on along the minus strand of DASZIG010000055.1, from coordinate 94,576 downwards.
GACCGTGACTCTGGCGCTCCAATACTGCCCCAGGTGCCAACGCGCCCACAGAGCGATGGCGATGCCAATCCAGGTGAGTGCGACGCCCGCGACGGCAAGAACGTACGTCTGATGGACAACTTCATCACCAAGAACGCCGACCCCCGCGAGGCCGCTGAAGACCAGGACAAAGCCGAGGATTTCCAGAAAAAGGATGCCGTAACGCGATGCGAAGGATTCCCGACGGATGGTCCTGCGGGTCTTCAGCGCCCCAACCGCCCAGTACGCGACAAAGAGGATCCACGGACCTCCGATGAGGTAACGCCAAATCATGTTTCGAGCGCCTCTGAATTTCGCGGGCCCGTCCAGATTGCAGTGCCTGGCCGCGATGCCGGGGCTGCAGAGATTATGAGTTACAGAGCGGGGGTTATAACTCTATGCTGAAACAAAACCATAGTGACGACGGGCGCTACAGTGACGCTCCTACGTTTCGGGAGCGAATCGCATCAGCACCACGGTGATGTCGTCGGCCTGCGGCGCCAGGCCGGCAAAATTCTCCACCGCCTCCACCAAGCGCGTGCACCTTTCCTGGAGCGGCATTCCCGTGGAGCACTTCAGGGCCTCGGTCAGCCGGGCGTCGCCAAAGAAGTCGCGGGTAGTGTTCTGAGCCTCGGTCACGCCGTCGGAGAAGATCACGATCTCGTCACCGGGATGAAGCTGGGCGCTCTGCCGTGTGAACTCGACCCCGGGAAACATGCCGATGGGAAAGTTGGACGATCCGAGCAGGGTGCATTCGCCGTTCGGATGCAGGACGAGCGGCGCCGGGTGGGCGGCGTTTACGAAGTCAAAGCGTCCGCTCGGATCGAGCACTCCATAGAAGACGGTGGCGTACATTTCCGGCGGCGTGCGCTCGCAGAGGAAATCGTTGACGCGATGAAAGAGCTCGTCGAGGCCGGGGTCTCCCGCCGCCACCGCGTCAAACGAGCCTTGCAGCATCACGGACATCATGGCGGCCGGCCAGCCTTTGCCCGAAACGTCGGCCACCGTCAATCCAAAGCGCCCGCCGGGCAGGGGCACAACGTCATAGTAGTCGCCGCCGACGGTCCGGCTGGGCCGGGTAAGCGCATAGAGCTTGAAGTAGCTCGTCTGGGGTAGCGAACGGGGCAGCAGGCTCTGCTGGATGGTGCTCGCGAGCGTCAGCTCGTGCTGGGTGCGCTCCTGTTCGCGCGCGCGCCGCAGCAGCCGGGCGTTCTCGATCACGGTGGCGCCTTCCACCGCCAGCGTCTGCAGCACCTGGCGGTCGAGCCCGGTCACCGAGGCGAGGCGCAGCCGCGCTTCGAGATAAAGCACCCCCTGAAGCTGAGGCAAGGTCTGGCGAATGGTATCGCCGCTCGAGTCCGTCACCTGGAGCTTTTGCAGCGGCACCGCCACCACGCCGTGCGCCTTGGCCGGGAGCACACCGGTCTCCTGCGCCGTACGTCCGGTCAGCTCGTCTTCCACTACCAACTCTTCCCGCCGCTCGCGGACCACGCGCTCCAGGATGGCGGGGGAATACGTCACCTGGTCGAGCGGCAGGAACGATCCGTTGCTGCGCGCCAGTCGCAATTTGATCTCGCCTTCCTCGTTGGCGAGAAACAGCAGCCCGCGCTCGGCTTCGGTCAACTGGATGGCGGAGTCGAGCAGCTTGGTGAGCACTTCCTCGAGAGCCGAGGCGCGGTGCAGCACCTGGGCCACCTGCAGCAGAAGCCCCAGGTGTTGAAGCTGGGGCGCCCGGCTATCCGTGGCCCTGCCGATCTGCTCGAGCAACTCCGGCAGAACCGCCCCTTCCATCAGAAAGGTGAGGCGATAAGCGTCGGACACGCCGAGGTTGATCTGATCGGTGTTCTTGAGAGGTTGTTGGGTTACGCGTTCCCCGTTCACGAACGTTCCGTGGCGGCTGGAGGCGTCTTCGATCGTGTACCCCTCAGGTCCCTGCACGATGCGGGCGTGCTGGCGCGAAATCCGGTTGTCGAGCAGGACGAGGTCATTGTCGCTCTGACGGCCAAGGGTGAAAGGCGAGCGGGAAATCTCCACTTCGCGCTCGTTTCCCCTCGCGTCACGAACAATCAGACGTGCAGCAGACTCAGGCATAAGGAATCGTCACTTAGGATGGTGCCGCGTGACAGTATAGCAGACGCCGCGCTCAGCGTTGAGCCGGTCCGCCGGCCTCGTCGCTGAAAAGCGCGTGATAGAGCAGGTCGGTGGCCGACTCGAGGATGGCGTCGAGTTCGCCCGCCGGCAGACTGAGCGCCTGCCCCAGCAGGTCCCAGAAGAAGCGATCCATCAGACGGGCGAACACCGGCACGTTCACCTCGCGGCGCGCGCCGGGCAACTGAACGAGCGCTCCAAAGAGCGCGGACACGCGCGCCCTCGTCCAACCTTCGATCCGCTCCTGGTGGGGCGCAAGGCTGGGATCGAGCAGGATCGCTTCGCGCCAGGCCCGGTACGCGCCCGCATAGGCGAGGTCCCTGGCAAACGCGCCTTTCAGAATGCCGCGGAGACTGTCCCGAATGCCGGCGCCCCCCTTGGGCCGGAGGTCGAGCTGCTCCAGGCCCTCGAGCAACTGGTCCATCAGCACCAGCAGGAGTTGCCGCTTGCTCCGGAAGTGCTGATAGAAGCTGCCGACCGCGGTCCCGGCGCGCTCCGCGACGGCATCGACGGACGTCGACTCGTAGCCCTTTTCACCGAACAAGGCGAGCCCAGCCGCGAGCAGTTGGGCGCGCTTCTCCCGGCTGCGCTCCTGGCGGGGAGCAGCCGGGAGATCTTCGCCATCCAGCAGCCGGGGTCTGGGCGGTATCGGAGTCACTGTGCTGTGGCCGCACCCCGTACCGCTCCGATGGTCGCGCCGGCCAGGGCGCCTGCGCAGCAGCAGAGCATCCAGCCGCCGAACAATCCAGCGGCGGCCGGCGAGATGTTCGGGAAGACAGCGGGGAAGAAGGCGCTCGAAAGCGGGTCCAGAACCAGCGTCGGCAGCGCCAGCGACACCGCCCCGGCCGGCCAAGCGCTGCGCGGCAAGCCCGCGCGCCGGCAGAGAGTCCGAGCCAGCAGAGCCATGGCGATAAAGCTGAGAACGAAGAGACCGAGCGTTAGGAGCACCGACCCGGGAGGGAGCAGAAATTGGCCTCCGAGCCGCACGCCGATCGTGCCGAGCAGCCAAAGAGCGAAACCGTACAGCAGCAAATAGCGACTCATCGCGAATCCTCCTTTAATACGAACATGAACACATGTTCGTATTATTTGACCCTAATGTCAAGGCCTCTTTTCGAGCGAAACCGCTTGGAAAGCCTTTGCTCAAATGCCGTTGCAATTTCGCGGAGCTTCCTGCATCATCAAGACTTAGCCAGCAAGCAACGGAACCTCAGGACGCCCGGGAGGCGTGTGGGAATGTCGAGTCAAGGTGTGGAGATCGCTCCGGCGCAGGGCAAACTTGGGGTGCTGATCCCGGGAATGGGGGCGGTGGCGACCACGTTCGTGGCGGGAGTTGAGGCTGTGCGGCGCGGCCTCGCCTCACCAATCGGCTCGCTGACCCAGATGGGTACGGTACGGCTCGGAAAGCGCACCGAGTCGCGCAGCCCCGCGATCAAGGACTTTGTTCCGCTCGCGCGTCTGGACGATCTGGTCTTCGCCGGGTGGGATCTCTTCCCGGACAACGCCTACGAGGCGGCGCTCAAGGCCGGCGTGCTGGAACGCGCTCACCTCGATCCGGTCAAGGACTTCCTCCAACAACTACAGCCTCTGCCTGCCGTTTTCGAGCACAAGTTCGTGAAGAACCTGCGCGGCCGCAACGTGAAGAAGGGCAAGACCAAGATGGACCTGGCCGGGCAACTCATGGACGACATCGCTGGTTTCAAGAAGAGCCAGGCCCTCGACCGCCTGGTGATGGTGTGGTGCGCCTCTACCGAGACGTTTCTCCGGCCCTCGGCCGTCCACCAGTCGCTCAGGGCCTTTGAAAAGGGGCTGAAGTCAAACAGTCCGGAGATCGCGCCCAGCATGATCTACGCCTACGCTGCCTTGAAGAGCGGGGTGCCTTTTGCCAACGGCGCTCCCAATCTCACGGTCGACATCCCGGCGCTTCAGGCCCTGGCGCTCGAGCGAGGCCTGCCGGTGTGCGGCAAGGACTTCAAGACCGGGCAGACCTTGATGAAGACCATTCTCGCGCCCGGCCTCAAGGCCCGGTTGCTTGGCCTGCGCGGGTGGTTCTCCACCAACATTCTCGGCAACCGCGACGGCGAGGTGCTGGACGATCCGGGCAGCTTCCGCACCAAGGAGGAGAGCAAGCTCTCCGCGCTCGAATACATCCTGCAGCCGGACCTCTACCCAGAGCTCTACCGCGACCTTTACCACAAGGTGCGCATCAACTATTACCCGCCGCGGGGCGACAATAAAGAGGGCTGGGATAACCTCGACATCTTTGGGTGGCTCGGCTATCCGATGCAGATCAAGATCGACTTTTTGTGCCGCGACTCGATTCTGGCCGCGCCCATCGTGCTTGACCTCGTGCTGTTTCTCGACCTCGCCCAGCGCGTGCCCGAGCTCGCACGCCGCGGCATCCAGGAATGGCTCTCGTTCTACTTCAAGAGCCCGATGACCGCGCCCGGCCTTTACCCCGAGCACGACCTGTTCATCCAGCTCATGAAGCTGAAGAACACGCTGCGTCATTTGCGCGGCGAAGAATTGATTACACACTTGGGGCTGGAGTATTACGATTGAAAATGAGGGCCTGGATGAAAACGCTGCTTCTCAGCCTACTGGCCATCGCCGCATTCGGACTCTCTCCGGCGCGCGCCGCCGAGCGCACTCCGGCGGAGGCGGCCAAGGTGGCCGACCGAGTCCTCGCCAAAGCAATCATCATCGACACCCATGCCGACACCCCGCAGATGATGCTCGATGAGGGCTACGACCTGGCGGACCCCGCCAGCCCGTTTATGGTGAGCATTCTCAAGGCGCGGGCGGGTCATCTGGGGGCAGAGTTCATGTCGATTTGGGTGGATGTCGACTGGCCCAAGGATGACCTGATTCATCGCGCACTTGACCTGATCGACGCCGTGAATGCCCAGGTGGCCCGGCACCCCGACGCCCTCGCGTTCGCGGGCACGGCCGACGACGTGGTGCGCATTCATCACGCCGGAAAAATCGCGGTTTTGATGGGTGTCGAGGGCGGCCACATCATTCAGGGCGACGCGCGCATGCTGGACGTCTATTACCGCCTGGGCGTGCGCTACATGACCCTGACCCACACCAAGAACGACGAGATCGGCGACTCGTCGGGCGATCAGCCGCACTGGAAGGGCTTGTCCGATTTCGGGCGCCAGGTGGTGGAGCGCATGAACCGGCTCGGCGTGATGGTAGACATCTCGCACGTCTCCGACGACACGTTCTATGCCGCCGTGGCCGCCTCGAAGGCGCCGGTGATCGCTTCCCATTCATCCTGCCGGGCCTTGTGCAACGCGCCTCGCAACATGACCGACGACATGTTGCGGGCCGTCGCCAAAAACGGCGGCGTGGTCGACATCAACTTTTACGACGGTTTCCTTGATCAGACCTTTTCGGACGCTTACAAGAAGGTGGAAGACGCCATCAACGCTGACGTGAAGGCGGCTCGGGACGAGCGGGCCAGGGAAGGGAAGCGCCTGACCTACCTCGAAGAATCCCAGATCAATGAGAAACACTACCGAGGTCTGCCCATTCCCAGCTACACCCGCATCGCCGACCACATCGACCACGCCGTGCAGGTGGCGGGCGTGGATCACGTCGGCCTGGGCTCCGATTTCGACGGCATCTCGGGTCTCGCGCCGCGCGGGATGGAGGATTGCTCGAAGTTTCCCGACCTCGTTCGGGAGCTGGCCCGGCGCGGCTACAGCGAGGATGACCTCCTGAAAATCCTGGGCGGAAACGTCCTGCGCGTGATGCGGCAGGTCGAACAGGTTTCGAAGTCGCTACAATAATCTTGGAGGGAATTATGAGGAAACTTCCGGCGAGTGCGCTCGGCCTCGCTGTTTTGATTTGTCTTTCTGCGGCAGGGGCAAGCGGGCAGACTTCGCCTCCGGCGCAGTCGAAGACCGCGACCACGAAGAAGTCAACCTCGACCACGCACCACACGGCGGTGCACCGGTCGCTGCTCGATCCATCGACCTTGAATCAGAAAGCGCCTGACACCTTTAAGGCGAAGTTCACCACCACCAAGGGAGACTTCGTGATCGAAGTCACCCGCGCCTCGGCGCCGCTCGGGGCCGATCGCTTTTACAACCTGGTGAAGAACGGGTTTTTCACCAACGTGATCTTCTTCCGCGCCGTCCCCGATTTCGTGGTGCAGTTTGGGATCAGCGGCGACCCCAAAATCGCCGCCGCGTGGAGCCGTGCCACCATCTCTGACGATCCCGTGGTCGGCAGCAACAAACGCGGCACCGTGACCTTCGCCACCGCCGGACCCAACACCCGCACCACGCAGATTTTCATCAACCTGAACGACCGCAACACCGGCCTGGACGGCCAGGGCTTCGCGCCTTTCGGCCAGGTCGTGGACGGGATGGATGTGGTGGAAAAGTTCTATAACGGTTACGGGGAGCAGGTCACCAGCACGCAGGATCAGATCGAGCAGCACGGCAATGCCTTTCTCCAAAAGAATTTTCCGAATCTCGACAGCATCAAGACGGCCGTGATCGTGCTGCCGCCTGCGCCGGCCAAGACCGGAACTGCGACCAAGAAACCGGCGGCCGCCGGATCTACCGCCGCACCGAAGCAGACGCCGTAAAGCATCTCACCGCGGGGTCAGACAGAACCGCAGAAAATCACGGAGCCGGAACACTCCGCGTGCTGTGTGCTCTCTGTGTTGAAGCGTCTGAACCCAAATCACCGATACGAATGGAATCGACAAGGAGACTCATGAGCGATCTGAAAGCAGGCGTTTACGCCATCTTTGAAACGAGCGAAGGTAATTTCACCTGCCGGCTCTTTCCGGAGCAGGCGCCGAAGACGGTGGCGAACTTTGTGGGGCTCGCCCAGGGCACCCGGGAACACGCGGGATCGGGCGGCAAGATGACCAAGGAGCGCTTCTACGACGGCCTCGTCTTTCACCGCGTGATCCCGAACTTCATGGTTCAGGGCGGCTGCCCGGAGGGCACGGGCCGGGGCGGGCCCGGCTACAAGTTTGAGGACGAATTCGGCAAAGACCGCGTCTTCGACCGGCCGGGCAAGCTGGCCATGGCGAATGCCGGCCCCAACACGAACGGCAGCCAGTTTTTCGTCACCACCGCCGCCACCTCCTGGCTGAATCACAAGCACACCATCTTCGGCGAGGTGGTGGAAGGCATGGACGTGGTGGACAAGATTTCAAACCTGGCACGCGATCGCTCAGACCGTCCGCTGAAACCGGTGGTCCTGAAGAGTGTGAAGATCGAGGAAGTGAAGGGGTAAGGGGCTGGCTGGCTGGCGCAGACCCTTCTTCGTCGGGTCTGCGCCAGATTGACCTTGGGAGCGCCGGATTAAACTCGTCCTGAACCCGCCGGACGCAGTGGCGACCTCGTTAAATGGCGCCGCTGCTTCCATCGCCCCCGGTGGAAAAGGATGACCCTGGCGATTGCCGATTCCACAATCCAAAATCGACAGAAAGCGCCCTTCGACTCGGAGCCTGCCGGCACCGCACCATACTATTTCGGCATCACAGCCACTTCGTCGCTCGGCATGGCGTCGAGGGTGGTCTTGTCAATGCCCAGGTGGGCCATCGCGAGCTCCGGTGGCGTGTGGGTGAGCCATTCCGAAAGCGCCAGATCCTGGTAGAAGCTGCTTTTGAACATTTCCAGGAATTTCAGGTCGGTGTCGCCCGTGTTCTCGACGTAGTGGGGCAGCGTCTTCAGGACGTAGCCCACGTCTCCGGCCTGAAAGTCCATGGTGCGCGCGCGGCCTCCGGTCGCGAACACGGTCATTCTTCCGGTGCCGCTGATGTAGTACTGCCATTCGTCGGCGTTGGGATGCCAGTGCAGTTCGCGGATCCCTCCCGGATGGACGGTGACCAAGGCCGCGGCGATCGTCGTTGACACTTTGAACTTGCTGGAATCGATGATCCGCACCTCTCCTCCCCGGGTGCGCTTCGAGACCGTCTGCTGCGCCGTGCGAAATGCGAAATCCTGCGTCGACGCGCCCATCGAGCCCGCCGCTGCTTTCTGATCCGCCGCCAGCGGGCCGGGAACCTCGGACTGGAAAATAAACTTCTCCCTCCTCGGCATTTTCTCAAGAGCCTGCTCGCTCACGCCGAAATTCTTCGACAGCACGTCGCGGGGCGTGTGCGCCATCCAGTCGGTGAGCAGGACCGTCTCGTATTCCGAGAAGTTGCCGTCATCGAACACCAGCAGAAACTCGGCGCCATCGGGATTCAGGCCTTGAATGGAGTGCGGAATTCCGGTGGGAAAGTACCAGAGATCGCCTTCCGTTACGTCGCCCACGAAACTCTTGCCGTCCGCATCAAGCCCCGTGATGCGCGCGTTGCCGTAAAGCATGAAGGCCCACTCGGCGGCCGTGTGCCAGTGCAGCTCGCGTATGCCTCCGGCCGTCAATCGCATGTCCACGCCGGCCATCGACCTGGAAACTGCAAGCTCGCGGACCGTGACCTCGCGCGACCATCCGCCTTCCTGCATCCGTTTGTGCGAGAGCGCGAAAGGGTACTTGAACGTTTGCACGCCCCCCGCGTCGGTGGCCGGCGGCAAGTTCGAGTCCGGATTCTGGGCGTCCAAGGGCGGATTGGTTGGACCGGGAGCGCTCGCGCTTCGATCGGTCTTGGCCGGATAGGGTCTCTGCTCCTGGCCCCTCGGATCCGCCGGCAGCAATCCGGCCGCCGCCAATGCCGCGGACCCCCTGCCGAGGAATCCACGCCGCGAGGGCATGTCGTTGTTCGCATCGCTGCTCATGAGTCCTTCCCTTCGGAACTCCGATGAATGATCGCTCTTCCGTCTTCTTCAAGTATCTGGTCTTTCAGCCCGCGAATCATACCTCAATTCCTCGCCCGGTTCATCGCGGGCGAGGACACCCCTCATCGCGGTTAGGGACGCCCCCGTCGCGGGTGGGGACACTCGCGCTACAGCCGCGTGGCACTTGACAATCGCGGGTCCAGCCATCATAAAGGTCACTGGTGAGTAAAACGCCCAGCCCCCGCATTCGCGCGTTTGTGCTGTTTCCGGTCGAGAGGCTGCCAGGCGCTCGCGAGAACCTCAGCCGGCTTGGTCTCGCAAGCTGGGTGGTCGTAATGCGCTCGTCAGCCCCATCAAAACGCGAAAAATTAAAAATGTTACGAACGAAGCCGTTAGGTTGTTGAAAACAAATCGCTTCTGTTTTCCATATATCGGGAAAGCCGTTAGGTTATTGAAAGTAAAGCCACTTATCGTTTCAAAGCCGTTAGGTTAATGACGGGTAAATGTTTAGGTCGAGTTTCTGGGGCAAAAAGTACAGGTGGCGTGGCAAAATCGACTGGTTTTTGACCGTTTTTGGGGTGTCTTGCGCGGCGCCCAGAGCTCGGCCCCTGGGCTAAGCGGTTCTCTTCCGACCCCCGGTAATCCGAACCCCGGACTCTGAGCTCCGGACCTCGAGCCTCGAAAGCCGGCGAGCGGTTAATCTCAAGCGATTGATCCAAGGAGATGGCCATGGCAGACGATTCCCACATGACGCGTCGCGATTTCTTGAAGTCAGGCGCCGGCACCACGGCGGGCCTTGCGCTTGGCGGAACCGGTCTTGGAGGCGCGACCGCGGGAGGACCGCCCCCGTCGGCCCGCTCAGCCACGGCGGGGAGACCGGGACGCGTGCGCGGGGCGAATGATCGCGTGCGCCTGGCGGTGTGCGGCGTGCGCGGCCGCGGCTGGGATCACATCGAGGGGTTCGCGAAGATTCCCGAGGCCGAGATCGTGGCGCTGTGCGACATCGACCAGAACGTGCTGCACAAGCGCCTCGCGGACATGGCGCAGCGCAATCTCGGACAACCGTCGACCTACACGGACGTCCGCAAACTGCTCGACGAAAAGTCCATCGACGCCATTTCCATCGCCACGCCCAATCATTGGCATTCGCTCATGGCCATATGGGCCTGCCAGGCCGGCAAGGATGTCTATTGCGAAAAGCCCTGCTGCCACAACGCCTGGGAGGGCGCGCAACTGGTGGAGGCGGTGAAGAAGTACAACCGCATCGTGCAGCACGGCACGCAGAGCCGGTCGGCCTCCGCCATTCGCGAGGCCGTCGATCATCTGCGCAACGGCACCATTGGCGACGTGTACCTGGCGCGCGCGCTCTGCTACAAGTGGCGCGACACCATCGGGCACGCGGCGGAGTCGCCCGTGCCGGCCGGGGTGGACTACGACCTGTGGACGGGTCCGGCGCCGCTCAAGCCCTTCACGAAGAATCGATTCCACTACAACTGGCACTGGATCTGGGATACGGGCAACGGCGACATCGGCAACCAGGGCGTCCACGAGATGGACATCGCTCGCTGGGGCCTCGGCCTGCGCTGGCCGTCCAAGGCGTCGGCGGTGGGCGGCCACTTCATGTTTGACGACGATCAGCAAACGCCCAACACGCTGAACTGCGCCTTCGAGTACGACCTCGGGGGCGGCAAGCGCCAGATGCTCGAATTTGAGGTGCGCCACTGGATGACCAATCACGAATCCGAAATCGGCACCTCGGCCTTCGGAAGCGAGGGCGTGCCGCAGGCGGGCCTGACGGCGCACAAGGAGATGTTCGGCGGCAGCGACACCATCGGCAATCTCTTTTACGGTTCGCAGGGTTATTTGGCCATTGACGGCTACGATTCCTACCGCATCTGGCTCGGCCGCAAGCAGGAGCCGGGCCCGCGCGGCAACGGGGGCGGAAACCACTACCAGAATTTCATCGATTGCGTCCGCAGCCGCAACGCCGATGATCTGGCGGCGCCCATCGAGGAAGGGTACCTCTCGGCCGCCCTCGTCCATCTGGCCAATGCCTCCTACCGGCTCGGCCGCACGCTGCAGATCGATCCGCAGACGGGCCAGGTCAAGGGGGATGACGAAGCGAATCGGCTGCTGCGCGACGGGGACCGAGGGTATCGAGCGCCGTACGTGGTGCCGGAGCAGGTTTAGCGGCTCTTCCGTCGCCCCACTCCAAGGCGCGTCGCGCAGGTTCATTATTCATCGTTCATTGTTCATAATTGGTTTTCAATGCTTCTCGTCATCGACGTCGGAAACACGAATACGGTCCTTGGAATCTTCGAAGGCGCTGAACTGCGCGCACACTGGCGGCTGACCACCAATCGCGAGCAGACAGCCGACGAGTATGGGATTCTGATCCGAACCCTGTTCGCGCTTGAGCGCCTGCAGCCGCAGGAGATCACCGGCATCATGGTTGCGAGCGTCGTGCCGCCGCTCAACGGATTGCTCGAAGAGATGGCGGAGAAATACTTCAAGATGAAGGCGGTGTTTCTCGGGCCGGGGACGCGGACGGGCATGGCGATTCACTATGACAATCCGCTCGAGGTCGGCGCCGACCGCATCGCCGACGCGGTGGCGGCCTTCGAGAAGTACGGCGGGCCCTGCATCATTGTGGACTTCGGCACGGCCATCACCTTCGACGCCATTTCCGACAAGGGCGAGTATCTCGGCGGCATCATCGCGCCGGGCCTCGGCATCGCCGCCGAAGCGCTGTTTGCGCGCGCCGCGCGGCTGCCCCGCGTGGACATCCGCGAGCCCGAAAAAGTGATCGGCACCAATACCGTGGCCAGCATGCAGTCCGGATTGTTCTACGGCGCGGTGGGTCTGGTGGACGGGATTCTGGACCGGCTGTTCGGAGTGCTCGGGCCCGGAACCCGCGTGGTGGCCACCGGAGGCCAGGCGCCGCTCGTGGCCTCGGCGTCGCGCTACAAGCCTCCGGTCGACTCCTGGCTCACGCTCGAGGGCCTGCGCATCATCTACGAAAGGAACCAGGCGGCCAAAGACTCGCCGGGCAAGGGGCGAAAGACGGTGGCCGGCAGCCCGGCCTCCGCCGCGCCCCGGCATTAACCGAAAAGGGCCGGACAGTGCCGAATAAGGCCGGATGCGGCCGGATACGGCTTGGCATAGCCTCGTTATGTAGCCTCGATGCCGCCACCCTCAACCACCGCCGCCGAAGAAAGCTACTTCGCGTATTTTACCGAGATCGAGGAGTGCTATCGCCGCTGCCGCGGCACGCCGGTGCTGGTCTCCACGCTCGATTGGGCCCTGATCGAATCCTGGAAGGAAGCGGGAGTGCCGCTGGCCGCGGTGCTGGCCGGCATCGAGCGCACCTTTGAGAAGTACGCCAAGCGTCCGCGGCGCTTCAGCAAGGTCAATGGCCTCGCTTACTGTTCGCAAGCCGTGCTCGAAGCGGCAGACTCCATGGCGGCCGGCCAGGCGGACGCGTCGCGGCGGCCGTCGCCGAAGGCGCCTGTCGCGCCCTTCACCCGCGAGCAGCTCCAGGCTTATCTTCGCGGCAACGCGGGGGCAGTGCGCGCCGCGGCGGTGAAGCGCCCGGGCCCGGAGGAGCGCGTCCTCGGGCAGGATTTCGAGGAAATCGCGGCGGCGCTCGACCGGCTGGCTGCGGGAATCGAAGAGGCGCCGCGGGATCTGCAGCCGCTCGAGCATCAGGTGAGCGCGCTCGAGGAAAAGCTTACGGCGGCCGCTACCCGGGCCTGTTCCGCCGAGACCCTGGCGGCGCTGCGCAGCGCGGCTGATCGCGGCATCGCGCCGTATCGCAGCAGGATGGGCGCGGCCCAGCTTGATCTGCTCGAGCGGCAATTGCTGAAGCGCAGCCTGTACGAGCACTACAACCTGCCGCGCTTGAGCTTGTTTTATTGCAGCCCGTAGGCGCCTTCGAGCAGCTGAAGGCTTCGTCGTTCGTCCGCGTTCATAGCCTATGCCGATGGTGTCCCCGGATCGATTCGAACTCGTCCCGCAGAAGCTCGTCTACGGCGGCGCGGCGCTTGGCCATCACGCCGGACGGCCGGTGCTCGTGCCTTATGCGTTGCCCGGCGAGCGGGTCGAGGTTGAATCCGTGCGCGACGCCAAGGGCATGGTCTATGCGCGCCTGCTGCAGGTTCTCGATCCTGGCCCGGCGCGCGTGGCTGCCCCTTGCCCTTACTTCGGACGCTGCGGCGGCTGCCACTACCAGCACCTCGACGCCACGCGCCAGCTCGAAATCAAGCGCGAGATTCTGCGCGAAACCTTGCGCCGCGTCGGGCACATCGACTGCCAGGGTGAGATCGGCGTCCACGCCTCCGAGCCCTGGCATTATCGCAATCAAGTGCAACTGAAGATCCGCCCGGGCCCGGCGGAATCGACGGACGCGGAGAACGCGGGGAGCGGCGTGGGATTTTTCGCCGCCGACTCGCATCATCTGGTGGCCATTGACGCGTGCCCGATCAGCTCGCCGCGCCTGAATGCCGTGATCGCTGAACTGTCGCGCCCGGAGTGGGCCGCGAGACTGGCCGGATGGAGCGAGGTCGAACTCCGCACCGACGATCGCGACGAACGTGTGGTGCTGACCTTTCTCGGCGCGGCCGCGGATTTGGAGCAGCAGGCCCTCGAGCGACTCGCGGGCGAGTGCATGAGCCTGTTGCCCGGCGCCGCCGGAGTGGCTTTCGAAGCGCCCGGCGCGCGGGAAGCACCAAGTCGCGGGCAAAGTCGCGGGCAAGCTCGCGGGCAAAATCGCGCTTCGCGCCGCCCGCCGTCCGCGTGGCGCGTGTTCGGCAACGCGACGCTGACGTATCGCGTGGGCGAGTTCGACTACCGGATCAGTCCGGGGTCGTTTTTTCAATCCTCAAGGTTTCTTCTGCCGGACTTGGTGGCGGCGGTGACGGCTGGCGTCCGTGCGCCTTCCGGCCTCGGGCTCGACCTCTACGCGGGCGTAGGCTTGTTCACGCTTCCCCTGGCGCGGGCGTTCGGCCAGGTGGCGGCGGTGGAGGCTAGCGCGCTGGCCGCCGCCGATCTTGCCGCGAATCTGCGGTCCCACGGCGCGGCCAACGCGCGCGCCACGCACTCGACCGCCGCCGGGTTCCTGCGGCGCTACGCGCAAAGCGCGCCGGATCTGGTCGTACTTGACCCGCCCCGCGCCGGCGCTGAAGGCGAGACCCTGCGTCGGCTCGCCGCTCTCGGCCCGGCCGAGATTCGGTACGTTTCCTGCCATCCGCCCACCCTGGCGCGCGATCTGGCCGCGCTCGTGCAGCACGCCTACGCGATCGAGCAGGTGGAGTTGTTCGACCTTTTTCCCCAGACCTTTCACATCGAGACCGTGGTCACGCTGCGCAAGGCCTGAAGCGCGCGCTGTGCGCCCCTTGACCTCTTCCTGGCGGGCGCGAGGCGGCGTTACTTCTCCGGGTTGCGTGGGCGCGCCTTGTACACGGCGTTGCGCATCGCGAGCGCAAACCCTGCGGCGCCGAGCAGAACCAGGGAGCTGATGGGGGCAAAGGAGCAAAGGGTGTGGAATCCGACGAGGTCCACGTCAGAGGCGGCATGCGGGATCACGGTGAGGGTCGCGAGCCCGGCGAGCAGCACGCTGAGCGCGGTGAGGACGGAGTATTGCGGCTCCCTGTTCATGGATCGCCGGTTCCGGCGGAGGCGCCGGGCCCGTCAGTAAGCGGCTCGCGTAATCTAGCCGGCGGCCTTCCGCGCCTCGGGCTCCGAAGCGGGATCGATCTGCAGGATCACGCGGCAGGGCGCGTGCGCGGCCAGGTGCTGCACGCAGGAGCCGAGCAGGATCTGGCCGATTCCGAGCCGGCCGTGGTAGCCCACGATCAGCACATCCGCGTGGTGTTCCTTCGCCTCGTCCACGAGCGCCGGGCCGGCGTCGCGGGCGCGCACCAGCATGGTGCGAATCTTCGTGCCGCAGTCGGCGGCCGCGACCTCGGCGGCCCTCACGAGGGCCTGCTTTCCGGATTTGTCGAGGACTTCCGCATCGGCATCGAGCGGCAGGGCCGGCGCGATCTCGACCACGCTGATGGCCGCCACCTCCGCCCCCGTCCCCTTGGCCATCTGGCAGCCAAGTTTCACCAGGTCGTCCGCGTGTTCCGGGTCCCGCACCGCCACCATGATGAGCGATTCACTCATCGTTCCCTCCGCGACCGCCGCGCCGGTGAGTTCGCCGGCGGCCGACTGCCCGATCTGCCACAGCCCTTCATCCTAAGCCTTTCGTCCGGCGAGCGCCACCGCGCGCACCGCAACGTCAAGCCGCCCCGGGGACTGAATCCGGCTGGACAGTGTCAGGCTTCACCAATTCGATCACGTGCAGGTGCGTCACTTCGCCGGTGTCGGGATTCATCTCGGGCGTAATGGTATAAGTCTCGCGCCGGGCGGTGTAGCCGGCCGCTTCGAGCTGCAGAACGCGCTGGTGGAAGACATCGGCGTCCCACTCGCGAACAATTCTTACTTCGGTTGTCATGGTTGCATTCCCAAAACGCGTGTTGCGCGCCTCTCGCCTTACACCACCAGCTTCCGGACCAATTCGCCGGAAATGTCCGTCAAGCGGAAATCACGGCCCTGGAAACGATAAGTGAGCCGCGTATGGTCGATGCCCATCCGGTTGAGGATGGTGGCGTGCAGGTCGTGGACTTCGACGGCGTCGTCGACTACGTTATATCCGAGCTCATCCGTCTGGCCCACGGTGACGCCGGGTTTGATGCCCCCGCCGGCCAGCCACATGCTGAACGCGCGCGGATGATGGTCGCGTCCGAGGAACTTGGAACGATTCCGCGCCTCGTTCATCGGGGTGCGGCCGAATTCTCCGCCCCACACCACCAGCGTATTCTCAAGCAGGCCGCGCTGCTTCAGGTCTTTCACGAGCGCCGTGGCGGCCTGGTCCGTCTCGCGGCACAGGCTCGGCAGGCGGTTCACGATGTCGTCGTGCGCCGAGGTGCCGTGGTTATCCCAGCCGCGATGGTAGAGTTGCACGAAGCGCACGCCGCGCTCCACGAGCCGCCGCGCCAGCAGGCAGTTATTGGCGAATGACTTTTTGCCGGGCTCGGTGCCGTACATCTCATGGATCGACGCCGGCTCCTTCGAGATGTCCGTCAACTCGGGCACACTCGATTGCATCCGGTAGGCCATCTCGTAGGAGGCGATGCGCGTGGTGATCTCGGGATCGCCCGCGCTGCGCAGGTGCATTTCGTTCAG
Source organism: Terriglobia bacterium (assembly GCA_035949375.1). Lineage (GTDB taxonomy): Bacteria > Acidobacteriota > Terriglobia > UBA7540 > UBA7540 > Gp13-AA77. The sequence goes on along the minus strand of DASZIG010000055.1, from coordinate 78,431 downwards.
GCTCTTGATGGCGTCGAGCGATTCGCGCCGCTCCTGCTCGCTCACGCCATCCGGGTTGGTGAGGAAAAGCACCGGGTCGCCCTGCGAGCGGAACTCCACTCCCTGATATACGCTCGGCAGGAAGCCCGACCCCCAGCAGGCTTTGCCGCCGTCGGGCTGATTCTCGCCCGAGATCAGCACTACGAAGCCGGGCAGATCGTCGCACGCGCTGCCCAACCCGTATGTCATCCAGGAGCCGAAGCTCGGGCGCCCGATGATCTGAAAGCCGGTGTTCATGAAGATCTGCGCCGGCGCGTGGTTGAACTGCGTGGTATGCACGGAGCGGACGATGGCGATATCGTCGGCCACTTCGCCGAGGTGGGGCAGCAGCTCGGAAATCTCCGCGCCCGAGCGCCCCCAGCGCTTGAACTGGTAGGGCGAACCAAGGAGCTTCGGCGTGCCGCGAATGAAGGCGAATCGCTCGCCCTTTGTCATCTCGGCGGGAATGCCCTGGCCGTCGAGCTGCTGCAACTTGGGCTTGTAGTCGAGCAGATCCACCTGCGAGGGCGCGCCGGCCATGAAGAGGTAGATCACGCTCTTCGCCTTGGGCGCGAACATCGGCGCTTTGGGCGCGAGCGGATTCACCGCTGCCGCCGTCGCAGATTCCGCCGGACCCGGTGCGCTCTCCGCGCCTTCCGCGAAGGCGTATCGGCTGAGCAGCGTGGTCAGAGCCGCCGAGCCGATGCCGAAACCGGCCTGCTTGAAGAAATGCCGGCGGGTGACGGCCCGCAGCATGTCGTCCATCGGATTGAGAGGAACGTCCTTCATCAGACCCACGATCGATTTATACCACACCGGCGACTCCGCCAACAGGATAGCATCGCGGATTGTGACGGTCACGGCGGTGGGCCGCATCGGGGTTCACGCGATATCGACGCGCCCGAATCTCACGGCTTACACGGCGTCTTTCATCAATCCCACGGCTTTACGCCGATGTTTATCATGAAGGTAAATAACGGGACGGCCATTTTCGGATTGACAGGCGAGCCGCACCTGCGTTAATAGAAGTATTCCTACCCACGATTCCGGATGATGTGGCTGTCCTCGCGTTCATGGCCTCCAGTCCACTCAAAGACATCGCCCGGCGAGAGGAGAATTGAATGAAAAAAGGTGACGGATCCCTGACGCGGCGCAAGTTCCTCAGCAGGGCGGGCGGAGCCGGCACGGCGCTCGTAGCTGCGGGCGCAGGGCTGCCCTCACTGCTCGGGGAGACCGGCGCCGGGGCCAAAGGCACGGCGGCGACGCGCTTGTCTTCGCACGAGGTGCACGCCAACGTGTCGACCGGAAGTAATCCAGTGGCCGGTCCCGAGCGGCGGCTAGCCTGCTTTCGGAACCGTCTGTTCATGGCTTTTGATCAAATGCGAAAACCGCCCCAGACACAGACGAATAACGGGGACGAAAGGCTGTACGCCAGCGACTACTATGCCGGCAACTACTCCAAGGCCCTGCCGCACGACGGCAATGGCCTGGTGACACCGTCCGCCTATCAGACGATGCTGGCGGCGGTCCAGAGCGGCCGTCCTTCTGACTTCCTCAAGATTCCCCTTGGCGGGACCGTACCGCTCGTCAGTCCGCAGGCCGGCCTGACCTTTCCTCTGATCGGGGCGGATTACGCCAACATGCCCATGCCGCCTGCGCCAACCCTGGCGAGTGCGCAACGGGCCGCCGAGATGGTGGAGAACTATTGGCTGGCGCTGCTGCGCGACGTGGGCTTCAGCGACTACACCAACCCCGACAGTCCCAACGCGCCCCTGGTCAACGCTGCCATCGCCGACCTCAACAAGCTCAGCGACTACCAGGGTCAGACGCCCGTAACGGGCGCCAACCTGTTTCGCGGGACGACGGCGGCCGATCTGGTCGGGCCCCACGTCTCGCAATTCCTTCTACAGCCGATCAGCGGTCTGGGCGCGTTGGCCATCGACAACAGCGCGGACAAGCCGGCCCAGCTCTACAACCTGTACGCTCCGGCCGTAGACTACATGACCGACAGCGCCTCCTGGCTGGCGGTTGAGAACGGACAGGCGAGCGTACCCGCTCAGGCCCGCACCGTTTTCCAAGCGTTCGGGCTGAACGAATTCGCAGGCCCGGGCTATCTGTGGAACGGGCGGAGCCTCTCGGCGTTGGTGCACGTGGACGAACTTTACCAGCACTACTTCTTTGCGGCCTCGGAACTGCTTTCGGACGGATTCCCGGCCAATCCCGGCAATCCTTACAGCGCCACCCTGACTCCCAACCAGATCGGCTTTGCGACCTGGGGCGGCCCGGCCGACACCGGCTTGCTCGGAACCGTGGCCATGCTGGCCATTCAAAACGTCTGGTACCAGAAATGGTTCGTGCAGCGCGCGCTCCGGCCGGAGGAGTATGCCGGCCGCGTGCAGAACGTCGTAGTCAACAAGCTGGACTTCCCCCTGCATCCCCAGGTGCTCAACTCCGCGGCCGCCGCCCAGGTGTTCAGCACCTACGGCGCTTACTACCTGCCCATGGCCTTCCCGGAAGGCTGCCCCACGCATCCGTCCTACGGCTCGGGACACATGACCGTGGCCGCCGCGTGCTGCACCGTGTTGAAGGCGCTCTTCGACGACAGCACCACTTTCCTCGAGGCCGGCATTACCCCGGTTTATTCGCCGGACGGCGTGAACCTGTTGCCCTATACCGGCTCTGACGTGGACCAGATCACCGTGGGCACTGAGCTGAACAAGCTCGCCTCGAACATCGGCATCGGCCGGAACACCGCCGGCGTGCACTGGCACTCCGACTACGAACAGTCGATGTACCTCGGCGAAAGTACCGCCATCAACATGCTGCAGGACATGGTCAACTCCTACAACGAGAGCGGCTACTTCCAGTTCACCAGTTTCAGCGGGCAACAGGTCACGATCGCCAAGTCGTAGTTGACTGTAGTTGACGACCGTGCAGTGGACACCTCATAGATGCGGGCCGCCGGTGACTTTCCGCCGCAGCCCCGAGAGTTTCAAGTTTGATGGAAAACCAACGCTGGTCGCGCATTGTTCCGGCCGCGCTGGTCATGTACACCCTCGCGTACATCGACCGGACGAATATCGCCCTGGCTTTGCCGGCCTTAAGCGCCGAGCTCCACATGGACCTGGCGCAGGCGGGCGCCGCCGCCGGCGTGTTCTGTTGGGGCTACGTGGCCCTGCAGATTCCGGCCGCCTACCTGGCTAGCCGATGGAGCGCGCGGCGCACGATCGCCATCCTGCTGGCATCGTGCAGCCTGGTTTCGATCTCGACCGGCTTCGTTCACACCTATCGCGAATTCTGGACCATGCGCCTGCTGCTCGGCGTGACGGAAGGCGGCCTTTGGCCGGCGACGCTTGTGCTGCTCGCGCACTGGTTTCCCCGCCACGAACGGGCGCGCGCCCATGCGCTCTGGATGCTGTGCCTGCCCGCCTCGCTCGTGATTTCTTCGCCGCTCTCCGGTTGGATTCTGGGCAATTGGGGCTGGCGCGCGCTTTTGGTCGGCGAGGGTGCGCTGCCGCTCGCGTGGCTGGCCGTCTGGCTCTCGAGCACGGCAGATCACCCGCGCGAGGCACGCTGGATCTCCGCGGACGAGCGTGCATACCTCGCGACCACGCTCGCGCGCGAGGCCGCGACGTTGTCGAAGCCGGCGCAGGGCGGTTCCTGGCGCGCCCTCGTCCGTCCCCGGGTGGCGCTCATGGCGGCGGTGGCCTTCCTGCTTTACGCCGGGCTCTACGGACTCATGTTTTGGCTGCCGACGGCGCTCCGCTCCGTCCTCGAACGCGCCGGCCCGGTCTCGAATCTGAAGATTGGCGTGGCGAACGCCGTCCCGTATGTCGCGGCAGCCATCGTGATGCTGCTGGTTTCGCGGCACTCCGATCGACGCGGGGAGCGGCGGGGTCATGTGGCCATGGTGCTGCTTTGCGGGGGAGGGTTTCTCGTGGCCGCGACGGCCTTGGGAAGCGCCCGGCCCGCGCTTGGCCTCGCGTGCCTGCTGCTGGCCGCCGCCTCGCCGGTCGCGGCTCTGGCGCCGTTATACGCGATTCCCTCCGAGACCTTGCCGCCGGCGCTCGCGGGCACGGCCATGGGTCTGGTCTGCGCGCTTGGGAATCTCGGTGGATACTATGGACCGGCGTTGGTCGGAGAATTCGCCCGCAGCACGGGCCGGCTTTCGCCCGGATTCACCGTGCTCGGGCTCGGTCTGCTGGGCGGCGCCGCGCTTGCCGCCTTCCTGCCTGCATCCGGGCGCTCATTGGGCGTCCTGCAACGGACCTTCGTCTTCGTTTGCAGCGGTAACACCGGCCGCTCGCCCATTGCTCAGGCGATTTGCAATGCAGAGATCGCCCGCCGCCTGAGGGTCCCGCTCGAATTGCTCGGCGAGGCCAGGATCCAGGCGGTCAGCGCCGGTTTGTCTGCCCGGCCCGGGTCGCCGCTCACCCCCGAGGCGGCGCAGGCCCTGAGCGCGATCGGCGTGGCCGGCTTCGATCACCGATCCCGCCAGCTTACGCCGGAGATGGCGATCGAGGCGGAGGGGATCTTTTGCATGACGGAAAAACAGCGGCACGCCGCCGTGGCGCTGTTTCCGCAGGCGGCCGCGAAGATCCATTGTCTCTCTTCGGAAGGCGATCTCGACGATCCCACGGGCGGAGGTCCCGAGGTCTTCCTCGAGCTTGCCCGGCGGATTCAGGGGTTGGTCCGCGAGCGCCTGGATCAGTTGAACGTGGCCGCAATCTGATCTGCTCTCCTGTGTCTGGGAAGCTTCGAGCGGCGTGCGCGCGCGAGGGAAGTGCTCTACTTGCTGAGATCCCGAAGGGCCGCCTGCGCCCTGATGCTTTGCGGGAAAGCCTTCAGGTAGCGCTCGTAAGTCTGGCGCAGCCGCGCGGCATCGTTCTCCGACGCGTAAATGGCGGCGAGTTCGCGATAGGGCTGTTCCAGGAGCGGGTCGAGTTGCAGCGCTTTTTCGAAGTATCCGATCGCCTTCTGATTGTCGTGCGCGGCCTTCCAGGCGAGTCCCGCGTGCACCTGGTCCACGGCGGACCCGGGTTCGAGCTGAATCGCCTGCTCGAAAGTGGCCGCCGCCTCGGCGCCGTGGCTCGAGGCGAGCACGGCGGTGCCGAGCCCGTTGAGCAGCGCGGCATCGTTCGGGAAGTCAGACCAGCACTGCATCAGCAATTCAAAACCGCGGTTCACGAGCGCGAAGTTCTCAAGCCGATCTCCGACCTTAACGTCCGCCAGCCCGAGGTTCCGCTCGGCCAGTCCGCCGGCCGGATCATGCCAGGCTACCAGCGTCACCCCGGCATCCGTCGCGACACCCGCAGTCGCCGACGACGGGGCCGCCGGACGCCGCGCGATCCGGTGGTCCGTAAAGACAGTGTGCGCGCCGTCGGTCACCGGCCGGCGCGGCATGTGGCACCCGACGCAGTCCCCGTTCGGCTGCGGATGCGTTTTCAGCAGCGCCGTGCCGTGACACGAAAGGCAGCGCGCGCGAAAGTACGACTTCGCGTCCGCGGGCTGCGCATGAGGATCGTGGCAGGTGCCGCACCACAGCTTGCCCTGGCTCTGGCGCGCGCACTGGCTCAAGGCAAGCTGCTGCGCCTGGCTGACCACTTTGAACGCGCTCGGGCGCGCCGGATCGATGGACTCCGCCTTCACGTAAACCGAATACACATCTTCCAGGTTCAGGCCGGCCTGGAAATCGCCCAATTGCTTTCCGGGGTTCGGTACGCGCTCCTCGCCGTTCAGGTGGCACTGCTCGCACACGCTGTCGCGCGCGCGTTGCGGGAGCTTGGCCGGATTGACGATCGAGCCCGGCACGGGGCTGCGCAAGTGCGCCTCCACCGGTCCGTGACAGCGTTCGCACGTGATGCCCGGCGCTGCGAGCGGCGGGTCCTGATACGTGTTGAATGTCCCCGCCACCGGCCGGGCGCGGCCGGCGTGGCAGTCCAGGCAGTCCGTCGTCACGGGACGATCGAAATCGGGTGTTTTCTGCTCCTCGTAGCCGGGCGACATGCCCCAGCCGCGTCCGGGGAAATATCCGAGCGGCGACTCGAACAGGTGTCCGCCGATGTCGACCACGTACGCGAAAGCGTGCGTTCCCGATCCGATGGCGAAGGCCACTTCGTGCTCGCCGCGCAGGCCGTTACGCTCGATGCGCTGCACCATGCGTCCGTTCGTCACCTCGATCGAGAACCCGGTTTTCGAGACGGCGTGGAAATACTTGCCCGAAGGCGCGCCCGTGGGCGGCCCGCTCGAACGCCCCATCGGCGTGGCGAGGTACGCTGCCGTTTCTTTGGGATGACACGAGGCGCACGGCAGATCGCACCACGCGCGGCCGGCGAGCGTCACGAGCGCAGCCATTGCATGCAAGAGCCTGGCCGTGCCCGATCTCGCCGCGGAATGCATGAAGCCGTCATCGTAATGCACGCGGCATGCGAAATTCAACGGGCGCGGGCGCGCGCAGGCTGATGTATACTGCCCGCGTCACAAACAGGAATCGGAGGCTACTCCCATGAACGGCAGATTGGATCGGCGGGACTTCATGAAGCGGGCCGGCATCGGCGCGCTTACGGCGGGCGTCACGACAGGCATCGGCCTGACAGGAGGATCGGTGCGGGCGGCGGCCGCGAGCGACCGCGTGCGCGTCGGGCTGATCGGCTCGGGACAGCAGGGCATGGGTGATATGAAAGACTTCGCGCTGCAGCCGGACGTCGATATCGTGGCCGTGTGCGACGTCTACGAGCCCAATCTGCAGAAGGGGCTCGCGGCCACCGACGGCAAGGCGCAAAGCTGCAAAGATTTCCGCCAGGTAATCGACCGCAAAGACATCGACGTGGTCATCGTCGGCGCGCCCGATCACTGGCACGCCCTGGCCATGGTGGAAGCGTGCAAAGCCGGCAAGGACGTCTACGTCGAGAAGCCCATTTGCTGCGCCGTGGAAGAAGGGAAGGTGATGGTGGAGGCGGCGCGCAAACATCAACGCGTGGTGCAGGTGGGTACGCAGCAGCGTTCCGCCGTCCACTTTCAGGAGGCGGTGAAGCTGGTGCAGCAGGGCTACCTCGGCAAGGTCAGCTTCGTCCGCGCCTGGAATTATTCGAACGACTACCCGAAGGGCATCGGCAACCCGCCGGACTCCGATCCTCCCGCCGGGCTCGACTGGGACGCGTGGCTGGGGCCCGCGCCCAAGGTGCCGTTCAACGCCAACCGCTTCGGGGTGGGCGATCGCTGGTCCACCTTCCGCTACTTCTGGGACTACGCCGGCGGCTACATGACCGACTGGGGCATTCACCTGATGGACATCGTGCAGTGGGCCATGCAGGTCGATGGACCCGAGACCGTCACCGCCGCGGGCGGCAAGTTCTTCATCGAGGACAACGCCGAAACGCCCGACACGCTCCAGGTGACCTACCGGTATCCCCACTTCGTGGCGGTTTATGAGAACCGCTGGGACAACGCGAACTCCATGTATAACCACGGCTACGGCATCGAATTTCACGGCACCGATGCGACCATGTTTGTAGATCGCGGCGGCTTCGAAGTGTTTCCCGAGACGCGGGCCGCGCGGCCCGGGGCGAAGCATCCGGACAATCGCGCCCCGGCCATGAAGATGGACAGCGCCAACAACGATCACTACGATCACATCCGCAATTTTCTCGATTGCGTGAAGACCCGCGAGCGGCCCATCAGCGACATCGAGATCGGCCACCGCTCGACGAGCTGCTGCCTGCTCGGCAATGTGGCCTATCGCAGCCAGAGGCGGATCGTGTGGGACGTGGCCAAGCAACAGCTGAAGGAAGGCGGCTCCGAAGCGCAGCAGTATCTCACGCGCAATTATCGCGCGCCCCTGGCGCTGACGGTGTAGGAAAGGCGGAAGTCGATCCTGACCAATTGTGAATTCGCGCGCCAGCCAGGCGCCAAGGGTATATTACCGATAGAAGGGAATTGAAGCACAAATCTAAGAAGGTGCATATCCCATGGGGCTCACACACGTCACCGTCGCCTTGAAAAGCCTGGGGATCTCGGCCGGCACATACGAATCTGAATTCTTCGTTGACACGGGCGCGACGGATTGCGTGGCCCCGGCGGCCAGCCTGCGCCAGATCGAAGTGCAGCCCGTCGGAACCATGCTATACGAGCTGGCGGACGGAACCACCCACGAATACCCTTTCGGTTTGGTTGAGATTCGATTCATGGGCGAGGTCACGGCTGGCAGGGTGGTGTTCGGTCCCGACGACGTGGAGCCTCAGTTGGGGGTCACGGCCCTTGAATCGGTTGGGATCACGGTCGATCCGGCGAACAGGACTCCCAAGCGGCTGCCCGCCATTCCCTTGAAGAGCGTGATGACGAGCCTGCGCGGATTGGCCGGGACGTGAATCCTCAGAGAGGTCGCAAAGTCTTGCTATGCGCCAGCCGGCCGGACGTGCTGTCTGCTTAGGCTTCGGAGAACTGTTGCAATGTTTCTTCTCGTCACGAGCGCGGCCGGTGCCAATGGCAACGGATTCGGCGCACTTCTCGCCTTTGAACCAAATGGCACCCCGCGTGGAATCTTTATTGTTGACGATCGCATTGCCGATCCGCGGGGCCTTGCCGTCGATTCAAAGGAAGACCTGCTGTTTCTAAACAGTGGGGCCGATCGGGTGTTAGCGATCTCCCCGGATGGCCGGGTGATTCGCGACACCGGCCGGATTGAGGGTCTGAATCCTGGCGGTGGCAATTTCGGCCCGGATGGGCGGTATTTCGTCGGCCTGCGCAGCACACACACAATCATGGCCTTCTCGACCACGCTTGACGGGGCCGGAGAGCATCTTTTGCCGCCGGGGATCGTACCATTCCCTCGCGGATTTGCGTTTGGTCACGATGGCCAACTGTTCCTCGCCTCAGGAATCGGCCCGGACGGCCAGGGCGATAATACTGTAGTCGCTTTCACTCCAGGCAGGCCTGCGCAGCCGTCTCGGCTGGTGGCAGATCCCGAACTGAGTCCGCTCGATCTCGCAATCGCGCCCAATGGCAATATTGTCGTCTCAAGTGAGCATCCCTTCGGCGCGCTGGACGCCGTCACAACTATTCGGGAATACGATGCGACCGACGGAAACCTCGTGCGTGTTTTCTTTCCAAATAGGAAGGCTGAGTTCCGCAAACCGCGCGGCTTGCGTTTTGCTCCCGATGGAGACCTCTACTGCGTCGCCCGCGATGAGGTTGTTAGCTTCGACTTCGCGAGCGGCGAATGCCTGGGAACCGTGGTGCGATTGCCGCGGTTGAATGGACAAGCCTTGGCGTTTTTCCCGTGACCACAACCCAGAGGCCGTGGACGCGAGTGTGTTCAAGGGGATTGAGAGTCGCGGGCGTAGCCGTATTTCATGCCAGCATTGTGAGACTGAATTGTGAGACGCGCCAGCCCTTTGTTTTCGGGGGGCTGGCGCAGACCTTCAGTCATGAAATCTGTCAAGACTCGCGCCCGGCACAAGGTCTGCGCCATCCTGGCGCGCGTACATTTCATCCAACCGTTGAAAGACCGCATTGTCCGAGAAGGCGGCTATGGACTAGCGCTCGAAGGAGCGTCGGCGGAGCCCGGCCAATTGCAGCTTATCACCCAGAGTTACCGGCGAGTCTTGTCAACGGGTACCTGGGCACACACACAGCGTCGCGTTTCCCTGAGAAAACTGGGACTGTGTAGCCCCCGAGCTAGCCCCGCCGTTTTTTCTCGAAAAAGGCAAAAAAAAAGAATCTAAAATTTTGCAAAACGAAGCCAACAAGTCCAATAGAATCAGTAAATCGGCCTCAAAAACAGGTCAAAACGAAGCCAAACGAAGCGAAACGCTGTCCGGCTAAGTCCTTTAGAATCAGTCCGCAGATTTTGGAGTGGCTCCGTTTAATCAATTCGAAGCCACACCGCCTTTGGAGCCGGCCCGAGCAGTTGGCCGGTGCCTGACATCGTCGGATTGCGGGCTGCGCTCGCCTTGCAGTTGCGGAGTCGCTGTGTTAACTTTACGGCTTAAAGTGGAATCTCCAACCTGGCTTGGAATGGGCTCAGTGTGAAGACGGAACTTGCCGAAGCGCGGCTGATTGCCGAGATCGATCTCGATCGTTTGCCCGGGCACGTCGCGGTGATCATGGATGGCAACGGCCGCTGGGCCAGGAAGCGGAAGCTGCCGCGCATCGCCGGGCATCGCGCCGGCATCAAGGCGGTGCGGCAGGTGGTGGAGGCCTGCCTCAGGTTGGGCGTGCCCTATCTCACCCTGTATGCCTTCTCGCTCGAGAACTGGAAGCGCCCGGAGAGCGAAGTGAAGATGCTGATGAATCTGCTTCGCGAGTACCTGGGCAAGGAGATCGGCGAACTCAACCGGCAGAATATCCGGCTGCGGGTGATCGGCCGCATTCACGAGCTGCCGAAGCTCGTGCAGCGCGATCTGGAGCGCGCCCTGAGCGAGACCGCGCAGAACACGGGCATGATCCTGACCTTTGCCCTGAATTACGGCGCGCGCGCCGAGCTGATTGACGCCGTGCGTGAACTCGTGGAGCGGGCGCAGCGCAACGGCGCCGGGTTGACGATCGACGAAGAGACGCTGCGCGTGCACCTCTACACCCGCGACATGCCCGATCCTGACCTGTTGATTCGCACCAGCGGCGAGATGCGCGTGAGCAACTTCCTGCTGTGGCAGATCGCCTACTCCGAGATCTGGGTGACGGAGACGTTGTGGCCGGACTTCACGCAGCTCGATCTGTTCAACGCCGTGGTGGAGTATCAGAGGCGCGAGCGGCGCTACGGCGGACTGACCCAGAACCCCACGGGAAAGGATTTGTCCAAAAGCTGAGCGTTGACCGCCCGGTGCTGAAAGCTGACACCCTCAAGGCTTCAGGGCCTTGGCTCCCATCTGATGAAACTCCGCGTCCTCACCGCGCTGGTGCTGATTCCTCCCGTACTCTATCTCATCATCGGGGCGCCCCTGTGGTTGTTTCTGGCCGCTCTGCTGCTGGTCGCGGAGCGCACGGCTTACGAGTACTTTGAGTTGAGCCGGGCGGCAGGGTTCGAGAGTCTTCGCGGATTCGGCTATGTGGGATGCGCGGCCTTATGTCTTGCCCAAGTGGCGGACATGCGATCCGCGGAAGCGTCCGGCTTCGCGAGCACGACGCTTTTGGCCGTCACGGTTTTGCTGGTGCTCGCCGGACTCACGCTCGGGATGATCCTGAGCGGCGACGTTCGCCAATACTTGCGGGCCGGCAGCTCATCGTTGTTCGGGATCTTCTACGTCGGGCTGATGCTCTCGTGCCTGCTGCCGCTGCGATTTTCACCGGCGGTTGCGCAAGTCTTGAGCACGGCGATTCCGCAGCGTTACCTGCTGCTGCTTCTTTTCGCGGTCATCTGGGCGGGTGACGCCTGCGCGTACTTCGTGGGACGCAGCGTCGGGCGGCATCGCCTGTTCCCGCACATCTCTCCAAAGAAAACGCTCGAAGGCTCGCTTGGGGGCCTCGCCGGCAGTATGCTGTTGGCCTGGGCCCTGGGACGCTGGTGGCAGACATCCGACATGAGAATCGTTATGCTCCTGGCGGGCCTCGCGGCAGTGGCCGGGCAGGCGGGCGACCTGGCGGAGTCAGCGCTGAAGCGCAGCGCAGACCTGAAGGACTCCGGCGCGCTGCTGCCCGGACACGGCGGACTGCTCGACCGCATCGATAGCCTGATCTTCGCCGCTCCAGCCGTGTGGCTGGCCCTGGTTGCGCTCCACTTCTGGCACGCATGAAGACCCTGTGCATTCTCGGCTCGACGGGCTCGGTCGGAACCAACGTTCTTCGCGTGGTCGAAGGGTTGCCGGACCGCTTTCGTGTAGCCGCGCTCTCCGCGGGCCGCAACCTGGACGTGCTCGCGCAGCAAGTCGTCCGATTTCAGCCTGGCGCTGCCGTGGTGGCGTCGCCGGACTGCGTCGAGCCGTTGCGGACGCGTCTGCGGGCGCTCGAATACGGCCAGCCTCTGAGGATTTTGGCTGGCTCCGACGGCCAGGTGGAAGCAGCCACCGATCCGGCTGTGGACTTTGTGGTGTCGGCCGGCCATGGGGTGACGGGACTGCTCGCGACGTATCACGCCGCCCGCGCGGGCAAGACGATCGGGCTCGCCAACAAAGAGACCCTGGTCGCGGCCGGCGAACTCGTGATGCGGGCGGCCGGGGAGCATGGCGCCGTGATTCTGCCCATCGACAGCGAGCATGGGGCCCTCCATCAATGCCGCCGCGCCGGGGCGTCGCGCGAGATCCGTCGCGTGGCCCTGACCGCCTCGGGCGGCCCGTTCCTGCGATGGCGCAAGCGCGACCTGCAACTGGCGACGCCCGAGCAGGCGCTGAAGCATCCGGTCTGGAACATGGGCGGCCGCATCACGGTGGATTCCGCCACGCTGATGAACAAGGGATTCGAGGTGATCGAAGCCCACCACTTGTTTGGACTCGCGAGCGCCCAGATCGAGGTCCTGATTCACCCGGAGTCGATCGTTCATTCCATGCTAGAATTTGATGATGGGTCTATTTTGGCCCAATTGGCTGTGCCCGACATGCGGATTCCCATACAGTACGCCCTCACGTATCCGGACCGGCTGCCGATGACGCCTGATGGGAGCCTCGCGCTCGACTTCAAGCGTCTCAAGCGCTTGCGTTTGGAGCCGGCCGACGAGCGGCGCTACCCGTGTCTGAGGTTGGCGCGCGAGGCCCTCGCTGCAGGCGGCGCCGCCCCGTGCGTCCTCAATGCCGCGGACGAGGTCGCGGTGGCAGCCTTCCTCGAGCGCCGCATCGCTTTTACCAGGATCCCGGAAGTGGTGGCCGGCGTGCTGCATCACATGCCGGCGGCGAAGCTCGATTCCATCGAGGACGTGCTGGCCTGTGACGCCGAAGCCCGGGATCGTGCCCGGGCCCAAATTGCGGATTAGATTGCGGATTAGAACGATGAGGTTAATCGCTTGAGCATGCTCTCCAATGCCGCCACAGACATCGTGGTGGTCGTCATCGCCCTGGGGTTGATGGTCTTCATTCACGAACTGGGGCACTTCCTGGCCGCGAAATGGGTCGGGGTTCGCATTCTCACTTTTTCGTTTGGTTTCGGCAAGCGCCTGCTGGGCGTGAAACACGGCCAGTTTTCCCTGGGCGGCCTCGAGGACGAATCTGAGGGTACCGATTACCGCCTCAGCCTGCTGCCGCTTGGCGGGTACGTCAAAATGGCCGGCGAAGATCCTTCGCAGCCTCAGACCGGCGATGCCGGTGAGTTTCTCGCGCGTCCGCGCTGGCAGCGCTTCTTCATCGTGATCATGGGGCCGGCGATGAATATCGTGCTGGCGGTGCTTCTCCTCACAGGACTCAACCGCTATCACGACGAGGAGCCCGCGTTTGAGATGCAGCAAGCGCGGATCGGCGAAGTGGCGCCTGACTCGGTGGCGGCGCAGGCGGGGATCGAGCCCGGCGATCTCATCACACGCCTCGGCGACCTGCAGAATCCCACCTGGCAGGATGTGGACCTGAAAGTTGCCATGTCGCCGAACGCCAGTCTCCCCGTCGAGGTTCTCCGCAACGGAGAGCGCGTGCAGGCCGCCGTCACTCCGCGTCCGGAAGGGCGTGAAGAACTGGGCACGGTGGGATGGGAGGCGTGCCTGCCGGCTCAGGTGGATGAGATTGAGCCGGGTGCGCCCGCGGCCCGCGCCGGAATCCAGAAAGGCGACCGCATTGTCGCGATGAACGGCAAACCGGTCCTATGCTCCCAGGCCTTGATCTCGAGCCTGCAAGACAATCAAGGCAAGCCCGCGGAAGTGAGCGTGGCGCGCGCCGGACAGAACCTCAGATTCATTGTCTCGCCGTACCTCGGCAACTCCGGCGAACGGAAGCAATGGCTGATCGGCGTGGGGCTCCGCTACGTGATTGTGAAGCAACTGCCCTGGCCCAAAGCCTTCACGGCTTCGATCGACGAGAACATCAAGACATGCGAATTGAGCTTCGACGCGGTGGGGAAGATCCTGACGCGGCAGATGTCCGCCCGCTCGCTTTCCGGACCCATCGCCATCGCGCAGATGTCGGGCGAGGCTTATCGCGCCGGCATTCCGGACCTCATCAGCGTGTCGGCCGCCGTCAGCCTGTCTCTCGGAATCTTCAACCTCCTGCCGGTGCCGATTCTCGACGGCGGTGTCATCCTGCTGTTGCTGATCGAGACCGTGATCCGCCGCGACCTGAGCCTGCGCGTGAAAGAGCGCGTGGTCCAGGTGGGTCTGGCGCTGTTGCTCCTCCTGACCGTCTTTGTGATGTACAACGATCTGGTGAAGACGTTCCGGCCGTATTAAGGCCCGTGGCTCGTACCAGAGCCCGTGGCTACGGATCAGCGGCGAGCGGCTGCAATCCGGTTGCTGAAACTGAGGAACTGAGACACTGACAGACTGAGGAACTATGAATTTCAGCGACCATGAGTACTTTCCGCCGCGCCGCAAGACGCGGCCCGTGAAGGTGGGACGCCTCACCATTGGCGGCGATGCGGCCATCGTGGTGCAGTCGATGACCAAGACGGACACGCGCGACGTGGCGCGCACGGTCGAGCAGGTTCAGCAGATGGAAGCCGCCGGTTGTGAGATCGTGCGCCTGGCGGTGCCGGACCTGGAAGCCGCGCAGGCGCTTCCCGAAATCCGCAAGCGCTGTCCCGATTCCATTCTGGTCTCCGACATCCATTTCCAGTACAAGTTTGCCCTCATGGCGCTCGACGCCGGCATCGACAAGCTGCGCATCAATCCGGGCAACATCGGCGACGCGGAGAAAGTCCGGCAGGTGGTGCGGCGGGCGCAGGAGCAGCGCGTTCCCATCCGCATCGGCGTCAACGCCGGGTCGCTCGAGCGGCGCCTGCTCGAGAAGTACGGGTTCCCCACGCCGCAAGGCATGGTGGAGAGCGCGCTCTACCACATCGGCATTCTGGAAGAACTCGGCTTCGGCGACACGATCGTTTCGCTCAAAGCGTCAAACGTGAAGATGGCCGTGGCCGCTTACCGCCTGCTCGCGCCGCAAGTGGATTACCCTTTTCACCTCGGCATCACGGAGGCCGGTACGCAGTTCTCGGGCACGGTGAAATCGTGCGTCGGCATGGGCATGCTGCTGGCGGAGGGCATCGGCGACACCATTCGCGTCTCGCTCGCCACCGATCCGGTTGAGGAAGTGCGCGTCGGCTACGAACTGCTCAAGTCGCTGGAGCTGCGCAGCCGCGGCCCCGTGGTGATCGCCTGTCCCACCTGCGGCCGGCTGGAAGTGGACCTTTTCAAGATCGCCGAAGAGATCGAGCAGGCCACGAAGCACATCAAGATGCCGCTGACACTCGCGGTGATGGGCTGCGCGGTAAACGGTCCGGGTGAAGCGCGCGAAGCTGACCTCGGCGTGGCGGCCGGACGCGGCAACGGCATGATCTATCGCGAGGGGAAGGCGATCCGGCGCGTCACCGAGGCTGAGATCGTGCCCGCGCTGCTTGAAGAGATCGAGCGCCTGGTGGCGGACCGCACCGCCGCAGCCTCCGCGCCCGCGGAACCGGAACCCGCCGTCGAAAACCAAGTCACCGTCTTGCAGTAACCGTCCCGATGCCCAGATCTCCGACATGGCTTCTCTTCCTGAACTGAGCCGCCTGGACGCCGTGGCCCTGGCGGAGCTGGTGGCCAGTGGCGAGGTCCAGCCCATCGAGCTGGTGGACGCTGCCATCGAGCGCATCGAGCGTCTCAATCCCACGCTGAACGCGGTGATCACGCCGCTCTATGAGCAGGCCCGCGACGCCGCACGGTCCGCGCTGCCCGTTGGTCCCTTTCGCGGCGTGCCGTTTCTTCTGAAAGACATCCTCGGCACGCTCGCGGGCGCGCGTCATACCTCGTGCTCCACCTTCATGTGCGATTACGTTCCCGGCCACGACAGCGAACTGGTGGTGCGATTGAAGAAGGCCGGCCTCGTGATCCTCGGCAAGACAAATGCGCCTGAGCTAGGCATCTTGCCTACTACCGAACCCCGGCTCTTTGGTGCCACCCGCAATCCCTGGGACCTGGAACGTACGACGGGCGGATCGAGCGGCGGCGCGGCGGCGGCCGTGGCCTCCGGCATAGTTCCGATGGCGCACGCCAATGACGGCGGCGGCTCGATTCGCATTCCGGCTTCGTGCTGCGGGCTGTTCGGCCTGAAGCCGACGCGCGCCCGGAATCCGCTCGGGCCCGACGTAGGCGACATTATGGGCGGCCTCGTGGCGGAGCACGCGCTGACCCGCTCGGTGCGCGACAGCGCCGCGCTGCTCGATGCGACTTGCGGTCCCGACATCGGTGATCCCTATTGGGCGCCGCCACGCGAGCGCCCTTACCGCGAGGAGGTCGGGCGCGATCCCGGACGCTTGCGGATCGCGCTCAGCACGGTTGCGCCGAGCGGCGTGCCCATCCACCCTGATTGCGCCGGCGCCGCCCACGACGCGGCCAGGCTCTGCGAGAGCCTCGGCCACCACGTCGAAGAGGCGGCGCCTCACATCGACGCCGGTCTCTTCAACCAGTGGTTCATCGCGGTGTGGGCGGCGGGCTGCGCCGCCTCCATCGACGGCATGGCGTTCGTCACCGGCCGCAAACCCGCGGCCGATCAGTTCGAGAATCTCACCTGGGCGTTGTACGAGATGGGCCGCCAGGTGAACGGGCCGAGCTACGTGCTCGCTCAGACCGCGCTGCAGCGCACGGCGCGCAAGATTGCGCGCTTCATGTCGGATTACGACATGTGGCTCACGCCTACGCTGGCGGAGCCGCCGCTGCCTCTCGGCAGCTTTGACTCTCCGCCCGCGGATCCACTTGCCGGGCTACGCCGCGCCAACGAGTTCGTGCCTTTCACGCCCATCGCCAATGCCACTGGACAGCCCGCCATGTCAGTACCGCTCGCGTGGAACGCCGCCGGCCTGCCGGTCGGCGTCCACTTCTTCGGACGCTTCGGCGACGAAGCCGCGCTGTTTCGCCTCGCGGCCCAGCTCGAAGCGGCGCGCCCCTGGAACGATCGCCGCCCTCCTGTTTCCGCCTGATCTCGGCTACGGTCACTGCCACTTCTCAGCGTCACGGCTTCTCAACGCCCGCGCTCGTACTCCGCCCGAGCGCGCGCAGGCGGCGGAAGAAATCGAGCGACCGTTGCGCGTCGCGGATGATCTGCGCTTTGAGCGTAGCTGCATCCGGAAACTTACGCTCGTCGCGAAGCCGGTGCAGAAACTCGATCTCCATCTCCACGGCTTCGATCGGTCCACCGCGATAGTCGAGCAGGAATGACTCCACGGTAAGCTCGTGCTCGCCGAACGTGGGCTTGCGTCCGACGTTGCTGACCGACACGTGCGTGGCTCCGGCCAAGCGCGTGTGGGTGACGTAGACGCCGGGCTTCGGAAGCTGGCGCGGAAAGCGCGGATCCGGTGGCGCCAGGTTCAGGGTGGGCACGGTCTGGGCGCGGCCGATGCCGAGGCCGGCCACGATGGCGCCGGACACGCTGAAGGGCCGTCCGAGCAGGCGTCCGGCCTGGTGCACGCGGCCGAGCTCCGCGAGCTCGCGAATGCGCGTGCTCGAAACCATCTGCCCGCGCAGCCGCAACGCCTCCACGATTTCCACCGCACAGCCCGTCGCGCGTCCGAGCTCCTCGAGCGTGTGCACGTCGCCGGCCTGACGATGACCGAAACGGAAGTTCGGCCCCACAATCACGGCGGATGCGGGCAAGCCGCGCACCAGCGCGTCCTCGAAGAACGCGGCGGGCGACATGGCCGCGAGCTCGAGCGTGAATGGCCGCACCCACACCAGCTCGATGCCGGCAGCCTCGATGAGACGCAGTTTCTCGGGGAGCGTTGTGAGCGCCTTCGGAGCGCGTTCAGGCGCGAGCACCTGGGTGGGATGCGGATCGAAGGTGAGCACTGCCGCCGCCACGCCCGCCGCGCGAGCGCGCCCCACCACGCGGTTGAGAAGGGCCCGATGGCCGAGGTGGACGCCATCGAAGTTGCCGATGGCCACCACGCTCGATGCCGGCGCCTCGTACATCTCTGCGGGATGGCGAATCGTTTGCATGGCGAGCAGGGGTTGGGGATTAGGGATTGGGGGTTAGAGAATACAGAATAAGTAGCCTCTGTGCCTAATCACCAACCGCTAGCCACTAATCCCCAATCCCTAACCCCTAACACCTAGCACCTCATCAAAACTCCACCCGCAGACCGTCATAAGCCAGCCGCACGTGGGACGGCAGCGCGACGTTGGTGGCCTCGTGGCCCAGTTCGTGCGCGATGTGGGTGAAAAAGGCGCGCTCGGGCTTCAGGCGTTCGACCCAGGCGAGCGACTGCTCCACCGTCGAGTGCGACGGGTGCGGCTGATGGCGCAAGGCGTCGAGCACCAGCACGTCCAGACCTTCGAGCAGCGCCGCGGTCGATTCCGGAATGGCGCTGAAATCGGTGAGGTACGCCGCGCGTCCGAAGCGGAACCCGAGTATCGGCAGGACGCCGTGAAAGAGCGGCAGCGGAACCAGGCGCTCGCCCCACAGCTCGAAGGGCCCGTCGATCACATGCGTGTCGAGCTTCGCCAGGCCGCCGTAAGGATAGTCCTGATCGAAAATGTACTGGTAGACGCGGCGGATGCTGGCCATGGTGCGCTCGTCAGCGTAGATGGGAATGGGAACCTTCTGCCGGAAATAGAAGGCGCGCACATCGTCAAGTCCAAAAATGTGGTCGGCGTGGTCGTGGGTGAAGAGGACGGCGTCCAGGCGCTGCATGCGCTCCCGCAGGGCCTGCTGGCGGAAGTCGGGCGTGGTGTCGATCACCACCGCGCGCCCGTCGAACTCAAGCAGCACCGAGGGCCGCGTGCGCTGGTCATGCGGATCGGCGGAGCGGCAGATCGCGCACTGGCAGCCCAGCGTGGGGACACCGGTGGAGGTCCCGGTGCCGAGGAATGTCAGCCTCATTTCGGTTTGAGGTCCCGCCGCTCGACTTCCACGTAAGCCAGGCGCAGCTCGTACAGCACGTCTTCGAGCAGCCGGCCCTCGTCGGGCGTCAGGTTGCCGCGCGTCTTGCGCTCCAGCACCTCGATCATGTCGATCGTGTTGCGCGCGTTCAGCAGATCGGCGGGGATGCGCTGCCCGCCCGGACCCGCCACGAGTCCCATCTGGAACATGGCCGTGGTGCCGAGATAAGAGATCAGGGTTTCGAAACCGGAATACTCGCCGGAATCGGCTCCGCCTTCGAGGCCGAAGTCCTCGCGGGACTCGAGGGAATCAGACTCGGCGAACTCGTCCGGTGCGGCCCGCCCCGTCTCGGCAAGGTTCGAGGGCCCGGACGCCGCCGGGGGCTCGGGCGCGGGCTTTGGCTGGGGCGGCGCTTCCGGGGGCGCCGGCTCAGCGGGCTTGGCGCGCGACTCGGTGCGCGAGTCGATGTGCGAGTTGGTGTGCGAATCGGTCCGCGCGCTGCCGTCCGGCGCGAAAGGACGGCGATCCACTACTTTGAAACCAGCGTCTTCCTTCTCATCCGGCATCAGGTTTCACTCTCGCGGAGACTCTGGACGTCCACTCCGCGCTCTCGGGTATGTCTACTCTTCAAGTCTAGCACAGCGCCTACGGCTCGCCCGCCCGCGAGAACGCCGCTACGCAACGGGCGCCGGTTGGGCCGCCTTCCAGGCGTTGAATCCGCCCGCGAGATCGGCGAGATCCGTGAATCCGTGCCGCCTGAGGATGCTCGCAGCGGCGGCGGAGCGGTAGCCGCTCGCGCAATGGACCACAATGCGCCGCGCGCGCGGGAGTTCGGCGAGGCGTTCGGCCAGATGGTTCAGCGGCAGGTTCAGGCTGCCTTCCATATGGTCCGCCGCCCACTCGCGCGGGGCTCGCACGTCGAGCACCAGGGGGCGCGACGCGGGGTCCTGCCGCAGTTCCTCCTCGAGCGCCTCGGGCGCGAGGCGTTCGATCGTGACTAGCTTAGTTGCATAAGCTACTTCGGAAGCCTCGGCCAGGGATTGCATCCCGCCTTCGAGGTACCCGGCCACGCGGTCGAATCCGATGCGGCCGAGGCGCAACGCGGCTTCGTACTCGCGCCCGGGCTCGGCAATGATCACGATGGGGCGCTCGCGATCGAGCACTGTGCCCGCCCAGGTGGCGTACTGCCCGCCGAGGCCGATGTTGATGCTCCCGGCGAGATGTCCGGCCTCGAAATAGGCGGCATCGCGCACGTCGAGGAGTTGGGCGCCCTCGCGCTCGAGGCCGGCGACGGCTTCGAGGGTGAGGGGCTGCAGCGATTTTTCGAGCGCGCGATCGAGCGTGGGACGCTCCCGGGTGTTCAGCACCGCGTCATAGGTGAAATAGGCGGGCGCGTCCGGCTGGTCGGCCAGCACCAGGCTGACAAACTGGTCCGCGCTCATGGGCTGCAGCGCGTAATTCAGCCTGCGCTGCACGCCGATGGTGGAGGAATTCTCCTTGCCGAGCGCCTTGCCGCAGAGCGACCCCGCGCCGTGCGCGGGATACACGCGCGTCGAATCCGGCAGAGCCAGCAGCTTCCGGTGCAGCGAATCGTAGAGCATGCGCCCGAGGTCTTCAGCCTTCCAGCCGAGCGCAACCCGCAGGTCCGGCCGGCCCACGTCTCCCACGAAAAGGGTGTCGCCAGTCAGAACGGCCCAGGGGTCCGTCTCCCGCGCGTCCGCGGCGGTTTTGGCAGGTCCCTCGGCGGCGGCGGTTTCGGCCGCTCCGCCCGGGGCCTCGGGGCCTTTGCCGGCGCCGTCCAGAATCAGAATCGAAATGGACTCCGGCGTGTGTCCGGGCGTCTCGATCGTTTTCAGCCTGACGCCCGCTCCGAGCGCCACAATGTCTCCATCGCGCATGGGCGTGAAGGCGTACTCGGCCTCGGCCCGGGCGCCCAGATGAATGGCGGCGCCGGCGCGGTCGCGCAGCTCCAGGTGCCCGGCCACGAAGTCGGCGTGCAGGTGGGTGAGAATGACGTGACGGATCTCGAGACCCTGCTCGCGCGCGTCGGCCAGATACTGCTCCACGTCCCGTTGCGGATCAACCACGGCCGCGACGCGCGAGCCCTCATCGGCGATCAGGTAGGAAGCGTGCGCCAGGCAGCCCAGGTAAAATTGCTTGAAGATCATTTGTCCCCCCGCCCAGTCATTATAAGCTGAACGGTAGTTCGGAGTTAGGGGTTCGGAGTTCGAAGTTCGGAGTTCGGAGTTTGAAGTTCGGAGTTCACAGTTTTCGAGTTCGAAGTTTGTTGTTAGCGAGCTCGTGGTTCGTTGTTCGTCGCGCGCGGCATTTGTCCCATTGCGCTCGCTCGCGCGCCGCGCATCGTCGGCGAACCCGAACCCCGAACTCCGAACAACTCCGAACTCCGAACAACTCCGAACTCCGCCGAACTCCGAACTCGAAAACTCCGAACTCCGAACTCGAAAACTCCGAACTCCGTCGAACTCCGAACTCGAAAACTCCGAACTCCGAACTTCGGACTCTGCCGAACTTCGAACTCCGAACTCGGTCGAACCCCGAACTCCGAACCCTTACCCGCCCGCGATCCGTTCGCGGCCTTCCCGTGCCCCCTGACTGCGCCGGTACTGCATCAGCAGCTTCCATTTGCGGTCGAAGCGGCGCTCCAGGCGTTCCTGGTAAAGCATAGCGGCGGCGGAGTCGCGGCGCGAATTAGCCAGCGCTGCTTCGATGCGCGGCGCTTCCATCTCAGCGCGCGCCTGGCGGTCACGGGCGGCGCGTTCCTCGAACCAGGCGATCTCGGCGTCGATGAGCTGCTGGAAGGCGGCGCGATCGGCCGCGGAGGTCTCGCCCGGAACATCCTTCTCATGCTCGTGAAAGCCCTTGTCACGCTCGTGCTCATGCTCGTGAAAGCGCCCGTAAACTTCCAGCAGCACCGAGCCGCGCGAACCGGGATGGCGTCCGTAAAGGGTCTTGAGGAAAGCCGTGCCTTCCCCCGGGAATCCCTCAAGCTGGACCATTTCACCGATGGCCTTCAGGACCTCGATCACGCGCACAAATTTGGGCGGGGAATCGTGCAGGCCGACAATGCCCACGGTGCCCGCGAGCGCCGGCTCCAACTCGTGAAGCCGGCCGGCGGCCATGCTGGCTTCGCGCTCTTCGTCGTTGGCCTGCTGCTGCCGGCGGTCGCGGGCGCGCACGGCCGTCTCGCCGCGGATCATGCGGCGCAGCCGCCAGTGAATGTCGGCCATGTCGCCCACCAGCATCTCTTCGAAGGGGTCCTGCGGCTTCAAAGCCCGGCAAAGGCCGGCAAGTACGGCCGCGAAGTCCCTGGGATTCTCGCCGAGCGCCGGCATCAGGTCGCGCATGCCCTCGGCGCGGCCCCAGTGCCTGCCGGCACTGTCGCGTGAGACGGACTTGCCACGCTCGGTGGCGGGTCCGGTGGACTTCTTAGCGTTGACGCGATTGGCGAGAGCCATGGCGTTTGACGTTCCTTTTCGCAGTAAAGGCATGTTTTTTGCTCCTTTTTTTCGGGATAAAGCTATTTTCTTCAGTAACCTAACGGCTTTAATCGCTCAACTTGTTTGTTTTCAGCGACCTAACGGCTTTCAGGGAATATGGAAAATGGAAGTCGTTTGGTTTCAGAGACCTAACGGGTTCGTTCGTAACATTTTTATTTTTTCGCGGATGTCCTTCGTCTCTGGCCGAGCTTGCGACCCCTGTATGGTAGGAATACCACCCGCGAAGGCCGAGGTAGTCGAACTCTAAGCTTAAGCAAAGCAATGGCATACGAACTCGGCCCGGCAACCGCAAAGACCGGGCACTGCCATTGTTTCACCAAAAAACGGGACGGTGGGTAAAGGTGAGAATGGGGCAGAATTTATTTTCGGGCGAGAAATTTGACGATTCCCCGAACTGTTTGGAAAACACTAAATGCGTAGAACAGCAGCAGGAGCGGTTTCTTTTATTGTTGGTGATCGTTGGCGGGTGGCGCAGACATCGTTGTTGGATGTCTGCGTTTCGCAGAATGCCGCGCCCTTGCCCCCGGCGCCGTTCCGGTACCATGAATCCGCCGGCGGGCTGGCACTGAGGGTGGACTCTGCTAAGGCCGCGCTTCCGGCTCTAGCGGCGGAGTACGGATAACGGCATCCCGGTCTGGCGTTTATTTCGGTCCGCCGATGGCCTGTTCCAGCGTCAAGCGAATGAAACGCTGATAGGGAACACCTGCGCGGGCGGCCCGTTTGCGTACAGCGTCGTGAAGCTGGCTGGACAGACGCAGGTTGACAGACTTGTCTTTCGGCTTGATCTCAAAGCGGGTCAAGGTCGCTCCTGAAAGGCCGTATTTGGTAAGATCGGCCTTGTCAACGAACGCCGCCGCCGCACGGTCGCTCTTAAAAGCCGGGATTTTCCTTTTCATACGCATCGATCTCCTTCTTGTGCATGTAACGGGCGCTAATGGGCCGGATGAGCAGTTCATCACCTTTGCGCCTGAGCGTGAACACGATGAACACGCCCCGCCCCTTGTCCGTTCGGCCTACGGCGCGAAAGCGCGCTCGCGTTGCGAATGAGCCGCATCCGGGAGAATGGCAAGCGGGCGGGTGAAAAGGCTTTCGATAACGGAAGCCGAAAGCCCGTGCTTCTCGCACTTGGCGCGGTTGCCCTCATCTCAATCAAAGCCATTAGCCTGCAAAGTCATGGTAGTTGAAAGGGTAGTGGTCCAGTTTGAGCTACGCCACTACCACCCTCTTGACCGTGATGCCGTCCTACGGCGGAAGTTCTTTGGATAGAACCGCTCGACCTCCCTGGAGTCCTTGAGGCTGAAAACGAAAAATTCCAGACCTTCGTGAGCCGCGAGCATCTGCGCCTCTACTCTCGCGATTTCGAGATCTGGGAAATTACGTCGCCACATTCGCCCCTTCTTGTCTCGGGAAAAAACCGCAAAATCTCCGTCTCCTGGCATAGGAAAACACTCCCTGGCTCCTCTTAGGATGGAGCCAGTATACGACAAGGCTGTTCCGTTTGGACCAGGGGAGAGGCACGTCGGCTGTCACAGATTTTTCGGAACCGTACCACTACGAGCACTCCCTACTCCTTGACTTCGCGACCATCGCCCCCCGCCGAGGCTTACTGCTCTCGACGCCGGCGAATCGAGCGGCGAATCAGCATCAGGCCCGCGAGAGCAGCCCCGAGTGCGGTGACGGTCCGGCCGAAGATGAGCCCTGCCGCGACCGCCTGTGCGACTTCGTGGTAGTGCGTCGCCAGGATTGAAACGAGCAATAATAGCCGCATCATGGAAGTCCCCTCTTAGCGCTACAGGCTCTGCGACGCGGCCTGCGCCGGGTTCGGGCGCGGGCGGCGCATCATTGTCCTCAGCTCCCAAACGATCTGCCCGGCGAAAACCAATGCGCCCACAATCAAGGTGATCAGGAAGACGTTGTTCGTGATCTGGACCACGCTCGGGTCGGCGCCGGGTGCGGCGGCCACAATCAAATCGCCGGCGCGAATCAGGATCGCGGCCATCAGCAGGCCCAGACCGCGCGAGATCAGCCGCGAAACCGAGTGGAACCGGACCCAGTCCGGACGAAGCAGGTTCACGCCGGCGGTCACGACCTCGATGACCATGAAGATCAGGATCGGAACCCACATCGTGCGCCACACCGGCCCGAAAGTGACCACCGCGGCGCCGGGGCCGAGCAACAAGTGCGGCGAGCGCAGCGCGGCCAGCCACCAGGAGCCCATGGCAAGGCCGGTGACCACTTCGCAGAGGCTCTGCCACCGCGAGACGTGTGACCCGCGCGCAGTGGGCGCGCGCCGCGTCAATCGAGGCAGCGCGCGTGGATCCCAGCGGTCACTGAAGTGGAATCGGGCCGCTCCCATTTCGAATGCAGCGAAAACCAGGGTGACGCAGGCGAATACCGTCAGGACCAGGGAGGGACAGTGATCAAGCTGATCCCGGAGGTTCGCGTTGCCGGTCAACGCCATGATGGCGGCGACCACGAAGTAAATCCCAAACGCCGCCACCAGCGCCAGCCTGACCACCCATCGATAGATCGGGTAGAGGGCGGGTCCGATCAACTGCTTCCGGGCGCAGCCATACTGGCTGGCCACCAGGAACGGGCGGCCGTGCTGCTTCAGGATCGCCGCCTGCTCGTCTTCGGTCAGCGGGCGGCCGAGTTCGGACGCCTTGTCTTCCATCTGCTCCCGGATGTTGGCTTCGAGCTCGGCCATGATGTCATCCTGCTGGCTGCGGGGCAGCCAGAATCGAACCGCCTGCAGATAACGATCGAGTAATTCCATGGTGATCTCCTTCTACATACTCTTCGGGACCGCGTCGATTTCAGCCGGTTCGCCCGACTCGCCCGATCGGTCTGATTCGCTCGGGGCATCCTCGCCTTGCGGCGTGGAGCCGCCCGCAATGCGGTCAAGGGACAAGTTGATGGCGCGCCATTCTTCGAGCAGCCGCGCGAGGATCAACTCGCCATCGGGGGACAATCGGTAGAAGCGCTTGTTGCGCTTGTCTTCTTCGCGCCACTGGCTCAGCAGCAAGCCCTGGGTCTCGAGGCGCCGGAGCAGCGGGTAGAGCGTACTTTCGTCGATGGCCATGCCATGCTCGGCCAGGGCCTTGCGCAGCGTATACCCATACTGCTCAGCCCGAAGCTCGGCCAGAACGGCGAGGATCAGGCTGCCGCGGCGCAGCTCCAACCGCAGGTTTTCGAACAGCTCGTCGGCTTTTGTACCGTTCCACATATAGTGTACGTCACATACTGTATGTAGCATAGTGTACGATGTCAAGCATTATTTTTGATGGGCTGCAACAAATTGAATTTGCTTGGCTTACGCTGGAAAAGGCAGGCCTTACATCCCTTCAAGGCTGCGAAAGGCAGCCTCGTCATCCACATCGACCAAGATGCCGGGGTCAGGCACCTCGACGTGCTCCGTCTTCTCGCGCCAGGCCCTGATCACCGTATTGGCGCCCTCAACCGTACTGAGGGCAAGGAGCGGCGCGAAGAGAGGCCGCGCGATCAGGGTCGGATGCCCGCGCCGGCCCCCATGTGTGGGCACGACGACGGAGGCGTGGGTGCGGTCAAAGGTCGCGACGAGCGCGCCCACGGTCGCAGGATCGAAGGCAGGATGATCGACGAGGCACAGGACGATTGCGTCCGGAGGGGCCGCTTGCGCCGGGGCCGATCCGGCGCCGGGACTGTCGAGCGCCGCCAGGCCCGCTTGCAGCGACGAGGTCTGGCCGCGGCGGTAGTTCGGATTGAGCGCGATCTCAACGCCGCCGAGGTCCACGGCCTGCTGAATCAGCTCGGCATGGTGGCCGAGCACCACGACCACGCGGGCGATTCCGGCCGCGCGCAGCTTGGCCACGATGGTCTCGAGAAAGGTCCGGCCCTGATAGGGTAGTAGCGCCTTATCGCGGCCCATGCGCGAGGACTCGCCGGCGGCGAGCACCAGGCCGGCGATCGCGCCGCCATCGAAAGCAGGGCCGGCCGTCATGACGCTTGATGGGCCTTCGGACGGTAAGTCATCGGAGGCGCGGAGGGGACCGCGCTGCGCCGGACGGCGATCATCTCCGCCACCACGGCCACGGCGATTTCCCCCGGCGTGAGCGCGCCGATGTCGAGTCCGACGGGCGAGTGGACGCGCTCGATCTGGCTTTCGGACACGCCCTCTGCCGTCAGCACCTTCGAGAACTCGATCAGCTTGCGTCTGCTGCCGATCATGCCGATGAAGCGCGCCGGGGTGGTCAATGCCCAGCGCAGGCAGGCGAGATCGCCCTTGTGGCCGCGCGTGGCGATTACCAGGTACGAGAAATGGTTCGGCTGAAGCCGGGCAAAACTCTGGTCCCACTCGCCGGCGTAAGTCTCGAGCGCCTCCGGAAAGCGATCCTTGTTGGCAAAGGCTTCGCGATCGTCCACCACGACCGTCTCAAATCCGGCGAGAGCGGCCGCCTTGGAAATCGAAAGGGAGACGTGCCCGCCGCCGAACAGGTACAGGGTGGGCGTGGCCAGGATAGGCTCAATGAAGATGTCGAGTGATCCGCCGCAAACCAGTCCCTGGTCGGCATCGGGCCTCTCGTTCAGGTTGAAGTGCATGCGGCGCGGCTTCTCTTCGCGCATCACGTCCTGGGCCGCCGACCAGACGTCAGCCTCAACGCATCCGCCGCCGACGGTCCCGAGGATCGAGCCGTCGTCGCGGATCAGAATCTTCGAGGTCTCGTAGCTCGGCACCGAGCCCTGCACGTTGATGATGGTGGCGAGCGCCGCCTTGCGGCCTTCTTTGCGCAGCCGCGCGATTTCAGCAAAGATGTCCATAGCTTCATGATTAGGTTAGACTCGGGCTCGGGCGGAGTCAATTGAGGGCGCGATCGTCAGGCAAGGCTCTCACCACGCAGGCCACAGGGGCCCGCCGGCCTCGCCGATCGGAATTGACCTTTCATGGGACCTTCACCTGTCAGCTCTTTTCAACCACCGCGTCCTCCGTGGCCTCTGTGGTAAATGCCTTTCACCACAGAGAGCACAGAGAAGACGGAGAAAAAACTCTGCGAGCCACGAAGGCGAGAATCGCAGACGTAACTCATGCCGTGGGAGCGTCTGCCCAACATTTGACATGGCCATCTCAGATGGCTATGATCTGGACGTATGCAACTCAACGTGGCCGACGCAAAGAACAGGCTTCCGAAGCTGATCAAGGCGGTCGAGGATGGTGAATCCGTCACCATCTGCCGGCGAGGCGTGCCGGTGGTCGATATCGTGCGCACGAAGAAGCCCGTCCGCACCGGCAGGAAGCTCGGCACTCTCAAGGGCAAGGTCCAAATCCTCGACAGGGATTGGTGGAAGCCCATGACCCCTGACGACGTGCAAGGCTTCATTGAAGGGCGTTATTGAATGCGTTTGTTGTTGGACACCGCTGTTCTGATCTGGGCAGCGTCAGAACCGGAACGGCTGACGCGGCGCGCACGAGCGGCGCTGAAGAGTTCGGGCAACGTGGTCGAACTGAGTGCGATTTCTCTTTCCGAGATTGCGATCAAGCAGTCGCTTGGCAAGCTGACGTTTTCAGACGGCGACGCCCGCCAGGCCCTCACGGACCTGGGCATCCGCATCCTGCCCTACACCGGCGATCACGCCTTCTTGCTTTTCGATCTGCCCCTCGCACATAGTGATCCCTTCGACCGCCAGATCATCGCCCAGGCTCTGAGCGAGAATATCCCGGTCGTAACGCCCGATCAGAAATTCAGCCTTTACGATGGGCTCAAACTCATCTGGTGATCGTGCGCGGGGCGAGCGAACCTCAAATGAAGAAAAAGGGAGGCATCGGGTGAAAGCAGTCCGATTTCACGAACATGGCGGTGTGGACGTCCTGAAGTACGAGGACGCGCCCAAGCCCGAGATCGCGGCCAACGAGGTTCTGGTTCAAGTGGCGGCCTGCGCCCTGAACCATCTCGACATCTGGCTGCGCAAGGGCACGGCAAGTTGGAAACTCGCGATGCCGCATATCGTCGGCAGCGACATTTCCGGCGAAGTGGCGGCGGTGGGAAGCCTGGTGCGGCGGGTGAAGACCGGCGACCGCGTCCTGCTCTCGCCCGGCATCAGCTGCGGCCAGTGCGAGCAATGCTTCAAGGGGCTCGACAGCGCCTGCCGCAGCTATACGCTGTTTGGCGTGATGGTGGACGGCGGCTACGCCGAATACGTGAAGTCGCCGGAGATGAATGTGATCCCCATTCCCGGCGACCTGACCTTTGACGAAGCCGCGGCCGTGCCCCTGGTGTCGGTCACGGCCTGGCACATGCTGATGACGCGCGCCCAGCTTCGGCCCGGCGAGGACGTGCTGGTCATGGCGGCCGGGTCCGGGGTGGGCAGCGTGGCCATCCAGATTGCCAAGCTGATGTCGGCGCGCGTGATTGCGGTGGCCGGCACCGATGCCAAGCTCGAAAAGGCGCGCGACCTCGGCGCCGACGAAGTGATCAATCACCGCAGGCAATCCATTGCCGGGGAAGTGCGGCGGCTGACGGATAAGCGCGGGGTGGACGTGGTGGTCGACCACGTGGGCTCAGCCGTCTGGGAGGATTGCTTCGAGTCGCTCGCCACGTATGGCCGCTTCGTCACCTGCGGGACGACTTCCGGCGACGACGCCCGGCTGAATCTGCGCATGCTCTACGGCCGGCAACGCACCCTGCTCGGGTCGTTCATGGGAAGCAAAGGGGAACTGCTCGAGGTGCTGAAATTCATCGGACAGCGCAAGGTGAGGGCGGTGATCGACTCGGTCTTCCCCCTGCGCGAGGCCGCCGCGGCGCAGAAGAAGATGGAAGATCGGGACTTGTTCGGCAAGATCATTTTGCATCCGTAAAGCAGTGGTCAGTGGTCAGTTGCTTCGAGTCCACCAGTGGCGCGTCGTTGACGGTTCGTGGTTCGTTGATCGTAGTTCGTGGTCCCCACAGTGTCGATCTGCCAGAGAATGGCGTGCTGACAAGAGTCCGCCACGATCTACGAACAACGATCTACGAACCTGCCGAATAACGAACAACTGCTGACTGCCTACCGTCTACTGCCTACTGCCTTCTTAAGACCGTCTTCCGCGTCGATTCCAGCGTGCTCTGGAGCGATTCACGCGGGACGCTGGTGATGAAAGGCTTGACCAGCCAGCCGAGGCCGCTTGGCACATCGCGCGTGAGCGAGATGGCTTCCAGCTCCACGTAGACGCCGCCGTCCTGTTCCAGATATTGCCAGTAAGAGTCGAGTTGCCACAGGAAGCCGTCGCCCTGCCCCTCAGGCAAAACGCGCTCGTCGGGCTTGCCGGGATTCTGCACCTGCCGGACGCTCGTCGAATGGGAGAGCGCGTACCAATGCCGCGGATCGACGTCGACGTAGTGGACGTCAAACTCCGCGTCGAGCGTCACCGTGACCACATGATGCTGGTGCAGGCGCATGAAGGCCTGGATGTGATCCCCGTCGCGCCGGAGCAGGCGGGAGCGCGTCACTTCGGGATAAGCGTCGCTCTTGTGGTCGTAATCCTCCATCACCTTGAGCGTACCCTCCATGGAGACGCCGGGAACGAACACCGCGCCCACCCAGTGATGGACGAGGCCCTGGGGCACGTCGATGGTCCGGCCGGAAGGATCGAGCGTGACCATTGGGGCGATGTAAATCTCGCCGCGCTTGAGGGACGCGAAGGCGCGGTCGCGCTCGGTGGCGGGCAGGGTGTTGATGTAGAGAAACGCGGCCGGATCGCCCACCTGCTTTTCGATCCGCGTCTCGCTCAAGGTTACGTAGCGGTTGAAGGCGGCGACCGTTTCGGGCTTGAGGTCGCCCGCCAAGGCCGTCGCGGGCTGGGTAAAGGCGAGCAGAAGCACGATCCATCGGAGCGACATTAGGGTGGCCGAAGGCCGGGGTGGTTGCTGATCTACTCCGCGCCGTGCGATACAAATTCCAAACTGACCCAGTACCATCCTCACTTGCGGGTCAGCGTGGAAGGATTCTTCGCTCATCATGTCGCTTCGATGTCGCTTCGGTGTCACTTCGGTGGCCCTCGGGGCCGCTCCGCAGGTAGTATAGTGGGGCGGTACGGCGGCGGGCAATCGCCGGCAGCCTTGCGGAGGAGGAGAGTTCATGGAATTTGATCCCAAGCATTGGAGCGGCACCATCACGGACGGCCCGGAGCGCGCCGGCGCGCGCTCCATGCTCAAGGCCATCGGGTTCAACGATGCGGACCTGGCGCGTCCCATTGTGGGAGTGGCCCACAGTTGGACCGAGACCATGCCCTGCAATTTCCATCATCGCAAGCTGGCGGAGCGCATAAAGGCCGGAGTGCGGGCCGGGGGCGGCACTCCCATGGAGTTCAACACCATTTCGATCTCGGACGGGATCGTGATGGGGACCGAAGGCATGAAAGCGCCGCTGGTCAGCCGCGAAGTAATCGCGGACTCCATCGAACTGGTGGGGCGCGGGCACATGTTTGACGCCATGGTCGTCCTGGTGGGCTGCGACAAGACCATCCCGGCGGGAGCCATGGCGCTCGCCCGGCTGAATGTTCCCGGGCTCGTGCTCTACGGCGGATCGATTGCGCCCGGCAACTTCGATGGTCGCGAAGTAACGGTCGGCGACGTGTACGAGGCGATCGGAGCCCATGCGGTCGGCCTGATGACCGATCAGGAGCTGAAGCACCTCGAGAACGTGGCCTGCCCGGGCGCGGGCGCCTGCGGCGGCCAGTTCACCGCCAACACCATGTCGATGGTGATGGAGCTGATCGGCCTGTCGCCGCTCGGCTCGAACAGCGTGCCCGCCACCGATCCCGCGAAAGACAAGGTGGCGGAGGCGGCCGGACGGCTGGTCATGGAGGTGTTGCGCAGCAACCTGCGTCCCCGTGACATTCTCACACGCGAGGCTTTTGAGAATGCTATCGCCGCCGTGGCCGCCACCGCCGGGTCCACCAACGCCGTTCTGCACCTGCTGGCGATGGCGCGCGAGGTGGGAGTGCCGCTCGCGCTCGATGACTTCGATCGCATCAGCGCGCGGACGCCGATTCTGGCCGACCTGAAGCCGGCCGGGCGTTACATGGCCGTCGATCTGCACAAGGCGGGTGGAATCCCGCTGGTGGCCTGGCGCATGCTCGAAGGCGGGCTGCTGCACGGAGAGGCCCTGACCGTGACGGGACGGACGCTCGGCGAAGAGGCGCGCGCGGCCGTTGAGACGCCGGGCCAGGACGTGGTGCGCAGCGCCTCGAATCCACTGAAGTCGAGCGGAGGCCTGGTGATTCTCAAAGGCAATCTCGCCCCGGAAGGCGCCGTGGTCAAAGTGTCAGGCCACGAGCGCCTGTCGCATCGCGGGCCCGCGCGCGTCTTCGAGCGCGAGGAGGACGCGATGAAGGCCGTCACCGGCAAGCGCGTCCACGCCGGCGACGTCGTGGTGATCCGCTACGAGGGTCCGCGCGGCGGACCCGGCATGCGCGAGATGCTCGGTGTGACCGGCGCCATCGTCGGCGAAGGCCTGGGCGAGACCGTGGCTCTCGTCACTGACGGCCGCTTCAGCGGCGCCACGCGCGGCCTGATGATCGGGCACGTGGCGCCGGAAGCCGCTCGCGGCGGGCCCATCGCGGCGATCGCGGAAGGCGACACGATCGTAATCGACATCGACGGACGCCGCCTGGAAGTGGAGCTGGACGAGCAGGAACTGGTGAAGCGTCTCGCCGGCTGGAGAGCTCCGGAGCCGCGCTACAAGGCCGGCGTCTATGCCAAGTACGCGTCGCTCGTGGCCTCAGCGTCTGAAGGCGCCGTCACCCGTCCGCGGTTTGATTGAAAGCTCAGGCGCTCCTGTGCAAGAATAGGGGACACGCACATGGTCAGAGAACCGGACAGCCCGCTGTCCCAGGCAAGTAGACAGGAGCAATTTTGCACCCCGATGTTCAGACGGTGAGAGATCTCCAGGAGGTCGATCAGTCGATCGGCGTCCTTACGTTACGGATTGACGCCATCCCAGGCCAAATCAGACAGATTCAAGATCAGTTGAATGCCTTTCTGCACGCCTATGAGGAACGCAAGGCGCGTTTGGCCGCCAATCAGAAGGAACGGCGCGACATGGACGTCGAGGTGCAGAGCGTTCGGGCAAAGATTGCAAAACATAAAGACCAGCTTTACGAATTGAAGAGCAACGAGCAGTACAAGGCGATGCTCCACGAGATCGAGGGCGAAGAAGAGAAGATCCGGGGCATTGAGGACCGGATTCTCGAAGAGATGTCGGAGGCCGAGCAGCTCGAGAGTTACGTTCGCGATGCCGCCGCGCGTCTTGAGAGCGAACGCTCCCGCGTGGCGGCCGAAATCAAGCAACTCGAGGGCGAGCGTTCCACGGACGACGCCGAGCGCAGCGGTCACCAGGAGCGCCGCCGGGCTCTCGCGGCCGCGCTCTCGCCGGCCACACTGCAGATCTACGAACGGGCCCGCAAGTCCCGCGGCACCGCCGTGGTGGCTGTGATCGACGCCTCGTGCAGCGGCTGCCACGTGAAGCTGCGGCCGCAGTTTTACAATGAGGTTCGCAGCTCCGATGACCTTCGCACGTGCGAGAATTGCGGCCGTATTCTCTTCTACCTCGAACTTGCGACTGACAAGGGAGCGGAGGGTACGCGCGTCGTGATGTCCGCCCCGCCGTCCCGCCCCGAGATCTGAACCGGCGCGCCGCGACGCTTTGCAATCCCGAAACCCATGACCTCCGCCTCTCCAGATTCCGCCGCTCCGAACTCCGGGCTGGTGGCGCGCATTGACGGCGGCTCGCGCGGCAATCCGGGGCCGGCGGCGTTCGCAGCCGTGATCGAGTCCGCGGAAGGCACGGTGGTCGACGAAATCAGCGGATTTCTCGGCCGCGCCACCAACAACGTGGCCGAGTATCACGGGCTCCTGGCCGCACTCGACTACGCCCTTGCCCACAACTGCCCGCGCCTGCGCGTCTTCTCGGACTCGGAGTTGCTGGTGCGCCAGGTACAAGGGATCTACAAAGTGAAGAGCCCGGACCTGAAGCCGCTGCACGATCAGGCGCGGGAGCGGATCGCGCGGCTGGAATCGTTCTCCATCCGCCACGTCTACCGGGAAGAGAACCGCCATGCGGACCGGCTGGCGAATCGGGCCATGGATCGAAATACAGGGGTCAGGGGCTAGGGGTTAGGTGTTAGGATTCCGCTCCCGATTTCGCCTCTGACTTCTGGCTGAGGACTTCTGATTTCTGACTTCTGACTTCTTTTCTTGAGAGGCTCTTATGGCTGAAACAGCAATGGCCCCCATCGCGCCCGCAATCCCCCTGACGGTGCTGGCGGACGAAGAACAATTGTTCCAGGCGGCGGCCCGTGAGTTCGCGCAGAACGAAATCCGGCCGCATGTCGAGGAAATGGACCGGGAGGGCGTTTTCCGGCGCGATCTCATCGACAAGTTTTTCGCCCAGGGCTACATGGGCATGCACATCCCCGAGGCTTACGGCGGCAGCGGCGGGTCGTTCTTCATGGCCGTGCTCGCCATCGAGGAGTTCTCCCGCGTAGATGCCTCCGCCGGCGTGGTGGTGGACGTCCAGAACACGCTGGTGTCGAACGCGATCATGCGCTGGGGCACCGACGCCCAGAAGAGCGCTTTCCTGCCGCGCCTGGCATCCGACACGGTGGGCGCCTATGCGCTCTCGGAGGCCGGTTCCGGCAGCGACGCCTTCGGACTTGAAACGCGCGCACGCGAAGATGGCGGCGATTACGTCCTCAACGGACGCAAGCTCTGGATCACGAACGCCAAGGAAGCCGGCATTTTCGTGCTGTTCGCCACCCTAAACCGCGAACTCGGCTATCGCGGGATCACGGCGTTTCTGGTGGACCGCAACACGCCGGGCTTCAGCGTGGGCAAGAAGGAAGACAAGCTGGGCATTCGCGCTTCGTCCACCTGCGAGCTGATCCTGGAGGATTGCCGCGTGCCGAAGGCCAACGTGCTCGGCCAGGCCGGCAAGGGCTACAAGGTCGCCATCGAGACGCTGAATGAAGGCCGCATCGGAATCGGCGCGCAGATGCTCGGCGTGGCCGAAGGCGCTCTCGGTTGCGCCTTACGGTACGCCCAGGAGCGACGCCAATTCGGCAAGGCCATCGCGGAATTCCAGGGCGTCCAGTTTCAGCTCGCGGGTCTCGCCACGGACGTGGAAGCAGCCCGGTTGATGACGTACAACGCCGCCCGCCTGAAAGACGCCGGAAGCTCGTACGTGAAGGAAGCCGCCATGGCCAAGTACTTCTGCTCGCAAGTAGCTGAAAGGGTGGCGAGCGAGGCCGTGGAGGTTTACGGAGGCTACGGATTCACGCGGGACTACCCGGTGGAAAAGTACCTGCGCGATTCGAAGATCGGCAAGATCTACGAAGGCACGTCCTTCATGCAGCTCCAGACGATTGCCAAGCTCGTTTTGAACCGGGGTTGAAGGCGTCCCGGCCCTCCCGTCCGGCTTCCTGACAGTGCGAAGGTAGTCCGCTGCGGACTACCGGTACCAACAAGTTGTTGGAAAACGTGAAACCGTGTCGTTCCGAGCAAAGCGACGAATCTCGCTCTGAAATAGACGAGATGCGAGATTCCTCGTCGCCTGCGGCTCCTCGGAATGACAGTCTGGGCAGGTTCTTCAACGGACTCCAAGCCTGTACGATCCTCACTTCTTGCCGGCAGCGCTCTTGACGCGGGCGCAAGCCTGTTGCGCCTGCGGCCAGTCTGGCCGCAAGGCCACGGCCCGGTCGCACTCCACGGCGGCGCCGTTCACGTCGTCCGTCTGGCCTAGCGCCATGGCCAGCGCCAGGTGCGCGTCGGCGTCGTTCGGCTGCAGCCGGAGATAGTCGCGGTAGCTCGTGATTTCATTGGGAACGTCGTGCTCGCGCGCGAAAGCCTGTGCGAGCGCCAGGTGCGCCTCCGTATAATCGGACTTGCCTCGCAGCGCCTCCTGAAAGTGGAAGACGGCTTCGGGCAGGGTGCCCGCCGCCACCATAGCCGCGCCCAGCGCGTAGTTGCTGTGCGGGCTGAAGGGGGCCAGCTTGACCGCCGCCTGGCCTTCGGCCAGCGCGCCTTGCGTGTCCTTGAGCTGCAGCAGCGCCAGCGCCAGGGACGCGTGCGTATCCGCCGACTGCGGCTGGCGCGCCAGAGCTTCACGCAGGGCGGTGGCGGCCCCGGCGGGGTCCCCGGCGGCGAGCAGGCTGGAGCCGAGACCGATCGTCGCTTCCGGATCGCCCGGACGCAGCGCGAGCGCAGCCCGATAGGCCGCAACTGCGCCCTTGAAGTCACCCCGCGCCGCCAGGGTGTGGCCAAGCTGAAGCTGATAGGCGGGGTCGCCCGAGGCGAGTTGGCCGGCCGCGCGCAGTTCGGTTTCAGACCCTTCCAGGTCGCCGCTCTCCTTGAGCGCCGCCGCCAGGTGCTCGTGCAGCCCGGCGTCGTCCGGACGCAGCTTGAGCGCGTCGCGATAAGCGCCGACGGCTCCCGGCCAGTCGTGCCGCGCGGCCAGCACGTCGGCGAGCGCCGCCACCATCTCGGGCGTGTCGGGCCGCTCCTGCACGGCCTCCTGCAGTTCGTCGAGCGCTTCGTTGTCGCGTCCCGCCCGCAGCAGGGCCTGACTCAGCCGGAAGTGGGTCTCCGGACCCGCCGGGCGCAGCTTCAGGGTCTGCTGATACTCGAGGATGGCGCGGTCCGTCTGCCCGGCGGAGGCGAAAGCGTTGGCCAGGCTCAGATGCGCGTCGGCATCGAGCGGCTTGAGCTTGACCTCCTCCTGGTACTCGGCGATGAAGCCTGCGAGATCGCCGCCCGCGCCGAGCGCCTCGGCCAGGTTGCGATGATCGTCCGAGGAATCGGGGGCGAGCTCCGCCGCTTTGCGCAGCTCCGGGACTGCGCCCATCAAGTCGCCCATCTTGCGGAGCACGAGGCCGAGGGCCTCATGCAGCGCCGGGTCGTTCGGGCGCAGCCGCAGGGCTTCGCGATACTCCGAGACGGCGGCCGGGTCGTTGCTCGAGTCGAGGTAGGTGGCGGCGAGCTCGGCGCGGGCTCCCGCGTCGCCCGGCCGCTCGCGCAGAAGCCGCCGCAGCTCCTGGATGGCGCTCCCGTAATCGCCGGCCTTGCGCAGGGCCAGGGCGAGGCTATATCGATAGTCGACCTGCTCGGGACGCAGGACCACCGCCTGCCGGTACTCCTCGATGGCGTGAATGGCGTCGCCTTGGGCCAGCAGGGCATTGGCGAGGCTCAGGTGGAATTCGGGATCGCTCGGCCGCAGCCGCACCGCCGCGCGATACTCCGCGAGCGCCTCCGCCTGCTGCCCTTCGCTCTCCGTCAGGGCCAGCGCCAGGCCGGCGTGGTAATTGGCGTCCTGCGGGTCGCGCGCCAGGGCCGCGCGCCAGAGTTCGATCGCGCCCGCGGTGTCGCCGGACTGCTCGAGTGCGGAGGCGAATGCGGCGCGCAGCGAAGGATTGTCAGGCTGAAGGCGCAACGCCTCCTGGAATTCGGCCTGCGCGGGCTCACGATTGAGCGCCAGGGCCTCGGCGAGTTTTTCGTGCGCCACGGCGTTCGCCGGAAGCAGCTTCACCTCGGCGCGAAACTCTTCAATGGCCTCCGGCATGCGGCCCTCCGACTCGAGCAAGGCGCCGAGAGCCGCGTGCGCCCCCGCCAGATTCGGATTGAGGCGCAGAGCTTCGTGATATTCGCTGAGGGCTTCGTCCATCCGGTTCAATCCGGCGTCGACGTTGGCCAGACTATAGTGAATGTTGGCATCGTCCGGTTTGAGCCCGAGCGCCTTGTGGTAGAGGTCCGCGGCTTCGCCCAGGCGCTCGGCGCGCGCGAGCTGGTTGGCCTGCCGCGCGAGCGACACTGCGGCGTTGTTTTGCGCGAGCTTGGCCGCCGCGTCTCCGTCGGACGCCGCTTTGGAAGCCTGCGGGGCCCTTTGGGCCGGGGCAACCAGGGTCCAGACAAACCAGGCGACCGCCGGAAGGATCGTCGCCCGCGCGAACTGCGAGGAAGTGAAGGCTCGACGACCACCCCCAGCCCCTCCTGAGCCAGGAGGGGAGCTACCGGTGCGTGCTCCGGGAGGGGAGCTGAACTCAGCTGCCCTAGGAAGGAAGCCGTGGTCGGGCATCGGGTTGTTTGAACTCGGGCGGCTCATCTCAAGCTCAGAATAGCACTCACGGCGCGATGCGGAATCGGGGCCGGTTCAACTCGGGCCGGCGCTCGGACGCAGTTCCACATAGTCGAGGGGCGCCGGCTCGGCGGCGTCCGGCACACCCTCCACGCGGATTTCATCCCCCGGCCGCAGAGCGAGCCCCGTCACCGTATGGCGCGTTGCCGAGCTTCCGTTCATGGTGGAGGCGGGCAGGGTGTCGTCCGCCGTCCATCGATCGGTGGGCCGGCCCCCAATCCACAATTCAAACCTTGACGCACCGTTATTCTGGTCGAAGTACCCGACGCTCATGTTGTAGTTCCCGGCCGGACCTCTGTAGCGGAAGGCTGCCGAGCAGCCGTCGGCGCGCGCACAAGTGACCGCTTTGCCGCCGGAGGCGGTCTCCCACGGCGTGACATCCGCCACCTGGTAACCGGTGAGCGTCATGTCTTCGGCCTCGAAGCGGCCGGGAAAGCGCCCGGCGCGGCCGGTGGAGTCCGGAACACCGGACTCCCGCAGAAACCAATTGCACACCGCGTCGCGCCAGACGATGGCGTGCCCGGACTGGTAGGTGAGGCGCGCCAGAACCTCCCGGTAGCGCTCGTCGTCGATGCGGCCATGGAGCGCGCGCCAGCGGGTCACAAGGTCTGCCGCCTGTTCGGCGCCGGCGTAGTGTGAGTCGTAGATGTATTGGATCACGGTGGGGCCGGCGTGCAGTCGGTAGCTGTAAGGAACGTGGTGCATGAACAGCAGGAGCGCATCCGGGCAGTTGGCGAGCGATTCGTAGAGGCGGGCCACCCCCGGGGCGTACTGCCCGATGTAGCCGGTCCCCGTAGCCTCGGTGCGGTCCATGCCGAGGCCGTCCCGATCGGCGCGAATCCACTGGCCCCAGCCGTTGCGCTCGGCGGATTCGATGCCGGGGCCGTAGTGGCTGCCCAGGATGTCGGTGAGCGTGCCGATGCCGAGCGGTCCGGTATAGTTCTCGTAGATTTGCCAGGAACTAACCTCCATACCGGTAACGACCGGGACCACCTGCGGATCATTGCCGAACGTCTGGCGCGTCCATTCTTCGGCTATGGCGCGGGCGCCGAGGTCCGGATTCCACGCCAGGCGCCCGAAGGCGTAGAGATTTGCCATCGCCAAGTGGCTGCCGAGCCAGGTCGGTTCGCGGCCCACGTTGGCTACGCCCACGAATCCGCCCACCGGCCGGTCGAAGATCTTTCCGGCGGCCAGAGCCTTGACGGGCGTGCCCGGCCCGCGCGCCTGCAGGTCGAAATCGAGCGTTTCTTTCCACATGGGGGCGAGAAAGCAGAGGTGCCGTTGCTGGCCGGTGTACTCCTGGGTGATCTGCAGCTCGAGGGCCTCGTTGCTGCGCTTGAGGCCGCCGAGCAGGGGCGACGCCGGCTCCCGCACCTGGAAATCGATGGGGCCGTTTTTGATTTGGACGACAACGTTCGGTTCAAAGCGACCGTCGAGCGGATGAAAGATGTCGTAAGCCGCCCGCGCGCGATCGTTCTTCGGATCGCGCCAATCGAGGTGATGGTTGTA
Source organism: Terriglobia bacterium (assembly GCA_035949375.1). Classification (GTDB taxonomy): domain Bacteria; phylum Acidobacteriota; class Terriglobia; order UBA7540; family UBA7540; genus Gp13-AA77. The sequence goes on along the minus strand of DASZIG010000055.1, from coordinate 39,337 downwards.
AACGAAGGCGCGGTAGAAGACGAGTCCGCCGTGCGGACCGAGGGCGCGCGCGATGACGTTGGCGGCGTCCGCCGGCGTGCGCCCGTAAGCTGACGGGCCCAGCCTGCCCTCGGAGTCCGCCTTCAACACCACGCCGCCGAGGTCGGGGACGGCCGCATAAAGGCGGTCGAACGTCTCTTTCCACCAGGCGGCCGCCCGGGGATCGAGCGGGTCAAAGGTGCCGAGGCCGCCGAGCGTCTGCGGACTGCTGAAATCGACGGAGACCGCGAGGCGCACACCCCAGGGCCGGAACGCCTCCGCCAGGCGCCCGAGTTCCGGCAGAAATCCCGGGGCGATCAGCCGCCGGTCGGCGTTGACGTTGTTCACCGCGCAGCCGTTGACGCCCACCGAGGCCAGCAGGCGGGCATACTCGCCCGCCCGGGCGAGGTCGCCGGCCACGTGGCCGTTCTCGAAGAAAATCGACCTGCCGCCATAGCCGCGCTCGATGCTCCCGTCGAGGTTGTCCCAGTCGTTCACCCACCGTATGGATGCGTAGGGAGCTTGTGCCTCATCGACCAGCGGCTGATTGAGGCTGATTTTCCGCAGCAGCCCGAAGACGCCGTACAGCACCCCGCGCTCATTGGACCCGGCGATCACGACGAGCCGCGAGCCCCGAACCTCCGTCGTCGTCAACCAGTAGGCGTCCTCGGGAAGGCTCGAAGGAAGACCCAGGCCGGATGCCCTGAGGCTGGGCAGGGCGCCGCGCAGTTGGACCAAGGTGCCGAGGAGGATCAAGCCGCCCGGCGGCTGGGGCTCTGTAAGATTAGGCCCTGTATGATTAGGCTCTGCAGAGAGCCTACGTCCCAGCATTCCGCCGACCCCGCGCACGAGCTCCAGCCGGGCAGACCGCAGGACTTCCGAATCCCCGAGGGTCACGACCGCGGAGGGCATCGAATCGTAACGCCGGCGGACGGCAGGATCTTGGATCGGTTGGTAGCGCAGCCAGGCCGCCTCCCCGGTTTCGGCCCATGCGGGTGTGAGTCCGACGACTAGCCCGAGCGTCGCCGCGAGAGTCCAGAGCACGATGACGAGCCGCAACGCTCGCGGTGAGCGACGACCGCGGAGCAGGGTCCCCCGGACACGGATCTTCAGGTGCACGCAACCTCTGATGCAATCTTGTTCTTCCGTGACAGCCCGGGCCTGTTCGCTACGGACTGTTTCGGGCGATCCCTGCGCTACCGTGAATGAGTTTTTCGCCACAAACTGTGGTTTCTCGGTGACGATGACGAGATTATCCATGACAGTCCGTTTCGGCAAGTCCCGGCTATCTTAGCTTGTGCGGCTTTGACGCCCTGCCGTTATCGAAATTGCAGAGCCCTTGCTGTAAGGCGTGTCCCTGCACCCTTTCGCGGGCTTCCCCTTAGAAAAATCTAACCCCTGTCGCGGCGCGACCCTGGACAGAAGTGTGGCGCCTGGGGGCGAAGTCGCTGATTCTTTGGCCGATATTCCGAACGGCTGCCAGATTGCGACAACACAAGTTTTGGAAGGGGTTATGTGCGAGGTGACGCCCCATGCTCGAAAAATACCGCTACGTGCTGATCCACGTGCTGCCTGACGGCACTCCGAACGCAGTCCAACCCACGTCCAGCCTGGATGAAGCGCAGGAAAAATTGAAAGTTCTGATCGAGCGCGAAGGCGCCGGCTGGCACATTTTCGATCTGAACGAGAACAAGAAAGTGGAACCTCCCGCCTAGGGGCCAGCGCCGGCAGAATCGAACCTAACGAGTAGGTCCATCGACCCCGGGGACGTCTGACGTCTCAGCTGGAAGGGCAGTGTGCAGCAGAACCCGAGTTCTGCCAGCGTTCTGATGTTACCATTCAGGTAAGGGCGGGATCATGGCGCGCTTGCTCGTGATAGACGACGAAGAATCGCTCTGCCAGCTGCTCGAGATCGCATTCCGGCGATTGGGCCATCAGGTGGAGACCGTCTCGAACGTCGTGGAGGCTCGCCGCAAGATCGACGGCCGGATCTACGACGTGATCATCTGCGACATTCGCATGCCGGAGGCCACGGGCGTCGAGCTGCTCGAGTACGCCCGCTCCGCGCGCAATACAGCGGCCTTCGTGCTGATGACCGCCGTGCCCACCGTTTCCAGCGCGGTTGACGCCCTGAACCTGGGCGCGGACCGTTATGTGGTGAAGACCGACCGGCTGATCGACGAGCTGAAGCTCGTGATCGAGCGCGCGGTCGACGAGCGGGCGCTGCGCGAGGAAAACGTGCGCCTGCGCAGCGAGTTGCTTCGCGCCTTCTCGCGCGACAATATCGTGGGCCACAGCCCGAAGATCGAGGCGGTGCTGGAAGTGGTGCGCAACGTGGCGCCGGCCCCGAGCACGGTCCTGATTCTGGGCGAGAGCGGCGTGGGCAAGGAGTTGGTGGCGCGCGCCATCCATGAGGCCAGCCCGCGCCGCGAGAAGCCTTTTGTGTCCGTCAACTGCGGGGCCTTTCCGGAAACCCTCCTGGAAAGCGAGCTCTTCGGCTACCACAAGGGCGCTTTCACGGGGGCGGACGCCAGCAAGAAGGGCATCATCGAGGCGGCGCACGGGGGCACGCTGCTGCTCGACGAGATCGGCGAGACCAGCCTGAGCATGCAGGTAAAGCTGCTGCGGGTGCTCCAGGAACGGCGGGTGAGGCCGCTCGGCGGCACCAGCGATCAGGCGGTGGACGTGCGGCTGATCGCCACCACCAATCGCGATCTGAAGAAGATGGTCGAGGAGGGCGAGTTTCGCGAGGACTTCTACTACAGGGTGAGCGTGGTCACCGTCGAGGTGCCGCCTCTGCGTGAGCGCCGGGAAGACATCGAGCCTCTGGCGCGCCATTTCCTCGAACGCTTCGCCGCGAGCATCGGCAAGCCCCTGCACGACTTTGATCCGGAGGCTCTGGCGAAGCTCGCGGCCTGCTCGTGGCCGGGAAACGTCCGCCAGCTCGAACACGCGGTCGAGCATGCTGTGGCCGTGAGTGCGCCCGATGAGCGGATGATCCGCGCCAGCCATTTGCCGCTGGAGGTGTCCGCCGCGTCCCTGCCCTTCGATGCGCCGCTCGGGATCGGCACCGAGGGGATCGACTTCGAGCGCGAGATCGCTGCCATGGAGAAGCGGTACCTGGCCGAAGCTCTGCGAGTGGCCGGGGGCGTGCGGACGCGGGCGGCCGAACTGCTCCATATGTCCTACCGCTCGTTCCGGCACTATGCCGGAAAATACGGGCTATGAGAATGGCTGGCCCGCTCATGGCCGAGCCGAGTGTCAAAATCTGTCAGCGGGACAGCGACAAAAAGGGTCAAGAGACGCAAGGAATTCCGTCGACGGCCTGCGCTCCGCCTCGGCCGGGCTCTGTTAGTCCATTGTTGAGAGCATGTTAGATCGACTTCCTCAGTCTTGCCTTCAACTCCCGAGTGGCAGCCAGGATGCTCTTCAGTCTCGCGTAAAGCCCGCCATGATGCGGGGGGAAAGAGGAAGACAAGCATGAAAAAGAAAGATGTGGGATTCTCTCTGATCGAGCTGCTGATCGTGGTGGCGATCATTCTGATTATCGCGGCGATTGCGATTCCGAACCTGCTGAAATCGAAGATGGCAGCGAACCAGTCGTCGGCCGTGGCGTCCCTGCGTACGCTCAATACGTCGGAGGTGACGTACAGTACCACTTACAACCTGGGATTTACCTCGAGCTTGGCGCAGCTCGGACCGCCTTCGTCCGGTAGCTCAACCTCTGCAGCGGCGGGCCTCGTCGACAGCGTACTGGCGGGCGGAACCAAGAGCGGTTACACTTTCACTTTCGCCGCCGGGTCAGCGGTGAACGGTTCGACGCCGAGCTACACGATTAACGCCAATCCGGAGACGCCGGGCACGACGGGTCAGAACTACTACTTCACGGACGAGTCGAATGTGATCCGGCAGAATTCGACGCAGCAGGCGGCCGCTACCGACTCGCCCATCGGCGGATGAGTCTGGTATTTTCCGTCAGCAGTCTTAAATTTCGGCGGCGCTCGTCGCAGTCCATGCGCGGGCGCCGCGGCATTTTTTAAACGGAAGGCTTGCGAAAGCGTCTGACAAGTTAGGAGTGCTGAGGGGATCCTCGGGGAAGGAAAACAATGAAGAGACACACGGAAGGGTTTTCATTGATCGAGCTGTTGATTGTGGTGGCGATCATTTTGATTATCGCGGCCATCGCCATCCCGAATCTGCTGAAGTCCAAGGCCGCCGCCAACGGGGCTTCGGCGGTGGCCTCACTGCGGACGCTGAATACGGTGGAAATCACCTTCAGCAGCGAATTTAACCAGGGCTTCACGACCACGCTGTTGCAACTGGGGCCGCCCTCATCCGGCAACGCGACTTCGAACGCGGCGGGGCTGATCGACAGCATTCTGGCGGCCGGCGCGAAGGCCGGCTACAATTTCGTTTACGCGGCCTCGGCGGCCGTCAACGGCCAGGTCCAGAACTACACCATAAACGCCAATCCCCAACAGGTGGGGGTTTCGGGAACGATCTACTATTACACCGATCCGACGAATACGATCCGGCAAAACTCCGCGCAGCAGGCGGCTGCCACGGATTCGCCGATCGGCGGCTAGGGTGCTGGCTAGTGGTGAGCGGCTGGTGGCCGCCGGTGGCCGGTAACGAGCGGCCGAGTTCTCCCGTGCCAGTGACAGCCACTGACCGCTAACCACTCGCCACTGCTGACTTCAGCCATGCGGGCCCTCGAAACCACCGAGCTCACCAAAGAATACCGCCTGGGATTCTGGCCCAAACGCCGCAAACTTGCCCTCGATCGTCTCACGCTGGCCGTCGACCAGGGGGAGGTGTTCGGACTGCTCGGGCCGAACGGCGCGGGCAAAACCACTCTCCTGAAGCTCCTGCTGGGGCTCATTTTCCCCACCACAGGCGCCGCCCGCATTCTCGGCCGGCCCCTCGGCGATGTCCGCGTGCACGCGCGCATCGGCTATCTGCCGGAGAACCCCTCGTTTTACGACCATCTGACCGCGAGCGAGTTCTTGAATTACGCGGGATGGCTCTGCGGTCTTGACGCGGCCGCGCGCCGCCGTCGCGGCCGCGACCTGCTGGAGCAGGTGGGCTTGGCGGAATCCGCGGCTGTCGCACTGCGGCGATTTTCGAAGGGCATGGTGCAGCGCCTGGGCATCGCGCAAGCGCTCGTCAACGATCCGGACGTGGTTTTCCTGGACGAGCCGATGTCCGGGCTCGACCCGCTCGGCCGGCGCGAGGTGCGCGACCTGATTCTAGACCTCCGGCGCCAGGGCAAGACTGTTTTTTTCTCCACCCACATCCTGCCGGACGCTGAGACGTTGTGCGATCGCGTGGCCATTCTGAATCATGGCCGGTTGCTCGGACTCGGAACGGTGCAGGAGATTTTGGGGGGCAGCCTCGAATCGATCGAACTGATTTTGCACGACCCCGTGCCAGGCGTGCTGCAGGCGCTCGCGGCCTTCACGACCGCCAGCGTCCGCACGGGAGATCGAGTTCGCCTCGAACTGGCGCCTGACGCTGACGTGGAGACCGTGCTCGCGGCGGCCTTGCACGCCGGAGCCCGCATCATCTCGCTGAACCCGGTCAAAGCGTCGCTCGAAGATTATTTCCTGGCTCGTATCAAGGATGCGGTGGCAACGGCCGCAGGGAAGGGAGCGGGTGGCGGGGAGGCGGGCCGCGCATGAATCGCATCGCCGCCATCGCCGTCCACACGTTCAAAGAGTCCGTGCGCGAGAAGGTGCTCTACAATCTCGTGGTCTTCGCCATCCTGATGATCGCGGCGGGCCTTATTCTTGGCGGCGTTTCGGTAGGAATCAATGACATCGCACTGGTGAACCTCGGGCTCAGCGCAATTTCGGTCTTCGGCCTCGTGATCGCGGTCTTCATTGGAATCAGCCTGGTTTGGAAGGAAATCGAACGCCGCACCGTCTACAACATACTCTCGAAGCCCGTAGCTCGAGCGGAATTCGTTCTCGGCAAGTTCCTCGGACTCGTGCTGACGCTCGTGGTCAACACTGCGATCATGACCGCGGGCTTCTACCTGGTGCTCTGGTACGAAAAAGGCACCCTGGGCGCGCCGGACCTGGCGCCACTCGAGGCAGCCTACTTTATCCTGCTGCAGTTGACGCTGATTGTGGCCGTGGCGCTGCTGTTCTCCACGATTTCGAGCCCGGTGCTCTCGGCAGTGTTCACTCTCAGCCTCTACGTGATCGGGAATCTGCTCGACGATCTGCGCAGCCTCGGCGCACAGTCCGGCCGCGCTGCGCTGCGGGGCCTGTTGCGCGCGCTCAGCCTGGTTTTGCCGGACTTCGGAGCCTTCGGCGACATCGCCCCGGCAGCGCACGGCCAGTTGATCCCGGGCCACCGCATCCTCACTCATTCGCTCTACGCCGCGCTTTATGCTACGGTGCTGGTTTCGTCGACCATATTGATTTTTGAGCGAAGGGAGCTCCGTTGACGAGCGAAGTGAGGCCAGTGCCGGCCCGGCGCGCCGTGGCGCTCGCGCTCGTGGCGGCTCTCGCCGGCTCGATCATCTTACGGCTGGGTCTTGACCGCGAAGCAAGTGTACAGGCGCCCGGCACGGCCATATACGTGACCTCCGGCGAGACGCTGCGGCGGCTGAGTCTCGGCTACGAAGGGCTGCTCGCCGATCTCTATTGGACGCGCGCCGTGCAGTACTTCGGCCGGCAGAAGCTCGCCGGCGGCGGCGATTTCCAGGATCTCGGCCGGATTCTCCGGATCACCACCGAACTCGACCCGCACCTGTTGATCGCTTATCGCTTCGGGGCGATCTTCCTCGCCGAGCGCCCGCCGGACGGCGCGGGACGGCCCGACGAAGCCTTGGAGCTGATTCGGCGCGGCATCGCAGCCAATCCGTCCTACTGGCGCCTTTGGCAGGACCTGGGCTTTATCTATTATTGGGATCTCAAGGATTACGCGCAGGCGGCGCGCTCATTCGAAGCCGGAAGCCGCGAGCCCGGGGCCGACCTCTGGATGAAAACGCTGGCGGCTTCCGTCGCGGCCCAGGGCGGCGAGCTCGAGACGTCCCGAGCGCTATGGTCCGAAGTCTATTCCCAGGCGGGAAATGCGAGCATCCGCCGGAGTGCGGCGGGACACCTGGCGGCGATCAAGGCGGCGGAAGACATCGAGCGGCTCAATCGGTTGCTCGGGGACTTCGCCCGGCGCGAGGGACGGCCGGCGGCCTCGATCGAGGATCTGGTGCGCGCGGGGACCCTGCCGGCGCGACCGATTGATCCGTCCGGGGCCGCCTACGAGGTTGGGCCGGATGGCAAAGCGGCGCTCGGTTCAGGCAGTCGCATCGATCTGCGCCTGGCGCGCTAGCGAGTGGGACAATCGGGAGCAGTGGGGATGGCGGATTCGTTCGAGTTCATCTTCTGGGAGGCCCTGAAGGCATTGGGCCTGGTCGTGGCCGCCCTGTTGGCGGTCAAGGCCGCGCGCCCGTTCGCGGCCCGCGACCGCCGGGGATGGCTCCTTTACGGCGCAATCCTGGCGTTGATCGTGCTCGGCGCCCAGGCTATCGGAAAGAACGTCGCCGCCGAAGTCTATGGCGCGGCCGTTGCCAGGAACCTGGACCACCACGATTACGCCCTTGCTTACAGTAATGCCCTGCGCGCCGTCGAGTTGCGGCCGGGCAGCCTTCTCTACTGGCGGTTGCTGGTGCGCGCCAAGTTCGCCATGCGCCAGTTCGACTCGTTGCTCGGGGACGAGCCCGTGTTGCAATCGCTCAGCCCCAAGGGCCTCAGCGAAGAAGACGTTTTGCGCTTCACCTATGCCCGCTACTTCCTCGGCCGGTACGACCAGGTGATCTCGATTGCCGGCCAGATCGAGCGCCAAAACCCCAACTACCCCAAGTCTTATGTGCTGGCGGGCCTGGCGGAGCTCGGACTGCGGCGCTACTCAGATGCCGAGCGCGACTTTCTCGAGGCGTTGCGCATCCTCCCCACCCAGGAGGACGCCGTGGAAGGCCTGGCGCAAGTTTACTTCCTGGAGGGTGATGCCAGGCGGGCCGTCGCCGTGCTGGACGCGACCGCGCATTATCCGTTTCCGGCGGAGCAGCGGTTGCGATTCGAGAAATTGAAGGCGCTGTATGAACAGTGAGCGTCGAATCCGGTTCGGGCTCCGCCTCGAAGACGCGGTGGCGCTCGGCTTCTTCCTCGTGAATCTGGCGCTGCAGATCATCTTCAGCACGCTGCGGGGCCAGAACCTCAGTCCGGCGGACGTGCTGATCATCATCCCGGCCATGGCCGTGCTGCTCGCCAAGGAGCTGGTGCAGTACTTCGTGGCCGGCGGCTCCGGCAAGCAGGAAAGCGATGTGCGCGAGTTCATACGCCCGTACTGGGAGATCGTGCGCGACTGGGCTCCGTTTCTGATCATCCTGCTCATGTACTACTCACTCTGGGGCGATGCCACTCACCTGCTGGTCACCCGCGATCGCGATGCCGCTCTCATCGCGATCGATCAGCGCCTGTTCGGCTTTCAGGCGAGCGTCGCGTTGCAGCGCATCATCAGTCCCGCCCTCACGTCCTGGATGGAATTCGCCTACGTCTTTCACCTCTTCAACATTCCCATCGTGGCTTGCTTCATTTATCTGCGGCGGCCGCGCGCGCGCTTTCGCGAGATGATGTGCGGTCTGCTGGTGGTGAGCTTTCTCGGGCTCCTGGGCTACATCCTGGTGCCGGCCATCGGGCCCATGTACACGCTGCGCAGCCAGTACACGGTAGCGCTCAGCACGCCGCTCGCCGCCCTGAACCGGCAGATGGAGTTCATGGATTTCGCTCGCATCCGGCGCGATGTGTTTCCCAGCCTCCACATCGCCATCTCGTTCGTCGTCTGGCTCTATGCCTGGCGAAACTCGAAGCGCCTGTTCTGGATTCTGGCGCCCATCATCCTGAGCCTGTGGGTCTCTACGGTCTACCTGCGGTATCACTACCTGATCGACTGCGTGGCCGGGCTCGTGCTCGCACCCCTCAGCTACGTGCTCGCCAACTGGCTCTTCGCCCGCTTCGGGATTTTGCAAATCTCGCTGCCGCTGCCCCGGGGCTGGGCGGAGCGCCTGCGTAGGCTGGGCGCTTCGGCAGGCTGAGATCGAAGCCGCAACCCAAGGGCGAAGCCCTGCCGAGGAGTCAGGCTACATCCACCGTAAATCGCGCCACGACATTTAATCCGGCGACTGGCGCTGCCGAAGATAATCGACAAGTGCGCCTCCGAGAGGGAAGGCGGACCGAACGGGCTCGCCTGGCGATAAATGGGTGTATACTCTCAGCCGTCGGAACGCCAAGAGGCGAATTCCGGTCTCTACATTACAAAGTCCACGTTCAATGTCGCGCAAACCGGCACGGGTGGCACCACATCGGCGCCGATAACGAGCTTCGGCACGCCGGTGTGCATGGTATCGACCGGGGTCCGAAGCCGGCAACGGAGCTTCGGTTTGATCGAAAATGGCCAGCCATCACAAGGAGGCTTTATGAAGAGATCGGTCTTGAACCTGTTTTGCGCAGCGCTATTCGCAGCAACTCTGGCAGCGGGCAGCGCTTGGGCTGATACGGTGCTGCACAGCTTCGCCGGGACGCCGGATGGAGCCAACCCGTACGGCACTCCGATCAACGACAAGTACGGAAACCTTTACGGCACCACTTTGAACGGCGGCGCTAAAGGACTCGGAACGGTTTTCGTACTCTGTGCGCCACGCGCCGCGGGAGCCGACATCTTCCCTTGCACACCCCCTATTGCGGCCTGGACCGAACACGTACTCTACAGCTTCAGGGGGGTGGCTTCTGCTGATGGAGCCAATCCATACAGCACCCTGGTTTTCAACTCCCTATACGCCGGGCGCGACTTTACGCTTTATGGCACCACTTTCAATGGCGGTGGTAAGGGCTCAGACTGCGACTCGAGCACCGGCAGTGTGGTGGGTTGCGGAACCGTCTTTGAGCTCTGCGCGCCGTCTAATTTTGGAGGGTGCGGCGGCGTAAACGCCTGGACTGAGACTGTGCTGCACAGTTTCACCGCAGGCACAGACGGATCCCATCCCTTTGCGGGCCTCATCACCGACAAGGCCAGCGATCTTTTCGGCACCACCGTGTATGGCGGGTCGCTCGGAAGTTGCAACGGCCCGAGCGGCGGGAACGAACACTGCGGCACCGTTTTCGAGCTTAAAGGCTCTGGCCTCTGGACGTTCCCGGAGACCATTGTCCATCGCTTCCCGGGCGGGACTGCTGACGGGGCCAATCCCTATGGCGCGCTCTGCTGTAACACCATCTTTGCCATCCCGTATTTCTACGGCACAACGGTGAACGGCGGAACGGGCAACGCTGGGGCAGGCGAAGGAGTGGTTTACCAGGTGCAGAACGTCGCCGGTTTTCCGGAGACGATACTCTACGACCTCTGCACCGTTCCGGCCTGCGCGGACGGCGCCAATCCCTACGCGGACGTGATCTTTGACTCCTCGGGACACCTTTACAGCACCACCAAGTATGGTGGTCCCGGCAGCGGAATTGGCGGTACGGGCGGCGGTATCGCCTTCGAACTTACACCCGCCGGACCCCCTTGGGCCGAAACCGTGCTTTATAGTTTTCTCGGAGGCGCCGGCGATGGAGGCAACCCCACAGCGGGCCCGCTCTTCGACAGTTCGGGCCATCTGTATGGCACTACGTTGTACGGTCTTGCCTGTGCCGCCTTATGCGGCGAGGTCTACAAACTCACGCCCGCCGGCCCACCGTGGGCGGAAACCATACGCTGGACTTTCCTCGGAACGCCTGACGGGGAAGAGCCCTGGGGTGGCGTAGCCCTCGATACGCCCGTCTCTCCAACTAAGCAGTACGGAACCACCACGATCGGGGGCACCTCAAACAACGGAACCGTTTACTCACAACCCTAGCGGCGACCGAAGTTAGCCCAAGTGTAGGGCGGATTTGGTTTTAGAACTGCCTTGGAACGAACTCGGGTTCCGACCCCTTGCCGGACCGTTCATCCGAACGGTCCCGAGGCTCGGCACAGAATCTCTGGAAGCTGCTTTGGGATATGTGTGCGTCATCGGTCAGCTAAATCTCCTTCTTCTTGACTATGTTGAACCGGCTATGCGGTAGAAAGAGCTTCGGCTGTCTCGAACGTTGCGCGCACCGGTACCCCGTCTTCGGCCACCTGGTGGATTTTGACGAAGTCTTCATCTATGTCAAATACTGATTGCTGGTGGCAAACTTTTCCAGCCCAGCGTCGCTCGGGAACGAACATAACTCCGAAACCGACCGCACGCGCGCCCTTATCATCGCCGCGCTCATTGCTGTCGCCGTCCTGCCCTACCTCAACATCCTGCTGAACGGCTTCGTGTACGACGACCACACGCAGATCACGGATAATCCTTACATCCGCAACCTCCAACACGTTCGCGAAATCTTCACCACCACGGTATGGTCCTACATCGGCGTGCAGGGCGTGACGAATTATTACCGGCCACTGATGACGCTCGGCTACGCTGCCTGCTACCGCCTGTTCGGCCCTCTGGCTTATGGCTTCCACCTCGTCAGCCTCTTACTCCACGTCCTGGTGGTCCTGCTGGTCTTCGCGGTCATCGATCGCGTCACGGGTGACCGCGTGTGGGCTTTCGTTTCCGCCGCGCTGTTCGCGGTGCATCCCGTCCACACCGAATCGGTGGCCTGGATCGCGGCTGTCACAGACGTGGAACTCACGGTCTTCGCGCTGCTCGCGTTCTACCTCTTCGTGGACCTGGCGCGGCCCGGCGGAAAAGGGTCTGCGGTCGCGGCGCTCAGCATGGCGGCCATGCTGGTGGCCTTCGTCCTGGCGTTGCTCTCGAAGGAGCAGGCCCTGATGCTGCCCGTGCTCGCGACGCTTTATGAGCACTTGTATCGCGAGGAGCGGTCCGGGACGCGATTTACGCAGAAACTCGCCCGCTACGGGCCGCTCTGGCTCGTGGCCGCGATCTACGTGCTGTGGCGCGTCCATTTCATGGGCGCGTTTGCGCCCGTGCGCCAGATGCGCTCGCTCTCGACGAAGCAGGTGTTGCTTTCCGCGCTGGCGCTGATCGGCCGGTACGCCGGCAAGCTACTGTGGCCGACGCGGCTCTGCGCCTTTTACGTGTTCCATCCGAGCGGCAGCCTTGCCGATCCGGGGGTTCTCGCAGGCGCAGCCACTTTGCTCGCGCTCGCGACCCTCTTCGTCATACTGGCGCGCAACCGTAAGCCTGACGTTCGCTTCGCCTCCTTCGCAATCGCCTGGTTGGTGGTCACACTTGCCCCGGTGTTGAATGCGCACTGGATGGCCGCGAACGTCTTTGCCGAGCGATATCTCTACCTGCCGTCCGTGGGATTCTGCTGGCTGATCGGGGCCGGATTTTCCGCGTTCTGGCGGCGCGCAGCGCAGAGCTTGCCATGGCGGCGCGCACTCTTGGCTGGGGGGCTTGCGGTGGCCGCTCTCGGCACGCTGCGCATCATCATCCGCAACCGCGATTGGCGCAATGACGTCGTGCTCTACACCCGTACCCTGGAACAATCCCCCGGGGCTTACCCGATCCTCAACAACCTGGGCACGGTCTACTGGCAGGATGGCCAGATTGACCAGGCCGAGGATGTCTGGCGGCGAGCTATCGCCGTAGCTCCCGGGAGCGCGATCGTTCTCAACAACCTGGGCCTTGTGGCAAGCCGCCGAAAACGCTATGAGGACGCAGTCAGCCTGTTCACGCGCGCCATCGCCCTGAAGCCGAACTATACCGACCCGCATCTCAACCTGGGGGCAACCGAGCGCGCTCTCGGTTTCCGTGACGTCGCTGAGGTCGAGTTGCGTCGCGCCGCGGCGCTCTCGCCCCTCAATGAACCCGCGCACCGGGAACTGGGCGAGCTTCTGCTCGAGGAGGGGCGCGTGGGAGAAGCCGCGGATCAGTTTCGGGCTGCCTTGGGCTCGACCCCGACGGCCCCGGCGTATGACGGCCTCGGCGAGACGGCGCTTCGCAAGAGCAGGTCCGGTGACGCTGAACGCGCCTTTCGGGCCGCGCTCGCGCTCGACCATTTCGACAGCCGCGCCCACTTCGATCTTGGAAGGCTTTACGCGGCGGAGGGACGCAAGCGCGAGGCGCTCAGCGAATATCGCGCCGGCCTTCTGACGGACCCTTTGAATGGCGAGGCCTTGGCGGCTGTCCGGACGCTCGCACGCTAGGCGAACGGGCATCGGAGAAAGGCTTCGGGGCCTTGGAGTTCCGGCGTTCGTTTTGTAGCCTACATCATAGGGCTATGTTCATCGATGCCGAACCGGCCATGTGCTAACCTCGAAGATCGGGAGAAAGGCGCAAGGCGTGATCGTGGAAAGTCCTGAAGGGAACGAGCCGGTCCAGTCCGAACCCCTTCTGACGGATAGCCGCCATAGCGGCCGGACGCGGAGCCTTGCCGCCATGGCAGGGCTCCTTGCGGCGGCGGCCCTGCCCTTCCTGAACGCCCTGGGCAACGGTTTCGTCTACGACGATCACTTCCAGATCCTTCTCAATCCTTACTTACGCAGCTTCCACTACCTGCGCACGATTTTCACCACCTCGGTATGGTCTTTCCTTGGCGGGGCCAACGGAGTGACCAACTATTACCGGCCCCTGATGATGTTCGGTTACCTCGTGTGCTTCCAGCTTTTCGGGGCGAACGCCTTCGCCTTCCACGTGGTGAGCCTGCTGATGCACCTCGCCGTTGTGCTGCTGGTTTATCAGGTGACCGCGAGCCTCTTCCGCGACCGCAACTTTGCGTTGGTCGCCGCCCTGATCTTCGCGCTTCATCCGGTTCACACGGAATCGGTGGACTGGATCGCGGCCATTACCGATATCGAGCTGACGCTGTTTTTCCTCGCCGGATTCTGGTTTTATCTCCGCATCCCTCGCCTCAACGGTTCCCGGCCGGGGCGCGAGTGGCTCGGCGTCCAGGCCGGAGTGCTGATCTCACTGGGCCTGGCCATGCTCTCCAAGGAGCAAGCCCTAACCTTGCCGGTGCTCTGCACCGTTTTCGAGCACTTGTACCGCAGCGATCGCGCCGAGACCACGCTGCGGGAGAAAGCCGCGCGTTACGCCCCCGCATGGCTGCTGGTGCCCATATATTTTCTGGTGCGAATTCACTTTTTGGGCGCCCTTGCTCCGGCGCCCACGGCGCGTCCCGGCGTATCGGCCGAAGGGGTCGTGCTCTCCGCTGCGGCTTTAGTGTTTGAGTACACCGCCAAAATGCTGTGGCCGGTCCGGCTTTGCGCCTATTACGTCTTCCCCACTTCCTGGGCCGCCCTCCTGCCCGAGGTACTGGGCGGACTCCTGGTGACGCTGCTGGGCGCGGCGCTCTTCGCCTTTTGGTGGCGACGCGCGCGCCTCGTTTCCTTCGGGCTCATCTGGTTCGTGGTGACGCTCCTGCCCGTTCTGAATTTGCGCTGGATGCCCATCGCCGCCTTTGCCGAGCGCTATCTCTACCTGCCGTCGGTCGGCTTCTGCTGGTTGATCGCCTGGGCCGGGCTTGAGCTTTGGGGGCTGGCAGACACCCACGGGCGCCGCGGGCGCCAGGCGCTCGCGTTGGCGGCCACGATCGTCGCCGTCCTGGCGGCAGCGCGCACGGTCACCCGCAATCGCGACTGGCATGATGACATGAGGTTCTTTCGCAGCACGCTTGCGGTGTCGCCGGACGCTTACGTCATGCACACCAATCTCGGCAAAGTGTATTGGGAGACCAGGCAGAAGGAGCTTGCCGAACAGGAATGGCGCGCCGCGGCCGCGATCGCACCGGACGAGCCCGTGGTGCTGTCGAATATCGGCTTGCTGCTCATCAGCGAGCATCGGTACGACGAGGCGGTGGCGGACCTGAAGCGCGCCCTGCAGGTAGCGCCCCGAGACACCGGATCACACATCGACCTCGGAATGGCTTACGATCAGATGGGGCGCCGGGATGATGCGGAGCAGGAGCTTCAGACCGCGATCCGCCTTTCGCCCTTGAGCGTCTTCGCGCACAATCAACTGGGACAGCTCTATTTTGACGACGGGCGCTTTGCGGACGCCGACGTCGAGTTCCGCGCCTCGCTCGCGCTCCAGCCGGGTCTTTCCGCCTGGTTTGGCCTGGGGCTGTCCCGCTGGCAGCAGGGTGATCTTGCGGAGGCCGAACGCGACTTCAAGAGCGCGGAGCAGCTCGGTCCACGCGACAGCCGCGTCCACTTCATGCTGGCCTTGCTCTACGGGTCCTCCCGGCGTTACCCGGAAGCCTTCACGCAATACCAGGAGGGCTTCAGCATTGATCCGGACAACCCGACCGCGCTCGCGGCCTTTCATAAACTAGAGTCGGAGGTTTCGAATGCCAACACTGCGGAGCCCGCACCCGCCGCGACGCCAGCGGCGCCCTGAGCCAAAGGGTCCGCGCCCTTTCGGCGCTGTGGCGCTCGCGTTACTGATCGTGGGCATGGGCGCGCCCGCGCACCCCGCATCGGTTCCCGCGGGCGGATGCGTGTCGCTCGAGGCTTGCATCCAGGGGTTCGAGGCGAACTACCGCAGCGTGCGCACACTGCACGCGGCCTTCACGCAGGAGTACTCGGCCTGGAGTCGCGACCGCGTGGAGTCAGGCCAGGTGACCCTGGCGCGCGGCGGCAGAATGCGCTGGGAATATGAGAAGCCTGAGTCGAAACTCTTTCTCTCCGACGGCAAGGAAGTGCTCCTCTGGGTGCCGGCGGAAAAGCAGCTTACACGCACGCCTTTGGAAGCGAGCGCTGATGTGCGCGTGCCGCTCGATCTCCTGGTGACGCACCTGAACCTGCGGCGCGCCTTTTCCAAGATCGAGTTTGCCGATTCGGCGGGCGCCGCCGATCCCGCCGATCGTGTGCTGCGCGCATATCCCAAGGCCGGCTACGACCAGGAATATCACGATGTGCTGGTGGAGTTGACGCCGGAGTTTGACATTCGCCGGCTGGTGGTGACGTATCCGGACGAGACCCGGATGGAGTTCACGTTCGGGCGCATCACGCGCAATGTTGCGGTGTCGCCGCGGATGTTCACCTTCGCGCCGCCCGCGGGAACCGAAGTAATCCAGCAGTAGCGCCGGGCGGGCTCACCATTCGAGAACGTATTGCCGCACGGCCGCGGCCACACCGTCTTCGTCGTTGGAGAGGGTGCTGGCCCAACCGTCGCAGCCCACTCCGGGTTCGGCGTTGGCCATCAACACGGGCCGCCCGGCGAATTGCAGCATTTCGCGGTCATTATGATTGTCGCCCAGCGCCATGATCTCCCGAGGATCGATGCCGCGGCGTTCGGCCCACAGGCGGAGCGCGGCGCCCTTCGTGCAGCCGCGATTCATCACGTCGAGCAGGACGGTATTGCGCGCCGGATACCGCGTCCAGTTGAGGCTGATGAGCGGGGCAAGCGACGAGGCTTCGAGCAACGGGGCCGCCGGCGCGATTTCGGAGGGCGGACCGCTGAACAACACCTGGATGACGTCCGGGCATTCGGGCAGCGTCGCAGCCTCCAGGTCCGCGACTTCGACGAGCGCCTCGGGAGCGTTCCGGCGATACCAGCCGAGCGGCCCGTCGAGAGCGCCGTCCTGCTGCATGGCCACCTGGCCACGCCCGGGCACGTCATAGATCACCACCGCGTAGCGGCGGAAGGGCGCCGTCCCGTGCAGCACCTCGCGCGCGATGCCGGCGGGCAGGAAGTTCCGATGGCAGACTTCGCCTTTGAGACTACTGATGCGGGCGCCGTTCGACGAGATCAGCGTGAGCGGACATTCCAGGGCCTCGAGCAAGGGACGCGCGGAATGAAAGCGCCGTCCCGTAACGATCGCCAGTTCGACGCCGCGCTCCGTGGCGGCGCGCAAAGCCTCGCGGTTGGCCGCGGAGATCGAGAGATTCGTGCTCAGCAGCGTTCCATCCAGGTCTATGGCGATCAGGCGAATGGGCATGCGGCGAGATCCGTCAGTCTTCATTCTACGGGTTCGCACGGACAAAAATCGAGCATCGCCCGGAAGGGATTTTAGCTACGAGCATGAGTTCGCACAACGTTTCCCACATCGAATGTTCCCGCTGCGGAAAGCGCCTTGAGCCCCACCGCGTCTACAACCTGTGCGAGTGTGGCGGACCGCTGCTCATACGTTACTGGTTAGGTCCAGCCACCATGCCGCGCGATGCCGTGAAGATGCGCGCGAAGACGCTGTGGCGCTATCGCGAGGTTCTGCCGCTCCAGGCCGAGGCGTCCGCCGTGAGTCTCGGTGAGGGCTTCACGCCGCTGTTGCATGCCGTCCGGCTCGGCGAGCGGCTGGGGCTTCCGCACTTGTATCTCAAGGATGAGGGCGCAAATCCGACCGGGTCGTTCAAAGCGCGCGGCCAATCGGTCGCCATCAGCATGGCGCACGAGCTCGGAGTGCGCAAGGTGGCCATTCCTTCGGCCGGAAACGCCGGAGGAGCGATGGCCGCGTATGCCGCGCGGGCCGGACTCGAGGCTCTCGTCTTCATGCCGGAAGGGACGCCGGTGATGAATCGGCTGGAGTGCTCCATCCTGGGCGCGGAGGTTCGGCTGATCGCGGGCAGCATCAAGGACTGCGGACGCGCGCTCGGGGAGCGCATTCGCGCCGAGGGTTGGTTCGATCTTTCCACGCTGAAAGAGCCCTACCGTGTGGAGGGCAAGAAAACCATGGCCTACGAGGTGGTCGAGCAACTCGACGGCCGGGTGCCCGAGGTCATGATTTACCCGACGGGCGGCGGCACGGGCCTGGTCGGAATGTGGAAGGCGTTCGCGGAAATGGAGCAACTCGGCTGGACCACCGGACGCCGGCCGCGCATGGTGGCCGTGCAGGCTACGGGTTGCGCGCCCATGGTGCGAGCCTTCAGGCGCGGCGCGGAGCGCGCCGAGGAGTGGATCGACCCGGCGACCATGGCGAGCGGCCTGCGTGTACCCTCCGCCGTGGGCGATGCGCTGATTTTGAGCGCGCTCCGCGAGAGCGGGGGCACGGCGGTCGCCGTGGATGACGGCGCCATGCTGCGCGCCGTACGAGAGATCGCACAAGCCGAGGGCGTGGTGACTTCGCCCGAAGGCGGCGCTACGCTCGCGGCCCTCGAACTGTTGCGAGACCAGGGGCTGGTCTCGCCCCCGGAGAGCGTCGTCCTGTTCCTGACGGGAAGCGGCTACAAATACCTGGAAGCGATGGAGGCAGTCGCCCAAGGGAGCGTTGTGCCCGCGACGCGTGTGGCGCCGCCCGGGAGTTGATCGACGATTGGCCGCTAGTGCGGGGCCCAGTTCGGGTGGCCCGTGAACAAGCCGTCACCGAATCCGATCTGGTAAGCGATGAAAAGACCGAACCCGACGCTGACCAGGCCGGAAGCTGCGGCCAGGCCGGCGTTCAGCCGCGAAAACCGGCTGGTATAGGTGTAGGGCACGGCGATGGCGGCGGTGATGAGCATCATGCCCGCGATGGTCCCGAGGCCAAACAGGAGCAGGTAGGCGACGGCCCAGGGCGCGTTGTGGATGGTGGCCAGGACCAGCAGTGCGACCGCCGCCGAGCCTGCGAGGCCATGAACGATGCCGATCACCAGCGGTCGGATCGCCTGGTAAGCGCCCAGGCCGCCGAATCGGCGATCGAGCCGGGCTTGCGGCGTCGCATCCTCGGAATGGCCGTGATGTCCGGGCGCATGACTGTGCAGATGCGTGTGGACGTAGTCCCCGTGCTCGTGAGGATGCGAGTGTCCGCCGGCACGGCCCGGGGTGAGCCGCTCGCTGATCGCGCGCGTGACCCCAGTGAGGTTGAGGACGCCGAGCAGCACCAGCATGATTCCCACGGCCAATTCCATGGTCAGGCCGATGCGAGGCGGAATCACAACGTTGAAGAGGATAATGGCGCTGCCCACGGCGAGGATCGTGATCGTGTGACCGACGCCCCAGAAAGCGCCAATCAGCGCGGCGCTCCCAAGCGAACGCTGCCGGCTGACGATGGTGGTGACGGCGATGACGTGATCGGGGTCCGTGGCGTGGCGCATTCCGAGCACGAAACCGATGAGCGTTATGGCGACCAGACTACTCATGCACTCTCCGATATCCGAGCATAACCTACCTTGACTTCGGGCCCGTCATGAGCGCCGGGACGCTCCCCGATCTTCCAGTTGCTACAGCCGGAAACGAAGCACACCCATCGCCATCAACGCTTGCACTGTGATTCCGGCGCCGAGGCAGGTGATTACCGCCGCCGAGGCTATGGGCAGCCAGCGATGGATGAGTGGTCCGTCGCTCGGGACGCGCGCCAGAAGCTTGCGGGCGTAAACCGTAACCAGCCCGATGGAAATGAGCACGGCCGCGAGCCCCAAACTGAAAGCGATGATCAGATAGAGTCCGAACGCAACCCGATGCAGTGCCACGGCGCTCAGCAGGACGACGAGAGCCGCCGGACAAGGTACGATTCCGCCCGTCACCCCGAGCGCCACCAGCTGCCGGTAAGAGAATGGCTTGCCCGCAACTGGAGCGCCGTGCTCGTGATGATGATGATCCCCAGCGTGAGCGTGATCAAAGTCGTGAGCATGGTCATGGACGTGAAGGTCACCGTGCTCGTGGACGTGATCATGGTCGTGCTCGTGATCATGACTCGCTTCATGATCGTGATGATGATGCGTGTGTCCCAAGCCGTGATGGTGATGATGACTGTGGCCATGCGCGTTTCCGGCGTACCGCTGCCACAGCAGGTACAGGCCAAGCGCGGCAATCGTAAGTCCGGAAAAGATGCCGAGCCATGGATAGAGGTGGTCCGGAACGATGTAGTTCGAAAGATAGAGCGTGACCAGGCCCAGAGCGTAAACTCCTGCCGTGTGGGTCGCGGTCACGATCAAGCCCAGTAGCAGCGCATGAGCGGCGGTGCCCTGCGAACCCACGAGGTAAGCCGCCACGATCGTCTTTCCGTGTCCCGGTTCGAGCGCGTGTAACCCGCCGAGCGCGGCCGCAATCAGCGCCGCCGTCAGGAGAAACCATAAACCCCACTGGTTTGACGCAATCAGCTCCGTGAATCGATTGCGCGGCGTCCCCTGCTTGTTCGCCTGCAGGCTCAGCACCGGTGGTTGAGCCCCCGCGGCGCCGATCGTGGCGGAAGATGGCGGGGCGGCGAGGCGAGACGCGGAATCCGGGTTCATCCGAGCGCCGGGTTGCGGCGCTGGCTTCGTGCGGGTAATAGCTGGCTTTGCGTTCGGCAAAGCAAGCCGGGATGACGGCGCGGCTTCAGGCAGCGTTGACGCCGGAGTGGTCGGCGCGACGGCCTCCGGTTTTGCGACAGCGCCGAGACCGGCGGGAAGAAGGAATGCGACTCGCGCCGAGAGGTCTTGCGGCGGGCTGTTGATGAGGTCCGTCGGATAATTCGCCAGCTCCTGGCTGCGCGAGCTGGCAGCGGTGGTGCTCGACATCAATGTGGTTCCGGGCGCGACGGTGGCCACAATTTCCTTCCAGCCGGCGCGCTCGGGAAAATTGCCGTCATGGTATTCGAGTGTGCAGGGCGCGGAATCACAAGTCGCCTCGGGCAGCGCGGCGCGATAGACAACTCCGACCTTCATGGTGGGGAGATTCCCTGCGCCGGGCGGAAAGATCACATCTTCGGAGACGATCTCGAGCGCGAGCGGGCGGCCGTTCACAAGCAGCGTGAGTCCGGCCTTGAGTGTCTCGGCTTTGCGCGGCAGATAAGCCAGCACGCGCGGATCGTCGGGCCTGGGGACAATGCCCGTCTGCTGGATTTCCTGGAATGTTGGAATCTCAGCCATGTCGAGCAGATAGCGCAGCTCCACAACGCCAGACGCGATGCGCAGTCCGGCATAGTGGCTGATGCTGAAGTTGCCCATCGGGTGGGCAAAGTTCCGCTTGGGAACGAAGACCAGCGCCAGTCCCATGACAAGCAACACAAGGTGGACCGCTCGGGAACAATGCAGGCGTGCGGACGGGCGACGGAGACGTTTCATGGCTGGCGCGTCCCCTGCTTCCCCCGGTCTGCAGCGGTACCGCCGCATGCGGAGGATGCCGGCGTGGTTCCCGAGTTGGCGGGCGAGCCGGGCGCTCGAAGCTCGGCGAGGGTCACTCGCGCCTGGTCCGCATACAAGACATGGAAGTGCGGGTTCGGCGCCAGGGCGCTCGCAAGCAGCGTGCTTGCGCGGTCGCGATGCCCCAGGCGCGCTTCGATCATGCCGGCGTGAAAATCGAGTATAGCGTCCCGCGTTCCGAGCGCGCGCGCTTTCGCCATGGCCTCGGCGGCCTCTGCAATGCGCCCGTCCTTGTAAAGCACCCAGGCAAGTATGTCCCAGGTGTAAATGTCCTTGCGGACTTCCAGTTCTTTCTCGGCCAGCCCGAGAGACTCGGCGAGCTTCAAGCCGTGGTCGGCGTAGAACAACGCCACTTCCCGATAGAACAGCCTCTGGTTCACCGGATTCAGCTTGCTGATGAAGTCGATCAGATCGACCTGCTTCCTGGCTTCCGCCGTGTTTCCACACTGCGTCTCCAGGTCATAGAGCGCGGCCGCGAAGGCGGGAAAGGGCACGACTGCGATGGCTTTCTGGTAGAGCGCAATCGCCTCGGGATAACGTTCCTGGGCGGTGCGGAGCTCGGCGAGCCCGCCGAGATTCCGGTACGAGCCCGGGTCGAAGCCGAGGCCTGCCTGGTAGGCCTGCTCCGCGCAGGGAAGATCACCGCTCTTGAAGCAGATTTCCCCCAATTGATACTCACTCCAGGCGAGGTTCTCAGCCGGCAGATGCAGCGCCATGGCGGTCGTGATTGCCTGACGCATCAGCCGGGTTGCAGCCTCGGAATCGCCGTGAATAAATCGCAGATAAGCCATGCGGCTGTCGTGCTGGTAGGCGAGACCGGGGTCGCCGTCCGGGGAGCTGAGCTTCGCGTAAGCTGCCTCCGCCTCAGCGTACCGTCCCATGTCGGTGAGAGCGTCGCCCACGATGGCCCACGGCGAGCGATCGCCCGATCCCAGGGCCAGGGCGTCCTCGGCCCAGCGCAAGGCGTCCTCGAACTGGTGTTCGGACATCATCACAACGGCCATGTGGGTCTTGGCGGAGGCCGCGGCGGGATCGCTCGACAGGAGATCGAGGGACTTGTTGAGGGCCTGCTTTGCCAGCTCGTAATAGCTTGCGTCTGCGGTCTCGCGGCCCTTCTGGATGTAAGCTGCACCCAGCGCGTCGTAGGACTTGTAGTCCTCAGGGTACATCTTCAGGTGCAGTTGCAAGGACTGGATGCTGCGATCCGTCGGCGACTGCGCCAGGGCAAGGCCGGGCGCCACTGCCAGAAGCAGGACGGCGAGCGAAGCTCGGGTTGGGATTTGAGACATTGCCTAGGGCCGGTTGTTTCCGTCCGGACGAGCCAGCTTGGCAAGAGCCGTGTGGTCTCGCCCCGCGACCTCGGAGGCCGGCTCGAGATCGAGCGATTGCGTGAGGTATCGCACCGCAGCGGCGCGATCACCGCTTGCTGCGGCGATGGCTCCGGCGTGATAAAACAGCACGGCGTCCCGGGTCCCCACCGCGAGGGCTTTGTTGATTAGCCCCTGGGCCTCGGGAGTTCGGCCGCCCGCGAACATGGCCCAGGCGCCGGCGTCCAGCGTCCAGACGTCGTGACGGCCCGCGAGCTGCAACCGCGCAATGCGCAAGGCCTCGCCGAGCTGCCGATTGTGATCGGTGTAGTAGAGCACGAGCTCACGATTGGCGTTGTCCGGCCGATCGATCCTGGAACGCGCTTCCCGTTCGAACTGCTCGAAGGCGGCGCGCGCCGCGTCGTGCTGGCCCGCGTCCTCGAGCGCCTCCGCTTCGAGGTAGCGGCTCTCGGGAGTCGCAAACTTCAGGTTACGCGTTTCGGCGTATTCCACGGCTTCAGCGTAGCGACGCTGAGCCATGCGGGTTCGCACCAGCTCGTCGAGGGTCAGGTGGTACCCGGGAAACGTCTTCAAAGCCTGTTGAAGGGTCCCATCGGCAGCGTCGGGCTTACCGCTCAGCCGGCTCAGCCGGGCCATCGCCGTCAGGATCCACGCTGTCTCTTCAGTTTCGAGGGGTGGAGTTTCCTGCAGGGCTTTGCCCAGGAAGTCGAGCGCGCCATCGATGTCACCCCAGTCTTCGCGCAGTGCAGCTCCACAGAGGTAAGCCGGCACATTGCCGGGGCGAAGGTCCATTGCCCATTGCGCCCATTTCTCGGCCTTATCGTAGTCGCCGAGCGCGCCGGCCGCTTCCGCCATGTAAGTCCAAACCAGCACGTCGTCCCGCATACGAGAGTTGAGAGCCTGGGCCAGATCTAACGCCTCGCGATATCGATCCTCGCCGAGCAGCACGAGCACGCGGGCCTGCTGCCCTTCGAAGTTGCCGGGCTGGATTCGAAAGGACTGCGCGAGCGCCTGCTCGGCTTTCTCGAAGTAGGAGGCATCTCCGGTTTCACGCGCGCGGCGGGCCAACGCCAGCGCGAAGTCGTTGTAAGCCTGGAACCGGTCAGGCTTCTGCCGGATCTGAGCTTCGGCAGCCTGAATGCGGCCTTCGGCGGGCGACAGTGCGCCCGGACCCGTCTGGGCAGAGGCCGTCGCCGCAGCGAGGGCAAAAAGTAAAAGGGCAGATCTCATGGAGAATCCGATCCGAGGATTAGGAAAAAAGGGCGGGATTTTCACCCCGCCCTTCCTGGAGGACCGCGGCAGCCTGCCTGTGGTCAGTTCGTGGCGCAGATGTCGCCCGGGTTGATGTTACATCCCACGTCTCCGGGATCGATGTGCTGGCGGTTGCGGCCGCTCGGGCAATAGTCGACGTAGGGGAACGAGGTGTGGAAGTGGGTGTTGGGTTCCACCAGATTGGTGCTGTTGTCGGTCGCAAGGTCCGTGATCACGTCGTTCACGTTGACGCCGTCACCGAGCACGTTGTTGGGAAACACGTCGCAGTTGCTCGTGTGGCTGGCGCCGCACTGGTTGCCGGCCAGCACGCCCCCCACCGCCACTCGCAACGTGATGTCAACGACATCGTCCGCAAGGCGGCGGCCATTGGGGAAGCCGGCGCCGTCGCCCGCCAGCAGGCCCAGCCGGCTGGCCTTGCCCGGAGCTGTAGGAGCCACGCCCGTGTTCAGACGCAGCAGGTCTGCGACCGGCCCCGACGGCGTTCCGGTAGCCGCTATAGGCGGAAGATACTCAACCAACGGCAGCAGATCGTTGCGCGGGGCGGGCGGAGAGTAAAGCGCGCCCGGCACCAGCACGGAGTAAAGCGAGTCCACAATAGCCGTGAAACCCGGGTCGAGGTCGTAGCTTGCGAACTGCGAGTCATTCACCGGCTGCGACATGCTCCAGAAGTCCTTGGTGCCGGTGCCGATGATCAGCTCGTTGATGAGAGGATTGCCGAGGCGTTGAATCTGGCTGAAGACGCGTGCGTTGACGGACGGCGAAACGTCCGGAATGTCCAATTCCGGAGTCGGGGCCCGGCGAATGGAGATGCGTGTACGCGCCGTGGTGCCCCAAATCCCGATGGTGGCGTGAGGGGAAGTCGCGGGCTCAATGACTCCGGTGCTGGTGAGCGCGGCGATCGGCACTTGAAGGGCAAGAACGTTCACGGCGTAGCCGGAAACAGTGTCCGCCGCGAAATTGCCGTTGGCGCCGTCGGTCGAAGTTCCCGGAGGGTCCGTCGGTGCGTTCATTACACCCGGAATTCCGCTGGGGCCGGTATGGAAATTGCCAGTATCGAAAGCGCCGCCCAGGTCGATAAAGAAGGGATCGTCGACGGTGCCGGTGAAGGTGGAGATCCCCAGGTTGGTCTGGGTGTAGGTCCCGGCGGCGTACATCGCCGCGTAGTTAATGGTCCGCGGACCGGCATTGGCTGGGACCACGTAGAAGGGCGATCCGTCGGTGTTCGTGATCGCTGTGGAAACTCCGTTCTTGATCATCGTTACGGTATAGGTCTGGCGGAAATTCAGGCCGGGGTTGCTGAAAGTGCTGATTTGTCCGGGAATGCCGGGGGCCGTCCCGCCGCTCGATGAGGTGAACCCCGCCAGGCCCGTGTAGACCGTTGGCAGTTGGTACTGGGTTGAGAAGCGGAACTGGAAGACGATTTCGCCCTCACCGGTGTTGTTGTTGTCGACGTGAATCTCGTAGAGGATCTTGGGATCAAAAGGGAACCAGTTCGGACCGTTGGCGGGCTCCGCGAAGGGATCAACACCCATGATCATGGTGATGCTTGCCGGGTTGGTATCATTGCCGTTGACGTCGAAGCTGCGGAAGGCCCACACATCGGTGATGTCCGCCTTGGGATCGAGCGCGGTGATGGGCGCCTCGCGATGGCTCGAAGCGATCATTCCTGTCGGACCCACCAGCAGGGCGGGCGCGGCCGAGATTGCCGCCAAGGCCAGAATCAGGGCGACGAGCGGTCTCCTTCTCTTGCTCTTGCTCATAATCATTCCCCCTTCTCGGAGAGTTCGGTTGTGGAGCGATTCACCGTTTGAGCTTACTGTTACGTGCACGCGCGCACCGGGGTTCGTCGTGGCGCTGCGCTAAAGCTGTCAGGCGCAGATTCTTGCCGCCCGGATTGTACTCAAAGGCAGCCTGTTGAGCAAGTCGTAATAGACCGACCCAGCCCGGAGCGCCTTGGTAAGGGCACAGTCGGCAGCATCCCGCCGGGCTAGGGGGTCTTTAGAGCATGCAAAGATCAATACGTAAGAAAGGCCCGTACCGGTTTTTTGGAGCCGGTATCGGTTTTCGGAGGGAGATGCCGCCGGAGTTGGTTCGGGATGGAAAAAGGAAAAGGGGAGGCTCGCGATACCCAAGATACATGGCGAGTGGCACAGAAGACGAAGCCGCCACCCTTTGCTTAAGGTGGCGGCTTGGCTCGTCAAGGTGCAGTGCGGTCAGTTCGAGGATTTGGCGGGTGTGATGCTGTCGACGTGGAGTTCCTTGCTATCGGTCAGAGTGCCGCTGACCGTCACTTCCATGCCGATGTTATCCGCGCTCACCGCATCCTGGTTGTGGATGGGAGTCACGTCTTTGGTGGCGGAGTTCACGAACACGTATTTGCCCCCACCCTTGATGCATTTCACGGCGCACGCCTTATGGCTGGCGGAAGCACCCTTGGCGCCACAGCCGCTGTCGCTGATCCACCCCGTCCAGGTATCGGCCCGGAGTTGGCCGACGGCCAGGAAACCGAGAGCTACCAGCGTCACAGCCGCCATACTAAGGGTTGAAAGTACTCTCTTCATCCTTCGTTCCTCCTCTTCGAATGTTGCCGCCACTGGCTGCAAGGCGAGCGGCTCTGCCTGCTGGTTTCGCACTGCGACTTGAACCGGAGTTCCGCGAGTGCGACCCATCTCCCTGCACAAAGGAGTATACGCTTACTGGGTATCACTCGGATTGAAAAAATAGATCAGGACACCGGGCCGATGAGAACCTTGGGCCCGGTCGGGGCCGGAACACCTCCGGCAGGCTCAACGGTAACCGCGAAAGCCTTGGCCGTCAGACCACGAGGCAGGGCGGGCAGGATCACCTCTCCGTTACCGCGCAGGTCCGCGTTGAACAGGCCGGCGTCGATGGGTGCGCCCTCGGAGGGAATCAGCCAGAGTTCGTAGGTGTGTCCGGCCGCCAGTGCAGGCAGATCGGCAGCGTAAAAGAGTAATCCCTTGGAAGCGTTGTAGAAAGCCTTGCCATGTGGCACCGGCCGCGCTGCGACGGGCGCAAGTTCCACCTGGATTGTTTCGGGCGCCGTAAGGACGTCGAGCGCAGCCTGGGCGCGCGCGCTCTCCTCCTCAAGCTCGCGGCTCGAGGCTTCGAGCTGCACGTGGGTCGCCTGGAGTTGAGCCAGACCCGCCTCCAGCCGGCGATTCTCCCTTTCCAGCCAGGCGGCCGCCACGAGCAGCACCACGGCGGCTGCCGCCCAAAGCGGCGTCCAGGGGCTGCGCCGGTAACGAGCGGCCGTCGGCGCCTGCAGCGGCTGTTTGGCGCAGCGATCGACTCGAAAACGATCGAGCACTTGCTCCCTGACCTCGGAGCGCGGCGAAGCCTGAACGGCCGCGAGGCCCAGCAGCGACGCGCGGCTACGGGCGCCCTCGAGCTCGCGACGGCATTCAGCGCAAACGGCGAGGTGCGCTTCGAATGCCGCCTTGTCATCGCCGTCGAGCACGCCAAGGGTGTAGAGCTCGAAGTCCTCTGCGAATTGGGGATGTCCGTTCATCAGCTCGTCAGGATTCAAACGCCTTCTTCAACGTTGCCATCGCCGTCCTCAGTCGCGTTTTCACCGTTCCCAGAGGATCGCCGGTGCGCGCTGCGATTTCTGTTTGCGTCAGACCCTCGAAGTAGGCGAGTTCCATTGCCTGACGCTGCCCCTCGGGCAACGAACCCAAGGCCCGTCGCACCTGGGCCACCATCTCGTTGCGCGCGGCCTCGTTTTCCAGGTTGAAGCCGGAGGCCGGCATCAGATCCATGGGATCGCCCGCGGACGCGAGATCCCGCCGGCGCAAGCGGTCAATCGAGCGATTACGCGCCATCACCAGCAGCCAACTGGAGAGGCTGCCGCGCGCGGCATCGAACCCTGCCGCCGCCCGCCAAAGCTGATGGAAGATGTCCTGGAGTACTTCTTCGGCGGCCCCGGTATCGCGCAGGATGCGGTTCGCCACGGAATACACCAATCCCCCATAGCGATCGTACAGGGTTCCGAGCGCCGTCTCGTCGCCGGCCAGAATGCGGCGGATCAGACCCTCGTCAGTGTCCTGGCGTGCAGGCTCTTGCCGCGCTATAGGATCCACTCCGCTTCTCTCCGAGTAATACGCCTTGAGAGCTTAATCGGATTCTCGCCGCGGGACAACAGGTTTGCCGTGGCTCCGGTCGATGGACACCGAGGTTATGACCCTCAGATGGGACCCGCGCTTTGAGCGGCCTTTCTATGGATTTCTGTAGCCAGACTGCGTATTCCAGTAATTCGCGCGCGGAGCGGCCCGCGATTCCTTACGTATCCTGCTGATTTAACGCCTGCTCCGCGAGGGGCGCTATATGGACCGTCGATTGCACTAGCGAGGCCGGGCCGGAGAAACCCATTTTTGGAGGACTCCGTATGCCCGAGGGTGCCTACCCCGGTTTTTCCCTTCGCAGGATACTGAACACCTTGCTCGCAGCCACGTTCGCGCTGTCGCTGGCGGCGGCCCCCGCTCTGGCCGACAACCTTTATGGGACGATTCGAGGAACCGTCACGGATCAAACTGGCGCCACCGTCCCGGGTGCGACCGTCACCATCATCAACACTGCAACCGGAGTGTCACGAACGGTGACCACCCAGCAGGACGGCGCCTTTGAAGCCATCAATTTGCAGGCTCCGTCGGACTACAGCGTGACTGTGGAGGCGGCCGGATTCACCAAGCTTGTAAGCACGAATATTCACCTTGATGTCAATCAGGTGTACGTCTCCAACGCCGCGCTCCAGGTGGGGGCCACCGCCACGCAGGTGACAGTTGAGGCGAATCCTGCGCAGATCAACACCACCAGCATGCAGCTTGGAACCACCATCACCGGCTCTACCATAACGGACCTGCCGCTCAATGGCAGGAACTGGATCCAACTGCAGCAGCTGCAGCCGGGTGTGGTCGGAGGCTCCGATCGATTTGGCATGACCAGCGGCGGCACGAACTTTTCAACCAACGGTTCCCAGACGCAGCAAAACGCCTTCCTCGTGAACGGCGTCGATACCGCTGACATCTCGCTGAACACCGCCGGAATCATTCCGAGCCCTGACGCTATCGGCGAGTTTCACATGGTGACCAGCACCATCAACCCGGAATACGGGCGCAACTCCGGAGCTATCCTGAACGCCGTAATCAAGAACGGCACCAACAACCTTCATGGCGACGCCTTCGAGTTTTACCGGGACACGGGCCTGGACGCTCGGAACTTTTTCCAGCCCACCGTTACGCCGTTCCATCAGAACCAGTTTGGAGGCACCATCGGCGGCCCCGTGATTATCCCGCACGTCTACAACGGCAAAGACAAGACTTTCTTCTTCTTCTCCTATCAGGGCACGCGAAACGTGGTGCCCCAGGGTTCTTTAGAGCAGACTGTGTTTTCGCCGTCCGAACTTAACGGTGATTGGGCCGGCCTCTCGACCGCGAAAGGGACTTCGGCGTTCCCTCTGGTGGGCGATAGCGGTGCGACCTATCCCGCTGGAACCCCGTACTCCACCATTTTCTCAAACAACGTGATTCCCCAGGCTGATCTCAATCCGCTTGCCCTTAAGCTCACGAATCAGTTTGTGCCCATGCCGAACGCCCCGGGCAACCAATATCAGTTCAGCCCGTCCACGGTTGGCTTGGATGACCAGTACATCACGCGTGTCGACCAGACCTTCAGCAGCAAGGATTCGATTTGGGGTTACTGGCTGTGGGAGCGCAATCCGACCACGAGCACTTTGCCCTTCGCGGGCGCGACGCTGCCCGGATTCGCCTCGGACAACGTCCTTCATGCCCAGCAGTATGCCCTGGCTTGGAACCA
This sequence comes from Terriglobia bacterium, assembly GCA_035949375.1. Taxonomy (GTDB): domain Bacteria; phylum Acidobacteriota; class Terriglobia; order UBA7540; family UBA7540; genus Gp13-AA77. The sequence continues at coordinate 9,875 of DASZIG010000055.1, read as the reverse complement.
CATTTTCAGCGGCACGACCCTGAATGAGGCGCGCTTCGCCTACTTCCGCTTTAACTTCAACGCGGTGAATCCGGTGGACCCCATCAACCCCACCAGTTACGGATTCACCGGGATCAACCCCCAAAACCCGGCCATTGCTTCCATACCGCTGATCAATATCACGGGGTTCTTCAGCCTCGGTTTCAGCGATGAGGGACCTCAGCCTCGCATCGAGAACACCTATCAGGCCATCGACAACTTTTCCAAGATCATAGGACGGCATACCTTGAAAGCCGGCTTTTCAACCGACCGGTTCGAGGTCTATAACCCGTTCTATTTTGCCCTGAGCGGTCTTTACAATTACACGGGATCGGGCACGTATTCTACGGGCCTCCCAGCCGTGGACTTCCTGCTGGGATTGCCGGACAATTACGTGCAGGAAAACGGCGCTACCATTAATGCGCGCTCGAGGGAGTATTACTCCTATGTGCAGGATGAGTTTAAGCTGCGGCCCAACCTCACCCTCACCTTCGGTACCGGCTGGGACATTGACACCCCGTATCTTAACCTCTCGAACGGCGGTTTGAACGTCAACGCTTTCCGGCCCGGACAGCAATCCACCGTCTTTCCCACCGCGCCGCTCGGTGTGCTCTGGCCCGGCGACAAGGGCATCAACAGCGCTGGCGGCATCAACACACCCTATGCGAACTTTGCTCCCCGCCTTGGTTTTGCCTGGAGCCCGGGCAATTCTCAGAAGTGGAGCATCCACGCCGGAGCGGGCATTTACTACAACCGCACCGAGGAAGAGATCGCCTTGCAGAATCTCTCCACGCCTCCCTTTTCAACGATCTCATTTGGAGTCGGAGGCGTCGGCGGCAGCCCCAGCTTTGCCGCTCCCTACACCGGGTGGTGCGGCGCAGCAGCCCCGACAGCTTGCTCGGCGTCGAACCCGTTCCCCTACACCGCTCCCAAGCCCGGCGCGGCGGTTAACTTCGCTGCCCTGGAGCCTTTGACCATCAACACGCTGAGCCCGAACTTCGGCGTGCCGATGTCCGAGAACTACAACCTGACGGTCGAGCGCCAATTGACCGGCTCCATGACTCTCAGCGTGGCCTATGTCGGCAACGTGGCCCATCACCTTGAAGGGAATTACGAGACGAACCCTGCGGGGCTGGCCAACGGAACAAACCCCGTGGCCGCTGCCGCCGGCTGCACCGCCGCCAACCTCGGCACTTGCGCTCCGCAGACCTTCCGCTACAATCCCGTCACCACCGGTCTCGCGGCGATCGACGAGCAAGCCACCGACTTCAACTCCAACTACAATTCGTTGCAGATCTCGGTGAACAAGCGGTTGAGCCACGGGCTTTCATTCCTCGCGGCTTACACGTGGTCCCGTTACTTTGACCAGAACTCGACCGCGGATAACCAGGACGGCTTCACGCCGCCCGGAATCAACCCCTTCAGCTTCACCAGCATGTATGCCCCTTCGGACAACGACGCACCGCAGCGCTTTGTGTTGAGCTATGACTACGACCTGCCGTTCTACCACTTCGTCCACTCCTGGCGTCCGTTGACCGACGGCTGGAAGCTGGTCGGCATCGCCACGTTCCAATCGGGCTTCCCGGTGCTCGTCTCCGACTCCGCGAACCCGTCACTCACCTGCTGGAGCTCAGTGGAAGTTGACGACGTGCCGTGCTGGGACCGTCCCAATGTGGTGGGCACTGCCCAGATCAATAATCCCCGGACGAACAATCTTGTCTACAACAACTCGGGCTTGAATCCAACCGGCCAGTCGCTGCCGAACTACTGGTTCAATCCCAATGCCTTTGGCGTCGCAGCTCCGGGCACAGGAATCGGGAACTCCTCCCGCAATCCGCTTTACGGCCCCGGAATCAATAACTTTGACATGTCGCTGTTGAAGGACATTCACATCACCGAATCCAAGTACCTCGAGCTGCGTTTTGAGGCCTTCGACGCCTTCAACCATGCGCAGTTCGGGGAGCCGGTCGGTGACGTGAACAACCCGAATTTCGGGCGCGTCCAGGCGACCTACAACGGCGGCGGCAATGCCGAGCGCCTTCTGCAACTCAGCGGGAAGATCTACTTCTAAAGCTGCGCTGCTCGCTGAATGAATCCACAAGGGGCGCCCTCGAGCATCGGGCGCCCTTTTCTTTCGCCCGATCGGGGACACGCCCGGCACGCCTCTTTTCCCACGACCAAACCCACGCCCAAAACGAACTTCTTACCCGGTCAGTGAAATCGTGTCACGTTCGGTCGTGGTTTTGTGGCGGACGGGTGTGTCCGTAATCAATTGATTTCGAATGAATTATGCCCCTCGCGAAGATCTGGTACCTACCTTGCACGAAATCTCCATACCCCCATGTCGAGACGCGGCCCGGGGAATGCTTCCGAGAGCCGCCACGGGCTAGTTTAGTCTGGGGAAAGGAGTTTAAACTCATGCGACCGATTCGCCTCACTCGCTTCGCTCTGGTTCTTGCATGCGCGCTCGCACTCGGCGGATGCGGCCATGTTGCCAACAACGCTGGACAGTCCAAGCAGGCGACCGGCAGCCAGTCGCAAACCGCCAGCGGTCAATCTCAGCCGGCTCAGCCGGCCGAACCCCAGGCGCAGACTCAGCCTGCAGCAGTGCAGCCTGCCGATGCCGAGTCACAGCAGCCTGCTAATCCGCCCACGCAGCCCGCCACCGGTGCCGAGCAGTCTGCGGCCAGCAGCGGGCCTGTTACAGCTGCTGGGGCAAATCAACTGAATCAGCCAGGCGAGGAACTTCAGGATCAAGCGCAGGCGCAAGCTCAAGCGCAGCCTGCCGACAACGCCGCCCAAAACCAGGGTCAGCCGCCCGAGGTGACCATTCCTGATGGCACGCCGATTGAGGTTCGTCTAACCCAATCGCTCGGCTCGGCCCGTAGCGCTCGAGGCCAAACCTTTGCCGCTACGCTGGACGCACCCATCGTGGTGGGTAACGCAGTCGTAGTCCCGCAAGGGGCGAACGTGACCGGCCAGATCCTGTTCGCGAAGCGCTCCGGACGACTCAAAGGGCCGGCGGAACTGGCCGTGACGCTGACGTCGCTCGAAGTAGATGGGCAGTTTTACGGGATCGTGACCTCACACAAGAACTGGCGGGGCGAGTCGCACAAGAAACGCAACCTCGGGTGGATCGGTGGCGGCAGCGGGGGCGGCGCCCTCATCGGGGTGGCCGCCGGCGGCGGGGTCGGTGCGGCTATCGGTGCGGGCGTGGGCGCCGGTGGAGGCGCCGTCACGGCTTTTGTCACCGGCAGGAAGAATATCGTTTTGCCGTCTGAAACCCGGCTCCGCTTCGTGCTCCGCAGATCTGTCACCGTTACCGGAAGCTGACGAAGCCTACGAGTTCACGCGATCCCATCCGCCCAAAGGCCGGGGTGGTAGGGACACCCGCGCCACAGTTTGTTTCCCAGGCTCGCGAGCGCCGCCGATGGCGTCGTTGTTGTTTTGTGATTCCCTCCTCATAGTATCTGCCCAAGCCTCCAAGAAAGCGTTGAACCCGGGGCCAAAATTTTTGTTGACAGTACGAATCTCTTCGTAGTATGGTGTGCCCATGACGAATCGGAACTCATTGAAACCGACTGCCGGCGAGCTCGAGATTCTCCGCGTTCTTTGGGATCGAGGTCCGTCGACGGTACGTGAAGTATACGAGGCACTGAGCCGGAGGAAGGCCGTGGGTTACACCACGGTGCTCAAGCTGCTGCAGATCATGACGGCCAAAGGCGTGGTAAGCCGCAACGAAGAGCAGCGCGCGCACGTTTACGAGGCCCGCCGCCCCGCGGACGAGACCAAGCGGGACCTGGCGGGCGACATCATGCAGCGCGTGTTTGGCGGGTCGGCGAGCCAGCTCATGCTGCACGCGCTTGAAGGCCGGAAAACGTCGCACCAGGAAATTGAGGAGCTGCGGCGGATGCTGGATGACTACGAAAGGGGAATGCGATGACTCACCTCCTGCTCTCTCCGGCGGTACTCCATCCGCTCGGCCTTGTCCTGATGCACTTCCTCTGGCAAGGTTTTGCCTTGATGGCGCTCGCCTGGGTTTTCATGGCGGTTTGCCGCAGCGCCCAGGCACGGTACGCCCTGGCCGTCGGAGCGCTGGCCGCGATGCTGGCGGCTCCCATCGTGACTTTCCTGGTGGTCCGCCCCAGAAGCTCGGCGGCCGCATGGCCGGCAGCGGGGTCTTCCACGGCGGCCCACCAGGTGACCCGGACCGTGGCTCGTGTGCTGGCGGTAGGCACGGCGCTCATGAACGCACAAGGTTCGCCCAAAGCGCCTCGAGCGCCGCGCCCGGATGTCTACCTTTGGCTCGCGGAGGCCTGGTTCGCCGGAGTGATCTTCTTTAGCATGCGCGCCGCCGGAGGGATGCTGGTGCTTGCGCGGTTGCGCCGCCGCGAGCTCGGTCCACTTGCGCCCGAGCTGATCGAAACCTGCCTCAACCTGCAGCGCCGTTTGGGCCTGACCCGGGTGATTCGCTATTGTGAGTGCCGGCTTCTGGACGCGCCCGCCGTGATCGGCTGGTTCCGTCCCATCGTACTGCTGCCGCTGACCGCAGTGACCGGCCTGTCACCCCGGCAACTCGAGGCGGTGATCGCGCACGAGCTCGCGCACATCCGTCGCCTGGACGCCTTCGTGAACCTCTTCCAGACGGCGGGGGAAACCCTGCTCTTCTATCATCCCGCGGTATGGTGGCTCAGCGGACGCATCCGCGCCGAACGTGAGAACTGCTGCGACGATGCCGCCGTCGAGGTGTGCGGTGGCCCCGCCGAATATGCCCGCGCATTGATGCTCATGGAGGAGTTGCGGACGCCGCCTATGCTGGCCATGGCTGCTAATCAGGGCTCGCTGCGCGCGCGTGTGCTGCGGCTCCTCGGATCTCGTGGCACGCCTCGCCGCGGACAACGGGAACTCCGCACCGCCGGCTTCGCGGTCGCGCTCCTCGGCATGGCCAGCATGGTGTTGGCTGGCAATGCGCTCCTCGGCATGGCACACAGCGTTCTCGATTCCCGTCCTGCGCTCGCACACGAAGCAGCGGTAGTAACCGCTCGCATTGACACACACATCGTCCTGCACGAGACGCTGGAGCGGACGCTGCGCGCCGAACGCGCGGTGGCAGCCACACGCGTCGTTCACACGGTCCGGGAGGCTGTCGTGTTCCGGCAGGCCGAAGCTTCCGACGCTCCGGCCGCCTATCCCAACGTGGCCTCGTACACCACCCCGGCGCCCGATCGTGATCCCAATCCGGAGGTGAGTCAGAACGCGAGCGGGTCGAGCGAGGAGGCGAACGGCAAGGAATCGTATCTCGACGGACTCACTTCCGCCGGGCTCACGAACCTTTCCGCCGACGAACTGATCGCCCTGAAGGTGCAGGGCGTGACCCCGGCTTATGTCCGCGCGATTCACGACCTGGGGCTGAAGCCGAGCGTGGACGAACTGGTTGGAATGAAAGTGCAGGGTGTGACGCCGGAGTATATCCGTGATGTGCGCGCGCAGGGTTTCAATCCGAACATCGACGAAATCATCGGATTCAAGGTTCAGGGCGTCTCCCCGGAGTACATCCAAAACATGCGCGCCCTGGGCTTCAATCCCACGGCGGATGAGATTGTCGGGCTCAAGGTGCAGGGCGTGACGCCGGATTACATCCGTGAGATGCACGCCAAGGGCTTCGACCTCAAGCTGGACGACATCATGGGGATGAAAGTACAGGGCGTGACGCCGGAATACATCGACGCCTTGCGCGCGGCCGGATTCAAGGTGACGGCGGAGGAGGTGATCGGCATGAAAGTACAAGGTGTGACGCCGGATTACATTCGCGACATGCGCGCCGCCGGGGTAGACCCGAAATCGGACGAACTGATCGGACTCAAGGTCCAGGGCGTCACCCCGGAGTACGTTCGCGAGCTCAAAGCCGAGGGCATCAAGCCGACGGCCGACGAGTTGATTGGCTTGAAGGTGCAGGGCGTGACGCCGGAGTACATCCGCGGCATCAAGGCTCAGGGCCTGAGTACGAATGTGGACGAGCTTGTGGGGATGAAGGTGCAGGGTGTAACACCGGAGTACGTCCGTGACATGAGGGCCGCCGGATTCAATGCGACCACGGACCAACTCATCGGCATGAAGACGCAAGGCGTCACTCCGGCGTACGTCAAAGCCCTACAGGCTGCAGGGCTGAAGAATCTCGATCTCGATGATTTGATCTCCGCAAAAGTGATGGGCGTAACGCCGGAGTTCATCGAGAAGGCGAAGAGTCACGGATTCAAGGACCTGACTCTCGAGAAACTGATCGCGCTCAAGCAGGCCGAGGTGTTCTAGGCTCCGTGGTCTGTGCTCTCCGTGGTTGAATTCTTTTCGCGCAAAGAGGGAGGACCTCATGAAAATGCAACGAATCGGGACGTTCATCGGACTGGCGATCGCGATCTGCGCATTGCACGGCTCTGGGCCGGCGCGCGCCGCGGACACCGTGACCGGCGACTGGACGCTCAGCCGGTCGGATGACCCGGGTAAGGTTCGCTTTGCGGTGATCCGCCACGACCACGGCGATCATTACCAATCGAGCTCGGACTGGGCCTTAAACCAGTTTCAGGGTCTCGACGTGTCGGCCTCAGGCCGCCATGAGGTCCACTTCGCGATTTCGCGTGAAGCAGGCAAATTCGACTGTGAAGGCTTTCTCGATAACGGCGAGGGAGCCGGACTGTTCCATTTTTCGCCCAATGAACAGTTTCCGCAGCAGATGAAGGCCATTGGTTTTGATGGCATCGACTCTGAGAAGCAGATCAGCATGGCGGTTGAAGACGTCACCGTGGAATTTGCGAAGGAAATGAAGGCCGAGCACATCGAAGGCCTCGACACCGACAAGCTCATCGCCTTTCGCATCTTCGGCGTGACCACCCAGTTCATCGAGGAGATGCGAAAACTCGGGGTCAACGTCAATGACAGTGACAAGCTCGTGGCGTACCGCATTCATGGAGTGACCCCGCAGTTCGTCCAGGGCCTCCGGGCAGCCGGACTCAATACAAACGACGGCGACAAGCTGGTGGCCTTTCGCATCCACGGCGTCACCCCCGAGATGGTGCGGACCCTGCACGAAGCGGGCTACCAGCCCGACGAGGACAAGCTCATCGCCATGAGGATCCACGGCGCCACGCCGGAGTGGATGGCCGAGCTCAAGAAAGCCGGCTACGACCACATGGATCTCGACCAGCTCATCGCCTTCCGCATCCACGGCGTGTCGCCGGAGTTCATCGAGCAGCTCCATGGGCTGGGCTATTCCCATCCCGACCCGGATCAACTGATTGCCTTCAGGATTCACGGCGTGACGCCGGACTTCATTGCCAAGCTCCGCGACCGGGGCATGAAGGACCTGACGCCGGACCAACTGGTGAACCTGCGGATCCACGGAATCGACTAGCGCCCCCGGCCGCCGTTACGGCGTCGCCTTGTGCGGTATCCTCACAGGTCCAGGCTGCGAGCCTCCCCCGAACAGTATTCCTCGTACGCGATTCCGCAAGTCCCTCGACCGGGAACATACTTCCCGCCGCCCGCGAGCGAAACAAACAGGCAGTTTCGGGCGCTGGACTCTCCGGAGACGTACGCCTGCCATCCTCCGTGGTCCGTGGAGACACCCAGCATTGAAAACTCGACTGGACCTTGTGTTTAGGGGCGGTCGGGGCGTATTCTGGCGGTCGATTTAGAATTGAAGAAGGAAATTCTAGCTTGTCAAATTGAAGGCTCAAGATGAACGATCAACAAAAGGAGCAGCGTTCTGGAGCGCGGGATCAGCGGCTCCGTGCGGCGCTCGATCAGCATTGGGCGGCGTCCGATGCCAACGATTTTGAAACGGAGCACCTCATCTATCACGAGGACGCGGTGCTCGATTACCCGCAGTCCGGCGAGCGAACCCGCGGTCGGCGCAACATACAGGGCCAACGCGCCAGTCAGCCGAGCAAAAAACGGTTTACTGTCCGGCGAATCATTGGCGGCGGCGATCTTTGGGTCACCGAACTCATTCTGACCTATGACGGCAAGCCGTCCTACACCGTGAGCATCATGGAGTTCAGCGGCGTCAAGGTTGCGCGGGAAACACAATACTTTGCGGATCCATTCGTGGCTCCCGGGTGGCGCGCTCAATGGGTCGAACGGATGAACCCATAATCGCGAGGCGCGAGAATTCGTCAACGCCGTCGCCGTGTGGGTATCGTTACGGCACATCCTCCGATGGAGTGACAAGGGGTGGATTGGAAACGGTTGATCCAGTTTGCGCTGCAGGGTAGCGGTGGTTTGGAACAATATGCCGTCCTGCTGGTACGCGTTTCGCTCGGGCTGTTCTTCGCCGTCTCCGGGGCAAACAAATTGTTTGTCGCCGGGGGCACGCAAACCATGTACAAAACTCTTGTTGAGGCCAAGGTCCCGTTTCCCCACCTGATGGTTTATTTCGTGTCGGGTGTCGAATTGGTTGGCGGATCCTTGCTGGCCTTGGGGTTTCTTTCGAGCCTGGCCTCCGTGGCTCTACTGGTCGACATGCTTGTTGCCATCCTGACCACCAGGCTTTCCGCCATGCCCAAAGGACTCTCGCCTCTGAACTGGCTCGATGATTTCCTCTATCTTCCGGAATCTTTATACGTGCTCTTCTTTATCCTGCTGATCTGCTCTGGTCCGGGAAAGTTCAGTGTCGATTACTGGCTCGCCGGCAAGTTACGGACGTGATCGATCGGCGAAGGAGCTTGTTGCCATTCGAGTTCGGTTTACAAATCTCTGTAAGGCAAGGCCCTTACTACGCACAAGAGAAGCTTCCTCCGGACCTGGCTGGTTCACGCGAGCCTTCCGATCACTTGCAATCCGGAGAGGTCATGTACGTCGTACCGGCAGGGTCGACGGTCGCTGACGGGACTGCAGCCTCCAGACTTTGAAGTTGCTTCGGAATTTAGATCGGAAGCTGAACAGGAGGAGAAATGCGAAAGGGCAATCGAGCGCGACTGATTCTTGCAGGCTTGGTTTTGTTCTGCCTGGGTATGGGCGGGGCGAAGGACGCTTCGCGCCTGCTGGCTAACGAGCCTCGGGCGGCTCCGTTAGTTCAGCTAACGCCGCCGCTCCTGAACTTCGTAACCGGGATCATCAATCCGACCAGCTGATAAGCCGTCGTCCCAGCCACCCACGCTTGACAGATTAAGCACAATGCGAGAAGGCGCGCCTGCCGTCGCACAGGGCACCTTCGTGGCCGCTCGCCAACGAGCGGAGAATAGATACCGAACTAAAGACAGTCTTATGAAACGGCGGCGATACAATCCAATTCAATATCAAACCCGCCGTTCCAAGCAGGACCATTGATAAAGATGCGCGCGGGCGGATTTTCCGGGAAATAACGTCTGTAGACAATATTCACCGCAGAGAACATGTCTATTGAGGTGACGTAAACATTCAACTTCAAAATGTTTTCCAGAGAAAAGCCTGCCGTTTCGACACAGAGCTTGAGTTGATCCAATACGATCTCCGCATGACGCTCAATCGGTCCCTTGAAGATTTCTCCTGTCTTGGGGTCGAACGGCGGAGCACCCGTGACGTAAATAGTGTCGCCGTGCTTCGTCACAGTTGAAGTTGGGGCCTTGTATTTGTCCAGGTAGGTCGCCAGCGGCTCGACGCGAATGATTTCCCGTTTCATAGACTCTCCGATTGATAGGCGCAGCGCCGAGTAACCAGGAACCGCGCACATTCGAGAGTAAAAGTGGCTCTGAGCAAGAATTAGTAACCGACAGCAGTTTAGGCTGCTTTCCTGATGGTGACGAATTCGGTCCGGGTAGCTGCCATGCGCTGAGCCTTCAGGAGCAGGTAGCGAAGGTTCTTGTACCCTCGACCGCGTCGCAGCA
>DASZIG010000054.1:0-17074 GCA_035949375.1 Terriglobia bacterium | reverse complement strand
CACCGCCGCCTCCGCTCCGGGCTCAGCCCGCAACAGCGTAGTCGGTCGTTCAGGTGGTGGGCCAAATCAAATGATCAAAGTGGACCAATTCAAAGTATCGAAATCAACAGACGCACTTGTGCGTCAAGTATGTTCTTGCCCTTTTATGGAACAACATACATGGGCGGCGCTTACAGCAACGGCACCGTTTTCAAGATCACCCCGCAGGGCGCCCTGACCACCCTTTACAGCTTCTGTGCGCAGACCGGCTGCGGAGACGGCGCGGCGCCTTACGCCGGACTTGCGCTCGGCACCGACGACAACTTTTACGGGACCACGCGGTTCGGGGGCGCCTACGACGGCGGAACAGTCTTCAAGATCACCCCGAGAGGCGCCCTGACTACCCTTTATGGCTTCTGCGCCCAAACCGCCTGCGCCGACGGCTACGAGCCGCTCGCCGGGCTCGCGCAGGGAACGGACGGTAACTTTTACGGGACGACCTCCGACGGCGGGGCCAACGTCCACTACGGAACGCTCTTCAAGATCACTTCGAGGGGCGACCTGACAACCTTGCACAACTTCGATCAGACCGATGGCTCCTCTCCGGCCGGAGGCCTCTATCAGGACACGAACGGGACCCTTTACGGAACAACCTGCTGCGGCGGCACATCGAACGACGGCACCGTGTTCGGCCTGGCCGTGGGCCTCGCTCCATTCGTGCGAACTGCGCCCGCCTCCGGCAGCGTAGGAAGCTCGGTCACCATTCTCGGAACGAACCTGACCGGCGCCACCAGCGTCGATTTCAATGGCGTCGCGGCTGACTTCACCGTGCTTTCGAGTTCCCAAATCAGCACCACGGTACCCGCCGGCGCCACCAGCGGCAAGGTCCAGGTGACAACGCCCGCCGGAACGCTCCTCAGCAACGTGACTTTCCAGGTTTTGCCTGAGAGCCGCTTTTTGCCCTAATCCCCGGTGCCTCCGGGCTCCGTGCAACCCGCCCGCCCCGTGAGGGCGCAGGACGGCGTTCGCGCCTCTCTTCCCTGCCCCCAAAAAATAGTCTCTCAACTTTCTCACCTTTACCCACCGTCCAGCGCAGATGTGGGATCGTCAGGGTTTCAGTTTGTCAGTATTTCAGTACTTCAGTGTGTCAGTCGGAGCTGAACTGACAAACTGACGCACTGACAAACTGACCAACTTTCAATGTCCGACCCGGAAAAACCGAAGCGCCGCTGAGAGTTGCTCCAGTGGAGGCCGAAGCTGAAGCGCGGACAAGCGGCCGCCCGGCGGGACTGGCCGGAATGGCGATCCGAAATAGCGACGACGCAGGGGCGCTGCTTGCCGCGCCCCAAATTGCGGTAGGGGCGGTGTTCGCTGCGCTCCAGAATTGATGACGTAGGGGCGCGGCAATGCCGCGCCCTCCAACTTGCGGTCGCAGATCGGGATTCGGGGTCTGCAGTTGATAGGCATCGGCAAAGCCAGAGCAGAGAAACGCGAGAAAGCGTGGATTCCGGCGCGGCATTGGGCGGCATTGGTATGATGGAGGTCGGGACTGATGAGGTTCGGGCCAATCATGAAGATGGATGGCGAAATCGCGGCGGCGGTGCGCGGACTGGCCACTCGCGCCGCAACCGCCGTGGAGCTGATGGAAGGCGTGGTTCGGCTGCTCCGCGAGGAACGTCCATACTATTCCTGGGCCGGATTCTACCTGATGGAGGGCGCGGACACGCTCGTGCTTGGGCCATACCACGGCAAGCCCTCGCCGCACACGCGGATTCCGCTGCATCAGGGCATCTGCGGGGCGGCTGCTTCGACCGGCGAAAGCCTGATCATCGACGACGTCAACGCCGACCCGCGTTATCTCGCCTGCAGCCTGGAGACGCGCTCCGAGATCGTGGTGCCCATCAAGCGCGAGGGCAAGGTGCTCGGCGAAATCGACATCGACAGCGACCGGCCGTCCGCCTTCTCCGACGAGGATCGGCGGCTGCTCGAAGAAGTGGCCGCGATCGTCGCCGGACGGCTGTGATCGTTGTCTCGCGCGGACACGAGCCGCAATCGAAGCTCTCCGTGCACTCTGTGCTTCTCAAGCCTTCAACACAGAGAACACGGAGCACCTCAGTGGCCTCTGTGTTGAGGCTTTGCCGGTCACGGAGTGCACGGAGTTGCGCGGAGAGACTAATCGGAGCCAGCAGAAACGCCTCGATCATCGATCTTATGACTGAGAAAAGCAGCTACCACATGACCCCGGACGAATTCCGCCGCCATGGCAGGGCCGTGGTGGATTGGATTGCGGATTATTACGAGCGCATCGAGACCTTCCCGGTGCTCTCGCAGGCGAAGCCCGGCCAGGTTCGCGCCTCGCTGCCTGCGAGTCCGCCCGCGGAAGGCGAGAGCTTCGAGGCCATGCTCGGGGACGTGGAGCGCCTGATCCTTCCAGGCGTCACGCATTGGCAGTCGCCGAACTTCTACGCCTACTTTCCGTCGAATAATTCGTTTCCGTCGATGCTCGGCGAACTGCTTTCGGCAGGACTCGGCGTGCAGGGGATGCTGTGGTCCACCAGCCCCGCTTGCACGGAACTCGAGACCCACGTGCTCGACTGGCTGGTTGGGATGCTCGGTTTGCCGGAGGCGTTTCTTTCCTCGAGCGCAGGCGGCGGGGTGATTCAAGACACGGCCTCGAGCTCGTCGCTGTGCGCGCTGCTCGCCGGCCGCGAACGCGCGACCCATTTCGGGAGCAACCAGCGCGGGTGCGACGGCCGCCTGACGGCTTATACGTCGTCCCAGGCGCACTCCTCGATCGAAAAGGCGGTCAAGATCGCGGGGCTCGGCCGCGAGAGCCTGCGCCTGGTCGACGTGGACCGCGACTTCGCCATTCGTCCCGAGGCCCTGGCCGCGCAGATCCGGCAGGATCTCGATGCGGGCCGCGTTCCCTGCTTCGTGTGCGCCACGGTGGGCACGACGTCCTCGAACGCCATCGATCCGGTGCCCGCCATCGGCCGCATCTGCCGCGAACACGGCATCTGGCTGCACGTGGACGCCGCCATGTCGGGCACGGCCGCGCTCGCGCCCGAGTTCCGCCACATTCAGAACGGGCTCGAGTACGCCGACAGCTACACTTTCAATCCGCACAAGTGGATGTTCACCAACTTCGACTCCAACTGCTTTTACGTGCGCGACCGCAAGGCGCTCGTCGACACGCTGAGCGTGCTGCCCGAATACCTGCGCAACCAGGCTACGGAGTCCGGCGCGGTGATCGACTATCGCGACTGGCACATCCCTCTCGGCCGGCGTTTCCGCGCCTTGAAGCTTTGGTTCGTGATCCGGCACTACGGCGTGGAGGGCCTGCGCCATCACGTGCGGCGGCACGTGGAGCTCGGGCAGCGATTCGCCGCCTGGGTGCGCGACGATCCTCGCTTCGAGATCGCCGCGCCCGCGCCCCTCAACCTCGTCTGCTTCCGGCATCGGTCGGGCGAGGCCGCCAACCAGGCGATCATGGAACGCCTGAACGCGAGCGGCGATCTGTACCTCACGCACACGAAGCTCGGCGGGCGCTTCACGCTGCGTCTCGCGGTCGGCCAGTGGCAAACGGAGTTGCGGCACGTGGAGCGCGCCTGGGCGCGGATTCGCGAGGAGGCGGCGGCGGTCGATCATGTGGCTTGACTCTCGAGAGCGAATCCACGCGCCTGAAATCACGGGCGAATGGGTGAATTCCCCGTCTCTCACGGCGCGCGAACTGCGCGGGCGCGTGACCCTGGTGGACTTCTGGGATTACACGTGCGTCAATTGCCTGCGGACGCTGCCGTACCTGCGCGAGTGGCACCGGCGCTACGCGAGCCTGGGCCTGGCGGTGATCGGCGTGCACGCGCCGGAGTTTCAGTTCGCGCGCGACCGCGCCAACGTGGAGCGCGCCATGCGCAGCCAGGGCCTGGAATACACCGTGGTTCTCGACAACGAATACAGGACGTGGCGGGCCTTCGCCAACCGCTGCTGGCCCGCCAAACATCTGGTGGACGCCCGGGGCTACGTCCGCTATGTGCACTTCGGCGAAGGACAATACGGCGAAACCGAGGAGGCCATCCGGCTTCTGCTCGCCGAGGCCGGGGTCACGGCGCCGGCGGAGCCGCTCGTCGAACCCGTGCGGCCCTCGGACCGGCCCGGCGCCCGCTGCCTGCCCGCCACAACCGAGCTGTACCTAGGCTACGCGCGTGGCCTGCTCGGGAACGGTTCGGGATACGTGGAGGAACAGGTGCAAGACTACGCCGCGTCGGACCCGCGCTTGCCGGACGTCGCGTATCTCGAGGGTCCATGGTTTGCCGGGCGCGAGTTGGTCGCCGCCTGCCCGCTGCTCGGCCGCGTGTCGCGCCTACGCTTGCGGTACACGGCGGCCGAGGTCAACCTGGTGATGGCGCCCCCGGACCCGGCCGGGCTGCCGGTGGAAGGACGGGCTACAGTGATCGTTCGGCAGGACGGACAACCTCTGCCACCGGAGGATCGGGGCGAGGATGTGATGGCGCTCGGCGACGAGACCGTGATCGACGTGTGTGAACCTCGCATGTACAGCCTGGCGCGCAACCGCGAAGCCGGTCCGCGCGAGCTGGAAATCTGGACGCGCAAGCCGGGTCTTGAGGTCTACGCCTTCACCTTCGTCCCTTGCGTGGAGGGAGCGTGAGTCCAGACATGGCTAGTCCCGACCCGATCGCGGTGGCGGCAGGCATCCTGGTGCGCGACGGCGACATCCTCATCTGTCAGCGCCACCACACGGACTCTTACGGGTTGCAGTGGGAGTTCCCGGGCGGCAAGATGCGGCCGGGGGAGACGCCCGAGCAGGGCTTGAGGCGCGAGCTTGAGGAAGAGCTGGCCGTTGACGCCAGCGTGGGGCCGGAGGTCTTTCGCCTGCGGCACCGCTATCCCGACCGCTACGTGCAAGTGATCTTCTTCCGCGTGGATTCCTTTCGCGGCGAAGTGAAGAACCGGGTATTCGAGTCTGTCGTCTGGGCTCCGCGAAGTACGCTCGGAAGCTACGATTTTCTGGAAGCCGATCGCGAGCTCGTGCGGCGCATCTCGAGTGGGGAGATCGTGTGAAGGGGAGTCTGACATCTTCGAAAGGCGTTCTTAAGGCCGGCCTTGCGGCGGCCTGCCTGCTCGCTGCCTGCGGCATCGCCTTCGGCCAGGCCGAAAGCGTCGCAGGCCCATCAGCCCCGTCCGAATTCGGGGCTCAAGGCAGGGTGGAGGGCCACCTCGCCATTCATTATTCGCCGGCGGGAGCCTTCTCACCGGACTCGCGGTACCTGGCGGTGGTAGTGAGCCCGGCCAAGGTCGTGCTGATGGACCTGCGGCAGGGCGGCGTCGGGAAGGTCCTGAGGCCGAGCGTGCCGCCGATTTTCGATCTCGAGATCGAATCGGCGAATTTTCTCTCTCCCGATACCCTCTTCATGCTGGCCCGGGGCGGCGTAAAGCCGAAGGATGAGCAGTTCGCGCGGCGCACGCCGCTGCTTGGGTTCGAATGGGACACCGGTCACGACACCCAGTCCGGCAAGACGAGCACGGTGGGCGCCGAAGGGGGCGTGTCACCGATTCTCTACCTTCCCCACATCGGATACCTCGGAATGTACAAAGAAAGCAAGTTCAGCCTGTGGAATCCGAAGCGCGGCGGCGGCACCGAGATCACGGTTCCGGAACTGACGCGTAAGCCCGGAATTTTCACCTTTTCGCCGGACGGACACTGGCTGCTGCTCGGGCGCGTGGAGAACAACGCCACGCCCGACCCGATCGTGGTGGACGTGGGCTCCAAGAAATTCGCCGACGTGCTCAGCGGGCACAAGGCCACGGTGCTGAGCATGAGCTTCTCTCACGACGGCCAGCGGGTGGTGACGGCGTGCGAAGACGGCAAGGTGCGGATCTTCAGCGCGACGGACTGGAAGCTCGCTCAGACGCTCAGCGGGCACAACGGGCCGGCGCATTGGGCCGAATTCTCGCCCGACGGCAAGCTGGTCGCCTCGGCCGGCGAGGATAAGACGTTGCGAATCTGGTCCGCCGGAGACGGACGGCTGCTCCAGACTCTCCAGGAGAGTCGCGAGCCCCTGCTCACCGTGGCTTTTTCGCCCGACGGCGGCTACGTCGCGGCGAGCGCCGAGGATACGACTTTCATCTGGGGGCGGACACAATAGGCGGGACCGCACTCCCGGCGAGAATCAAACACGGCAGCGCAGACCTTCGCAGATCTGTGCCAAACCGCCGGGAGCGGCGAGTCGCGCTAGCCGCCGGGAACCAGTACGAGGTCCGGCGAATGACGTTTCCCCGGCAGATTACTGCGAGTCCGGGTGCTTGTCGCGCCACTTCCAGTACTCTTTCTGTTCCCTCTTGCTTGCCTTGGCCCAGTCGTGGTCCTTCCTGTGATGGTCCTTCAGGTACTGGTGCCATACCTGATCTTCATGATCATTCCACTGATGCCCGGGCGTGCCGTTCTGGGCCATATCCTGAGCCTGAGCACTCACAACAGCTACGGAGGCCATCAGGCACACGCCCAACACGGCCGCTCCTATAAATCGTGACATATTACCTCCTTGGTCTTGGCGCGGATCTGCAGATCGGCGCCGTATTCAGGTTAAGGGCGCTTCGGAGTTCCTTTCAATCGGGTGGGTTCCGGGATTTCGATCGGTATTTCACTGTAAGAGCGCCACACCCGCTGGCCCTGGCGTGCTCGTGAGAGGAGGCTCGTCACTCGTCGCAACGCTCTTGCGGTTGACGAATCGTGCGGGGTGCGATATTGTAGAAGGCCCGAGAGTACCTGTCATTCAAAAGGGCTGATTCACCCCCGGAAAAACCATCTTGTGGAGGTCCTAATGGACGCGAAGGGTGTATTGGAGTTTGCAGGCACGAACAACGCCAAGATTGTGGACGTCCGATTCACGGACTTGCCCGGCCTTTGGCACCACGTTTCTTTTCCCATTCACCAACTCGACGAGGGCTCGTTCGAGGACGGCTTCGGCATGGACGGTTCCAGCATCCGCGGCTGGGCCGCCATTCATGAAAGTGACATGCTGCTGGTACCCGACCCGAGCTGGTGCATGATGGACCCCTTCACGGACGTGCCTACGCTGGTGCTCATCGGCGACATCATCGATCCCCTGACCAAACTGCACTACCTGCGGGACCCGCGCAACATCGCCAAGAAGGCGGTGCAGTATCTCGGCTACACCGGCGTGGCAGACACGGCGTATTTCGGCGCCGAGGCTGAATTTTTCGTCTTCGACAACATTCGCTTCGACCAGGCCCAGCAGCACGGCTACTACTTCATCGACGCCGAGGAAGGCCGCTGGAACTCCGGGCGCGAGAAGGACAACCTGGGCTACCGGCCGCGCTACAAAGAAGGCTACTTTCCCGTGCCGCCCACCGATCATTACCAGGACCTGCGCTCCGAAATGGTGCTGACCATGGAGCGCGCCGGGCTCGAGATCGAGTGCCACCACCACGAGGTGGCCACCGGAGGCCAGTGCGAGATCGACCAGCGTTTCAATTCGCTCCTCGTTTCCGCGGACTGGATGATGATCTACAAATACATCATCCGCAACGTGGCCCGGCAGTACGGCAAGACCGTAACCTTCATGCCCAAGCCCATCTACGGCGACAATGGCAACGGCATGCACACGCACCAGAGCCTGTGGAAAGACGGCAAGCCGCTGTTCGCGGGCGACCAATACGCGGGCCTCAGCCACCTGGCGCTGTGGTACGTCGGGGGCCTGCTGAAGCACGCGCCCGCGCTCGCGGCGCTCATCGCGCCCACTACGAATTCCTACAAGCGCCTGGTGCCGGGCTTCGAGGCTCCCGTCAATCTAGCCTACTCACGTAGAAATCGGAGCGCGGCGGTGCGCATCCCCATGTACTCGCCCAGCCCCAAGGCCAAGCGCCTGGAATTCCGGCCGCCCGACCCCTCCTGCAATCCGTACCTGGCGTTTTCCGCCATGCTGATGGCGGGCCTCGACGGCATCGAGAACAAGTTCGAGCCGGGCGAGCCGCTCGACAAGGACATCTACGATCTCGGACCGGAAGAAATGAAGAAAGTGCCGTCGATGCCCGGGTCGCTCGAAGAGTCGCTCAACGCGCTCGAAAAGGACCACGACTTCCTGCTCAAGGGCGACGTTTTTAGCGAGGAATTGATCGAGACGTGGATCGATTACAAGATGAAGAACGAGGTCCAGGCCGTGAACACGCGCCCGCACCCGTACGAGTTCGCGCTGTACTACGACATCTAGATTCGACTATCCATGGGTTCAAGTGAAGTCGCGGTGCGGTCGCCGCGACTTCGCCCCAGGAGGGAGGCTGTCCAAGTGCCTCGAAGGTCACCAAGCAGTCTGGCAGTGGATCCAAACGTAAGGTGCCAGCGAATTTACCCCGTCGAGATGACCCAAAAGAGCGTCGCAGATCTGAAGACCATCGGAATCAAACTCACGAAAGACCAGGCGATTCATCTCGCCAGAGTCCTCCTCGCTGTCAGCCAGGACTGGGATGAGATGGAAATTACCGGTTGGCGCTTCGACCGTCGTCAGTCAGACGGCACTTACCACGTAACTGTGACAAGCCAACTGGATGATAAGGACGACGCCTCTCAATAGCAACAGCGCGATGACTTGGACCCACCGCGCCCGACTTGGCAGACTCTCACCGAGTCTCCTCGCGACCAAGAGTCTTACGAGTCCCAACCTCTCGGACGCGTCCCGTGCCACTCTTTAAGGTCCGGGTTATAATCCTGCCTCATGCCCCGGCCGATCGACTGGACCCGCTTTGACCATCCCGAACAAGCGCGAAGCAGCCATGACCGCGTGGCGCCGCGGCTGGGTTCCAAGCTTGCGGGCCCGCTGGCAGCCTTGCTCGCGCAGTCGCCGGATGCCAGCGGCGTCCTTCATCTGCTCGAACGCTATGTGAACGCCGCCTCGCCCGAGGTGTTGCGCGAAATCGCCCGGCATCCGGGTGCGCTCACCTATCTGGCCGCCGCCTTCGCCTTCGGCGGCTCGATGGCGGAACCCTTCCTGTCGGAGCCCGCGCTGGCTGTGCAGTTCGCGCGTGACCGCACCTTCATGACTCCGAGATCGCGCGACGATCTTTCGGAAGAGTACGCGCGCCTGGCCGCCACCCAGTCGTCGCCGGACGTAGCCCGGAGCCTGGCGCACTTCAAGCGCCGGCAGTACGTCCGCATCGCCCTCAAGGACGTGCTGGGCTTCGCGACCCTGGCCGAGACCACCCTCGAACTTTCCGCCCTGGCCGACGTAATTCTGACGCAGGCGCTGCTTCACGCCGAACGGGAGCTGCAAAAGCGTTTCGGGCCGCCGCAGTATCGCGACGCGCAGGGCCGCGTGGCGCCGAGCGGGTTCAGCATCATCTCGCTCGGCAAGCTCGGCGGAAGCGAGCTGAACTACAGCTCGGACATCGATCTGCTCTACCTCTATGCCCGCGACGGCGAAACCGCCGGCCTCGGCACACCCGACTCCGCCGTGTCCAACAAGGAATACTTTGTGCGCCTGGCTCAGGCGATTACGCAGCAGTTGACCGAAGTGACCGTGGCAGGCCCGGTATTCCGGGTGGACCTCCGCCTGCGGCCCGAGGGAGATCAGGGCGATCTGACGCTGGCGCTCGATGCGGCGCTCGATTACTACGGCCATCGCGCCCGCGATTGGGAGCTGCAGATGCTTATCAAGGCGCGGCACTCGGCCGGCGACCCGCGCCTGACCCGGGCTTTTCTTCGCGGCGTACAACCGTTCGTTTACAGCTCGCCTACCGATCCCGACGCCGTGGCCAGCGTGATGCTTAGCCGCGCGCGCATCACCCAGCATCTGCGCGAAGGCCGCTCCGAAGCGCTCGACGTGAAACTGCACCCGGGAGGCATTCGCGATGTCGAATTCCTGACGCAATGCCTCCAGCGCCTTTACGGCGCGCGCGAGGCTTGGGTGCGATCGGGCGGAACCCTGCATGCTCTGCGCAAGTTGAACGACAAGGAACTGCTTTCGGATAGCGACTACGCTGCTCTGACCTCTGCTTATGAATTTCTGCGGCGCGTCGAGCATCGCATTCAACTGGATCAAGGGCGCCAGAGCCACCGTGTGCCACGCGATCCTGCCGCTTTGGACCTTTTGGCCCGCCGCGTGGGTGAGGAGGCCGGCGTCGTGGCGGCGCCAGGCGCGGCTCTCACCGAACGCCTGCGCGAAGTCATGAGCCAGGTGAAGGAAATCGCGGCCCGCCTGATTCCTGCGCTGGGCGCGGAGCGCGCGCCGGCGGCCGCCTTCGAGCTCAGGCCTCCGCTTCCCGGCGCCGAGTTGCATCGGCACTCGCCCGCATCCCTCTTGCGCCTGCTCGAGGCGCGCGCACCGGAGGCGGCCCGCCTGATTCGCGACGCTGCACTTCCTCCGCGCGCCCGGCCGCGGCTTGGACGATTCGTGGCCGCCGTGCTCGCATCCCCCAATGCGCTGACCGCAGCACGTGAACAGCCCGCGGCACTGGAGCGCGCGCTTGAAGCTGTGCGCGTGAGCGAACACCTCGCCGCCGAGCTCGCGCGTCAGGCCCCGGACCTCGCGGAAATCAGTGCTGCGGCGCGGCCGGCCCGAGCCGGCTTCCAGATGGACATGCGCCTCGAGCCGGAGGACGCGAGCCCACCCGCGGAGGGCGCGGCTGGCCAGTGTCGCGGCGGCCGCCCTGCCCTGCCCTTTGCCTGGGCCGCAGAAAAAGGGCTTTGCCTTCAAGATGCGTTGAGCTTGCTGCGCCGCAGCTATCACGCCCGGGCGCTCGGCCTTGGAGTTAACGATTGCGCCGTCCTGGACGACGTGTTCGCCGCGCTCGGCCGCTGGTCGGACCTCGCCGCCACCGCCGTCGCGTCCGCCTTTGCCATCGCCGGCCGCTTCCACGCGCCTCGCCCGGGCGAGCCATCGCTTTACCCAACCTTGGCCGTGCTGGCGCTCGGCAGGCTGGGGCTCGCTGAATTCGATCTCGGGTCGGACGTGGACCTCCTTTTCGTTGCGCCTTCCGGCACGCCGCCCGAGAGCACAGCCTATGGAACTCGCCTGGCTGAGAAAACGATCGAAGGGCTCGCCAGCTACACCAAGGAAGGCGTGGTGTTCGCCGTGGACACTCGCCTGCGCCCGCGCGGCGTCGAGGGAGAGCTGGTGGTCACCGAGGAGGCGCTTTTCGACTATGTGGTCACGGCAGCCCAGCCTTGGGAGGCGCTCACCTATCTCAAGATGTGTCCCGTGGCCGGCAACGCAGAGGCCGGGATGCGCGCGTCGGCCGGCGTGGCGGAGCGCGTCTTTCAGCGATTCGCGGACGACCGGGCTCTCGCTCCCGCGCTTTCGGAAATGCGCCGCCGTCTGGAGAAGGAAGTCAAGGGCAAGGCTGCGCCAACCAAGACTTCCGCGGGCGGCTACTACGACGTGGACTTTGCGCTTTCCTACCTGCGGATTCGCCATCGACTGCACGCGCCGGCAGGATCGAACATGCGCGATCAGATCGGCGCGCTCGCCGCAGCCGGAGCTTTGCCAGAGGCGGACAGCCGCGGGCTCCTGGCCGGCGCGGGCTTCCTCCGTGCTTTCGAACACGCCGTGCGCCTGGTGACGGGCCGGGCGTCCCGAGGCTGGCACGACCGCCCCGGCCAGGCCGAGGGCGTGGCACACCTACTCCGGCACTGGCGCCTGCTCGGTCTCCATAGCTTACCCCTTAAGCACCTTGAAAGCGTGCAGGAACAGATCCGTGAGATTTACCGGCGGATTCTCGGCCCCGAGTAGGCCGTCCCACAGGGAAGGTCCTCCGCTAGTCTATAATCACTGCCGTGCCGTATCAGAGCAGCCGACAATCCGGACACCAGTCCACCCCGTTCGGGCAGCAGCTCCGCATTTTCTGGCGGCGCGTAAGCGAGGGCCTGGAGATACAAGACCTGTGGGGACAATTCAAGGCGGACGCGCGCGCCGGGTACACGCTGTATTCGAAAGAGGTGGACTGGGAGATCGTGCCGGGCGAGTCCAATTGGAAGAGATACTGGCGAATCGCCAAGGCTCTCTTCTGGGCCATGGTCATGAAGCTATCGCCCACGCGCCGGGTGCTCCTCATTGTTTCTCTGGCTTTCGTACTGTTCGGCATGCTGGGCACGGAAGTCGATATCTCGGATAGGACCGTCATCAACCTGGGCGGCGGCGAGGCGATTGTGGGCGCCCTCGGCCTGTTTCTGTTGCTGGCGCTCGAACTCGCGGACCGCGTCACCATGAAGCGCGATCTCGAGATCGCCAAGGAGATCCAGCACTGGCTGGTGCCGGAGACTCCGCCGGTCATCCCCGGTGTGGACATCGCCTTTGCCTCCCGCGCGGCCAACACGGTGGCCGGCGACTATTACGACGCCTTCCTGCGAACGCCGAAAGCCGGCGACGGCCCCGCCATTCCGAGCGCGCCGGACGGACGCCGTCTGATGGTGGTGGTGGCAGACGTGGCCGGCAAGAGCGTGCCGGCGGCCCTGCTCATGGCCACGTTGCAGGCCAGCCTGCGCACGCTTGCGCTCGAGCCTACTTCGCTCCTCGAACTCGTCGCGGGCCTCAATTCTTATGCGTGCGAGCACAGCCAGAGTGGACGCCGCTTCACCACTGCTTTCCTCGCCGAGCTTGACCTCGTCACGTCCACGCTGACCTACGTCAACGCCGGGCACAACCAGCCCGTCCTCATGCGCGCGGGAGGCGGACTCGATCGCCTCGGTGAGGGCGGCCTGCCTCTCGGCATCATGCGCGACGCGCGCTACCAATCGGCGGTGGTCACGCTCGGGGCGGGCGAGCGGTTGGTGATCTTTACCGACGGCGTGGTCGAGGCGGAGGACACGGGG
This sequence comes from Terriglobia bacterium, assembly GCA_035949375.1. Classification (GTDB taxonomy): domain Bacteria; phylum Acidobacteriota; class Terriglobia; order UBA7540; family UBA7540; genus Gp13-AA77. The sequence continues at coordinate 4,254 of DASZIG010000054.1, read as the reverse complement.
GCGAACGAATTCGGGGAGCCGCGTTTGCTGACGGAGTTGCAACTCGGACGCAACAGCAGCGCCGCCGACGCTCTGCAGCGCCTGATGGCTTCGATCGAGGTTTTCGCGGGTCACGCCCCCCAACATGACGACATCACCTGCCTGATTCTCGACCGGCGCTAAGCACCGGCGCTGAGCACCGGCGTTGAGCAAGACTGCGGCAGGCCGCGTCCGGCAATCTACGCCGTCCGGGCCAAGCTCCTCAAGACCGTCTGCAGGATGCCGCCGTTGCGGTAATAGTCTACGTCAACCTGCGAATCAAGCCGGGCGATCACTTGAAACTCGCGCCGCGATCCATCGGCCGCCGTGGCCGTGACCGTCAATTCCTGGCGTGGCCGGATGTCGCTCGCGAGCCCCTCGACATCGTAGGACTCTTCCCCTGTCAATCCCAGGCTGGCGGCGCTCTCTCCCGGCTTGAAGACCAGGGGCAGCACGCCCATGCCCACCAGATTGCTGCGGTGGATGCGCTCATAGGTCTCGGCGATCACCGCGTGGACACCGAGCAGCAGGGTACCCTTCGCTGCCCAGTCGCGCGAGGAGCCCGCGCCGTACTCCTTTCCCGCGATCACCAGCAACGGCACGTTCTCGCTCTGGTAGCGCATGGCGGCGTCGTAGATGGTCATCTGCTCGCGATCCGGCAGGTGCAGCGTCACGCCGCCCTCGGTGCCCGGGAGCATCAGATTCTTGAGGCGGATGTTGGCAAATGTGCCGCGCACCATCACGCGATCATTGCCGCGACGTGAGCCATAGGAGTTAAAGTCACGCTTCTCGACGCCGTGCTCCGACAGATACTTCCCCGCCGGACTGTTCAGCGCGATATCGCCCGCCGGTGAAATGTGATCGGTGGTGATCGAATCACCGAACAGGGCGAGCACGCGCGCACCGCGTATCGGTCTCAGGGGCGGAAGTTCCCGTGTCATCCCGGTGAAAAACGGTGGCTCCTGAATGTAGGTGGATTCGGGCTTGAAATCGTAAAGATCGCCCCCCGACACGGGCACCGCGTTCCAGGTCGGATTGCCGTCCCATATGTTGGCGTAACTGCGCCGGAACATCTCCGGCCGCACGGCCCGCTGCATGGCAGCGTCCACCTCCGCCCTACTCGGCCAGATGTCGCGCAGGTGAACCGGCCGACCCTGGGGGTCGCGGCCCAGGGGTTCACGGTTGAGGTCGATATCCACCGTTCCCGCGAGCGCGAAGGCAACCACCAGGGGCGGCGAGGACAGGTAGTTGGCCTTCACCTGGGGATGGATTCGCCCCTCGAAGTTACGGTTCCCCGAGAGCACCGCGGCTGCCACAACCGGGTTCTCGTTCAGAGCGCCGGCCACGGCCTCCGGCAGCGGTCCGCTGTTGCCGATGCAAGTCGTACATCCATAGCCTACAATATCGAAGCCCAGCGATTCGAGGCCCGGCATAACCCCGGCCTCTTGCAGGTAGTCGCTGACCACTTTGGAGCCGGGCGCGAGACTCGTCTTCACGTAGGCGGGTGGCTTCAAGCCGCGCTCGGCCGCCTTTTGCGCGAGCAGCCCGGCCGCCAGCATGACCGAGGGATTCGAAGTGTTGGTGCAGGATGTGATGGCCGCGATCACCACCGCGCCGTGGCCCAGGCTTTCCCGCGTGCCGTTCGACTGCACGGTGGCGGTGCGGCTGAGATCGGCATCCGCGAGCCCGAAGCCGCGCTCTTTGGTAGGCGCGGTCAGTGCCTTCCGGAACGATTCCTTCAGGCGCGAGAGCGGCACGCGGTCTTGCGGACGCTTGGGGCCTGCCAACGTCGTCTCGACCGCGCCGAGATCGAGCTCCAGCGTGTCGCTGAAGGCCGGGTCGGGGGTTGAGTCCGTCCGGAACAAGCCCTGTTCCTTCGTGTACCGCTCCACCCGCTCCACTTCCTCGTCGGTGCGGCCGGTGGCTCGCAGGTAGCGGAGGGTTTCGTCGTCCACCGGAAAAAACCCCATGGTGGCGCCGTACTCAGGAGCCATGTTGGCAATGGTAGCGCGGTCCGGCAGCGACATCTGCGAGAGTCCCGTTCCGTAAAACTCTACGAATTTCTCCACCACGCCCTTCTTGCGGAGCATCTCCGTGGCTGTCAGCACCAGGTCGGTGGCGTTCACGCCCTCGCGCAGTCTGCCGTGGAGTTTGAAGCCCACCACCTGCGGCGTCAGCATGTAGCAAGGCTGCCCGAGCATGGCCGCCTCCGCCTCGATCCCGCCCACGCCCCAGCCGAGCACTCCGAGGCCGTTGATCATTGTGGTGTGCGAGTCCGTGCCCACCAGCGTGTCCGGGAACACCTGCCAGTCGCCCTCCACCTCGCTCAGGACGACGACCTTCGCCAGATATTCGAGGTTCACCTGGTGCACGATGCCGGTCGCGGGAGGAACCACGCGAAAGTTGCGGAATGCCTTCTGCCCCCAGCGCAAGAACTCGTAGCGCTCACGGTTGCGCTCAAATTCGATCTCGGCGTTGAACGCGAGAGCCCGCGGCGTGCCGAAGGCGTCTACCTGAACGGAGTGGTCGATCACCAGGTCGACCGGGACCAGGGGGTTAATCTGCGCCGGATCGCCGCCCAGACGCTTCACCGCCGAGCGCATCGATGCCAGGTCCACCACGGCCGGCACGCCCGTGAAATCCTGCAGGATGACGCGGGCCGGGCGGAAGGCCAGCTCCCCGGCATTCGTCGACGTAGAACTCCAGGCCGCCAGCGCCTTCACGTCGTCCTCGGTAATCAGGCGGCCGTCCACGTTCCGCAGCACCGACTCGAGCAGAATGCGGATGGAGACCGGCAAACGCGAAATCGCACCGAGGCCGGCGCGTTCCAGCGCGGGAAGGCTGTAAAGCACGGCCGCCCCGGCTCCGAACTCTCTGCGGGCGCCGAACGGATTCGATTTTCGAGTATCTGGCATGTTCGCAATCCTCAGGCAAGGGTCGGGACGGCAAGCGGGGCAGATGTCCCTTAAGCCCTTTTATACACTCTCGAGCGATGCTCTGTCACGCGTGCGGGCTCCACGGGTCGGGGTTCGGCGGAGTCCTGGGCGGCCGGGTTACGAACGGCGGAGTTGCGCATGGCCCGACCTTCCCAGGGGCATCCTCCTGAGCTCGCAGCCAGCGCACCACAGACTAGGAGTTAAGACCAGTAGCATAGCCTCCGGTAAGTAGCCCATTCCCATATCTGATGATCAGCCGGGCGCCGCGGGACGAGTTTCGCTTTGTTTCGATGAAACTAAGCCACGCCCTGGCCCGCCGGATTGATTCCAAAAGACTTAAGCCGAGACTGGTTTGGCTCTTTCTGGCTTCGTTTGGCTTCGTTTTGACCCATTTTTCAGGCACATTTGCTGATTCTATGGGACTTAGTGGCTTCGTTTTGTTAAATTTTAGATTCTTTTTTTTCGGCTTTTAAAGGGAATTGTGACAGGGCTAGCTTCCGGGGCTACACCGTCCCAGTTTTCCCTGCCCGGATTATGCTGTAGGGGTATGGTTTGCCGTACCTTCATGCGTCCCGATCGCGGTATCTGTATGGGTAACGGACTGCCGTACCCTCATGCGTTTCGGCCGCGATGCATGATGTCGGGCGAGGGCGGAGCAAGCCCCGCCCCTACATCGATCAGCGGATACGCGGCGCCGGACCGTCCGCCACGCACCCGCGTTGCGCTCCGTGCCTCATTGCCCCGTCGGCCGGTTCACTGGCACGTCGGTTGAGAGACCCCACGCGGTTGTGGTCGTCTTCCCGTTGCTCGATTGCAGGATGTACCACGTCCCGTTCGATGGCCGGAAGATCGCAATGTCCGTCTTCTCGTCGCCGTCGTAGTCCTTCGCCACGGGTATGTCGCCGTTGAGCCCGAACACCGTCGTCACCGTCTTCCCGTTGCTCGATTGCAGTGTGTACCACGTCCCGTTCGACGGCCGGAAGATCGTGTAATCCGTCTTGGTATCGCCGTCGTAGTCGCCGGGCACCGGAATATCCGTGCTCACGCCCCACTGCTGGCTGACGCTCTTGCCCGTGCTGCTCAGGATCACGTAGAACGTCGCATCCGACGGCCGCCAGATCGCGTAGTCCGTCTTGCCATCCCCGTCGAAATCGCCCAGTACCGGCAGGTCCGTGCTCAGTCCCCATTGCTGGGTGACGGTCTGGCCCGTACTGCTCAGGATCACGCTGTAGGTCCCATTCGATGGTTGCCAGACCGCGTAATCGGTCTTCCCGTCGCCGTCGTAATCGCCCGGCACCGG
>DASZIG010000053.1:0-5786 GCA_035949375.1 Terriglobia bacterium | reverse complement strand
GTCGGCAGTGCTGCCTACCCGCCGATCCAGGACGCACCGGGAAGCTATGTTCTGGAAAAATAGCATGGGGGATCTGTCCCTATCGGACATCAAATCTGGAGGCATTTGTGTGCAGATCTTGACAGCAGCCAAAAGTGAATTGCGGGTTTCCGTACAATCCAGGAGCGCGGTCCGATGAATGAGCTCGGAGGTTACGCATTTGCAGATCTGCGGGTCGGGATGTGCGCCACGTTCGCCAAGACCGTCACGGAAGCCGACATCGTCCTGTTCGCCGCCGTGTCCGGCGACAACAACGCCATCCACATCAACGAGGAGTTCGCGGCAGGCACCATTTTCAAGGGCCGCATTGCCCATGGATTGCTGTCGGCAAGCGTAATCTCCGCGGCGATCGCCAACAAGCTGCCCGGTCCGGGCAGCATCTACGTGTCGCAAAGCCTGCGATTCAGGGCGCCTGTCCGGGCCGACGATACTGTCCGTGCGACCGTCACGGTCAAAGAGATGATCCCAGTGAGATCTCGCGTCTTGCTCGCCACGGTTTGCACGGTTGGCGGACTGGTGGTGATCGAGGGCGAGGCGCTGGTCGCACTCCCTGCTCCCTCGCCCCCCGAATATCTCAGTCCGGTCGCGTTCGAAAAAGAGGCTGCCCTTGCTTAGGAGGTCGTCCACGGAAGCGGCAGCAGGCCAATTCAAGGTGTCACGCGACACTCGTGGAACCGGTACAGCGCCGACAACAATATCGAGGAGAGGGCAATGACGACGTTATTGGAAATCAACACTCAGAGAGGCGGCCCGTACAGTGCTGGCCTGGGTAAGACCGAGGCGAACTACGCCTCGCTCTCGCCGCTGAGCTTCTTACCAAAGGCCGCCGAGACCTATCCCAACGGGATCGCCGTTATCCACGGCGAACAACGCAGGACCTGGGCAGAGACCTACGCACGCTGCCGCCGTCTCGCATCGGCTTTGCATAAGCGTGGAATAGGTTCCGACGATACCGTCGCGGTGATGGCGCCAAACGTTCCCGCCATTTACGAGGCCCATTTCGGCATCCCGATGATCGGCGCGGTGCTGAACACACTGAACATCCGACTCGACGCCGAAGCGATTGCGTTCCAGCTCGCGCATGGCGAAGCAAAGGTACTGATCACTGACCGCGAGTTCAGCGGAACCATACAACGGGCGTTGCAGCTGATGGAACGCCGGCCGCTGGTGATCGACATCGATGACAAGCTGTACGCAGGTGGCACCCTGCTCGGAGAGAAGGACTACGAAGCGTTCCTGAAGGAAGGCGATCCCGATTTCGCCTGGTCCCTGCCGGAGGACGAGTGGGGGGCCATCGCCCTGAACTATACCTCTGGCACCACGGGCAACCCCAAGGGTGTGGTCACGCATCACCGCGGAGCATACCTGAACGCTTTGTCGAACATCGTATCCTGGGCCATGCCGGCACACGCGGTCTATCTTTGGACGCTGCCCATGTTCCACTGCAATGGATGGTGCTTTCCCTGGACGATGGCGGCCATCGCCGGAACGAATGTTTGTATCCGGCGGGTTGACGCGAAGCTGGTCTTCGAGGCGATCCGTGAAGATGGCGTTACCCACATGTGCGGAGCCCCGATCGTCTACAACATGTTGATCAATGCTGCAGGTGAATCGAACGGCGGTTTCGGCCGCAAGGTTAGCGGCTTCATAGCTGGCTCCGCTCCCCCCGCTTCCGTCATCGAGGGCATGGAGTGCATGGGCTTCGACATCACCCACGTGTATGGCCTGACCGAAACCTACGGCCCGGCGTCGGTGTGCGCGAAACACGAAGAATGGGGATCCATGCCGCTGACCGAGCGCGCCCGGCTGAACGCGCGCCAAGGCGTTGCCGGTCTGGCGCAGGAGGCGATGGCAGTCCTCGACCCGGACACGATGAAGCGGGTGCCATCGGACGGGGAGACCGTCGGCGAGATCATGTTCCGAGGCAACATCACGATGAAGGGCTACCTGAAGAATCCCTCCGCCACGGAAGAGGCTTTCGCCGGGGGTTGGTTCCATACCGGGGACCTCGCGGTGATCGAGCCTGATGGGTACGTCCGCATCAAGGATCGCTCGAAGGACGTGATCATTTCCGGTGGCGAGAATATCTCCTCAATCGAGGTCGAAGACGTTCTGCACCGCCACCCCGCGGTGGACTCGGCCGCCGTGGTGGCCAAGCCCGACCCAAAATGGGGCGAGGTGCCGTGCGCTTTCATTGAACTTCGGCCAAACACAACAGCAACCGAGGTAGAGATCCGCCAATTCTGCCGCGAGCAGATGGCCGGCTACAAGGTGCCAAAGCGCGTGGTGTTCGGCCCGATTCCGAAGAATGCGACCGGCAAGATCCAGAAGTTCATGTTGCGCGAAGTCGCAAAGGGGCTGGGGTCATGACCTATGCAGCTCCCCTGAACGACATGCGGTTCGTGCTCAACCGTCTGGCCGGTTTGCCGGAGATCGCCACTTTGCCCGGCTTCGAGGACGCCGATCCGGAACTTGTCGAGGCCATCCTGATCGAGGCAGGCCGTTTTGCCGGCGAAGTGTTGGCGCCGTTGAACTCAACAGGGGACCGCCAGGGCTGCCGCTGGTTCGATGGGAAGGTCGCTACGCCGGACGGCTTCCCCGCGGCCTATCAACAGTTTATCGAAGGCGGCTGGCACTCGATGCCAGCCAGCACCGACATCGGTGGCCAGGGAATGCCAGCGTTGGTGTCAAGCGCGGTAGCCGAGATGTGGAAATCCGCTAATCTGGCCTTCTCGTTGTGCCAGATGCTTACCATGGGGGCCGTTGAGGCACTCGTGAATCATGCATCTGACACGCTCAAGCAGCGCTTCCTGCCGAAGATGGTCGCTGGCAAGTGGACTGGAACCATGAACCTGACCGAGCCGCAGGCAGGCTCCGACCTCTCCGCAGTGCGCACGCGGGCAGAGCCGGACGGCGACCACTATCGCCTGTCCGGATCGAAGATATTCATCACCTGGGGCGAGCACGACGTTGCGGAGAACGTCATTCATCTCGTCCTCGCCCGATTGCCGGACGCGCCCGAGGGCACACGCGGGATTTCGCTATTCGTCGCACCGAAATTCCTGGTCAATCCGGATGGCAGCCTCGGCGCGCGCAACGACCTTGTTTGCGCCTCCATCGAACACAAGCTCGGCATACATGGCTCGCCCACGGCCGTGATGTCATACGGCGACAAGGAAGGGGCGGTCGCCTACTTGGTGGGCGAGCCGAACCGCGGTCTCGAATACATGTTCACGATGATGAACCATGCCCGGCTGAATGTGGGGCTCGAGGGCGTGGCGGTCTCCGAGGCGGCCTACCAGCACGCCGTCGCATATGCCCGCGGTCGGGTGCAGGGCAAGCCGATCGGCGGTGCCGAACGCGACCCGATCATCTATCACCCTGACGTTCGCCGGATGCTGATGGATATGCGTGCGCGCACCGAGGCGATGCGCGCGCTCGCCTACTGCACGGCCGCCTGCATGGACCGCGCCCGGCATCATCCGGACCCCGCGGTGCGGGCGCCCAACCAGGGCCGGGTCGAGCTGTTGACCCCGGTGGTGAAAGGCTGGTGCACCGAAAGTTCAATCTTGATCGCCTCTACCGGAATCCAGGTGCATGGCGGAATGGGCTATGTAGAGGAGACCGGCGCCGCGCAGTATCTGCGCGATGCCCGGATCACCACTATTTACGAGGGCACCACCGGCATTCAGGCCAACGACCTGCTCGGCCGCAAGCTGGTCCGTGACAAGGGGCTGAATGCGGGAGCGCTGATCCGCGATATGACAGCGGAGTTGGACGCGTTGGCACTCACCAACGACGCGGACCTGTCAGCGATTGCGTCTGCGTTTAAGGCGGCGCTCGGCGCGTTCGAGGAGGCTACCGCTTGGCTGCTGGCGCGTTACGATAGCGACCCGCGCGAAGCGGTTGCCGGGGCGGTCCCGTATTTAAAACTTACCGGTATTGTCGTGGGCGGATGGCACATGGCGCACGCCGCACGGATCGCTCGCGATCTGTTGTCGGCCGGCGAGGAGAACACCGCCTTTCTGCACGCCAAGATCGCCACCGCACGCTTTTACGCCGAGCACGTGCTGCCGGAGGCCGCCGCAGCACGGGACGAAATCACGACTGGCGCTGGCTCGACGTTGGCGCTGGAGGAGACGTCATTCTAATTTCGCATACACGTAGATGAACTGCGTGCCGGCTCGGGGTGGCTCAGGAAGGTATTGAGGCCGCCGTTCGCATCCGCTTTGAGGGTGCTTACGACTCCGAAAACGATGAATTCGTCAGCAAGCTTGGTTCGCTGTATCCCGCTAGGGCGATGGCTCGCCAAATAGCGAATGTCGCTCGAAAACGACAAGGGTCATGAGCGGACTCACGCATTGCAGCACACAACATCCTTATTCGATCACCTCGTCGGCGCGGGCGAGCAACGACGGCCGCACCTGCAGGCCGAATGCCTTCGCGGTCTTGAGGTTGATGACCAGCTCGAACTTGGTAGGCTGCTGAACTGGAAGATCCGCGGGCTTGACGCCCTTGAGGATCTTGTCGACGTAGCCGGCGGCTCGGCGAAACAAGTCTGCGAAATTTGCCCCGTAGGATATGAGGCCGCCCGCTACGACCTCTTCCCTAAGTCCATGAAGCGATGGCAACCGGTCGACGGCGGCAAAGTGCACAATGCGTTTTCGATTGGCACCGGTGAGAGGGTCTTCGACCGTGATCAAGGCGGCGGAGTGCTGCTGTTTCGCCGCTTCAAAGGCACCCTTGAAGTCGTCGGGGCCGCGCACCTCCAGGGATTGAACCTCGATCCCCAGCGTCCGGCCCGCTGCCTGGGTCTGTTTGTAGACGAGCGCCGCGTAGGGATTGGTCGCATTCCAAAGCACTGCCACGCGACCGAGTCGAGGAAGCAGCTCTTTGAGCAATTCCAGGCGCTTGCCACCGAGGTCCGGTGCCATGAGACTCATTCCCGTGACGTTACCGCCGGGCCGCGCCAAGCTTTCAACGAGCCTGCTCCCCAATGGATCGCCGGCGACCGTCATGACGATTGGAATGGTTGAGGTCGCCCGCTTGGCGGCGAGCGGCGCGAGAGTTCCCTCTGCGACGATGACGTCGACGTTAAGGTGAACAAGCTCTACTGCGAACTCAGCGAGCCGTTCGAGCCGATTCTCCGCGTAGCGGCGCTCGAAGGCGACGTTTTTCCCTTCGACCCATCCCAACTCACGCAAAGCATCGGTGAAAGCCGCGGTCGCCTCCACGAGAACGAGCGAACCCGCGCTGAGATAGCCGATCGTGTATCTCTTCCCGGCCGGCCGCGCGCGCGCCGCGAGCGGCCACGTCGCCGCCGCGCCGCCAAGTAGGGTGATGAAAGCGCGTCGTCGCATGCCCACCCCGAAGGTCAGGAGACGCATACTAGCTGCTAAAACGATTGGGTTGTAGGGCTGAAACCGTCATCGGAGGCTCTACCGCAACGCGCGGCCAATGTCGCATATGGGTCATTTTCAGACTTCGGCGGACGCGACCGCGATGTCCGCTTTCCTCCCGTTAGCGACCACTAAGCGGACATCGCTGGAGGTCCGGCTCGTGCCAAGAGCAGAAGTTTACCCCCAACAGTCCGTACAGCCCGCTACGCGCCATCCGTCCACGTGGGCGCAGCAGGCACCTCGCCGTCTTGGCACAACCCGTACAAGGACTGATGCTGACGGAAGCCGCGCAATTCGAAATGGCCGATTTCAAAGACCGGTGCCGCAACTTCTGCGGCAAAAGCACCA
>DASZIG010000052.1:0-4247 GCA_035949375.1 Terriglobia bacterium | reverse complement strand
CCGGCTTGCGGGGGAAGCGGCGCCCCGGGCTTTAGGACTGCCGCTGTAGCCTGCACGCGGCTCCCCGGTCGCGGCATGATTCCGACTGCAAGCAGCGCAAAGACTACGAAGGCCAGCGCCATGAAGCGCCGGCTCGACGCGGCTTTGTCGAGCGACTTACCTGTCACTTTGTCCCCCCTGGAACTTCAAAATCGGCCCCACTCCGCCGACATGCACCGCATCTCCGCCTTCAAACGATGTTGCCGGCCGCTATATTCTTCTGAAACCGAACCTTAATCCGGTCTATGGGTGCGAATCAGTGTCTTCTCATGTCCTGAATTCGAGGAGCGAGGAACGACATCGTCAGGCCCGTGGGGTCGCGATCCACAATCCTGATGAGCCTTGCTCGGGCCGCCCACGCAACACTCGGCCTTACAAAGAGGCAAGCCTGTCTCTTGGTTGTTTTGGGCCTCAACCCCTATGTGTGCGCGCAATTATCATTCTCTGGTCGTGACTACCTACGTCCAGAGCTATAGCAAAACAAACGAACCAACACGTGTACCAGGGAAGTAAGGCTCTGTCAAGTATACCGGTGGTTATTACCGCCGTCCACCCAGAGGCTTTGTGGGGTTATGGAGATGCCATAAAACGGGAATATTCGATCGTGCGGATCTCGGAACTAAGGGCGACCAGCCGGGAGTATACTGATCCGTTGCGCAGAGGCTGAATCCATGAAGAACGTGCCATCTCTCGAGACCGTCGGGCAGGATGCCCGCTATGCCCTTCGTACGATGCGCAAGAACCCCGCCTTCGCGGTCACCGCGATTCTCATGATGGCGCTCGCGATCGGCGGCAACACTGCCATGTTCACGGTGATCCGCGCCGTGCTGCTGAGGCCGCTTGAGTACCCTGACGCCGATCGGCTGGTGCACGTCTCGGGAGGCGCTACGCCGACACGATTCGCCGGGATGGAGGCCGCCGCGCATTCGTTCACCGGCCTTGCGGCCTTCACGGGCACGGGAAACCTCACTCTTGCGGGCGCGGGCGAGCCCGAGGTTCTGAACGGTGTCCGCGTTTCGGCGAATTTCCTCGGCATTCTGGGCGTCAGTCCTATGCTCGGACGCGGTTTTCTCCCGCAGGAGGATTCGGCCGGCGGTGCGCCGGTCGCCATGATCAGCGCCGGGCTGTGGCAGCGGCGCTTCGGAGGAGACCCGCAAATCGTGGGCAAAACCGCGAATCTCGACGCTGCGGCCTATACGATCATCGGGGTTCTGCCGCCGCATTTTCAATTTCCATTTCCTGACGTGGACGTATGGATGACGGCGCCGTCCGAGTGGCCCGTGATGCCTCCGAAGTCCAGGGTTCTCAGCCCGTTCTTGACCATATTCGGGCGTCTGAAGCCGGGCGTGAGCCTTGAGCAAGCCAACGCCGAGGCCAATGTGCTTCGTCACCAATATGCGATGGCTCATCCCACCATGCTCGACGCCAGGCCGAAAACGCCGGTGGAAGTGACACCGATGAAGGACGATCTCGTGCGCGACGTGCGCTCCACGCTCTGGATGCTCTTTGGCGCCGTGAGCTTCGTGCTGCTAATCGCCTGCGCCAATGTGGCCAGCCTGTTGCTGGCGCGAGCCGCCTTCCGGTCGCGCGAATTCGCGGTGCGGTCGGCACTCGGCGCCCCGCGCGCTCGCCTCATCGGGCAACTTCTGGTCGAGAGCCTGCTGTTGTCGTTCGCCGGAGGGGCATTGGGCGCGTTGCTCGCGACCTGGAGCCTGCGCGCCATTCCCCACATGTCTGCATTCGCACTGCCGCGTGCCGCCGAGATTCACCTGGACTGGGTCGTGCTCGGGTTCGCCGCCCTGCTCTCCGCTTTGACCGGTGTTCTGTTTGGATTGGCGCCCTCGCTGAGCGCCTCCCGGCCCGATTTGATCCGCGCCTTGCGAGCCAGCGGCGAGGCAGGGAATCAGGCGGCGCCGGGAAGGTCTCTGGGAGGACTGAACGTTCGCAGCCTGTTGTCGGTCGGACAAATTGCCCTTTCCGTCGTGTTGCTGATCGGTGCGGCATTGCTGATGGAAAGCGTTGCCCGTCTGCGGGGTGTCGACGTCGGCTACAACCCGGCGAGTCTACTCACCATGCGCGTTTCGCTGCCCACGTCTCGCTATGATACGGACCTGAAGAAGACAGCGTTCTTCATGGAGCTGGTTCGCCGCGCAGGATCCTTGCCGGGCGTTCGCGCGGCCACCGCGGCCATGACCCTTCCCATGACGGGCTTTGCAGGAACGCCCGTGCAGGACGCCGGAAAACCGATACTGAAATTGAATGAACGTCCGATTGCAAAAATCCTGCCGGTCACGCCGGGGTACTTTCGCACTCTGCAGATTCCGCTCGTCCGCGGCCGGGATTTTACCGAACACGACATCGAGGACGCGGAGCGGGTCGCCGTCATCGATGAAAACCTGGCTCGCGATTTTTGGCCGGAGTACCCCGCCGGTCTCGATCCGGTGGGCCAGAGCCTGCTCGTGGGAGGCGTGAACCCGAAACCGGCGAAAATTGTCGGAATCGTCGATCATGTGCACCAGAATCTTGAAGACACGAGCTGGCCCGACAGCGTCTACGTCTCCTTCGCACAGAACCCTCAGCCGTTCGCGATGCTCGCCATACGCACTGCGGGCGATCCGCTTTCGTTCACCGGGGCCGTTCGCGCGCAGGTCCAGGCGCTCGATCCCGATCAACCTATAGCCGACGTGCAAACGATGGATGATCTGGTGGAGGCGGAGCTGGGCCCGACGCGTTTGCTCGTGATCTTGCTCGGGTCGTTCGCGGCCGTGGCGCTGCTACTGGCCCTGATCGGAATCTACGGGGTCATTGCCTACTCGGTCGGGCAACGCACGCAGGAAGTGGGGATTCGCCGGGCGCTCGGCGCGCAGCAGAGCGACATCCTGCGCCTCGTCCTCAGTCAAGGCTTTATATTGGCGCTCGTGGGAATAGCGCTTGGCCTCGGCGGCGCCTTTGCCCTGACGCGCATGATGAAGGCCGCGCTGTTCCGCGTCAGCGCGACCGATCCCGCCACCTTCGCCGGGGTCGCGGCGCTCTTCCTTCTGGCCGCGCTTGCTGCGAGCTACATTCCCGCGCGCCGCGCCGCCCGGATCGATCCAATGGCCGCGCTGCGGGTTGGATGAGCGTTCGCACGTGCCCCGCCGCTAGGGCTTGAATCCGACGCTCTGCCAGAGTTCAGCGGACTTGTACATCGCGCCGCCCGTGATCACGTATTCCACGGTGCGGATGTTGTGGATGTTATCGAGCGGATTTGAGCCGAGCACGATGAGGTCCGCGCGCTTGCCCTCTTCCACCGTCCCCAGTTCCTTCTCCATACCCATGACCCGCGCGGGCACGATGGTGGCGGCCTGGATCGCTTCCATGGGTGCGAATCCGGCCTGAACGTAGAGCTCGATCTCGCGGTAGAGGCTGTAACCGGGGACCGACTGGTCGGTTCCCGCCACCACCGTGATACCGGCGCGATGCAGGACGCCCACGGCGGCCACCATTTTTTCGAACGCCTTCTCCCTCACGTCGGCGTCAGGCCGCGGAGGGCCAGCATCGACGAGCTGTGCCGCGAGTTCGGGCGCCACCTTGTTGACTCCGGGTTCGAAGCTTGCCGTGGGCTTGGCGGACGATGCCGTCTCCAGCTCGAAAATAGCCAGCGTAGGATCGATCACGGTGTTGTGAGCCTTCAGGAAGGCGACCGCCTTCTGCGCTTCCGCCGAATTGAAATCGACGGCGGCGTTGGCCTTCGGCGTCGCACCCCTCGGCGCCGGATCGGGGAGCGGCGGGTGCATGATGTCCATGATGTACACGATGTGGTTGATCTGGTCCTGCCCGGCTTCGATGGTCTGGTAGGCGTTCAGGCCTTCGGGCACGTGGCCCGTGACCGTCATGCCGAGAAGGTGCGCCTCCGCGGCCACGGCTTTCAACTCCTCGAGCTTCACCGAGCTGTAGATCTTCATCTGCTTGAAGCCGGCCTTATAGTACCGATCCACCCAGTAGCGGGCCTCCTCGGGCGTGTCCACGCGGGCCACGCCGGCCGCGAGAGGCCCCGAGCCGTCCACAAGGCCGGCGGCCAGGATGCGCGGTCCGAGGCCCTGGCCCTGCGCAATGGCGTCGCGCACCGCGGTGATGAACTCTAACTCGTTCCCGCAATCGCGGACGGTGGTGGCGCCGGCCGCGAGGTAGATCGGTCCCCATTCCACCTGCTCGAAGTGCGCGTGCAT
>DASZIG010000051.1:0-22496 GCA_035949375.1 Terriglobia bacterium | reverse complement strand
GTCGCTCTGAGGGTTACTCTGAGGGTGGCTCCGAGGGTCGCGACCGCGCTTCCTGGTGGCACGAGGAGCCCAAGCTCGAATTTTTATTGAACCGCGCGGCCTGGGCGTGGTGGGGTAAACTGCCGGCGGCGCGAAGCGGGCTCGGAAGTTTTGCCGGGAAGGACGCTGAGATCGAATCGCGGCTGTCTGAGTTTCTGTTCGAATTCTCGCTGTGCAATCGGAAGTGCGATTACTGGCTTCGCAAGGAATTCGGCGCCGACGGCCGCCGAGACTTGAGGACGCTGCGGGAAAGCGTTGAGTCGCGTTTAACAGCTTTTCGGCACCTCCCCAGTTGCGGGACCTCGGGGCAAGTGCGAAAAACGCCGGTGGGGACATCGGCGCCTGCGGGGACCGAAATCGAAAAAAGATTCGGTGAAAAAAGAGATTCTGATGAAAAAAGAGATTCTATGACTGTTGTTCGAACCCAAATCTCGACTTGATCGGGCGATTGGACTTAAGCCCCGTTTTGGGGAAAAGCCGCAAAGATTCGCTCGAATCGAACCCGATTGCGTAACGAACAGAATAATAAAGAGTTATCCTGGGAAGTGCGGGGTTTTGGACGAGAATAGCAAAGCCAAATTTCAGCCAATCTAAGCCCGTTTTCAGCCCTCAAAAGCCCATTTTCCGCCGAACAAAGCCAGATTTCAGAGAACGAAGCCACCAAAAGCAGGCGGGCTCACAGCCGGCGGACGCATGGCGCGGCGCCTTGCAAACACCGGAGGTTGCACTAGAATGGTGAGGGCATGAGCCAAACCACCGTCGAATCCCTCCTCGCGGAGCACCACATCACCCGGATCAAAGTCGGCGGCGTCGACATCGACGGCATCGTGCGCGGCAAGTACATCAGCCGCGAGAAATTCGATTCCGCCGTCGAGCACGGGCTCGGCTTCTGCGACGTGATCTTCGGCTGGGACTCGTCCGACGTGCTCTACGACAACGTGACCGCCACCGGCTGGCACACCGGCTATCCCGACGCGCTCGCCCGCATCGACCCCGCCACCTTTCGCCCGATCCCCTGGGAGCCGGGCACGGCGTTCTTCCTGGTGGACTATTTCGACCAGCAGGGCCGCCCGCTCAGCTTCTCGCCGCGCGAGGTACTGCGTCGCGTGGTGGGGAAGGCGCGGGAGATGGGCTTCGAGCCCGAGGTCGCGACCGAGTTCGAGTTCTTCCTCTTCCGTGAAGACTCGCATTCGATTCGCGCCAGGCATTACCGCGATCTCGTGCCGCTCTCGCCCGGAATGTTCGGCTACAGCGTGCAGCGCACCGGCGTCCATTCCGCGCTCGCGCACGCCATTCTCGACTCGATGCGCGACTTCGGCGTGGAAGTCGAGGGGTTCCACACGGAGACGGGTCCGGGCGTTTACGAAGCCGCTCTGCGGCACGACGGCGCTCTGGCCGCGGCCGACAAGGCGGCGCTCTTCAAGAGCGGCGTGAAGCAGGTCGCGGCGCGGCAGGGCTTGACCGCGACGTTCATGGCCAAGTGGAATCAGGATCTGCCGGGCGCGAGCGGGCACCTGCACCAGAGCCTGTGGGATCCGGAGCGCGCGCGGAACCTGTTTCATGATCCGCGCTGCCCGGACGGCATTTCGACGGTCATGCGGCACTATCTCGCCGGACAGTTGCGGTTGATGCCCGAGTTCGCGGCCTTCTCTTGCCCCACGGTGAATTCCTACAAGCGCCTGGTTCCCGGCGTGTGGGCGCCGACGAACGCCACCTGGGGCATCGACAATCGCACCGTCGCGCTGCGTGCCGTGCTCGGTCCCACGCCGAAGTCGGTCCGCGTGGAGTATCGCCTGGCCGGCGCGGACATCAATCCGCATCTGGCGATCGCCGCCAGCGTGGCAAGCGGCCTGTACGGCATCGAGCATCGGCTGGAACCGCCGGAACCCGTGCGCGGCAACGCCTACCAGGCCGACGCTCCTGCGCTTCCGCGCTCGCTTGACGAGGCCGCGCGCTTGCTCCGCGCGAGCGCCGTCGCCGGGCCGCTCCTCGGCGAAGAGTTCGTGGACCACTTCGCGCGCACGCGGGATTGGGAGGTCCGGCAGCAGCAGCGGGCCGTCACGAGCTGGGAGCTGGAGCGCTACTTCGAGATCATCTGAAGTGCTCGCCGGCCGCGCCGTAACGCGGCCCCGGTGAAGGGCCGCCATGAACGAATCGCTCGCAACCATCGTCAAGTTTTGCCTTGTGGCGCTGAGCTCCATCTTCTTCCTCGTCGATCCTTTTGCCGCCATCCCCATGCTTCTTGCCATGACGCCGGGCGACACTCCGGCCCGGCGCCGCCGGACCGCGGCCAGCGCCGCCCTGACGTGCCTCATCGTGCTTGCGGCGTTCGCGGCGGCCGGCGGGCTGATCTTCAAGGTATTCGGAATCACGCTGCCGGCCTTTAAAATCGCCGGCGGCATCATCCTGATCATGATCGGCCTCGAAATGCTTCAGGCGCGGCCCTCGGGTACCAAGCAATCGCCGGAAGAGCAGGCGGAGGGCGCCACTCGCGAGGCTATCGGTGTAATCCCGCTCGGTATGCCCATGCTGGCAGGTCCCGGAGCGATCTCCACCGTGATGATCCTGGTGGGCGATTCGCGGCACTGGTGGCACTACGCGGCCGTCTTCGCGGCCATCGGCTTGAGCGCGCTCATTTCCTTCTTGGTGCTGGCGGCCGCGGACCGCGTGAGCGTCTACCTCGGCGAGACCGGGATCCGCATCATGACGCGCTTGATGGGCCTGCTGCTGACCGCGCTGGCCGTGCAGTTCATCATCAACGGTTTCGCCGACCTCGGAGTGGTGCGGCATCCCTGAGGCAGCGATGGCGCGGCCGGATGCGCTTCGGCGCTCGAACGCGAGGGTCACCGATGATCTCAAACTGGTCTTTCCCGAATCGGATCGTGTTCGGCTGCGGAGCCATCGCGCAGTTGCCCTCCATCGTGCAGGCGCTCGGTGCGCGCCGGCCGCTCGTGGTCACAGATCCCGGCGTGGCGCGGTGCGGTCTGCTCGAGCGGATCACCGATGTGCTCGGGAAGGGAAGCGTCGGGTATGCTCTGTTCGACCGCGTGGAGGGTAACCCGACCGAAGCGAGCGTCTATCCGGGCGTCGAAGTCTATCGCGCGGAGCAATGCGACGGCGTGATCGCGCTCGGAGGCGGGAGCGCACTGGACGCAGCCAAGGCGATCCGCTTGAAGGCGACCCACGAGTTGCCGCTCGAGGAGTACGACGATCTTCGCGACGGCGGCGCCAGGATCAACGCCGACATGCCCGTCATGGTGGCCATTCCGACCACGGCGGGCACGGGCAGCGAGGTCGGACGCAGCACAGTGATCACGCTGAAGGCTACGGGGCGCAAGACCGTGATCTTCAGCCCGCACCTGATTCCGTCGGTGGCGGTCGCCGATCCCGAGTTGACCTTCGATCTTCCGCCGCGTCTGACGGCCGCGACCGGCATGGACGCCATGACCCATAACCTCGAGGCGTATCTCTCCCTCGGCTTTCATCCCATGTGCGACGCCATCGGGATCAAGGGCGTGGAAATCGTGGGCAAAGCTCTGCCCACGGCTGTCCGCGACGGCAGGAATGCGGAGGCGCGCACGGGCATGATGGCGGCGGCGATCATGGGCGCGGTCGCGTTCCAAAAGGGACTCGGCACCGTGCACTCGCTGGCCCATCCGCTCTCCACCGTGGCCGGAATGCATCACGGTCTCACCAACGCGATCCTGCTGCCGCACGTGATGCGCTTCAATCTGCCGGCCGCCGCCGGGCGTCTCGCGGATGTGGCCACCGCGCTCGGCGTCGATACCCGCGGCATGAGCGCGGACGCTGCCGCGGCCTCAGCCATCGAAGCCATCGAGAAGCTTAACGTGGAGATCGGGATTCCGGCGCGCCTGCGCGACGCCGGAGTCCGCGAGGAAATGATCCCCGTGATGGTCCCGCTCGCCATGGCGGACGGCTGCCGATTGTGCAATCCGCGCCCGACCACGAGCGAAGATATGGAAATGCTGTATCGGGCCGCGTTTTAGAGTTCGGAGTTAGGGAGTTCGGAGTTAGTCAGTTCGGGGTTCGAAGTTGCCCGGTTCGAGGCTGAAGAGACAATGGTCTTGATCGGAGTATCGTGGCGACGATCAGACGATTCGAGGAGATTCAGGCTTGGCAAAAGGCGCGAGAACTTGTGCGCGAGATCTATCGAATCTCGGTGGCAGGCAAGTTTCAGAGAGATTACGGCTTGAGGGATCAGATTTGCAGGGCTGCGGCATCCTCGATGAGCAATATTGCGGAGGGATTCGCGAGGAGAACAAGCCGCGACTTCGCGCACTTCCCCGATGTGGCCAGAGGTTCGGCTGTCGAGGTTCAATCCTTACTGTACGTCGCTTTCGATGTCGGCTATATCAGTGCGGATCAGTTCAAAGGACTGAATGCGATGGGCGATGAGGTCGTCGCGCTTGTCGGAGGTTTTACAGGTTATCTCCGGGGGGCTCAGAAATAATGAGCTACTCCTCAACTCCGAACTCCGAACTCCGAACTCAAGAACTCCGAACTCAACAACTCCGAACTAGCCAACCCGCTGATCAACTCCGAACCGACGAGCACGACCTACGTCGGTTGGGATACGCTCAGGAACTGTTCCGCACCATGGGCGGGTTTTCGAACTTCGCCATTTCGTTTTCCATCATCTCCATCCTCACGGGCGCCGTGACGCTCTACGACTACGGCCTTGCGATGGGCGGGCCGCGCGAGATGTCGCTCGGCTGGCCGCTCGTGGCTTTTTTCTCGCTCGCCGTCGCCGCCAGCATGGGCGAGATTGCTTCGGCCTTCCCGACGTCGGGCGGCATGTATCACTGGGCTACAATCCTCGGAGGACCGGGCTGGGGATGGTTCACTGCCTGGTTCAATATCCTGGGCCTCATCGCGACGATCGCCGGTATCGACTACGGTTGCGCGCAGTTCCTCATGCCGCTCGCGGGGCTGCCTTCGAAGCCCGGGGTTCTGCTCGCCGTTTACGGAGCCGTGCTCGCGTCGCACGCGCTGATCAACCAGTACGGCATTCGCCTGGTCGCCCGGCTCAATGACGCCAGTGTAGCGGTGCACATCCTCGGCGTAGCCGCCATCGCAGGCGCCCTGATCCTGTTTGCTCCGAAGCAGCCGCTCTCGTTCTTCTTCCGGGCGGTCAACAGCACCGGTGCGCACTTCTACGGCTGGGCCTTTCTGCTCGGTTTGCTACAGGCCCAGTGGACCTTCACCGGCTACGACGGCTCGTGCCACGTTTCCGAAGAGACCGTGGACCCGCGGCGGCGGGTTCCCTGGGGCATGATCAACGCCATCGTGATCTCGGCGGTGGCGGGTTATGTCCTGCTGGCCGCGCTCACGCTCTCGATCCGCAGCATTCCGGCCGCGCTCGGCGCTACCGATGCGGCGGGAAATAAAGTCCCGGCGGTGATCGCCATTCTCGAGCAGGCGCTCGGTCACTCCGCCGGCGCCTTCGCCTCGATGCTCGCCGTTATGGCGATGTGGTTTTGCGGGCTGGCGACCGTCACCTCGAATTCGCGCACCGTGTACGCCTTCGCGCGCGACGGAGGCATGCCTCTCGCACGTTTGTGGAAGCGCGTCAGCCCCCGGCGCCTCACGCCGGCTCCGGCGATCTGGCTCTCCGTTATCGCCGCCTTTCTGGCCGCGGTTTACAGCGGCGCTTACCCGGTGGTGACCTCGATCAGCACCATCGGGCTCTATCTCTCGTACATTGTCCCGGTGTACCTGGGCTGGCGGGCGCGCCGCGCGGGCTTGTGGCAGGAGCGCGGTCCGTGGCACCTGGGGCGCTACAGCGGCGCTGTGAATCTCGCGGCCCTGGCTTGGACCATCTTCATCTGCCTGATGCTCGTGATGCCGCCCAATCAACTTGCCGGTAAAACCATATTAGGCGCCGCGCTGGCTCTTTCCGTATGGTATCTGGCAGGAGAGGGCCGGCGCTTCCGGCAGGCGTCGCACGATGCGCGGCAGGCGTACGCGTCGATCTTGAAATAGGGGGCGCTTTCAGGGGAACTTCGGTGTAGTCTACGTGGATTGCCTATACCCGATCGAATGAGAGCGGCTTCAAAGTGCCGACAACGGAGAGGCCGTTTCCAGCTTGTCGCTGACCGAGCGATACGACAGCCCTTCGTTCTCCACGATTACTTCCAGAACCGCCGGCGGATGGATCTCGCCCTGAATAAGCGCCTCCGAAAGCGGATCCTCCACGTGCTTCTGGAGCGCGCGCCGCAGCGGCCGGGCGCCATAGGACCGGTCCGTGCAGGTCTTGTCCACCAGCCAGCGGCCCGCGTCGGGCGCGAGCGTCAGCGAGATGCTTTTCTGCGCCAGGTGCTGGTTCAACTGGCCCACCAGCAGTTCCACGATCTGCAGGAGATCGGCATCCGTCAGGGCGTTGAAGACGATCACTTCGTCGAGGCGGTTCAAGAACTCCGGGTTGAACAGATGCCGGACCTCGCCCATCACCAGGTCCTCGATCTTTTTGTCATTGGCCGAATCCGCCGCGGATTTGAACCCTAGATTAGCCCGGCGCTCGATGTAGCGCGCGCCGATATTGGAGGTCATGATGATGATGGTGTTCTTGAAGTCCACGGTGTTGCCGAGGCCGTCGGTGAGCTGGCCGTCCTCAAACACTTGCAGCAGGATGTTGAACAAGTCCGGGTGTGCTTTTTCGATCTCGTCGAGCAGCACCACGCAATAAGGCGAACGCCGCACCCGCTCCGTGAGTTGCCCGCCCTCCTCATAGCCCACGTATCCCGGAGGCGATCCGATGAGCTTCGAAACCGCGTGCTTCTCCATGAATTCCGACATGTCGAAGCGGATCAGGGCGCGCTCGCTGCCGAACAGGAAAGCCGCCAGCGTCCGCGCCACTTCGGTCTTGCCCACTCCCGTGGGGCCGAGGAACATGAAACTGCCGACGGGCCTGCCGGGCGCCTTCAAGCCGGCGCGCGAGCGGCGGATGGCGCGGGCCAACGCCGAGATCGCGCGCTCCTGGCTGACCACGCGGTGGTGCAGCTCCTCCTCGATCCGGAGGAGCTTCGACATTTCCTCTTCCTTGATCGCGGTGACGGGCACGCCCGTCCAGCGCGCCACCACTTCCTCGATGTCGTCGCGGGTCACCGATCCCATGGCCGTCTCGTCGATGTGGTATCTCTCCCGCAGCGCCCGCAGGTGCTCGCGCTCCTTGCGCTCCTCCTCGGAGTAGAACCGCGCCTTTTCAAATTCGTGGCTGGCGATGGCGTTTTCCATGCGGTGCAGCACGAACTTGATGCGTTTCTGGACGTCGATCATCTCTTCGGGCAGCGAACTCTGGCGCAGCTTGACGCGCGCGCCTGCCTCGTCGATCAGGTCTACGGCTTTATCGGGGAGGAAGCGGTCCGGGATGTAGCGGTTGGAGTGCTGGACGGCGGTCGTCAGGCATTCGTCGGTGTAGCTGACGGCATGAAACTTCTCGTAGCGTTCCTTGATGCCAAACAGGATCTTGATAGCCTCTTCCTCGTTGGGCGGCGGCACCTTGACGGCCTGAAAGCGGCGCTCGAGGGAGCGGTCTTTCTCGATCGACTTGCGATACTCGGACGGAGTCGTAGCCCCGATGCACTGGATTTCCCCACGGGAAAGCGCAGGCTTCAGGATGTTGGCGGCGTCGAGTGATCCTTCGGCCGAGCCCGCTCCCACCAGCGTGTGCAGCTCGTCGATGAAGATGATGGCGTTCTGCGACTCCATCAGTTCCTTCATGATCGTCTTGAGCCGCTCTTCGAACTGGCCGCGGTACTTGGTGCCGGCCACGATGAGAGAAAGGTCAAGCGCCATCACGCGCTTGTCCGCCAGGAACGAGGGCACGTTGCCGTCGGCGATGCGTTGCGCCAGGCCCTCAACGATGGCCGTCTTGCCGACGCCCGGCTCGCCAATCAGCACCGGGTTGTTCTTGGTGCGCCGGCAGAGAATCTGCACCACGCGCTCCACTTCGTTTTCGCGGCCTACCAGCGGGTCGAGTTGGCCCTCGAGCGCCGCCTGCGTCAGGTCGCGGCTGAACTCGGCCAGCAGCGACGTCTCCTTGTTGCGGCTGGAAGGCTTGTCAGGCGAGCGGCCCAGTTCCTCGCGAAGCGTGGACAGGCGCAGACCCCGTTCGTGCAGGATCTCGGCGGCAAACGACTTCTCCTCGCGCAGCAGGCCGAGCAGCAGATGCTCCGTCCCGATGTGCTTGTGCGAAAGGCGCTCGGCTTCCTCCGCCGCGTAGGTCAGAACGCGCTTGCACTCCTGGCTGAGCGGCAGATCGACCGAAGTCGACACCTTCTCCCGCACGGTGGAGTGTCCTTCAATCTGTTTGCGGACGGACTCAATGGAAGCGTGGGAGCGCAGAAAGCGATTGGCCAGAGCCTTGTCTTCCCGCAGCAGGCCCAGCAAAAGGTGCTCGGTTTCGATGTAAGGACTGCCAAACTGACTGGCTTCGTAACGGGCGAAGAAAATTACGCGACGCGCCTTCTCGGTGTATCGTTCGAACATACCCCTCAGCCCCGAAATGCCCCAACCCGCGACGCTTTGGCCCGTTCCCGCTTCAGCCGTTCCGTGGCGCCGAAGCTGTTCGAGAAACCGCCTCTTCCGTCAGTCGCCCCGCGCTCAACCGAAGGATACGGTCAGCGCGCGCGGCCAGTTCCAGGTTGTGCGTGGCCAGCACCGATGTCAGACCGTGATTCCGGTGCAGGCGTTCCAGCAAATCGATCACCCGGGATGCCGTCTGGTGATCGAGGCTTCCGGTGGGCTCGTCGGCCAGCAAGACTGCAGGCCGATTTGCCAGAGCGCGCGCCAAAGCTACGCGCTGCTGTTCACCGCCGGAGAGTTCGCCCGCGCGCCTTTCCGCTGCGCGTTCCAATCCGACTTCGTCCAGCAGATCCTGCGCCCGGCTTCGCGCCGCTCCGAACTCCCGCCCGGCAATGAGCTGCGGCAGGATGATGTTCTCAAGCGCCGTGAACTCCGGCAGCAGGTAATGCATCTGCCACAGGAATCCAAGCTGCCGGCTCCGGTAGTCCGCGCTCTCACTGGCACTGAATCCGCCTACCCTTCTAAGATCAAAGTATACCTCTCCGCTCGACGGAGTGTCCAGCGCCGCCAGCAGGTAGAGCAGCGTGGTTTTGCCTGCCCCCGACTCTCCAACCAGAGCGATGAACTCGCCCCGGCGAATCTCGAAGTCGAGATGGTCGAGTACCGTTACGACTTCCGCGGCCGATTGGAATGTCTTGCTGAGACCCTTTCCCCTCAGCAGCACGCCGTTCGTTTCGCCGGTCTGTAAATTGGAGTGTGCCATGCACGCGCGCCGTTGACCGCACGCCTGCTCCTGCCTCGATTTGATTATAGCCGACGACCCGACTTTGCGGTTCGCGACCCTGGCGCTCGCGACACCGGACCGGAGGATCGCTGCCGGAGGTTGCGGGTACGTCGGCGCGGCACGCCGATTCTGCTGCGATCGTAGCCGAGGTTCGTGTTCTGATTTGCGTGCGAAGGCTGGGATGGCAAACTGCGACATTACCCCTAGAATGGGGACGGGGAGCCTCGATGACATGGCTACTTCCTATGACGCGATCGTGATCGGCTCGGGACCGAACGGCTTGGCTGCCGCGATTACTCTGGCGCGCGCCGGACGCTCGGTGCTGGTGCGCGAGGCTGAGGACACCATCGGCGGTGGCTTGCGCTCCGCCGAGCTCACTTTGCCCGGCTTCAGCCACGATATCTGTTCCGCCATCCATCCTCTCGGGGTCGGATCGCCGTTCTTCCGCACCCTGCCGCTCAAGGAACACGGCCTGGAATGGGTGCAACCGCCGGCCGCTGCGGCTCACCCCCTCGATGACGGATCGGCTGTGCTGGTGGAACCTTCGCTCGAGTCCACCGGCGCGGGCTTGGGCGGCGATCGCGACGCCTACCTGAGGCTTATGAGGCCGTTCGTCGCGAAGTGGGATGATCTCGCACCGGCGCTGCTCGGGCCGCCGCGAATTCCGCGCCATCCTCTGTTGCTAGCCGGATTCGGCCTGCGCGCAATCCGTCCGGCAAGCGGGCTCGCGCGATCGCTTTTTCACGGAGAGCGGGCTCGCGCCGCCTTCGCGGGCATGGCGGCACATTCCCAGTTGCCGCTCGAACAGCCGGCTACGGCTGCCTTCGGCCTGGTTTTGAATATCCTCGCCCACGTGGTTGGCTGGCCGTTTCCGCGCGGCGGCTCGCAGCGGATCGCGGACGCGCTCGCCTCCTACCTTCGCTCTCTCGGCGGAGAAATCACAACGGGAGCGCCGGTCGATTCGCTCGGCGAATTGCCGCCCGCGCGGGTCATTCTGTGCGACGTGACGCCTCGCCAGCTTCTGGCGATTGCGGGCGTTCGTCTGGCGGCGGGTTATCAGCGGCAGCTTCGCCGCTACCGCTATGGGATGGGTGTATTCAAGCTCGACTGGGCGCTCGAAGGACCCATCCCCTGGAAGGCCGCCGCATGCGCGCGCGCCGCCACCGTGCACGTGGGCGGCACGCTCGATGAGATCGCGGAGTCCGAGCGCGCCGCCTGGCAGGGCCGTCACACCGAGCGCCCCTTCGTGCTGGTCGCTCAACCGAGCCTCTTCGACTCCACTCGGGCGCCCGCCGGGAAGCACACAGCCTGGGCTTATTGCCACGTCCCTCATGGCTCGAATTTCGACATGAGTGAGCGCATCGAGAGCCAGATCGAACGCTTCGCGCCCGGCTTTCGCGAGCGAATCCTCGCGCGCAGCGTGCTTGATCCCGCCGGGCTCGAGCACCGTAACGCCAATCTGGTCGGCGGCGACATCAACGGCGGCGTTCAGGACCTGCGCCAGCTTTTCTTCCGGCCGACTTGGAGGCTCTACTCGACCTCGTCCCGGGGACTCTATATCTGTTCGGCCTCGACACCGCCCGGCGGCGGCGTGCATGGGATGTGCGGCTATCACGCGGCTACGCGCGCCTTGCGCGACCTGTGGGGGTAAATGGGAAGACCTCAACACAGACGTCGCTGAGGACTCACGGAGGGCACAGAGAACAAACTGAAGGCCCAAGCGTCATGCCTTTCGTCTTCTCCGTGGCCTCTGTGAATCCTCCGGGAACTCTGTGTTGGGGTCTTTGTTCTTTGTGGGCTTCTTCTATTGACAGTATCGTAATAACTCGACTATAACCATACGGCGACATGAAAAGGGGCCCATAAGGAGGAATGATGAAACGACCTCTCACGATACTCGCGGCCGCTGCGATCATCGGTCTGTCTGCGCTGCCGGCCGGCGCTCAAGCCGGAACCTGCAACGGCTTGAGCCTGGGCCCCGAAGCGAGCCTGAACGGATTCATTCCTTTCCCGAGCGACAACCTCTGGAACACGAATATCTTCAGCATGCCTGTGGACCCGAACTCGGCCAACATCATCAACTTCATCGGCGCCGCTTCGCCGGTGCATCCGGATTTCGGCGCGGGTCTTTACGACGGACAGTCGATCGGCATCCCATACCAGATCGAAGCCGACACTCAGCCTCTCGTCAACGTCAAGCTTGGCACCTACGCGAGCGAGAGTGACCCGGGGCCCATGCCAATTCCCAGCAATGCCCAAATTGAAGGATTCCCAAACCCCGGCAACGGCGACCGTCACGTCCTGGTGCTCGAGCAGACCGGATGCTGGCTCTTCGAGCTCTACAACGCCTATAAGCTGCAGAACGGAACCTGGGCCGGGAACTCCACCGCCATCTGGGACATGACGATCGACGAGCAGCGCCCTTATACCTGGACCTCCGCCGACGCGGCCGGCCTGCCGATCTTCGTAGGTCTTGCTCGATATGATGAAGTGGCCGCCGGCGCCATCCATCACGCGTTGCGCTTCACAGTGCCGACCACGCGTGAGGCCTTCGTAGCCCCGGCTTCTCACTGGGCGTCGTCGAACACCGATACCGATGCGCCACCCATGGGCACGCGTCTGCGGCTTAAGTCGACCTTCAACATTTCCGGCTTTCCGCCGGACGACCAGGTGATCCTGACGGCCTTGCAGCAGTACGGCCTGATCCTGGCGGACAACGGCAGCGCCATGTACATCAGCGGCACGCCCGACAATCGTTGGAACAACAACGATCTCGGTCTGTTGAAGAGCCTGACGGCGTCCGATTTCGAAGTGGTCCAGCTCGGCACGATATATACCCCGGGCAACGTCCCGACCGGCCCCAATCCCGTCATCTCGAGTTTCACGGCCAACCCCGACACCGTCAGTCCCGGAACGCCCGTGACCCTGAGTTGGACGGTCTCGGACGCGATCTACAACATCATCTCGCCGGTCATCGGACCCGTCCGCGGCACGAGCGTCACTTTCACGCCGACGGCGACCATGACCTATACCCTTTACTCAACGAACCAGTATGGGCGTACCACGGCCAAGGTGACCGTTACGGTGAACTGAATGGGATTCGGATGGGTCAGGAGTGCAGGCGCGCCGCGAGGGCCGGAGCGGCGCCGGCCACGTCCGGTACGACCGTGATCAGGTCCATAGCCGCCAGATGCCGGTCCGGTGTGGGACTGGCGAGCCGGGGCTCCTGGTCGAGGCAATCGATCACAGGCTGCCAGTAGGAGCCGATCAGCAGCAGAGGCTTCTTGCCTCCCACCGTGGCGGCCAGCGCCGACTTGTTCATCAGCTCCCAGGCGAGCGCGAGCTCGGCCAGCGTGCCGGTGCCGCCGGGCAGCACCACATAGGCGTCGCCGCGCTCGATCAAGGTCATGATCCGCTCGGGGAAGGAAGCGGTGTGGACCACCTCCACGATCCAGGCATTGGCGGGGCGAGGCCAGATGCTGCAGGTGACGCCGATGGTCTGCCCGCCGGCCTCACGGGCCCCGCGCGCTGACGCCTCCATCAGTCCGCCATAACCGCCGTTGCAGATCGCGAAACCCTGCTCCGCGAGCGCGCGGCCGAGGGCCATCGCCTCTTGATAAACGGGGGTCTGCTCCGATGGAAGCGAGCTGCCGAAGATCGTTACGGTCTTCATGGGCGGTTGTCGGCGACCGTCGTCAGTTTGTCAGTTGAGTGACCATTGCCAGCGACCGGCACCAACCGGTTCTCTCTCTCTGGGAAAACTGACCAGTGACGAACTGACCAACTGACAAACTGAACCGGACAACCATCAGCCGTTCGACATTCTTGCCACGTCTTTGGCGAAGTAAGTCAGGATGATGTCCGCGCCTGCCCTGTGGATCGAGAGCAGGGTTTCCATGATGATACGCTCGCGGTCGATCCAGCCGTTGCGCGCGGCAGCCTCGATCATCGAGAACTCGCCGCTTACCTGGTAGGCGGCGATGGGCACGTCAAACTCCTGACGGGCGCGGGCGATGACGTCGAGATAAGCGAGCGCGGGCTTCACCATGATGATGTCAGCGCCTTCCTCGATATCGAGCGCGATCTCGCGCATGGCCTCGCGCTGGTTGGCCGGGTCCATCTGGTACGACTTGCGGTCGCCGAACTTGGGCGCCGAGTCCGCCGCCTCGCGGAAGGGTCCGTAAAAGCCGGAAGCGTATTTGGCGGAATAGGCCATGATGGGCGTGGCGGCGAAGCCGGCGGCGTCGAGTTCGGAGCGGATGCGGGCCACGCGGCCATCCATCATGTCAGAGGGCGCCACCATGTCCGCTCCGGCTTGCACCTGGGTGACCGCCGTGCGCGCCAGCAGTTCGAGTGTGCTGTCGTTGTCCACCTCTCCGTCGCGAATCAGGCCGCAATGCCCGTGGCTGGTGTATTCGTCGAGGCAAACATCGCAGATGACCAGCAGATCCGGGACCGACTGCTTCACGGCCCGCACGGCACGCTGCACAATGCCGTCGGCGGCATAAGCCCCGGTGCCCACTTCGTCTTTGTCCTCGGGGATTCCGAACAAGATTACCGCCGGAACACCCAAACCGGCCACGTCGCGGCACTCCTCTGCCAGCAGGTCAATCGACCATCGGTAATTGCCGGGCATGGAACGGATTTCGTCCTTGACGCCGGAGCCCGGGCAGACGAAGAGGGGATAGACGAGCGATCGCGCGCTCAGGCGCGTCTCGCGCACGAGGCTTCGCAGCGCCTCGGTGCGCCGCAAGCGGCGAGGACGATGAATCGGGAAGGGCATGAAGACCTCCGCCCGTCAGAAGCCGGTGGTTTGAAACAGCCGGTCGCGCTCCTTCAGGTTGCCAAACGATCCCACATTTGAAAGCGAGATCGCGATCCGAAACTGGTTCTCATTCCGCAGTGGACCGAGGTTGAACCGGTTGTAGCCGACATCCACTCCAAAGCAACTGAAATTGTACGTCAGTTGGCCCACCAGGGCATTCGCCAGGCCGGCCGTAATATTGTAATTCATGCCGATCGCCCCGCTCAGCCCTCTGCTTTCCGCGTGGCCGTAAATCAACCGGGCGTTTACCAGGTTGGAGGAGGTCGAGGTTGGGAGGATCGGCACGACGGGCATCAGCAAGCTGAGACCCTGCTCGCGATCCACAAAGAAATCCGTGGCTTCGAAGATAAAATCTCCGCGATGCACCGAGGACGTGACACCGACGTTCAGCACGCCTCCGCCACTCGGGCTGATGTCCGCGCGCAGTTCGGTGTCGAAGTTGGAAAACGGCGCTACCTTGAGAATCGTAACCAGCGGGGAGAGACGCCGGCCCTGGGCGAAGGCGAAGCCCGTCAGGTCCAGGGTGGGCGCGAAGACGTTGTTCGTTCCGGGCTGGAGCACGCCTCCAAACGAAGGATCAAAGTAGTACTTCTGGGTCACGCTGAGCGACATCAGCTCGCGCGCCTGGGAGCCGTCTGTCTGGGCGGGCGTGGCGCCGTCGGTTGGTGCGTAGGTCGCGTCCGACCGTCCGTAAAGAGTGGTCTTGAGCGAGTATTCGATTTCATTCGTCTCCGCCAGCACGTCGGTCTCGTCGAAGCGCACGATATCCGTGATCTGCTCAGGATCCGCGGCGCGTACCAGGTTATAGCGGATGTCGGGTTCAATCACGTTCTTCAGGCGGTAATGACGGATGCGCCGGTCGAAGATTCGCTCGAAGCTCGGAGGGCGCAGGTCGAAGGACGCTTCGCCGAGCAGCCGCGTGAGAGGGTCGTGCGGCCCGAAGTAACTCGTGCCGTATCGCGTCGCCTCCACGCCCACCGTGGGTGTGAAGTGAAATCCCCAGAACTCCGGCGCGCGCAGGGTGATCTCGGGGTGGAAGTCGAGGCGCTCGGTGAGCGTGGGTGTGCTGAAGCCGGGCTCTTCACGGCCTATGCCGACCGCGGAGGCGTCGAAATCCAGGTAGAACGGCGACTGCCCAAGCTCGTGATCCACCCCGGCGAAGTCAAGGCTGGGCGTCTCGCGGATGATGACGGCGTTGTTCGGGACCTCCTCGCTCGAAAGGAAATCCTCGTAGCGATGGGCGTAGATGTTGACGCTGTAGCCGTCAAAGTTCCGGCTGGCGAACCCGGTCTGCCGGGCTTCCGAGCTCACGGCCTCGTTGAAATTGTTGCTCCAGGTGAGGCGGAAGGCGAGCGAGTTGATGTAGTCCACGTCGATCACGCCGCGGAAACCGAAGCCGAGGTCCTGGTCGTCGCCGATGGCTCGGATGCTCTCTCCGGGAGCGCGCTCGGCACGGAGGGGCCCGGTGCCGTGATCGTCGACCTGAAGATAATTCACCGCGAACTCGCTGGTTGCGCTCGGGGTGGCGCGGAAGCGTCCGATGGTGGCCAGGCCCCGCGAACTGTAATCCTCCACGCCGAGGGTGAGATCGGCGCTCGGGTTGATGGCCCAGTAAAAGGCGTCGCCGATGATCCTGCCCTTCTGCGAGGAGTTGCCGATGTTGGGCAGCAGAAACCCGGTCTGGCGCGGTTCCTGCGCCGTCGAGTGTACGAGCACCGGCGCGTAGAACATGGGCACGCCGAGGAAGTGGAAGACGTCGCCATGGCTGACGGCTTTATCGCCCACGGTGATCCGCGCGTTCTGCACTGCGAGCCACCAGCCCATGCGCTCGTTCTCGCAGGAACTCACCCGGCCGTCGATCACCGTGTAGGTGTCTTCGCCCACGCGATCCACTTCGCGCGCGCGAATGAAGAAGGCGCCCGACATCGGGATCGTGGCATGCGCCCGCGGCGCGGGATGCAGGTAACCGTGCACGGTTGTAAATATCCCGACCTCGCTCTTGACGTTGTAAATCGCGTGTCCGGCTTCGAGATACGCCTTGGGGTCGCCGAACGAGACGTGGCCGGTGGCGTCCACGTCGCCGGCGGACTGGTCGTAGACGGCCTCGTCCGCGAAGAGCACGGCCTCGCGCGAGTGGATCTCCACGTGGCCCGTGAGCGTGAGGATGTTCTTTGCCTCGTGCTGCGAATCCGCGAATACCGTGACCGTATTGAACGGGTTTTGGAACTCGGCGGGGATGTCCGCCTGCTGCGCGCGAGCCCGCGGCCCGCACCACAGGCATAGCGAGCCGAGCACCATAGCCACCCGGAGCGCGGCCTTCGCTTGCGACCGGCACCAAGGCGCTGTCCGCCGGGCCCTCGGGGCGCGGAGACGCGATCTCCAAAGGTCGCGGCGCGGGGCCGGGCGATCAATACGATCTTCGGACATGCATGGGTCCACAGCTCTGCCCGCCACCGTCAACGGGCAAAACTGTATTTTATGTGGGATGCACTCTTCCGGGGAAGGTTAACCGCCGGCGATGGCTCCAATGATCAGAAAAGGCTGCGCGCCGGACGCCACAACCTCGGGCAGCGGGGCGTCCGGCGATTCGTGGGACAGATCCTGCTCGCAGGCGAAGAATCGCAGAAACGCCCGGCGCTCGCGGGTGAGATGATCGCGGATCGTCCCGCGCAGCACCGGGTAGCGCGCCTCGAGCGCGTCGAGCAGGGACCGTTGCGTCACTGGACCCTCGATCTCGAGTTGTACCTCACCATCAACCTGGGCCAGCTTGCGCAAATGGTAGGGGAGCTCGACTCGGATCATGCCAGTGTCTGCACCTCGACGGACAGCACGGGGGGCAAATCGCGCACGATGGGCGCCCAGCTGTCTCCGGCATCGGCGGACGCGTAGACCTGGCCGCCGGTGGTGCCGAAATACACGCCGCATTCGTCGAGCGAATCCACGGCCATGGCGTCGCGCAGAACGTTGACGTAACAGTTGCTCTGCGGCAGGCCCCTGGTGAGTTCCTCCCACTCGTTTCCGCCCGTCCGGCTGCGATAGACGCGCAACTTGCCCTCGTGAACGAAGTGTTCGGAATCGCTCTTGATGGGGACCACGTAGATGGTTTCGGGCTCATGCGCGTGAACGTCGATACAGAATCCGAAATCGGTGGGCAGGTTCCCGCTGACCTCGCGCCAGTTGTCACCCGCGTCGTCGCTGCGCATCACGTCCCAGTGCTTTTGCATGAACAACAGCCCGGGCCGCGACGAGTTCATGGCGATGTGGTGGACGCAGTGGCCGACTTCGGCGTCCTGGTCGGGAATGTATTGCGACCTCAGCCCGCGATTGATCGGCTTCCACGTAGCGCCGCCGTCATCGCTGCGAAAAGCGCCCGCGGCTGAGATGGCCGTGTAGATGCGGCCGGGATCGTTCCGGTCCAAAATGATCGTGTGCAGGCACAGGCCGCCGGCGCCGGGCTGCCACTTGGGACCGGTGCCATGGCCGCGCAGTCCGGAGAGCTCCTGCCACGAATGTCCGCCGTCAGTCGAGCGGAACAGCGCCGCGTCTTCAACTCCGGCATAGACCGTGTCCGGATCGGTGGGCGAGGGCTCCAGATGCCACACACGCTTGAACTCCCACGGATGCTGCGTGCCGTCGTACCACTGGTGCGTGGTCAGCGGCTTGCCCGTTTCGGGGGTTGTGTCGTAGACGAACTTGTTGCTCTCGCCCATCGGCCACCCCTGGGGCGACTTCTCCATCCCGCCTCCGGGCGCTTCCCACGTCTTGCCGCCATCGCTCGACCGCTGGATGATCTGCCCGAACCAGCCGCTCGATTGCGAAGCGTACAGCCGGCTCGGGTCAGCCGGGGAGCCCTTCAGGTGGTACAACTCCCACCCCATAAAGTGCGGGCCGCCCACCTCCCACTGTTCACGCTTGCCGTCCGACGTCAGGATGAACGCGCCCTTCCGCGTTCCCACCAGTACTCGTACTCCGCTCATTCCCTGCTCCTTTTCTGAGTTTCGCGCCGGCCTCTGAGCCACCGCGCTCGTGACCGGCACGATCAGCCCGGGCTTCCAGGCCTCTGTGGCTGACTTGGCCCGCCCGCGACACGCGCCGCGGACGAGTCCATTGTATTATCGTTCGAGCCGGGTCGAAATCGACCGAAAAATGCTGCCGCTCGGCCTTGCAGGACGAGCGTGGCTTCGAATCGGTAAATCAAAGCCACCGTCAAGACCGCCTACTGATTCCAAAGGACTTGCGCCCAACGAGTTTCGCTTCGTTTGGCTTCGTTTTGACCTATTTTTCGGGTCGATTTGTTGATTCTATTGCGCTTAGTGGCTTCGTTTTGCAAAATTTTAGATTCTTTTTTTCGGGTTTTCGAGAGAATAACAGCGGGGCTAGCTCGGGGGCTACACTCCCAGTTTTCTCACGCGGAATTGCCGCCTTTTCATAATCGCAGAGCGAGGCAGCGCAGACCGCCGCGGTTGCGGTCTGCGGCTTTTTCGTTGGATGTGCGACCGATCAACTTTGCCCGAGCAAGTCAGAGGGCATCGTCACGCGGTCGATGATCCAAACCGCGGCGGCGTTTTTGCTCATCGCGCGATCCCGGCCGAATACTCGTTGAAGGTCGACCATGGCGCAGGAGAATACGACGCCGCGAGGATGGTTAGCGAAAAGACGCGGACCACAAAACCGGTGGTCCGCACAGCAAGGTCGTAATTTCCTGTTTTCTTAGCAAGCTTTTTAGGCTGCCATTAGAGCCAGATCAGTCTGGCGAAACTTCAGAGCGGTACTCATCACTTCGTAACCTTTCTGGGTGGGTCGATAGGAGTAGGTTCGTCCCCCGCGGTAAATTAATCCGTGGGCACACAGCTCGGCGATGCCGCCGGCACCCGCGGCTTTCTAGGGCTTCCATTGCTCGCCGGCCTGGTGGTTACTTGCCTCGACGTGGCGCTCCGCCAGTTGCCCCTTCACCCGCTGCAGTGACTCGCGGGCGGCAACCACGTCAGCCTTAAGTTCCTGGACCGCGGCGGTGAGATCTTTAATCTGCTCATCCTTCTCCAGGTTCATCTGATAGAGCGCCTGGATAGCCGCCAGCGCAACGCCGCCCTCATCCACCGTGCTGATGTGCTTGTCGTCGTGGCCGAGCCCGAAGGCCGCGTAGAAGTCCTGGGCCATAGGGCCGAGATGACGCACCGCGGCGGGGTCCGCTCTATAATTCCAGGTCTGCATCGGCATCGCTTTCAGCTTAGCGAGCACGCTCGAGCCGTCCACGGGGGCGAAGTTCTCTTTCAGGTTGCGGTCGGAAGAATTCGTCCATGTTCCTCCATCTTCGTAGGCCCCATCGCCCATTTGCAAAGGATGTTGCGGACTCCTGTTGTTGATGCCCACAAAGCCTCCGTTGGGATTGAGCGCCAGAGTAGTGTTTTCCACGCCCGAGTCGGTGGCCTGAATCATGCCGTAGCCCGCATCGCCGCCGCCGTCTGCGAGATACCCTATGAGCAACTGCTTGCTCGGATTTGACACACCCTGAATCATAAACTGGTGAGGTCCACCGCGACTGGAGCCGTTATCGTCCGCAGCGAGAGTGAGCGGATAGACGGGTGTACTCGTTCCGATACCCACGTTGACAGCGTTCGAGCCGATTCCTCCCAGCACGAGTGCGTTGCTCTCCGCTACGACGGCGCTCGCGCCGATGGCCGTGGCGTTGTTGAGGTTACTCGCACCCGCTATCGCCGAGGCGCCTATGAAGGTGTCGCTACTCCCTAGACTGTTCGCTCCCGCAGACACTCCCACTGCCGTGTTGTTGCTTCCGGTCCCGTTGTAATCGAGGGACCCCTCTCCGAGCGCGGTGTTGAAGCTGCCACCCGTGTTCCGTTGAAGAGCGCCACTGCCGATGGCCGTGTTGTAGCCACCGGCGGAGTTGCTATATAGAGCTTGATAGCCAAGCGCCGAATTGGAAGACCCGGTGTTCGAGAATGCCCCTCCAGCCGACGATCCCACAAAGGTATTGGACGTGCCGCCGGCATCGTGGAGGAAGGAGGAGCCGGCCATGTCCAGCACACCTGAACTGGGGCCGGAGGTTTGGGGCAGCGAAAAAGTGTTGGCCGAGTCGGCGGCTGCGGTCAGGCTTCCGGTTACCGTCTCGTTGCCAGTAACTGTGGGAAATGTTTGTCCTGGGGCAAACGTGATTACGCCAGTGCCGCTGATTGAAAGGCCGGTCTCCATCGGGGTGTTGCCGTATGCGCCGAACAGCAAGTTCAAGGTTCCCGAAGGCTCAAACCCGCCGTTGCCCGAGGGTTCGGCTTGCCAGCGGAAATCCTGAACTTCGGGGAATCCGTTGAGGTCGAAGGTGGAGGCCTGCAGGTCCAGAGGGTTCGAGTTCCAAGCGTAGTCGAGGGTCGCGGTGTTGATGGGCGGCAATAACAGCTCGCCCCGCACGGTACCGCCGCCGTTCACATCCAGGGTGTTGGCTGGAGTGACTGTGCCAATGCCCACGTTTGTGCCGTTCTGAAAGAGCGCCGAATTGCCCAAGGTGGAAGCATCGGTCCACAGCGGCAGGTAGTTCGCAGTGCCAGTGCCGCCTACTGGCGTCCCATCCTGTGGTTGCGCCGTCAGCGGCGTGGCCGGAGGCTCGATCAGTGCCGTCAGGTTCGGGCGGTTTACGCCGCCCTTCACGGTACCGGCAGGCATACCATAGGCGGGGGCTGCGCTCAACGCGTCCATGGTAACGTAGGCCGAAGCTGGCTTGCCGCCGAGCGTATCGGCATCAGACGCCTTCAAGGCGTAAGGCATGCCAACCAGCAAGGCGCGAGGCAACTCGCCCACTGCGGGCAACTGCGGCGCCACCCCCAGCCAGCGAGCTCGAGTAGACGTGAACAGGTCCTGGGGTAAGCCTTCGGGTTGCGTCGCGCCCAGCAGCACGGTGTAGTGACCCTGATCATCGGCCGTGACGGCCTGAGTCTCAGACCAGAGCGGCGAGCCGCCTTCCTGTTCCTCGTAAAGCGAAAGCACCAAAGTGACATTTCCGCTGGTAACTTTGCCGGAGGCGTCTCTCAGAATGCCGCTGAAATTGACCAATCGAGGCACTCCCGCCTGATCGGGTGAGGCTGCCGCCGCCTGTTCCGCCCTGGTCTCCTCAGCCGAGGCAGGCGCGACGATGATAGAAATTGCGACAGCCAGGCCGAGCGTTGCCGCCGCGGTCTTTGCAGTCCATCGATAGCCTTTATTTCGCCTCATGTGGTTTTCTCCTTGAACTCTTGTTTGGTGGAGCAGCCGGCAATTTCTCGTGTCCGTGTCCGCCCACCTGACATAAGCGACGTGCGGCGGCAAATCCCCTCACGGGTCGTCTATGGCCATGCAAGGGCGAGCAAGCGTAGCGGGCAGGCGCCGCTTTTGGGGTGCATATCCAATTGGGGTGGGCATTAGCGCGTGGCCTGAAGCAATGGCGGCAGATGACCCGGGCAACAGGGCCCATTTCGTGGATCAAAGGGGCATTGAAGGTATTCGAGACATTCCCGCAGGGTGCCCAGCCGATATGCCTTGGTGCCTTGACGATCGCCGCCCATGGCGGCAAAGCCGACCTTGCGAAACCCATGCACGGCATGGGCCCGGGCTACTACTTGCACCTTGGCGCAACCCGGAATTTTCGGGCCCGAGTTCCCGCGGGTCACGCCTCGGATCGCGCACAGTCAACATCCCCGCAGGCCCGGAGGGCCGAAAGATTTTAGCCCAAGGCGTGAGCCGTGGGACCGCGTCACATTCAGGATTCCCGCAGCCCCGGAAGGGTCGTAAGAGTTTGGGCGGCAGCAAGGGGTGGGATCACGTGCGGTCGGAAATCCCGAAGGACCGCGGGATTGGGCGGCGGCCTTTCGCCCCTCCGGGGCTCCCCGGTATTTTTCGCGCCCTGGTCCCACGGCTCACGCCATGGGCTAAAATCTGACGGCCCTCCGGGCCTCTCGGATTCCCCGCATCTGGGTCCAAATCCCACGCTAGGGTGTGCCAGTTCAGGATTACCGCAGGCCCGGAGGGCCGAAAGATTTTAGCCCACGGCGTGAGCCGTGGGAGCGCGTTAGATTCAGGATTCCCGCAGCCCCGGAAGGGGCGTAAGAGTTTGGGCGGCAGCAAGGAGTGGGATCACGTGCGGTCGGAAATCCCGAAGGACCGCGGGATTGGGCGGCGGCCTTTCGCCCCTCCGGGGCTCCCCGGGATTTTTCGCGCCCTGGTCCCACGGCTCACGCCATGGGCTAAAATCTGACGGCCCTCCGGGCCTCTCGGATTCCCCGCATCTGGGTCCAAATCCCACGCTAGGGTGTGCCAGCTCAG
>DASZIG010000050.1:0-80682 GCA_035949375.1 Terriglobia bacterium | reverse complement strand
CCAAACGCCACCCCCGGGAGTCGCCATGTAGTAGATACCCGGCTCACCGGTCACCCCGGCCACCGCGGAAACGCGACCCCCGCGAAAAGGACCTACCAGCCGCCATTGCATGCCGCCGTACAAAGCGGGATCGAACTGGCCGGCTTTCAGCGGAGCGATGGCAACCACGGCCACGATGAAAACAATGACTAAAGTTTTAGCGAAGTTGGGTTTGATCTCGAACATATTTTCATGCGTCATGTGCTGGGTCCCCTCACGTCAAAAAGTAGCAAAAACCCTGTTAGGAGGCCGCGCCAGATCGCGGGCCTGCCACGGCTCGTCCTATCATCTTTGAGCCATTTATAATGAGCCCGGCCGATTTGGTGTCTTGAGCGTAAATCAGAATGGGCCGCTCCCCCGGTTTGAGCCATGCAGGGCAGGTTAGCACGTTGGAATCGTGCGGCAAAGTCAAGAGATTCCCGTCGTGAGGTCGTGGTGGTCATCGCTGCAAAAACTCTTTTGTTAGAAATCACAGGCCGGGGCCGGTTGTGCCGATGCTACCGGTCGATCAGGTTTTCCTGGAA
Organism: Terriglobia bacterium; assembly: GCA_035949375.1. Classification (GTDB taxonomy): domain Bacteria; phylum Acidobacteriota; class Terriglobia; order UBA7540; family UBA7540; genus Gp13-AA77. Next base: position 80,119 of record DASZIG010000050.1, on the reverse strand, counting down.
CCGGAAAGCGTCTGTGAATTAAGTTCATGCCAACCTCAAGCCACTTGCGGACCATCGAGGGACGTACCACTTCACGGCGGTGGTTGCGGGTGATGGCGCGACGCCCCAAACCGCGAAAATCTGCGTCGATTATGTCGATCACACTGACGGTTGCGGAATCCTCGCCCCTGCCCCGAAAACCCGCATTGCTGAGCGAGCTTACTGCAATCGGTTGCAGTATTTCTACTTCAAATTGAATCCACGCAACTGACAACAGGCGTGGGCTCTCGACGTACGAACCTACTTTCAAACCTTCTTTTTGGTAAACTCCTTTCACGTCTCGGAGTTGGTTTCCGAACGGCCTGAAAGAGGGACCGCATGAAACTGCTTGGTGGGATCTTTGCTGCCATGTTGATGACAATGCCAAGTTCACCGGCCTCCGCCGCGGCGACCTGCGAGACCCTCTCCTCACTTTCTCTGCCGGACACCACGATCACGATGGCGCAGACGGTGGCACCTGGTACGTTTGTTCCGCGGCAGGAACCTGCAGACGCGTTCAAGAGTCTTCCCACTTTTTGTCGGGTGGCGGCAGTATTGAAACCGACAAGTGACTCAGACATTCAAATTGAGATCTGGATGCCGGCCGCAGGGTGGACTGGCAAGTTCATCGCCGTGGGGAACGGTGGGTGGGCGGGGACAATTTCTTATGCCGCGATGAGCGGTCCGCTCGCGCGCGGCTATGCAGTTACTTCCACGAATACTGGACATTACGGCGCGGAAGGTGACGGGAGCTTTGCATTGGGACACCCCGAAAAGCTAATCGACTTTGGATACAGGGCGGTCCATGAGATGACGGTGAAGGCGAAAGCAATCATCGCGGCCTATTATGGGAAGGCTCCTATGGTCTCCTACTGGAACGGCTGTTCGACAGGCGGAAGACAAGGATTGATGGAAGCGCAGCGTTTCCCCGCCGACTTTGATGGAGTGATTGCGGGCGCGCCCGCCAATAACACGACACATTTGGTGGCGCAAAGCCTGTGGATCTGGCTGGCGGTACACAAGGACGAGGCCAGTTACATCCCCCCAGCAAGTATCCGCTCATCCACAATGCCGTTTTGGAGGCGTGTGATGACATCGACGGTGTGAAGGACCGCGTCTTGGAAGACCCCACGCGCTGCAAATTCGATCCGAAGATTTTGGAGTGCCAAGGTGCCGACGGCCCGGGATGCTTGACCGCCCCACAGGTGGAAGCGGCCCGGAAAATCTACAGTCCCACGACGAATCCGCGCACGAAGCAACAGATTTTTCCGGCTCTGGAGCCAGGGAGCGAGCTTGGCTGGGCCGGTAAGGCCGGTCCCCAACCTCTCCCGGTCGCGATCAGCCACTGGCGCTATGTGGTGTTCAAAGACCCTAACTGGGATTATAGGACCTTCAATTTCGACAGCGACGTTGCGCTTGGCGATCGGGTCGAAAACGATATTATCAATGCAACGGATCCAGATCTGAAAGCATTCTTTGGGCATGGCGGCAAGCTCCTGCAATACCACGGCTGGAGCGACCCGGCCATATCTCCTCGGAACAGTATCAACTATTACCAGAGCGTCCTGAATGCGATGGGAGGCGCAAGCAAAGTGGATGAATCTTATCGCCTCTTCATGGTTCCAGGCATGGCTCATTGCGGAGGCGGCGACGGGCCTAATCAGTTCGACATGATCGGCGTGCTGGAACAGTGGGTCGAGAAGGGCAAGGAACCAGACCAGATCGTCGCGTCACGCATCCGGAACGGAAAGACGGAACGGACTCGACCGCTCTGTCCCTACCCGGAAGTGGCGACATACAAGGGAACCGGAAGCACGGACGAAGCCGCGAACTTCTCGTGTTCAGCCCCGAAATAGAGGCAAATCGCTGAAGTCCCACGACGCCTTCCGTGCGTTCCCAGCTTTCACACTTAGTCGGTCGTTTCATAAGTTCGGTCACGTATTTTCCGGTTCATGCGGCAGCCAGTTCCACCTTGCTCAGGAGTTGTTGAAGGTCCTGGCGGATTGAACCTCCACTCGAACGGTTTAGCGATTGATTCGTAATAACTCTGGAATTTCAGCAATCGGTCGGCGACGGCGGCAAGGTCCGGGAAATCGTTCGGGGTAAATAGCCGGCCCGGATCGCAGCGGCGGTCGCGTTCAAGTCCTTCATCCTTCAGATACTCCAGGACAAAGAGGCGCTGCTTCGGCGGGGCTTTCTGCCTTCTTTCCAATGAGTTAGCGAATTAGGTGAAAAAGGCTTCCTAAACCGTTGATCGGGTGCTTGTCAGCTTGCCACCGATTGACAGACGTTTTGCTAGATTTTCGGGAGGCGTTGGCTCGTCGAAACGGAGGGTCGTTTGCCGGTACTCGATGACGGCCATGTGTCGTCGTTCCGGAGTCGATTCGAGAATGGAACTCCCTTCGTCATGCGTCTAGCGAAACCACCGAGTGCAAGCCATAGAAATGGCCTCAGCCCCGAAGGGCTGAGGCCTAATGGTCGGAGATTAAGCGGCAGGTTCGTCGGCGGGGAGTTCCGAGCGGGCAACTCCCGAAGCCGGTTCGTCCTGCTTCTCGGCTCGGTCGAGCTCGAGAATGGAGGAGACGCAGATCTCGGCAACACGGTGCGTGACCGACATGCGATCCGTTCCGGTGCCGTGATCCTTTCGTACTCGCGGTAGCGAAGCTCGCCCTCAACTTGAACGTGGGCACCCTTCTTGAGAGCGCTCGCGAACTTCGAGAGCTTGCCCCAGGCCAGGCAGCGATGCCATTCGGTGCGTGAATCGTAGCCGCCACGGTCGTTCTTCCAGGATCTCTGGGTGGCAACTGAGAAGACCGCAACGGCCGTCTCGTTCTTGGTGGACTTCAGCTCGGCATCGTTTCCTACGAAATCTCCTTTTCTTGCCCCGCTGCTCGCGAGGCACCTCAAAGCAGGTGGTGCCTGCTCCCCAGGTCAAGCTCCTGCTTTTTGCGGGGGAGCCGGAAAGACGACGGAGACTCAAGGCGAGAACTTCAGCCGGGTCTTTTCTGGGGGAACCGGAAACGTGGAGGGCCGCGGAGCGGAAGCAGAAGGGCGCCGTGCCGCCAGGGCGTAGGGTCCTTCGCCAGCCTGCGGTGCTCGCGAGCAGCGGGTCGAGAAAAGGGAAGAACCGAGATCGCATTCAGGTCGGCTCGCAGGAAGGAACGGACTGAAAGCCCGGAAGCGCGCGGGACGGTTCGTTGCCAAGTGGCGAACATTGGGCGGCCATGGCAGGTGCAAGTCTGAAGGCGCGAGAATCGCGGGTAAAGCAGGGTATTGGGTCGAACGCAGCGGGCAAGCCGGAGCAGGTACGACACCCCGGCCAACGGCAACTTTAGGGCGCCGGCCGGAACACCCGCCAGCCGAGTCCAGGGCATTTCGTCAAGCACCTGCAGGGTTTTGAGAAGGGTATCTCCGACGACGGCGAGACTGTTGGGACTGCAGTTGTCGACGGCATCAAAGCGGGTGTGCCAGTAGAAGTTGAGGGATGCGATGGCGGATCTGAGCCGTGGGGGGAATCGAACCCTCAACCTACTGACTAAGAGGCAGCCTCGCCTAACTCATTCCTTTCATGCGTTCCCTTCTTTATCATAGCTTTACATCCACTTTGGGATTCTGCTTTCGCTCAAAACAGAACTCCCGTCGACCCAATTACATACACTTTTGGAACACCACCGAGTGCCAATCAAAGAGCGGGACCTCACGGTCCGTCGCAGGCGGGCTTCCGTTCCTCACGCCCCTCACCATCCACCTGACTCTCGATTCGCTGAATGGGTTTCCGTGAGGTGCCCGCCGTATGCGTGAGCGGAGGTGCGCTTTGCGCGTGCTTACTGCCAGTTGAGGTTCTGCCAGCGCGCACGGCATGAACTACGAGTCGGTCGCGGCGCCTCGGCTCTCGCTTTGCTTGGGAAGATCGATCCTCAGGGTGTGACCATCCGAAGTGGCGACTGCTCGCGAGGGATCAACTTCCGCCGGCAGGCTGATCACATTTGCGCTGACGATCGTGGGGACCGTTTGGTCAGACTTCCGGCTCGCAGTTACGATCACGTGCCCCACGTCGACTCCGACATGAAGATCGGTGTCGGCGAGCCTGCCGAGAGAGGCCTCAATTTTGACTTCGCCTTTCGATTCGCTGACCTGCTCCTGCAATGGGATCAGTTCGGTTTCCGCGCGGAACCAGTCGGCCAGATCCTGACCGTGCTCGCGACCCCGGGCCTCGAATAGGTCGTAGGCGCGCCTGCCTACAGACTCGCGAACCTCCCGCGCCAACTCACCCAGCGATTCGCCGGTGCTGATCGGCAGCGCCAGGCGCCGGCCCTGACCCTGCTCTTGCCCGGTGGCAGTTGCTCGACTACTCATGGCGTTCTCCTTCGCTCGCGGCGCCGCCCTGAGCAAGCTGACAAAGCGCCAACTCCGGATGACGGCAAAGGTCGTCGCAAAGTTTGCGGACCTTCATCGAGCCCTCACTTGAAAAATAGCACGTACGATGCTTCGACCCAATCTACCCTTCGCGAGCCCGTAGAGCAATCGAGCAATTTCCCTATGAATCCGCGTGAGAACCCGTAATTCCGCCAGGGTCGAACTCGGTCGGCGGCCGGACGCGCGCAGAGAGCCATGCGCACCAGGGCGCGCAGAGAATCATCTTATCAAAGGGCCCGTCGCCGCGCGAAATGGGAGCCGGATGTTGAAGGGTGAAGCGCTACCAGGAGCCCATGAGTCAAGATCCGACCGTAAGAATTCGGCCCGCGACTGCCGCCGACGTGGCGGCTATGATCCCGATTGTGAATGCGGCCTTTTCCGTCGAGACTTTTCTGGACGGCACGCGCACGGATGAGGAACGCATGACGGGAATGATGGATGAGGGCGAATTCCTGCTGGCGGAGCGCGCCCCTGGACGGGTTGTCGCGTGCGTGTATACGGAGTTGCGCGGCAAGCGGGGATACTTCGGGATGCTGGCCGTCGGTCCGCCCGAACAAGGCGCGGGGCTGGGGCGCCGCATGGTGGATGCCGCCGAGGATTATTGCCGAGAGCGCGGATGCGATTTCATGGACATCACCGTTTTGAATCTGCGCCCCGAGCTGGCGCCGTTTTATCGCAAGCTCGGCTACATCGAAACCGGTACCGAAGAATTCCATCCTTCGCGCCCGCTGAAGGACGGCGTGGTATGCCACTGCATCGTGATGTCGAAGGCGCTCCAGGATCCTCGATGCGAATCCCGCGACGAGAATCACCACAGAGGGGACGGTAAGAAGTAATCCGAGTGAATGTCAGTGCCCTGTGGGGTGAGTTCTTCTTTCCTCGCTTCACATTCTTCGCTTCACGCCGGGACCGGCGCTTTGTCCGGGAGGAGTCGCTCGGCTTTGAGTTCGCGCCAGAAATCTTGCGGAATTGCGACCTTCATCAACCGGAAATTCTCCTCGACCTCCGCTGCCGAACGCGCACCGGGAATCACCGAAGCCACTGCAGGATGGGCCAGCGGAAACTGCAATGAAGCGGCTTTCAGCGGCACCCCGTGACGACCAGCGACCTGCTCCACCTTGCGCACTCTCTCAATCACCTCGGGCGGCGCGGCTTGGTAGTCGAACTTCGATCCCGAGAGCGCTCCGCCCGCCAGGATGCCGCTGTTGTAAGGTCCGCCCACGATGATGCCGATCTGCTTGTGCTCGGCGAGCGGCAGCAGTTCGGCGAGGCCCGAATGGTCGATCAGAGTGTAGCGGCCGGCCAGCAGGAAGCAGTCAAAATCACCCTCGCGGGCGAATCGCGCCAGCATCGCGGCCTGATTCATGCCGGCGCCGATCGCGCTCACTACGCCTTGGCTGCGCAGCTTATCGAGAGCCGGGTAGGCCCCGCTGAGCGCCTCGTCATAGTGATCGTCCGGGTCGTGGATATAGAGAATGTCCACGCGATCGAGTCCCAGACGCCCCAGGCTGTCTTCGAACGAACGCATCACTCCGTCGTAGCTGAAATCGAACCTGGGCTCAAAGGGGGCGGGATTCTTGAACCAGACGCTCTCGATCTTATCGGCAGCCGCCGGCAGCAGCACTCGTCCGACCTTGGTGGACAGGACCAAGCTCGCGCGCGGCGCCTTGCGCAGCGCTTCGCCCATATGGCGCTCGCTCAGGCCGTGGCCGTAGAGCGGCGCAGTGTCAAAATGGTTGATGCCGAGCGTAAGCGCCGCGGCGACGGCGGCTTCGGCCTCGGCGCCCGAAACCTCGCGGTAGAGCCCGCCGAGCGCTGCGCCACCCATGCCCATCCGTGTGACTTGCAGCCCGGTCTTGCCGACTTGCGCCTTCTCTGTCGGATTCACGCTCACGCCTCGAATCTTATCTGCGCTTCCCGCGCTTGAGAGTTTTTCGCTTTGGCGATACCGGCCCTGGCCGTGCAGCTTTCGCGGGCGCAGCTTTCGGCTTCGCGGATTTCTGAGCTCTTGGTTTCTGCTTCTTCCCCGCCTTCGTCTCCGGCAACCTGGCCGGTTTCGACGGCACTGCTACGGCAGCGCCGCCACTCGTCAGCGTGTGCTGGCTCAAATCAAGACTGAAGCTGTCCTGAACGGAGGAGGAGCCGCTTTGCGCCCCGACCACAAGAAACTCGCAGGCAAGGGACGCGGCGCTGACTGTCAGGCGAAGGAAGCCCCATTGAGTGTCGCTATAGGCCTCAAGGGTGAGCGGGTTCCCGTTCGCGTCCGTACCAGTGACCGGCGGCGTCGGCTTCGCACCACCTGAGCCGGTGATAAATGTCGAGAGGCTGAAGTAACCGCCCGTGCCCACCACTACAAACGGAATCTGGCGGCCTTGCACCACGCGCGTGTAGCGCTCATAGAGATGGGAATGGCCCGACAGGACCAGATCCGGCAGAATCCCCGCCTGCGTGCAGGCGTTATCGATATCCGTCAGCATGACCGGATTGGGCGTGTGCTGGCTGCTGCCGGTGAAAGGCGGGTGGTGAACCGCAATGATCAACGCCCGCACGTCGCCCTGGCTGCGCTCGGAGACGGCCGTGGCAAGCTGCTGCTCGAGGAAGGTCAGTTGAGCGGTTCCGGCAGCGCCGCCGCTGATCAGTCCCTGGGTTGAGCCTTCGCTTGTGTTCGAGTAGAGACCGATGATTTTCACGAAGGGCGCATCCAAAGTGAAATAGACTCCGGGCTGCGTCATGGTGGTTCGGGACACGCCTGCAGCTATCGATGCGTGCGTGGGCGTCTGGGTGCAGAAATTCGAGTAGAAGGGCTGGAGGGAGTAAGGCACGGCTTCGCCGGAGTACAGTACGCCGTCGTGATTTCCGGGAATGGCGAAGATCGGCGCATTGTAATTGCGGTAAGGGTCATAGAACTGATCGTAGTAATACTGTTCCTGACCGAAATAATAAACCACATCACCAAGATGATAAAAAAAGGCCGGGAGCCCACTTTGCCAGGTCTTGCCCGCGAGGTCCGCCGATAAAGCGTCTGCGACGGCGAACTGGTGGGATGGATCCTTCACTCCCCCGGTGTCGCCTACGGCGTGAAAGACGATATTGCCGGAGTTTTGAATCGCGGCCACATCGGAGGCGGCCAACACCTGGTCGAGTGATAGCACGGGCGGAGAGCTCCAAGGCGCCGGGATCGGCTCGGGGACGGGGGTCGTATTGATGCTGGAATCCGCAAAAACATCTTTAGGGTTGCAGGTGTCATAATTGTCGGGCGTTACTGTAGGGTCGGCGAAGACGAATCCGTTGGTGGCCATGGCATGCCCTTCCCGGGACGCTCGAATTGGCGCCCCGCTGCCGATATTGTAGCCGGGAACTGTGAACGGATCGTTAAGAATCAGGTTCCGCGGCTGCCCTGAGCCCATCCGCCGGCCCTTGAGCAAAGTGAAGCTCCGGCCTGCACCGCGTGGGCGTTGCGCCGGCCGGTTGAATTGCGTCCCGGCCTCTTGTAACGTCGATAGTCTGCGGTCGGTGCCGTCCGCACCGCGCGGGAAGCCGCGCTCACGACCCGGGAGTCAGGAGAACAATGCCAGCCACGCCAGCCGTGCCAGATGGGACCAAGACAGATGCTACCGCCACGCGGTTTCTCGTAACCGGAGCCAAGGGCTTCATCGGATCCTGGGTCGTGAAGGTGCTGCTCGAGCGGGGCCAGCAACCCGTGGTTCTCGATCTTGATGCTGACTCGCACCGGCTGCGGGCGCTGCTCAGCGAGAACGAGATGCAAGCCGTTTCCTTCATCCGTGGCGATGTCAGCAAGCTCGAGGACATGGAGCGTGCGGTGGCAGACAACGGCATCACGCACCTCATCCATCTCGCCGCGCTGCAAGTGCCTTTTTGTGCCGCGAATCCCCCGCTCGGCGCCCTGGTCAACGTGGTGGGAACCGTCAACGTGTTCGAAGCAGTCAAGCGGCATCGCGATCAACTGCGCAGGCTGGTTTACGCGAGCTCGGCGGCCGTGTACGGCACGGAAGAGTTCTACGGCGCGGACCACATTTCCGACGACGCGCCTCTGCAGCCGGTCACCCTCTACGGCGTCTACAAGCAGTGCAACGAAGGCACGGCGCGGATTTACTATGCGAATGACGGCATTTCGAGCATCGCATTGCGGCCCTCGACGGTTTACGGGGTGGGCCGCGATCAGGGACTGACCTCCGGACCGACCAAGGCCATGAAGGCATGCGTGGCCGGCCGTCCCTACACCATCCGGTTCACCGGGCGGGCTGACCTGCAGTACGCGCGCGACACCGCCGTCACCTTCATTCGCGCCGCCGAGTCTGACCTCGAAGGCGCGCGAATCTACACGCCGCGCGGCGCGGTCGTCAGCATGGAGCAGATCCTGGCGGCGCTTGAGCGCCAGTGTCCCGACGCCCGCCGGCTGATCCGCGCCGAGGGGAACCCGTTGCCTTTGCCCGCGGACATCGAGAACAACGCCATCCGCCGGGACTTTCCCGATCTGCCGTGCACCGGGCTCGATGAAGGCGTCCGCGAAACCGTGGAGATGTTCCGGCGACTGCAGCGTGAGAACCGGCTGGAGACGCGCGAGCTCGATGTCTAGCGGCCTCGCGGCCGGCGCGTTCATGATGATCATCATCCCTCGGGCCGGTGATTGATTTGGCTCGACGCGCCCCTGCCTTGCTTGTCCATGGCGACCTCCCCCTATTTCGCCGCCGCACGCCGGCGCAGGCCAGCCGGTCCGGGCCTCGTGCGCGCCGCAGTGCAGGTGATTGCTTCGCTCGCCATCGTCGCCGGGATCACGTTCATCGGCTACCGCGTCATTCGCGTGAATGCCACCACGGCCGGATTCGCCTACCTGGTTGCGATCCTGGCCGTGGCGAGCTCCTGGGGCCTCGTGGAGTCGCTGGCGGCCTCGCTCGCGGCCGTCCTGTGCTTCAACTTTTTCTTTCTGCCTCCATTGCTCACCCTTACGGTGGCCGATCCGCAAAATTGGGCGGCGCTCCTGGCCTTTCTTGCCACCTCGGTCATCGCCAGCCAGCTCTCGGCGCGCGCCAAGCAGCGCACGCGCGAGGCCCTGCGCCGCCAGCAGGATATGGAAAGACTCTATGCCCTCAGCCGTTCCATACTGCTGGCGCACACCGAGGAGGACGTCGCTCACGGAATCGCGCGCCAAATCGCGCAGGTGTTTGGTTTCTCCGCCGCCGCACTCTATGACCGCAGCACCGGAGCGATTCACCACACCGGGCCCGAAGACGTGCCGGAGATTGATGACCGGCTGCACGAGGCGGCCTTGAAGGGAACCCTCTTCCGTGATGCGGACGCGGAGACCGTGGTCACGGCCATTCGCCTCGGCGGCGAGCCCATCGGTGCCCTGGCGCTGCGGGGCGAATTGCCCTCGGACACGGTCCTGCAGGCGCTCGCGAACCTGGCGGCGATCGGCCTTGAGAAGGCCCGCGCTCAAGAAGCCGCCAACCGGGCCGATGCCGCGCGCGAGAGCCAGGATCTGAAGTCTACGCTGCTCGACGCCCTGGCCCACGAGTTCAAGACGCCGCTGACATCGATGAAAGCCGCTACCAGCGCCCTGCTGTCCGGCGTGGTGGCGGAGCCCCGGGCGCGCCAGGACCTGATCGCGGTGGTCAACGAAGAGATCGATCAGCTCAACCGGCTGGTCACCGAGGCCGTCCATGTGGCGCGGATCGAAGCGGGTGACATCCAACTGGATCGCGCGCGCCAGCCTCTGCCGCCGATTCTGGCCGCATCCCTTCACACCCTGGAATCCACCATTGAAGGCCGAGAGGTGAAAGTGGATCTCGAGCCGGACCTGCCTGAGGTCAACGTGGACGGTGACCTGACCGTTCTGGCCTTGCGCCAACTCCTGGACAACGCCTTGCGGTACTCGCCTCGTGGGTCCCCGATTACCCTCCGGGCCGCCCGCCGCGAACAACACGTCGTTATCCGCGTCTCGGACCACGGACCGGGAGTTCCGTTGTCTGAACTTTCGCGGATCTTCGATAAATTCTATCGGGGCTCGAACGCCCGCGGCACGTATGGCACCGGCATGGGCCTGGCGATTGCGCGCGAAATCGCGCACGCCCAGGGCGGCGAGATCTGGCTCGAAAAAACATCGTCAGAAGGCTCGGAGTTCTGCTTCTCGCTGCCGATCGGGGCCGAAGGGAGCGCGCCATGAGCGCCGGACGCATCCTGGTGGTGGACGATCAGCCTCAGATCCGCCGCGTGATGAGGACAACGCTCGTGGCCAACGGCTACGAGATGGACGAGGCGCGCAGCGGGGAGCAGGCGCTCGAGAAACTGCGCTCCGGCCATTACGATCTGGTGCTGCTGGACATGAACATGCCGGGTGTCGACGGGCTTGAAACGTGCCGCGCGATCCGCGCGTCCCGGGCCTGGCCGGAGCCGGCTGTCATCATGCTGACCGTCCGCAGCGGCGAGCGAGACAAAGTCGAAGCCCTCGATGCCGGAGCCGACGATTACGTCATCAAGCCCTACAGCACCCCCGAGCTGCTGGCGCGCATTCGAGCGGCCCTGCGCCGCACGCCGCTGGCCCGGGAGCTCGGCCAGCGCCGGGTCGCGTTCGACAACGTCGAGATCGACTTCGAAGCCCACCAGGTCCTGGTTCGCGGCGCGCCGGTGCGCCTCACCTCGAAGGAAATGGATCTGCTTTCCTACCTGGTCACCCATCCCAACCGCGTCCTGAGCCATCGTGAGATTTTGCAAGCCGTCTGGGGTCCGGACTACGGTGACGAGCACGAGTATCTTCGCGTCTTCATCAATCGGCTACGCAAGAAAATCGAACCGCATCCCGCCAAGCCCCGCTATCTGCTGACCGAGCCCTGGTCCGGCTATCGCTTCCACTTGCCACAGAACGTCTGAGACGGCGGCAAGGCCGCTGCCGCGCAAGCCAAGTCATCGCAGACGCGCTGGAAGCTCCGCGCTTCGAAGCGTGGTCCGACACTTTCACCATTGGCTGGTCGGACTTGCCATCGGGGAGAGCGAACAGAGATTGCAGGGCGCCGCGTTTATGAAACGTTTACGCGCAGTTTATGCCTCATTTATGCCCGAACTCCTACGATGCGAATTGGTGGTTGGGGATCCTGACGCCAGGTCTCGCATGCGAACGGTGCCTGGGAAAGCGTTGCGGACTGCGGCGACGTGGGATGACTTTTGAAGCGAAGCGGGAGGAGAGATGCTTGACCTGTATTACGTTTTTGTGGGGGTGCTCTTCTTCGTGGGCTGCTGGGTCTTCACGAGGGCTTGTGACCGCTTGTAGGAGGGCCTGAATCCATGGACTTTGTGATAGCCGGCATCGCCGCGGTTTTTCTGTTCGGATATCTGCTGTATGCGCTGCTGCGCCCGGAGCGTTTCTGAGGAGAAGTCATGACTTCCGTCGGGATTCTCAACATCGCGGCTTATTTTCTGGTGATTCTGGCCCTGACCAAGCCTGTGGGCGTCTTCATGACGAGGCTGTTCCAGGGCGAACGCACATTCCTGCATCCTTTGCTCCGTCCGCTCGAGAAGCTGACCTACAGGATCTGCGGCGTGCGGGAAGACGCCGAGCAGCGCTGGACCCAATATACGGCATCGCTGGTCGCGTTCAGTCTGGTCGGCTTCCTGTTCGCTTACCTGATCCAGAGATTCCAGGGGCTTCTGCCGCTCAATCCCAATCATTTCGGCACGGCTCTTGCGCCTTCCGGGGCCACCCCGATGACGCCCGATCTCGCCTTTAACACTGCGGCAAGCTTTGTGACCAACACCAACTGGCAGAACTACTACGGCGAGACGACGCTCAGCTATTTCGTGCAGATGACGGCGCTGACGGTGCAGAACTTCCTTTCCGCCGCCGCCGGCGTGGCGGTCTCGGTGGCCCTGATCCGGGGCTTTGCGCGCAGGCAGGTGAACAGCATCGGTAATTTTTGGGTGGACCTGGTACGGTCGACGCTTTACATCTTCCTGCCTCTTTCCCTGCTGGGCGCGCTCTTCCTGTGCTCGCAGGGCGTGATCCAGAACTTCAAGGCCAACACCCCGGTGAAGACCGTGGAAGGTGCTGTGCAAAACATCCCCCAGGGGCCGGTGGCATCGCAGGAAGCCATCAAGATGGTGGGTACCAATGGAGGCGGCTTCTTCGACGCTAATTCCTCCCATCCCTTCGAGAACCCGACGCCCCTGACGAATCTCGTGGAAATGCTGATGATTTTCGTGATTCCGGCCGGGCTGACGTATCAGTTCGGGAGGATGGTGGGCGACCGGCGCCAGGGATGGGCTCTGTTTGCAGCCATGAGCGTCCTGTTCCTGGCCGGGGTGTTTGTCTGTTATCCGGCCGAACAGGCGGGCAATCCACAACTGGCGAAGCTCGGTCTTGACCGCAGCGCCAGTTGGATGCAGCCGGGCGGCAACATGGAGGGCAAAGAGGTGCGGTTCGGCATCGCGAGCTCCGCCCTCTTCGCCACGGTAACGACCGACGCGAGCTGCGGGGCCATCAACAGTTGGCATGATAGCTTCACGCCCATCGGAGGACTGGTGCCGTTGTTCAATATGCAGCTCGGCGAAGTGGTCTTTGGCGGAGTCGGCGCAGGCATCAAGGGCATGCTCCTGTTCGCCATCCTGGCCGTCTTCATCGCCGGCCTGATGGTGGGACGCACGCCGGAGTATATCGGCAAGAAGATCGAGCAGAAAGAAGTGAAGATGGCCATGCTGGCCCTGATCCTGATGGCGGCCAATGTCCTGGTCTTCAGCGGGGTCAGCTCGGTTGCGAACTTTGCAAAGAACGGCTACTGGAATCCGCCGGGTCCGACCACGGCCAACATCAACAATGACGGGCCTCACGGGTTCAGCGAGATTCTGTACGCTTACACCAGCACCAACGCGAACAACGGCAGCGCCTTCGCGGGCCTGAACGGCAACACGCCCTGGTATAACCTCACGTTGGGTATCGCGACGCTGATCGGGCGCTTTCTGTTCATTATTCCCATGCTGGCGGTGGCGGGGAGCCTGGCGGCCAAGAAGAAGGTTCCGATCACGAGCGGCACTCTGCCGACTCACGGATTGCTGTTCGTGGGGCTGCTGATCGGAACGGTGATTATCGTCGGGGCGCTCACTTATTTTCCGGCCCTGTCGCTCGGCCCCATTGTGGAGCATTTCCTGATGCGCGAGGGAAAACTCTTCTCCGCCTTGTTCTCCTTACCGGTTTGGAGCTGACCTATGGCGACTGTTGTGGCACCACCACCACCTGGCAACGATGACACGGAGCTGCTGCCCAAGAAGCTGGTGCGGGCCCGTCCGCTGTTCGACCCGCCGATTGTCAGCCGCGCCGTGACGCAATCGTTCGTGAAGCTCAACCCCGTCTCCTTGATGAGCAATCCGGTGATGTTTGTGGTGGAGGTCGGGGCCGCGCTGACGACCATCTTCGTAACACGTGACGCCCTCACGGGGGCTCATCCCATCGGCTTCACGCTGCAGATCACGCTATGGCTGTGGTTCACCGTCCTGTTTGCCAACTTCGCCGAAGCCATGGCGGAAGCGCGGGGCAAGGCTCAGGCGGACACGCTGCGCAAGGCCAAGACCGAAACCATGGCCAAGAGGCTGCTCGTGAGCGCCGGCAAGATCGAAGAAGTGCCGGCGGCGCGTCTGCGGGCCGGTGACGTCGTGTTTTGCGAGGCCGGCGACCAGATTCCCGGCGACGGCGAAGTGACCGAGGGCATCGCCACCGTCGATGAGTCGGTCATCACAGGTGAGAGCGCGCCGGTGATCCGCGAATCGGGCGGCGACCGCAGCGCTGTGACGGGAGGGACCAAGGTCCTCTCCGACTGGATCAAGATTCGCATCACCTCAAACCCCGGCGAAACCTTCCTCGACCGGATGATCGCCCTGGTGGAAGGCGCGGAGCGCCAGAAGACCCCGAACGAGATCGCGCTCAACATTCTCATCGCCGGCCTCACCCTCATCTTCCTGCTGGCGGTGGTTACGCTGCATCCGTTCGCGCTCTATGCGGTGCGCTCGGCGGGGGCAGGCGAAGTGCCGTCCGTGGCCGTTCTGGTGTCCCTGCTCGTCTGCCTTATCCCCACCACCATCGGCGGACTGCTTTCCGCCATCGGCATCGCGGGGATGGACCGGGTGATGCAGCACAATGTGCTGGCCATGAGCGGCAAAGCGGTGGAAGCGTCCGGCGACGTGAACACGCTGCTGCTCGATAAGACCGGGACTATCACCCTCGGCAACCGGCAGGCCGTGGAATTCATCAGCGTGGACGGCGTCGACGCCGCGGACCTGGCGGACGCCGCCCAGCTTTCGAGCCTCGCCGACGAAACGCCCGAAGGACGGTCTATCGTCGTGCTCGCCAAGGCCCAGTTCAACCTCCGAGGCCGCGAGGTGCATGACCTGGAGGCCCACTTCATACCCTTTTCCGCCTATACGCGCATGAGCGGCGTGGATCTCGACGGACGGCAGCTCCGTAAAGGGGCCACGGAAGCGATTGTGCGGTTCGTGCACGAACAGGGCGGACCGGTGCCGCCCAATTTCATGGAGGTCTCGGACCGCATCTCGCGCTCCGGCGGCACGCCGCTCGCGGTGGCCGATGGCCCTCGCCTGCTCGGCACCATTCATCTCAAGGACGTGGTCAAGGGCGGCATGAAAGAGCGGCTGGCGCAACTGCGCAACATGGGGATCCGGTCGGTGATGATCACCGGCGACAATCCCTTGACCGCAGCCGCCATCGCCGGGGAAGCCGGCGTGGACGATTTTCTGGCTCAGGCTACCCCCGAGCAGAAGCTGCAGTACATCAAGAGAGAGCAGACCGAAGGGCGACTCGTGGCCATGACCGGCGACGGCACAAACGATGCGCCCGCCCTCGCCCAGGCTGACGTGGGCGTAGCCATGAACACGGGCACCATGGCGGCGAAGGAAGCGGGCAACATGGTGGATCTTGACAGCAATCCCACCAAGCTCATTGAAATCGTCGCCATCGGCAAGCAATTGCTGATCACGCGCGGCGCTTTGACCACGTTCTCCATCGCCAACGACGTGGCCAAATACTTCGCCATCATTCCGGCCATGTTCATGGCTACCTATCCGGCGCTCGGATACCTGAACATCATGCACCTGCACACGCCGCAGAGCGCGGTGCTCTCGGCGGTGATTTTCAACGCGCTGATCATCATCGCGCTCGTGCCTCTGGCCTTGCGCGGCGTGAAATACCGCCCGCAGGCGGCGGAAAGCATGCTGCGGCGGAACCTCCTCGTTTACGGCATCGGCGGCATCATGGCCCCTTTCCCCGGAATCTGGCTGATCGATCAGATCGTGCATTGGCTGCGATTGGCTTAACGGAGTTCCATCATGTGGAGACAGTTCGGACCCGCGTTGCGCATCACGCTGCTGCTGACGGTGGTGACCGGCCTCATCTATCCCGGCATCGTCGGCGGCTTGTGCCAAATCTTGTTCCACAGCCAGGCCAACGGCAGCCTGGTGGAAGTGAACGGGCAGGTGGTGGGGTCGTCCCTGATCGGTCAGAACTTCTCCAAGCCGGAGTATTTTCATCCCCGCCCCTCGGCCGCCGGCGCCAACGGTTATGACGGGCTTGACTCGCAGGGGTCCAATTACGGGCCCACGAACCAGAAGCTGGTGGACCGTGTGAAGGCTTCGGTCGAACAGTTCCGGAAAGAGAATCCCGATTTCACCGGCCCCATTCCGGCGGACCTGGTGACTACCTCCGCGAGCGGGCTCGACCCTCACATCAGCCCGGCCTCGGCCGAGGCGCAAGCCCCGCGCGTGGCGAAGGCACGAGGTGTCAGCCTGACGGAGATTCAGCGGCTCATCGCGGAGCACACCGAGGGCCGGACGCTCGGTTTCCTGGGCGAACCGCGCGTCAACGTGCTCTTGCTTAATCTCGACCTTGACCAGCAGTTCTCACGAAAGGACCAACCGTAGAGCGCATTACAGGGGCCTCCTGCAACAGCAATCTCTAGCAGGGCTTTCCTGTGGCGGCCGCGTGCGACCCCGCAGCGGGCTGTGCAGTGGGCTATGGACCGCCCGCAAAGGAGCGATCATGTCACCGAAAAAGACTCTAATCTTCCTGCTGTCGTTTGCAGTCACTGTGCTCGCGTGGGCGGCGATGGCCGGAGCCGCGCCCTACCCGGCCGCTGCTTCCGGCGATCCCGCACCCGCCACGTGCGATCTCTATGGACAGACCCTCAGCGCGGTCCGGCAGCCCATCGCGCAAGCGCGCGTGACGATTCACAACATGACTGAGAACACCGACCGCACCGTGGTCAGCGGCAGCGACGGGGCGTTCGCCGTCGCCAGCCTGATGCCGGGACGCTACCAGGTGTCGGCCAGCAAGTCGGGGTTCACGCGGGCGTCCGTCAAGACCGTGCAGGTCGAGCCCCAACGGAGGATGCGGGTTGACATGATCCTGGCGGCGTCAGCGCAGCCCCGCGCGGCGACGGACATCGGTAGAGCTCGCAACGGCGCAGCGCCGGCGCCCGACGCCGGCAGCCTGGCCGCCGACCGGGAGAAGGAGTTGCTCGATCGTATCGACCAATTGGAGCACCGACTGGCGGCGCTCGAAGCCCGGGAATCGGGGACAACCACCCAGGCTGGCACCCAGACTGCCAATCGGGCTCAGCCGGTGCAAGTGGCTTCGCTCAACACGGCTGGAGCATTGCCGCTGCCAGCCCTCACGGCGCTCGCCACGGCGCTCGCCACGGCGCCCGCCGTGACCGCATCGACGTCCGGTGGGCCTGTTGCGCCTGTTGCGCCGGCTGCAAGCACCCCGCCGGCGAACGCGACCGTTGCGGACGCTCCGGCAGCCGGCGCGCCTTCCGGCGCCCTTTCCGCCGCCACGCAACCGGCCGCTCAAACCACACCTCAGCAGCCTGCCAAGCCGGCGCCTTTTTCGGACGCGGACTGGACCTGGCTCAACGGCAACCCTCGCACGAAGGACATCTTTTGGGACTCCAAGTTCTTTACGCCGGAAATCCGATCTGACGTTACCGGTACCTGGGACAACCAGCATCCGACGGACCATTCCATGGGCGGGTCGAGCGAACTCTTCCGCTCCGGCGAACTCCAGTTGGAGCAACTCGGCATCGGCGGCGACTTCCATTGGGATAATGTCCGCGCCCGCTTCATGACCCAGTTTGGAGAGTATTCCGTCGCGACCATTCGCAATGACGGCAGTTACACGCACGGTGAATGGAATCTCGCCGATGCGGACCGCTATCTATCGGAAGCGTATGGAGGCTACCATTTTAACTGGATGTATGGGGTCAATGTGGACGCGGGAATCTTCATGTCTTACATCGGCCTGTTCAGTTACTACAACTTCGACAACTGGGCCTACCAGCCTTCGTATGTCTCATCCAACACCCCGTGGTTCTTCGAGGGTATCCGCATTCAAATCTTCCCCACCGAACATTTGAAGATTGAGCCCTGGATCATTAATGGCTGGCAGTCGTACGGCTCGGCCAACAACCGGCCCGGCCTGGGCGGGCAGTTGAAGTGGACTCCCTTCCCGTGGATGAACGTCATTTCCAACAACTACGGCCTGGGCCACGATGATCTGTACACTCCGAACCGGGCTCGCATCCACACGGACAACAGCCTCGAAATTAAATACTACGATAAGCCGCAGTACCGCGGCCTTGACAAGATGGCGTTCACCTTCACCGGCGATATCGGTTGCGAATATGGCGGCGGCGTGAGCTGCACCGGAGACCACGCGGGCGGTCCCAAGCAGAGTTTCATCGGTGCGATGGTTTACAACCGTTGGTGGTTCGACAAGGACCAGTTCGCGGTCACGCTCGGAGGCGGCGCAATCAATAATCCGGGGCGTTATCTCGTCCTCCTCCCGCCCATTAACGGCGAGACCGCCGGTTCCGCGGCGGTTAATTCGCCCTACTTTACGGAGAATCCCGGCGATCCCTTCAAGGCTTGGGACAGTTCATTCACGTTTGACTGGATGCCCAAGCAGTACATTACATTCCGGATCGAGCCGGACTATCGCCACGCGAATGTGCCCTACTGGTCAGGCCATGGGGGGATTACTCCTCCCGCGTTTGCCGGCACCGCCTCTAATGTCGTTAATGGTAACGGCTATCCCACCGAGTACGCCTGCAACAGCGGCGCTTCGTCCGGGGCTACGGCCCTTTCGGCTGCGGAGGCAGCCTGCGGAGGCGGACTAGGCAGCGTCTGGTTTCCGAGCCTTGTCAAAAACGAGTTTTTGGTCGACTTCGACATCATGGTGAAATTCTAGCGGCGTTTCTTAGAGGTTCGCACATGCGGGCTCGGCTGTACGAGAATCCGTCGCTGAGCCCAATAACCTGCCTCAGGACATAAGCCCTGGTACGGGGCGGCCGCCGCTGCCTTCGCGCGCTTGCGACGCCGCCCTTCTTACCCAGCGTTCTTCAATCTTCGCTGCCACTCTGCCTGGCCGCATTTCTCCTTCTGATCGCTCAAGCCTGACCACTCGCGCGCGGAAAGCGGACGCTAAGGACCTGTCTGACCAGGACCCGTCTGACGGTTGCTTTCCGTGGCGCTGCGGTATATCTTGTCCGGTCCGGACCGAATTAGTGGAGGGACCATGACCAAGCTGGGTGCGTTCTCGGTGAGTTGTTTAATCCTGGCGGCGACGCCGATGCCGGCGCGGGCCCCCGATGTCTCGGAAGTCTACACGCAGATTCGCACGGAAGAGACGAACAGCTCGAAAATCATGTGGATCATTCATGAGATCGCGGATGTGTACGGGCCGCGGCTCACGGGAACGCCCAACTTGAAGGCAGCGGATGACTGGGCCGTGAAGACGATGACGTCATGGGGCCTGGCGAACGCGCACCTCGAGCCGTGGACGTTTCAGCCGCCGGGCGCCGCCACGCCTGTCCCCGGCTGGGAAAACCTGGAACTGACGGCGGACGCGGTCACGCCCTTTCACGGCCAGTTGATGGTCAAGCCGTTGGCCTGGACGCCGGGCACGAAGGGCGTGGTCACTGCGCGAGTGGTGTTGATCGATCCGCCGGGAATGGCGCTCCCGGCAGGCGGCGGATTCAATGCTTTTGGAGGCGGATCACCGCCGCCGCCCGAGCCGAAA
Source organism: Terriglobia bacterium (assembly GCA_035949375.1). Classification (GTDB taxonomy): domain Bacteria; phylum Acidobacteriota; class Terriglobia; order UBA7540; family UBA7540; genus Gp13-AA77. The sequence goes on along the minus strand of DASZIG010000050.1, from coordinate 60,594 downwards.
TGGGGCGCGCCGCCCATGCCGCCCGTTGAGAAGCCGGCCCCGCCGAAACAGCCGACGCAAGCCGAGCTCGATGCCTATTTGAATTCCGTAAAGGCCAAGGTGCACGGACGGATTGTGTTCGTCGGCAAACACGTGGAAGTGGCGGAGGATATGAATCCGGCAACGATGCGCCGCACCGAGGACGAATGGAAGTCACGCTTCGGCGCGAATGCGAAGCCGTTCCGATTTCCCGAGCCGCCGAAATTGCCGGCGGGCCAGTTGACGCGCCAGGAGGTTTCGCGGCAAGTGGACCAGTTTCTGGTGGATAACGGCGCGCTGGTGCGCGTGAACGACGCCGCGCGCGCCCACGGCGTGATCATCGCGCAGCAGAATGGAACCTACGACTGGACGCGGGCCGTGCCCACGCTTGTCATGCGCAATGAAGACTACGGGCGCATCGCGCGAGTCATGGCCGACGGAACGCCGGTGACGCTGAAGGTCAACATCCAGAACAGGGAATATCCCCGCGGCACCACGGTCTACAATGCCATCGGAGAAATCCCGGGCACGGACAAGAAGGACGAAATTGTGATGCTGGGCGGGCACTATGACTCCTGGCATGACGCCACGGGCGCGACCGACAACGGCATCGGCTCGTCGATGATGCTCGAGGCCGTCCGCCTTCTGAGCGCCGCGCACGTGCAGCCGCGACGCACCATCCGCGTCGCTCTGTGGAGCGGCGAAGAAGAGGGATTGCTCGGATCGCTCGCTTACGTGCGGCAGCACTTCGGCAGCTTCGAGAATCAGAAGCCGGAGTACGCGAAGCTGGACGCTTACTTCAACATCGATTCGGGCACCGGTAAGCCGCGGGGCGCGTCGGTATTCGGACCGGCCGGCGCCGCCGACGCGATTCGCGATGCCATGTCGCCATTCGTCGATTGGGGATTCGAGGGCGTGGTCTCGACCGACAGCCGCCGGACCGGCGGAACCGACAGCACCTCGTTCAACAACGCCGGCTTGCCCGGAATCGGACTGGCGCAGGATGCGTTCGACTACGGCTCGTTCACGCACCACACCAACCTCGACACCTACGAGCGCATTTATGAAGAGGATGTGAGGGAAGGCGCGGTCGAAATCGCCTCGGCCGTCTACGCGGTCGCCATGGCGGACGAGATGGTGCCGCGCTTCAAAGACTCCGACATGCCGAAGCCGGCCCCGGAGCCGGGACCGGGAGCGCAGGCCACGAAGGTGCGCCACGTGCCGGCCAAGTAGGCTGTTGGTTGAATATGGTCATTCCGAGCGCAGCGAGGAATCCGGCTGGAAAAACCAGGCACGAGATTCCTCGCTGCCCGGAATGACACGCAGAGAATGCGGCCAGGTGTCGATGGTCTTCACCAAACGCCTTCGTGACGGAATTCGCTGCGGCGAAATCACGTGCAGCGTGCGGTTCTGGACGCGCCCGCATGTCCGGGCAGGGACGCGATACCGTATGGAACAAGGCGAAATCGAAGTCGATTCGATTGAGCCGATCGGGTTTCCGGATATCACTCCGCAGCTGGCGCGGGATTCCGGGTTTTTGGGCGTCCTGGATCTCCTCAAAGTCGCGAAGCACGGCAAGGGCGAGAACATTTACCTGGTCAGGTTCCACTACGTGCGGCCGCGTGCCCGGCGAAAGCCCGAGGGGTAACCCGAACTTATCCCACGCCGTTGAATGCCGATCCAAGACATCCATCGCTGATGTTCCGGGACGGGGCTTTCGCTCCGGGCACAGGTCAAGGGATAATGAATAGTGGAGGATAATCCCATGGCTCAGAATCTGGTCTTGCGTCCGGAGAGGCCCGACCCGGATGAACTCTTGCGCAAAGTCATGGCCGAGGAGGCCCGTGAGCGGCGGGGCAAGCTCAAAGTGTTTCTCGGGTACGCTTCCGGAGTGGGCAAATCGGTCCGCATGCTCGATGAGGGCCGGAGGCGGCACGAGCGCGGCGCGGACGTTGTAGTGGGCGCCACCCAGCTCGAGTCCACGCCCGAAGTGAGGGCCCTGCTTGACAAGCTGGAGGTCATCCCGCTGCGCATAATCGACGGTGTTTCCGTCATGGACGTTGACGCCATCCTGCGGCGCCAGCCCCAGGTGTGCCTGGTGGACGGACTCGCGCATGACAATCCGCCTTGCTGCCGCAATCGCTACCGGTGGCAGGATGTGGACGAACTGCTGGACAACGGCATCTCGGTGATTGCCTCCGTGAACCTGCAGTACATCGAAGAGCAGCGCGCCCAGGTGGCGCAGATTCGGGGCCGCGAGGTACAGGAAAGCGTGCCGCAGGCCTTTCTCGGCCGGGCGGCAGAGATCGAAGTCGTGGATGCTCCTCCGGAGTCGTGTCTCGGATGCGGACCGGACGGCCCGAGCGGCGAAACCGACCGCTTGCGGCGCGGCCAGCAGCTCGCCCAACTGCGCGAGATCGCTCTCCTGCTGGCCGCCGACGTGGTGGACCATCAGCTGGAGCGCTATCTGCAGGAACATGGCATGGAGCAGATCTGGAGCGCCAACGAGCGCTTTCTGGTCTGGATCACGCCGTACGCCGACGTCGGCCCCATGGTGGATAGCGGCAGCCGGAATGCCCGGCGCTTTCACGGCGATCTGCTTGCCGCCTATTTGGCGAGGCCGGACCTGACTCCGGCGGAGCGCGCCGCGCTCGGCCGTAACCTGAAGCTCGCCCGGGACGCTGGCGCCGAGGTTCACGCCCTTGACGGCGACGATCCCGCCGAGGCCCTTCTGACTTTCGCCCGCAGCCGCGGGGTAACCCAGATTTTTGCCGGTCACGGCGGCAGGCAGAACTGGTGGGAGCGGACGCTCGGGGGCGGACCCATCGACCGCGTGATCCGGGACGCCGAAGGCATCGACGTGCGCGTATTCCCGCAATAGGATCCGGCAGGAGAATCCGAGGATGGCGGAATCGGTGCCCAGGGGACGCCTGAAGATTCTTCTCGGCTATGCGGCCGGCGTCGGCAAGACCTACAAGATGCTGGAAGAGGCGCACGATTTGAAGCGGCGGGGCCTGGACGTAGTGGTAGGCTACTTCGAGCCCCACGGCCGCAAGGACACCATCGCGCGCCTGGAGGGCCTGGAAGTGATTCCGCGGCGGCGCATCGAGTATCGCGGCGTCACCTTCGAAGAGATGGACACCGAGGCCATCCTGCGCCGGCGGCCCCAGTCCTGCGCCGTGGATGAGTTTGCCCACACCAACGTGCCCGGATCGGAGCGCGCAAAACGCTGGGAGGACGTGCAGGTGCTCCTCGGCGAAGGCATCGACGTCGTGACCACCATGAACGTGCAGCACCTGGAGAGTTTGAACGACCAGGTGTGGCAGTTCAGCGGCGTGCGCGTGCGCGAAACCATCCCGGACTGGGTCGTGCAGCAGGCGGACCAGGTGGTGCTGGTGGATTTGCCGCCGGATGCGCTGTTGAACCGGCTGAAACGCGGCGCCGTTTACTCCCCGGAGAAGGCGCGCATCGCGGCCCAGAATTTCTTTCGCGAATCCACCCTGGCGGCTCTGCGGGAGATGGCCTTGCGCCAAACCGCCCACGAGGTGGAAGGGCGTTACGCTTTGCAGGAACCGGAGGAGCTCGTGGCGGCCGAGGCTCGCAGTGCGGGCACTGCCGAGCCGCCGGTAGCTGAGACCCGCGACCGCATCCTGATCGCCGTCACCGCCGATCCGGCCAGTGCCGCCCTCATCCGGCGCGGCAAGCGCGTGGCCGATTACCTCCACGCCGACTGCTTCGTGGCTTTCGTACACCCACGTGGCGACCCGGCGGATTCGGCGAGCGAAGAACGGAAGGCGGTGGAGAAGCACCTGAACTTCGCCCGCAGCCTGCGCATCGAGACCCGTGTGCTGGAGGGTGAGGACGTGGCCGAGACCCTGGTGGACTTCGCGCGGCTGAATCGGATCACGCAGGTCTTTCTGGCGCGGCCGCGCAAACCGTCGCGTCTGGGGCTGCTCCGTCCGAGCCTGGTTCAGCAGATCGTGCGCCTGGCGCGCGACATGCAGGTCACTGTGGTCGCCGAGCGCCATCGCTCGGGAACTGCTTCGGCGGCCTAAGCGGGCGCGCCAACGGACCAGGCTAGATCTGCGAGTAGGCGGCCGGGCTCAGGATCACGTTCGTGATGTTGCTGACGATCTCCTCGAAGGCGTAGCGTGCGTCACCGGAGAGCTTTTTCCAGTCCGGCGACGCGCCAAACGCCGCCCACAGGCGGTTGCGGCTGGCCAGATCGTCGAAGGCCAGCATATAGGTGAGGTTGGGCAGGCGCGAGCCGATCAGGGTGTCGCCGTAAAAGACGGACTGGAATCCGGCGTGGTGGAACACTTCGAATTCGCCGCTGTTGAACATCTCCACCTTCCGGACGTGATCGCGATCGCTCGGACTTTCGTACGTGCGCAGTTCGAAGGCGCGCGGGCCGTGCGTAGCCGTGGCAGCCGGCGTCTGAAGCTTGGGCCAGCCTTCGAAAGCGATCATGAGCGAGCTTTCCATGCGTTCGTAGGCGGGTTCGGCCGCCGGCGCTTCGAGGTATCCGGCGGCGGCTTTGGCGTATTCGCTGTCGGCGCCGAGACGCGCGTCAAGATGAACCAGGGTCTCGAGCGAGGGGCAGGGAATGAGGGCATAGAGGGACGGACTCCGGTCGCCGGCGGTCACGTTGAACACGCCCACGGGGCGGATTCCCAGCCGGTTGGCCGCCGGAATGAATGCGTCCTGGAAATATCCGTTCACGAGCTTCACCTGCGGTCCGGAGCGCAGCTCGTAGCGGCGGAGCTGGTAGTATTCGCGGGCGGATTGGTCCTGGCCGGCTCCAGGGTTCCCGGGTGCCTGGCCGGTGGCCGCGAGCGCCGCGCCGGACTTGCCTGCCGCCAGCGCCGAAGCCGCCAGCGAGGCCGCCATGAATTTTCGTCTTTGCATCGTTTCACCCCCGAAGGGTTTCAGTTTTTGCCACGTTACCGAGTATTGCATAATGTGACTTGCGGCTGATCAGAAGATCGGTCGGGCGCTCGGGTCCGGCAGTTATTGCTGAAGGTTTGAAATGGAGACCGAATGCGAATCACCGAAGTGACGGCCCGCGACATCCGCTTCCCGACGTCACGGACGCTCGCCGGATCCGATGCCGTCCACACCAGTCCCGACTACTCAGCCGCCTACGTGACTCTGAGCACCGACCACGCTGACGGCCTGGAAGGACACGGGCTCTCGTTCACCTGCGGACGAGGCACCGAGTTGATCGTGGCCGGCATCCAGTCGCTCGCACCCCTGGTGCGGGGACGGTCGCTCGACGGCATCGCCGGGGATTTCCGGGGCTTCTGGCGTTCGCTCACGAGCGACGGGCAACTGCGCTGGGTAGGTCCGGAGAAGGGCGTGATCCACATGGCGACGAGCGCGATCGTCAACGCCATCTGGGACCTGCTGGCCAAATCCAAAGGCAAGCCGCTGTGGAAACTTCTGGCCGACATGTCGCCCGAAGAACTGGTCAGCGTTATCGACTTCCGCTACATCACCGACGTCCTGACCCCGGACGAGGCGCTCGATATTCTAAGGAAGAACCACGCCACGCGAGGCGAGCGCGAGGCGGAGCTTATCGAACGAGGCTATCCCGCCTACACCACTTCGGCCGGCTGGCTAGGCTACAGCGACGAGAAGCTGCGCGCGCTCTGCCGCGAGGCCGTGGCAGCGGGCTGGACGCACGTGAAGATGAAAGTGGGCGCCGATCTCGACGACGACCTGCGCCGTGCCGCCATCGTCCGGGAGGAAATCGGCCCGGACCGCAAATTGATGGTGGATGCCAACCAGGCGTGGGACGTGCCAACTGCCATTCATCACATGAAGGCGCTCGCCGCCTATGACCCCTGGTGGATCGAGGAACCCACCAGCCCTGATGACGTCTATGGCCACAGCGTCATCGCCCGCGCCATCGCACCCATCGGCGTGGCCACCGGTGAGCAGTGCCAGAACCGCGTGATCTTCAAGCAGCTTCTGCAACTGAACGCGATCCGCTTCTGCCAGATTGACGCCTGCCGCCTGGGCGGGGTGAATGAGGTGATGGCCGTGCTGCTGATGGCCGCCAAATTCGGCGTCCCTGTCTGCCCTCACGCCGGCGGCGTCGGCCTCTGCGAGTACGTGCAGCACCACGCATTCTTCGACTACATCGCGGTATCCGCTTCGCTCGAGGATCGCGTGGTCGAGTATGTGGATCACCTTCACGAGCACTTCTTCGATCCTGTCGTGGTCCGCAACAGCCGCTACTTTCCGCCCCGGGCGCCGGGGTTCAGCATTACCATGAAGCCCGAGTCGCTCGACGAGTACGAGTTTCCCGGCGGACCCGTGTGGCGCGGCACGAGCGCGCCCTGATGGGGCACGTCGCGCTTTGATCACGGCACATCGACACTTACTTCCGCCGAGGGCGCGCTCTCGTTGCCCTTGAGGTCGACCGCCGTCACGCGATACACGTAGCGGCGGCCGGAGGTCACGGCCGGATCGTGATACAGGGGCGAGCGCAGCAATTCGGCGTTCAGCTTCACCCGCTGCTCGCCGGGGCCGCTGCGATAGATGTTATAGCCTGCAAGGTCGGCCTCCGCGTTCGCATTCCAGATCAGCTCCACAGCATTGGCCGTGTACAGGCCCGTGAGGCCCGCGGGCGGCGCCGGCGGGAAAACGTCGCGCGGAACAATCTCGACGCTGGCGGAGTCGGCGCTTTCGGCAGTCTGATTTCCCTCGGTCACGAGCGCGCGCACGCGATAACAGTACGCGTGGCCGAACTCGAAGCTCGAGTCCGCGAAGGTCGTAGCTGAGGAATCGCCCGCAGGGTGGTAAGGCCCGGCCCTGCCGGTGTCGCTGCGATAAATGCGGTAAGCAGTCACCGAGCCGACCGGCTTGCCCGTCAAGGTCTCGGACGGCGGCGACCAGTGTAACTGGAGGGCTGAGGCCGTCGATTCCACGCCGAGGCCGGAAGGCGGCTCAGGAACGTCGAGTAGCTGCAGCGTAATGGTGTTTGACCAGTCACCCTCGATGGGACGGCCTCGGAACCCACGAGTCAGCCCGCGCACCCGGTAGGTGAGCGCGCTAGGCGCCAGGCGCCGGAATTCGGCGCTGGCGAGCGAGTCCCTATATCTCACCTTGCCACCGGCCGTGCGTCGGGCGAGGCCGGCGCCCTGGAGAAGGACCACCGGCGTTGCAAGGACGGCAGGACCTGGCTTCTCGCCCGGCTGCCTTATGGTCCGTACGATTTCTATCTCGAGAGGCTTCGAGAGTCCCTGGCCGTCTGTAGCTTGATCGGGTGGGGTGAAGCCAAGCTCTATGCCGGCTCCTATCTCGATCGCAGCCAGATCCTTGACGGCCGCGGGGCGTTCCACTCGGGGCGGGCGAGGCGGCGACTGCGCTGCGCAGGAGAGAAGCAATCCGGAGATTCCACACATTGCACAGATTAAGAATGGCGAATGAAAAAGGCGCGGCTTACCGGCATCTGATCTGTGTGATGGGTGAATCACATCTGTGTGAATCTGCGCAATCTGTGGATTAGAGAATGTAGCGGCTCAAATCCTGGTTCTTCACGATGTCTGCCAGCCGTTCCTTCACATAAGCGCCGTCAACCCTGACGGTCTTTTTCTTCAGGTCAGGACCCTCGAACGAAACTTCGTCGAGCAACTTCTCCATGATGGTGTGCAGCCGCCGGGCGCCGATGTTTTCGGTCTGCTCGTTCACGGTGGCGGCGAAGCGTGACAACTCTTCGAGCGCGTCGTCCGTAAAGCTGAGTTTGATCCCTTCCGTATCGAGGAGGGCGGTGTACTGCTTTACCAGGGCGCTTTTCGGCTCCTTCAGAATGCGGATGAAGTCTTCGACGGTCAGCGATTGCAGCTCGACACGTATCGGGAAGCGGCCTTGCAGTTCCGGGATCAAGTCCGAGGGCTTGGAGACATGGAAGGCGCCGGCGGCAATGAACAGGATGTGGTCCGTGCGCACCATGCCATACCGCGTGTTCACGGTGGTACCCTCGACGATGGGCAGGATGTCACGCTGCACGCCTTCGCGGCTTACGTCGGGCCCATGCCCGCGCTCGCGTCCGGCGATCTTGTCGACTTCATCGAGGAAGATGATGCCGTTCTGTTCGACACGCTCCACAGCCACCCGCGTAACCTGATCCATGTCGATCAGGCGGTTCTCTTCTTCCTGAATCAGGTAGTCCATGGCCTCCGCTACCCGCATGCGCCGCTTCTTGGACCGCTGCCCGAAAAGGCCCGGCAGGATGTCCTTGATGTTGATGTCCATCTCCTCGATGCCCTGCGAGGAGACGACCTCGAAAGCAGGAAAGCTCCGCTCGCGGACGTCCACTTCCACCTGGCGCTCGTCCAGCTTGCCTTCCCTGAGCTGAGCGCGCAACTTCTCACGGGTGCGTTCGAGATTCTCGGCTCCATCGCCCGTGCCGATCTCCTCAACGCCGGGCACTCGATTCTTGGGGGCGGGAGGGGGCAGCAGCAAGTCCAGAACGCGCTCTTCGGCGTTTTGTTCCGCTTTGTCGGCGACCTCGTTTACCTTTTCCTCCCGGACCATATCGATGGAAATCTCCACGAGATCGCGCACCATCGATTCCACGTCGCGGCCCACGTAGCCTACTTCCGTGAAGCGCGAGGCCTCAACCTTGAGGAAGGGTGAATTCGTAAGGCGCGCGAGGCGCCGCGCGATCTCGGTCTTGCCGACGCCGGTCGGCCCGATCATGATGATGTTCTTGGGCAGAATCTCTTCCGCCAGCTCTTCGGACAGCTTCTGGCGGCGAAAGCGATTGCGCAGGGCGATGGCCACGGCGCGCTTGGCTTCCGCTTGGCCCACCACGTGTTTGTCCAGTTCCGCCACGATCTGACGGGGTGTCATCTCGTCGAGCGTAGACGCGCCCTCGGCGGTCTCGGGTAAGTAAAAAACCATGTCTGAAATCAGAAGCCAAAAGCCGGAAAGTCGAAAATCAGAATGTGCGGCATGGCGATTCTTCCCGCCTGATTCTGACCTGACACCCGCCTTCTGGCCGCTGCCTTAACCTCCTGACTTCTGTCTTGTGCCTTCACATTTCTTCGATCGTAACCTGGTCGTTGGTAAAGATGCAGATTTCCCCGGCAATCCGCATTGCTTCCTGCACAATCTCGTGGGCGCTGAGCGAAGTTTTCTTCATCAGCGCCCGAGCGGCGGCCATGGCGTACGGACCGCCGGAGCCGATGGCGACGATACCGTCGTCAGGCTCGATCACGTCGCCGTTACCGCTCACCAGGTACGTGTTCTTGACGTCGGCCACCAGCAGCAAAGCCTCCAAGTGCCGCAGCGCGCGGTCGGTGCGCCAGTCCTTGGCCAACTCCACCACGGCCCGGCTGAGATTACCGTGGTATTCCTCGAGTTTCTGCTCGAACCGGGAAAAAAGCGACAGCGCGTCGGCCGTGCTGCCGGCGAATCCGGCCAGAACCTTATCGTTATATAGACGCCGGATCTTCTTGGCCTTGGACTTGAAGACGCCATCGCCCATCGTGACCTGGCCGTCGCCGGCCATGGCCAGTTTGTTGTCGCGCCGGACGCTCAAGATTGTGGTGGAACGAATGCGCGGAGACTTACTCACCAAACCTCCATGTGAAAAGTATAGCAGATATCATGCGGCCCGCTGGAGCCGGCCCGGTTCACGCCGGCTCCGTCCATCGACCCAGGCTGTGAAACTTGCAACCATCGGCTGTCGCTCCTTCGGTTGCCTCCCAACCGGCATTCACCATAGAATGACAAATGCGTTTCCGGAGACTCATGTAGTGCACTCATTCTCAGCCTTTGCTGCTCATCTAGGCCATGTTCTAGCCCACTACGGAGGCTGGGGCCTGTTCCTGATTAACGTTCTAGACTCCTCCGTTCTGGCGTTTCCGCTCGTCAACGACCTGCTGCTGATTCACATGGCGGCGCGCGAACCCGGCCACGCGCCTCTTTATGCGATCTACTGTACGGCGGGATCCATCGCCGGCTCGTTCGTCATTTACTATCTCGGAAAAGGCGGCGGGCGCATCTTCAAACGCAACCCCGAAATGCGCGAGGCCGGGAGGGCCCGACGGTGGCTGCAGCGCAACGACTTCGCCACCGTGCTCGTCGCCTCGCTGTTGCCTCCCCCGACGCCTTTCAAGGTTGTGCCGATCATGGCTGGCGCCATGGGTATGAAACCCGCACGACTGCTGTCCGCCCTCCTCCTCGGACGCGGCGTCCGCTTCGCCGTCGAAGCGTGGGTCGGCATGCGGTACGGCGTCGAAGCCGAGACCTTCCTCAGATTCCACCTGGCCTTCCTGTCGATTCTCACTGCGGTGAGTGTCGTCTTGCTGATCGTGGTTTATCGTTACCTTCAGCAGACCGCTCCCGCGCAATAGGCGGCTCGATCACGCTGTTCAACCGTGAAGGGTCAACGGCGCGGTTCACCGGTGAAGCTGAAGTCCTGCCCCCGGACCGCCAGATTGCCATCCAGATCGATCGTGGCTTCGAATCTCCCGGTCGGCCCGGCGCCAAAGCGCAAATCGCGAATTCGCACTTCGTAACCGTCGGGATTCTCCTCGACTTCAGCCCAAGGAAAGCGCGCGAAATCCATAAAGATGCGGCCTACCCGCGATTTCAAGGCCGCCTCGAGGGCGGGCGAGGGATCGGGCTTGTGAAACGATTCGGCATGCGCTGCGTCCACGTCGGAAGCGAGTGCGCTGGCAGGCAGGAGGTGAAACGCGGTGTCGGTCTCCACCACGCCGGACCACTCGAAGGGGTTGAGGCTGGGAAAAGCGCCCAGGCGTAGGGGCGGCTCCTGATCGTAGTTGTTGGACGCAAGCTCCGCCAACACCCGGCGGTGATTATTATCCCGCAAGCCCCAAAGAAGCAGCATTCCGGCGAGCCCGAGCACCGCGCCGCGCCGATAACCCGGCCTGTTCGCCCCAACCTCTTCTGAGACCATCCGCAGCAGAAATGGCAGACCCAGACCGATCCCCAGCATCAGCCAGAGCATCAGATCGAAGATGGGCATGATGTCCCAGGCGTACCAGCGCCCGCTGAAAGGCAGGAAGGGACGCACGCCGTATTGATTCGTGAAATCGAGCAGCAGATGGCCCAGAGTCGCGATCCAGCAAACCGCGAACAGCCAGCGTGCATCGAGCGGCGGCCCGGATGTCTTGGGCTTCGCTTTGCGCCCGGCGAAGTAGATGACCGCAGTCAGCACGAGCGCGATGCCAGTAACCCCCACCAGCGAATGTGTGATTCCACGGTGGTATTCCAGATAGGTTGCGCTACCGCCCACGCGGCTCACCAGGTCTGCGTCGGGCGCGTTCGATCCTAGGATGAGCGCCAGAGTTGCGAAGCGCGTCTTCCGATTCAGTCCCGCCTGGCTCAAGGCGATTCCGGCCAGGGTGTGCGTCAGGTTGTCCATAAGCGCGTGTGACCGGTCTTAGCAGCCAGGCTGCAATTTAGCCGGCGGATGGACCGGTCGCTTCCGGCAGCAGCAGGGTCAGGGCATCCGGCACCAGTTCGAAGGTGGCGGGCAGCTGCCCGACCAGCTCTCCGTCAAGCTCCACGTAGATCGGGCGGGACGGGTTTTCCGCCGTGCATGTGAGGTGCGAGCCTTCCACCAGATGGACGTCCTTGAGCGCTAGGTGCCGACGCAGGGCCAGGGCGCCCGTGTAAACGACGTAGCGCCAGGATTTGGAGCTTTCAAAAACGCAAACCCGCATCCGGTTGTTCAGCAGGCTGCCTCCGGGGGCGAGGTGAAACCATCCCGCGTAGCGTTCGGTGCGCTGAAACAGCGCCTGCGTGCCCCGCCATTCGCCGTCGCCGTTGCGGCAGGCAAAACGCGGAAAACTATAACGGGCGACCTGGTGAAGGGCCTCCCAGGCGTAAGCCGCCACGCCGAGCGCGGTCTTGAAGCCCCAGGACAGGCTGTGGACCACGTAAGCGTCAAAGCCGACGCCGGCGACGCTCAGAAAGTAACGCTGCGCGGGCAGGGCGTCACCAGGGGCCGCCGAGGGATCGGCCGGCTTCGAGGTCGCTCTCCCGAGCGCGATCCGGCGGGGCTCGGCATGGACGAGCACGCGGGCCGCCGACACCGGGTGCTGCGGCAGGCCCAGGTCCTTGGCGGCGATGTTCGCCGTCCCGCCCGGCAAGATCCCGAGAGCGCATCCGCCGAGCGCGAGCCCGTTCACGACCTCGTTGATCGTGCCGTCACCACCGCAGACGAAGACCGCTTCAGCTCCGCGGGCCGCCGCCGACCGGGCCAGGTTTCGAGCGCTCCCGGGGCCGACGGTAGGGACGACGTCGAGCGTGACTCCTGCCCCGCGCAGGACGTCGGCCGCCATGCGAATTTCACCTTCGCGCCGGGCCGGGCGGCGCCCGGCGACAGGATTGTAGATGAGGGTCGCGCGATTCAACAGGAAAGAGGCGCCTCACTTGGTAAGCGAGGCGTCAAACACTCCGCTGACCACTCTCAAGGCGGTCATATCGCCCGTCTTTTTGTCGGTTCGGATCTTCACCCACACCTTGTCGCCCGTCTTGAGATCGGTGGCCTTGGAGGACTGTCCGTCGTGGGTGAATTTCGTCTTCCTGTCAATCTTGAACGGCTGGCCGTCTCCGAACTCCGTCTTGTCGCAGATCAGTGCGGAATCACTGACGCTTTTCACCACGCCGTAATGAAAGTCCTGATAGTTGCGCGCTGTGCTGGTCGGATCGCCAAAACGCGCGTTGTCGGGTGCCGACGGAGCGGAGTCCGCCCGCTGCGCCCGCGCCGCCATACCGCAGCCGAGCACCAGCAGAAGTCCCGCCAGAATCGTTCTTGCTTTCATAAACTTCACCGTCGTTCCCGGGCGCGCGAAACCCCTCGCGGACAAACTTACGCCGCCACCGACGTTAGCGCCGAGTGACGCCGGTGTCAAGCAGGCTGCAGGAATTGCGCGTCTTGAGCCGCCGCGGCGCTGGCAAGACGCCTCGACCGCAAAAAGGCACGTTATAATTCCGGAGGACCGCCCGCTGCCGGCGGAAGCGAGGGATCCTGTGCCGTCCCGAATCGAGAAGGAAATCAAGAACCTCCGAGAGCAGATTCGCCACCACGAGCACCGCTACTACGTGCTCGACGACCCCGAAATCTCCGACTACGAATTCGACCAGTTGATGCGGCACCTGCAGGACTTGGAGCGCGAGCATCCTGAGCTGATGACGCCGGACTCCCCCTCGCAGCGCGTAGGCGGCCAGCCGGCTGCCGAGTTTCCCCAAGTGCGGCATTCCACGCCCATGATGAGCCTGGATAACACGTACTCGGTGGACGAACTGCGGGACTTTGACCGCCGCGTGCGCGAACTTTCGGGGCGCGAGCAGGTGGACTACGTGACGGAGCTGAAGCTCGACGGCCTGTCGATGGCGCTCACGTACGAGCACGGCGTCCTCGCGCACGGCGTGACCCGCGGCGATGGAGTGCGCGGCGAGGACGTCACGCCGAACCTGCGCACCATCCGCTCCCTGCCGCTTCGGGTCGATTCCGGCAAGCTTCGCGCCTGGGGCAGCCCGGAACACTTCGAGGTGCGCGGCGAAGTGATCATGGGGCGGAAGGCCTTCGAACAGTTGAACGCGAAACGCGAGGCCGAGGGCGAGCCTAAATTCGCCAATCCGCGCAACTCCGCTGCCGGTTCCATCCGTCTGCTCGATTCCCGCATCGTCGCCCGGCGCAAGCTTGACATGTTTCTCTACTTTGCGCTCGTGAACGGCGCTCCGCCGCTGGCCGAACACTGGGAGGTGCTCGAGAGCCTCGGCCAGCTCGGGTTCAAAGTGAATCCGCATCGCCGGCTCTGCCGCTCCTTCGATGAAGTGCTCGAATACGTCCAGGAGTGGGAAACAAAGCGCGACCAGCTCGATTACGACACCGACGGTATCGTCATCAAGGTGAACAACACGAGGCTGTGGCGCGAGCTCGGCTCGACGGCCAAGTCGCCACGCTGGGCCGTGGCCTTCAAGTACCCCGCGCGGCAGGCTACCACCGTGGTCAAGGACATCCGCGCGCAGGTGGGACGTACGGGGACGCTCACGCCAGTGGCCGATCTCGAGCCGGTTGACGTGGGCGGCGTCACCGTGAGCCACGCCACGTTGCACAACATGGACGAAGTGGAGCGCCTGGGTGTGAAGATCGGGGATACCATCCTGCTGCAGCGCGCCGGCGAGGTGATCCCCCAGGTGGTGAAGGTAGTGAAGCACGCGCCCGACGGCCGTGCTTTCGAGATGCCGAAGCGCTGCCCCGTCTGTGGCGGCGAGGTGTTCCGCGCCGAAGGCGAAGTGGCCTTTCGCTGCATGAACAAGGCATGTCCCGCGCAGCTCAAGGAATCGCTGAGGCACTTTGCCGGACGCCACGCCATGGATATCGACGGCCTGGGCGACGCGTTGGTCGAACAGCTTGTGGAAAAGAAGATCGTCCGCGATGCTGCCGACCTTTACGCTCTCACGGCGGAGCAGCTCGAATCGCTCGAACGCATGGGCGAAAAGTCCGCCGGCAACCTGCTTGGCGAAATCGAGCGCAGCCGGCAAGCCGATCTTGCGCGGGTGGTGTACGCGATCGGCATTCCCTTCGTGGGCGAGCGCACGGCGCAGGTTCTGGCGGGCCACTTCGGGTCGCTCGAGAGCCTGGAGAAGGCCAGCGAGGCCGAACTTGACGAGGTCAGCGAGGTGGGCGAGAAGACGTCCGAGGGCATCGCGGAGTTCTTCCGGGAGCCCCGCAATCGCGAGGTGATTGAAAAGCTGAAGAAGCAACTCCGGACTCCGCACGCGGAGCGCAAGAAGCCGAAAAGCGAGGGCCCGCTCGCCGGCAAGACGTTCGTGCTCACCGGGACTTTACCCACGTACTCCCGGGAAGAAGCCACGACGATGATCGAAGACGCCGGCGGACATGTGACAGGCTCGGTGAGCAAGAAGACCGACTATGTGCTGGCGGGCGACCAAGCCGGGTCGAAGCTCGAGAAAGCCAAGGCGCTGGGGGTGAAGGTGATCGACGAGAAGGAGTTGCTCACACTCGTCAAAGGCTGACGGAAGCAGCGGGCCTGAGCGTTGTGACGAGACGGCATGTCATTTCATGACGTGATTCTATCGACGATCGGCGCCGCGTGGATCGCTTTTATCGCTTATTGGCTCATCATGGCGTTCCGCGTCAAGCGGGCTGTGAAGCGGCAAGGCATTGGCGGCCGCCTGCTGCAGGTGCTTGGATCGGCGGCGACCTTTATGCTGATGTGGCATCAGGATAGCCGATGGGGCGTGCTGTCGTCGCGATTCGTGGGCCGGGGCGCCGGCTGGGCTCTGGCGGGCGCCATCCTGACCTGCGCCGGCGTGGCGATTGCGATTTGGGCGCGCACCATCCTGGGCGGCAACTGGAGCAGTAGCGTGACCGTGAAGCAGGACCATACGCTGATCCGCACGGGACCGTACACCGTTGTGCGGCATCCGATCTATTCCGGTTTGATCCTGGCGATTTTCGGCACGGCCCTTGCCCTGGGCGAATTTCGCGATCTCCTCGCCGTTGGGGTTCTGTTTGCGACCTTCCTGATCAAATCCAGAACGGAAGAGCGCTTCATGACCGAGCAGTTCGGGCACGATTACGAGCATTACCGTCACGAGACGAAGACTCTCATCCCGTTCATCTTCTGAAGCAAATTCAACACTGCCAACGAGGGCGATCAGTAGGGCGGGACCGGACGCGCCGGCAATTCGAAGCAGTCGTAACAGCGCGGCTCGTACGTTTCCTTGCCGCCCACGTGGACTTGGGGCGAGTCATAGGGCGCGGGATGCCCGTCGATGAGGCGCTGCGGCAGCGGGGCGGGCGCGCCGCACTGAGCGCATAGCGGCGTGAGCCAGATGCAGTCGTTGTTGCTGCGGCACAGCCCGAACAGCAGCAGCGTGGAGCCGAAGGGCTCGCCTTTGAAGTCGAGCGCGAGGCCCGAGGCCAGCACCCCGTAACCGCGTTCCAGAAGTTCATCGACCACGCGGAAGAATCCGGAGCCGGCGGCGAAGAACTGCACTTCGTCAAAGGCGATCAGATTGAATCGCGACCCGGCTTCAGCTTCCTTCTCGCGGACCACCCGCAAGGCGAACCAGGGATCGCGCGCGGGCACTTCCAACGCCGGCATGCTCTTACCATGATAGTCGCGGATCAGGCACTCGCCGCTGCGCGTGTCGGTGTCGGGCTTCAGCACCAGCACGCGGCGCTTGCCGAACTGGCGCAGCGTTTCGATTTCGAGGATCAGCCGTCCGGTCTTGTTGCCGAACATGTTGCCGATGATCAGCTTCAATTCACCACGCGCCATAGATAACCAGCCTTGCAGATTCGTGCCATTCCGAGCGGAACGAGGAATCCCGTTCTGGAGAAAGACGACGTTGCGATTCGTCGCCGTGCTCGGAATGACTGACGCGAGGAGCCTTTCACATCCCGCCTACTGGCGCGGAAGCACCGAGCACGACTGCGCGGTCTTCGCAGGATCGGCGGCCTCACCGCCTTCGGTGATCTCGCGAATCACGCCCTGGCGATCGATCACGAAGGTTACGCGCTTGGCGACACGAATCAGCGGGTACAGCACACCGTACTCGCGCGTCACGGCCTTGCTCTCGTCGCTCAGCACGGGAAAGGTGATGTGGAGTTCGTCGGCGAAGGCCTTGTTGCGTTTCGCCGGATCCACGCTGATGCCGATCACCTCGGCGCCGGCTTTCTCGAAGTTGGCGATATCAGCCTGATACGCCAGCAGCTCCTTCCTTCATCCCGGTGTGAAGGCGCGGACGTAAAAGGCCAGCACCACACTTTTCTTGCCGCGAAAGTCGCTGAGGCGCACGGGGCGGCCGTTTTGATCGTTGAGAACGAAGTCCGGGGCCGGCTGTCCCACGCGCGGCGGTCCGCCGGTTGCCGCCGTCAGGGCGGCGAAGGCAAGCATGGCGATGGAACCCATTGACATTGGTTGGCCTCCTCTACGGCTTGCGGCCGACCGCGATGTCGTAGGCGTCGAGGATGGCGAGCACGTTCAGCATGCCGGCCGACACCAGAAAAGCGGTGCCGAAGTCGGCGCTCACGAAGGAGAGATCGCCGGCGTAGGTGAAGAAGCGCGCAACCGGCATCGCGAGGCCGACGCACATTTCGCCAAAGTAGCCCAGAGTCTCGAGCCAGGACGGCGACGCGGTGGAAAAAAATTGGCCTTTCATCACGAGGCCGAAGACGAACATCGTGAGGATCGCGGCGCCGAGGACGAGCGCGCGCTGCCGCCGGCCGAGCATGTAGTGGCCGGCGCCGGGAACGAGCCATGCGGCGGCGCACAGGCGCACCAGGCGGGCGGTATCGGGCCGTCCCGCTTTGGCGCTGCTCGCCTCTTTAACGAGCTCGTTGGATGTCTTAGGCATCAGGGAATTGAAGCTGATTCCGGCCCGGAAGCGCCACGCCTCCAGGGCGAGAGGCGCGAAAAGTCCCCCGCACGCCTTCACCCTACCATATTCCGCCCGCGCGGTCACGCGGCAAGAATCGCCACCACCGCCTGCTGCATCTCGCCGGTCACGCGCGCTTCGTGCTCGTCCACGTAGACGTTCACCTCACTGCGCACGCCGAAGTCGGGCAGGTAGATACCGGGCTCTACGGAAAAGCACGTTCGCGGGATCACGCGGCGCGTATCGCGCGTCTCAAAATTGTCCATGTTGGCGCCGTTGCCATGGACTTCTTCACCGATCGAGTGTCCCGTCCGGTGCACGAAGTAAGCGCCGTAGCCCGCCTGCTCGATCACGTCCCGCGCCGCGTCGTCCACTTGCCAGCCCGCGAGCGGACGGCCCTCGCGCACCGACGTCTCCACCAGTTGCACCGCCGCGTCGCGGGCCTGCTTCACCACGTCGAACACGCCCGCCTGGCGTTCGGGAACCTGCTCCCCAACATAGCCGGTCCATGTGATGTCAAAGTAGACCGAGCCCGGAGTGGTCTTCTTGCCAAACACGTCGAGCAGCAGGAAATCGCCCACGCGGATCGGCTGCGATTTCTCAGGCGTGGGCGAATAATGCGGATCGGAGCAGTTGGCGTTCACGCCGACGATGGGCGGCTCGCCCGGCTCCGGCTCGACGCCTCCCGACCGCATGGCCTCGACGATGACCTGCTGGACGCCGTATTCGTCCGCGGTGCGTCCGGCGCGGATGGCATCGGCGACGGCGCGGAAGCCTGCGCGCACGGCAGCATGGATGATCGGGCCGGCCTCCAAATGGCTGGCCAGCGCTTCCGGCGTCCAGCGCGCTTCGAACAATTGCACCAGGTCCGCGGAAGAGGCCACTTCGACGCCCAGACTGCGCACGAGCTCGACGGTGCCGGCGTCAACCAGGCCCACCAGGGGGATGTCATTGAGCGCCGAGTATTCCATGGCCACCGTCTTCGCCCCGCCCAGCATGGCGGCCAGCTTCTCGCGCTGCTCGCGCCACGACGAGTACTCGTGCCGTTCGCCCGGAAGCACGTCCAGATTGTGGCTTTCGATGCGGTGGACGAGCTTCGCCGGCGCGCCCGCAGCAGGAATCAGGTAGTACCAGCGCCGCGTGGTCATCACGGGATGAACCCCGAGCACGCGATAAGCGATGGGGTCGCGACGGTGATGGTCGTAGAAGAGCCAGCCGTCCAGATTCAGGTTTTTGATAGCGGCTTGAATGGCGCTGAGGTCCATGGTGCGATTACCCATTGCGATTACAGATTTGAGATTTCAGATTCCAGATTGCGATCTCAAATTGAGATTTTTCAGGTTCAGGCTTCAAGTCAGGTTCAGATTCAGATTTCAAATTTCAAATCTCACATCATTAGATTTCAAATTGTACCGGTTTTCTCTTCGGTTTTCTCTTTTTTGTCTCCGCCGGGCGACAAGGCGTTCATTCGGATTCGCATGGGTTTGCGGTTTGTGCTGACAGGCCCGTGTTTCGCAATCGGCCGGGCCCTACTCGACCCTGCCGCTACCGTGCTGCCGCAGGAATTGAGCACGCCATATTCGGCGGAGCTCGCGACCACGCCGGTGACGCTCAGGGCGGTTCCGCCGGTGTTCGTCACGGTGACGGTCTGCGGCAGGCTGCTTGCTCCGAGAAGCTGGCTGGTGAAGCTCAGGCTGGTGGGGGAGAGGCTCACCATAGGGCCCGTCAGACCCACGCCGCTCAGCCCCACCACTTGCGGGCCGTTGGGAACGTTGTCGTTGATGGTCAGAACTCCCGCGCGGGCGCCCGCTGCCGTCGGGGTAAACACTACGCCGATGGCGCAACTTGCTCCGGCAGCAACCGGCGATCCGCAGGTGTTGCTCTCGGCATAGTCGCCGCTCACCATAACGCTCGAGATGGTCAGGGGCGCGCTTCCGTTGTTCGTCACCGTAATGGTCTCGGCCGAACTGGTGGAGCCGATCATGAGCGGCGCGAATGTGAGGCTGGCGGGCGAGACACTGGCGCCCGGCGCGCCCGCTCCGGTTCCCGTCAAGGCCACGATCTGCGGGCCGCCGGCGGCGCCATCGGTGAGCGTGAGCGATCCGGAACGCGTACCGGTATTCTGCGGAGTAAACACGACCGCCATGCTGCCGGAAGCCCCCGCCGCCAGTGACGTTCCGCAGTTGTTCGTCACGGCGAAATCGCCGAGAGCGCCGATACTCGTGACGGCCAACGCCGACGTGCCGCTGTTGGTCAGGGTGACGCTCTGCGGCGCGCTGCTGGTCCCAACAGTCTGAGAGGCAAACGTGAAACTCTGTGGGCCTCTGTGGGCTCCGTGGTGAGAGCTTTGCCTTTGGTTGCAGCCGAAGCCGCGCGGCACGCTTTTCCACAAGCAAACACATTGAAAACATTAGGCCAAATAAGTTTTCTCAGCCCTCCCGGCCGTACCCACGGCCCGGCAGAAATCTGCGATCCTCTCAAGGCCAGGTTCCAAGTGGCACGTACCAAGCTCCAGGTGGCGAAGGACGTGGCTTGATGATCCGATCGCTCAATCACGCAATGATTCAAGCGGACATCACGCTAATGATTCAGGCGCGCAATGATTCAGCGGCCCAATCCCGGTCAGAATCACACCAAGGCCGCGCGCTCCGAGGCGCAGCGGACAGGCTTGAAACCGGCACTTCGGCGGCGACCGCTCCAAACCGGCGAAAAGCCAAAAAAAGAATCTAAGATCTTGCAAAAAACGAAGCCACTAAGTACAACAGAATCAGTAAATCGACCCCCAAAATAGGCCAAAACGAAGTCAAACGAAGCCAGAAAATCGAAAGTGCGGATCGGCATAAGTCCTTTGGAATCAGCAAATCTATTTTAGCGGTGGCTTTGTTCTGTGGGAGAGCGGGGACGGCGAAGCGGTTTTGTGTTGCAGGGGAGGGAGATGTGCTCGGCGCTGATTGGTGACTGTGACGCTCTGGGGCTGAATGTCCACGAATCCGCACCAAGCCGTCCCCTCGAAGCCGCTTGGCAAGTTCTGCCCCAGCGGCACAGGATGGCAGTCATACCAGATGAAGCCCACCACAAGGGCGGCGACCGCGAATTCGAGAAGTGGGGAGGGCGGGCTGCTTGAACCCGTGGATCGGGTTGAGGGCGGTCACTCGGCTTTAGTGGCGCCACTCGACACATGAGGATCGGGATACCCGCCTTGTGAGACCTTGAGATCCCGGCTCGTGGTCACAACGGCCGCGCTGCGAAATTCGAAAATGAAGTGCTCAAGTCCGGTTTGCCGGTCCAGATCCCGGATCTTGGCGACGGCTTGAGCCAGATCTTCTTCAGCGCAGACCCACAGAGGTGAACCGTCCGCAGACTTCATGAATAAGCCGTAGCGTTCCATTTTCACCCTCCCACAAGAGCACCTCCGCAGGATGCTCATGTTCCCTGGGGAACAGCCTAGCAGGCCTCAGTTGCTACGGGTTAACTCTTTTGGAAGACGGTCGAGTGGCAGTTAAGCAGACTTTAAGTTTCTGATTCTAATCGTCTTTAAACAGACGCGTCCGCGAGATCGGTACTGTTCAAGTTGATGATAGCATGAAAGGATAAGGGCTCGATTTTTTACTTGCAGCACTCCATACGATGCGATACGATTGCATCTCGTAAGGTTAACGTTTTGGGTGTGAGGGGAAACCATTATGAGTTCTCGCAGAGGAACGAACGCTTTGACGCATTTCAAAACGCTGGCGCAAATCGACGTGCCGCAAGGCCGCAACGGAAAACACAGGCAGATCGTCTCCGCGATCCTCGGCGATCTCGACAATCTGCAGGAGGGAGCCGCGCTGGCCGTGCCCCTGGCGGAGATGAAGGAGAGCAAGGAGAAAGTCCGCTCGGCTCTCAATCGCGCCACCCGAAAATCCGGAAGGACGGTGGCAACCGCCAGCGACGACAAGTCCCTTTACGTTTGGAACGTGAGCAAATCTTAGCGGCGAGCTTGCTGAGGCCGCCCGAGTTCCAGGGCGGCAAAGCCTCATTCAACAAATTCCTCAGGACCCTGCGATCACGTCGTAGGGCCGCATCATTTCGTTGTCCTCGTGCTCGAGAACGTGGCAATGCCACACGTAGCGGCCGGTATACCCTTCAAAACGGGCGATAATGCGCGTGACCATCCCGGGGTGGGCCTGCACGGTGTCTTTCCAGCCGGACTCGCCCGGCGACGGAGGTTGCGCCGCCCCGCGATACACCACTTGCTGCCGGGCCTGGTACAGAAACCGGTGAAAGGGCCGGCGGTCGAGGATCTGGAAGCGCACCAGGTGGAGATGAATCGGGTGCGAGTCGTCGGTCAGGTTGACCAGGCTCCAGATTTCCGTCGAGTTCAGCACCGGATTTTCGGTGACGGGCATCTGCCAGTGCGCATCATTCAGCAACATGATCTGAGACTTGCCGTAAAAATCGATGTTCTCATTCAACGACAGCAACCGCGTCTTCACGGCCGCCGATTCCGGTATCCGGACCAGCGGCCGGAGGGTATCGGGCAACGCGCTTGAATCCTGAGCGCTCTCAGACGCCACGCGGAATTGCATGATCGTGAAGGCGTCACTCTTCAGAACGATCTTCCCCCCGCGCTGATCCGCGAAATCCACCACCAGGTCGGCGCGCTCGCCGGGCGCGAGCACCAGGCTCTTCAGCGCCACGGGAGCGCCGAGCAATCCCTGATCGGAACCAATCTGATGGAAGCTCTGCTGGTTCGACAGCGTGAGGTGATAAAACCGCCCGTTGGAGCCGTTGAGAACGCGCAAACGATACTTGCGCGGCTCGACTTTGAGGTAGGGAAAAAGTTTGCCGTTCACCAGGATGGCGTTGCCGAAGGCTTCGGGAACCCACGGCGCTTTGGGATCGGTCGCTACCGGGTAGCTCAACTGCCCGTCCGGATAGAACGAGCGGTCGCAGAGGATCAACGGGACTTCGTACTTCCCCTTGGGAAGGTGGAGCGCGTCCTCGACGGCGTCGCGGACGAAAAATGCGCCCAGGAGTCCGGCATAGATGTTCAGGCGGTTGATGCCCAGGGCGTGGTCGTGATACCAAAGCATGGCCGCGTCCTGCCGGTTCGGATAAAAATACTGCCGGGTATCACCGGGCTCGAACCAGGCCTCCGGATATCCGTCGGACTCCGGCCTCGTCCTGGCGCCGTGCAGGTGCACCACGGCGCGCACTTCCGGCTTATCCGCGCCCGCGCCGTGGATGTTGTGGTCGATCGGCAGGAAATGCCGCCGGGGCAACTCGTTCGCCCAGTCCACCCACAACCCCTCGCCGCTCCGGGTCTCAAACGAAGGCCCCGGCGAGGCGGAGCCGAATCCCCACATGCGCGTGGGCTTGAGATCCCGATGGACCTGGGTTTCAATCTCGCGCATCGCGAGCCGATAGCAGGGCACCTTCGCACCGGTCTCGGGATCGGCCCGGATGCTATCTGGCCGGACCGCCTCGGGAACGGGCAAAGGGTCCACGAAGGGCTCGAGCGTGTTTGGGTCGAGGGTAGGCCGGACGGAGAGCGTCTCACCGGGGTGGCTGGACTGGCCGAGCGCGAGCGCCGCCGACATCCGTCCGCATCGATCGAGAAACGCCCGCCGCGTGATCGACATTTCGTGTCCCCGGGAATTGGAGATTATACCGTGCCGCTGCGGCTTGTTTTTGAAAGGAGAGCGGGCTTGAAACAGGAACGGGCATGCGCGGCCGAAGCCGTTCATGCCCGTTCGACTTGAATCGCGTCGATGGCTACTGAGGTTCGCCGGTGCCGGGACTCAAAAGCAGGATCGGGTTCGGCGCCTGGCTGAAGTTCAGCATGTTCTCGAGGTTGCCGGACAGGGCGTCAAACGATCCCTGACCGATGCGCTGTCCGCCCAGCCAATTGTCCTCGATGAAACGGAGGACCGAGGTCTGGTCGGTGACGGCGTGGTTGACGAAGTTGGGGATCGCATAGGGCGAAATGACCAGCAGAGGTATGCGTGGTCCATAACCGCAGCGTCCCAGCGCGTGCAGGTTCCCTGAGGCAACACCGGGCAAGGCGATATTGCCGTTGCCGCAGGCATTGGGACCGGTGAGAGCGTCGGCGTCGCCGTTGGACTGGTTGACGATCGGGCCCAGTTGGTGGTCGTACCAGCCGTCCGAATCGTCGTAAGTGATAATCACCAGCGTGCTGCTCCACTCAGGTTTCTGCATGAGGAAGTTGATGGTGTTCACCACGAAGTTCTGTTCATCAAGCGGGTCGGAGTATCCGGGATGGGCGTCCTGGATGCCGCGGGCCTTGAGGAAACTCACCGCCGGGAAGTTTCCGGCATTGACCGCGTCGAAGAAGTCAACAATGTCGTACTGGTTGTTGGCAGGGTCGCCCGCGTGTCCGATGGTTTGCACGGAGGTGGGACGGGTATGATTCGGGTTTGCCGTGGAGGGGTAGTACTGGAACGGCTCATGGTGCGGTATGTAGTCGCTCTCGGTGACCCCCACAACACCGGTGCTGGATCGGTTGCAACCGGTGGTACCGTTCTGGTTCACGATCCCCAGGTTAAAGCCGCCCTCGAACCAGCCCCAGGTCACGCCGGCGGCGGTAAGGAGGTTGCCGATATTCGTTCCCTGCATGGTCACCTGCCCACTCGTGGAGCTTGTGCACATGTCGCCGATGGGATTAGGATCGCCGATAACGGTCAACGAACCGTCGCCGCCGTCGGTCTCATCCGAGGTTCCGTTCAAGGTCGCTGCCACGCCGTTCGTCTGACCGGAGATCAGGTTCAACGCGCCCACCGTGGACGGCCCGAAGGTGGTCCCGTAGTTGTTGTCGCTCATGGCAAAATGCTGCGCGTAGTTCCAGAGGGCGGTATCGGTATTACCGTCGTAGTAGCCCATCACGAGGCCGGTGGTGGTCACCGCCCCCGGTGGAGGATTGGGCGGCGGTCCGGCCGTGCCGGTGTACTGGGGAAAGGCGTCCATCAAACTCATGTCGAAAGACTGTTGCTCCGGCGTATAGTCATGATCCTGATCGTTCGTAAGAGCCTGAGAGCGGTCCAGCCGGAAGGGATTCGTCGCTCCAGCCCCGTTGTTGGGGTTCAGAAAGTTCGGGTTGTTGGTGAGCAGTTCCGGCGTAAGGCCGTTGATCGTCGGCGTGCCGGGCAGGGCTGTGAACCGCGGTTCCCCGGTGGGGTTGGCCGCGTTCGGATAGGTGCCAAAGTAGTGATCGAAGGTGATATTCTCTCCAAAAATCACCACCACGTGTTGGATTGGCGTGGCAGCCATGCCGATCTTGACCGGAGCTTTGGAGTTGGTAGCCCCTTTTCCAGGCGTAGCAGCGCCACCCACGCCCGGACCAGCCATTAATCCGGCCAGGCACACTGTGCCTAACGAGAGTGCAACAGTTTTACGGATACGCACTTCATCTCCTCCCGCAGCGTAGAATTCGGAGACCGCACGGCGGCCATCCGCGACAATCCTCAGGTTATGGGGGGTCTGTTAAATTTTTGTTACCCGCGTGTTTTGTTTCCGTTACTTTGACCGGCCGGCCGGTGGCGCAAATGACAGCGGAGGAAAGCCGATTTCCCTGGCGCCGCGACCTGCGATAAGATAGCCCCCGTCGGTCTTGAGCGAGCCGTTACCGGGTTTCCATATGCGCCGCCGCGCTTTCCTGACCAACGCGACTGTACTCTCGGGCGCCGTCCTCCTGCTGCCGCGATTGCGATCCCTGCCGGGCTTGGCTCCCTCCGCCCAGCCTTTCGCGGGGTTCAAACTGGGCGCGATCAGCGACGGCTTTTCCGCCGATTTCGAGGAAGCCCTCCAGATCATGAAGGGCTACGGCCTCGGCTGGGTGGAGATCCGCGCCGTCTGGGGAAAATACAACACCGAAGCGTCTGCCGACGAGATCCGCCGCATCCGGCAGCTTCTCGACCAATACAGCTTCAAGTGCTCGGTCGTGGATTCGGCGCTTTACAAGTGCACGCTGCCGGGAACCGATCCCATCCACAAGCAGGCCGACCCCTACCCCTACTCCGGCCAGATCGAACTGCTGAAGCGCGCCTCAGAGCGGGCCCACGCCTGGGGCACGGACAAGGTGCGCGGATTCACGTTCTGGCGCGTGGCCCAGCCGCCGGCGCTCTACGCGCGAATCGCGGAGGATCTCGCCAAAGCCGCGGACGCGGCGCGCGCGGAAGGCATCCGCCTGGTGATCGAAGACGAAGAATCGTGCAACGGCGGGACCGGGCACGAGACGGCCGCCATTCTCAAGCTCGCGCCCGCGCCCAATCTGGGATTCAACTGGGACGTCGGCAACGGCTACACGCACGGCGAGGTCTCCTACCCGGACGGTTATCAGACGCTCGATAAAAGCCGCATCTGGCACCTTCACCTGAAGGGCATGACGTGCGGCGCCGGCCTTAAGAACTGCCGGGAAACCTTCGCCGGCGAGGGCGAGATCGATCTTGCCGGCCAATTCCGTGCACTCCAGCGCGACCACTACCAGGAATCGATGTCGCTCGAATGCGAATTCGAGGCGCCGGGGCTGACGCATCAGCAGACCTCGCGGCGCTCCCTCGAGGGTCTGCTGCGGGTCTTGAACCAGGTGGCATCGTAGCTTGAACCCGCGGCGAGCGGGAAGATTCAGGGGCCAGACCATGAGAAGAATCTCATTGTGGCCGGGCGTTGCACTCGCCGTCTGCTCCCTGGCCGCGCCGGTCCGGGCGCAAGACACCGGCTCCATCACCGGCACGGTGACGGACACGAGCGGTGCGGTGATCGCCGGCGCCGAGATCGCGATCACGAACCCGGCCACGGGTGTGACCCGCACCGCCGCCACTAACGCCCAGGGTGACTACCTGGTCGCGGGGCTGACGGCAGGGCGGTACAACCTGACGATCGCCACCGCGGGATTCCAGAAGTACGAGGCAGACGGGATCATTTTGCGCGTGGCGGAAAACGCGCGCGCCGATGCCCGGCTTCGCGTGGGGACGACCAGCAGCCAAGTGACGGTCCGCGGCGACGTGGTGGCGCAGGTCGAGACCCAATCCTCGGAGCTGTCGGGCACTATCACCGGCAAGGAGATCAGCCAGCTCGAGCTGAATGGCCGCAACTTCACCCAATTGATCACGCTGGTGCCGGGGGTGAGCAATCAAACCGGCCAGGACGAGGGCGTGGTCGGGCTGATCGGCAACGTCAACTACAGCGTCAACGGCGGCCGCACCGAATACAACAACTGGGAGATCGACGGCGGCGACAACATGGACAACGGGTCAAACTTCTCCATCAACGTCTACCCCAACGTGGACGCGGTGGCCGAGGTGGAAGTGCTGACCTCGAACTACGGCGCGCAGTACGGCCGCAACGGATCGGGGACGGTCGAGACGGAGATCAAATCCGGCACCCGGCAGTTTCACGGAGACGCCTTCGAGTTCGCGCGCAACGAGATCTTTAACGCGCGCAACTTTTTTGACGCCGCGCCGGGAGCGCCTCCGGTCAACCGGGCGCCTTACAAGAAAAATGATTTCGGCTTCACGTTGGGCGGGCCATTTTACATTCCCGGCCACTACAACACCGACAAAACCAAGACGTTCTTCTTCTGGTCGGAGGAGTGGCGGCGCGAGCGCAATCCGGCCGTATTCTACCAACAGGTGCCGTCCAACCAGGAACGCGGCGGGGATTTCTCGGACGTCTGCCCCGGCACCACATCGGGCGTGGACTGCCCGATTGATCCGAACACGGGCAATGCGTTTCCCGGCAACCAGGTGATGGTGACGCCGCAGGCCCAGGATCTGATGACGCTGATCCCCGCGCCCAACAGCGGCAGCGGCGCGCAGTCGTTCTTCCAGGACAGCTTTTCGACACCGACCACCTGGCGGGAGGACCTGTTTCGCATCGACGAGAATCTGACGCCGCGCCTGCGGATGTTCGTTCACTACATTCACGATTCCTGGGCGACGGTCGAGCCTTACACACTGTGGAGCCTGGCGGAATCGAGCTTCCCCACCGTGCAGACCGACTTCCACGGGCCTGGGATGAGCATGGTGGCGCATCTTGCCGCCAACGCCTCGCCGACGCTGTTGAACGAGTTCGTCTTCAGCTACACGGCCGACATCATTCATCTGAGCGCCGTCGGAGACGTGCAGCGTCCGGCGGGCTTCCAGATGGGCGGCATCTTCAATAACGGATTCGGCGGCGAACTGCCGGCCGTGACCATCTGCTGCAACCTGGAGTACGGCGGCGGGATCGGGGAAGATCCGGGGTTCTACCCCTGGGAGAATTCCAACCCCACTTACACCTTTCGCGACAACGTGACCAAGATCGCCGGCAGCCACAACCTGCAGTTCGGCGCTTATGCGGTGGCGGCGCAAAAGAACGAAGACGACAACTCCAACCTCGAAGGCATCGTCAATTTTTCGTCTTCATCGGCGATCACCACGCAAAATGGATTCGCGGATTTTCTGATGGGCAACGTCGCCTCGTTCCAGCAATGGAACCAGGTGGTGAAGTATTACAACCGCTTCAAGATCCTCGAACCCTACTTCCAGGATGACTGGCACGCGACTCCGCGCCTGACGCTGAACCTCGGTTTCCGCCTGAGCCTGTACGGCACCTATCGCGAAAAGTACAAGCAGGCATACAACTTTGAGCCGGAGGCGTACAGTCCCGCCACCGCGCCCGAGCTCGATCCCGACGGGAGCCTGACGGGCCAGCAAGGGGCCCTGGTTCCCGGCACGTACAACCTTAACGCGCTCGACGGCATGGTGCGGTGCGGCGCCCCGGGAATTCCGGCGGGATGCCTCAAAGGGCACCTGTTCAATCCGGCGCCGCGTCTCGGTTTTGCCTGGGACCCGCGCGGCAACGGCAAGACCGCGCTGCGGGGCGGCTACGGCATGTTCTTCGAGCACACCAACGGCAACGAGGCCAACGAAGAATCGCTCGAGGGCAATCCGCCAGGGGTGCTCGCGCCCAGTCAGTACAACGTGGTGGGCTACAACAGTATTGGCAGCGCCGGAGGCTCGCTGCTGTTTCCCTTGCTGGTCACCGCCGTGCCCAACCGCGTCACGTGGCCGTACGTGCAGCAGTGGAACCTCGACGTGCAGCGCGAAGTGCTCCCCAACACCGTGGTCACGGTCGCCTACGTGGGTAGCAAGGGCACTCACCTGACCTTGCAAAGCGATTTGAACCAGATTCCCGGCGTGCCGGCGTCCCAGAACCCGTTCGGACCCGGTCAGGTCATCACGAACGACATCTGTAACTCCGGAATCGTCAACGGACAGCCGGTCACCGGGCAGGCGGCCATTAATCTGGGCGTCGCGTGCGGAAACGATCCCAATCCCAACCGGCCTTTCGTCGGCTATGACAGCATCACCAACCTGCAAAACTGGGCCAACTCCATTTACAACGCACTGCAGGTGTCGGCCCGGCGCGACGTAGGCCGCCTGAGCTTCACCCTGGCCTACACCTATAGCCATTCGATCGATGACTCCTCGGATCGGGAGGATTCGAGTTTCGTGGACTCCTATGATCTGGAGCGCTCGCGTTCAAGCTCCGGCTTCGATCAGCGCCACATCTTTACGGTCGGATACGTCTGGGAGCTGCCCTACGGGTCGGGGGCGGGATGGACCCACAAGGCTTTCGGAAATTGGGAGCTTTCGGGAATTACCACCGCGCAGACCGGGACGCCGTTCAGCATTGAGAACGGGACATCGATTTATGACACGGCGGGAGCCGCCAACGGCGTGGGGTCCACCAGCTACGCCGACATCATTGGCAACATCAACGCCAAACCGTCGGTGGTGAATGTGCCGGGCATTCAAGGGCCCCTGCTCTACAACGCCGGCGCCTACGCCGAGCCGCAGGGTTTGACCTTTGGCAACGCCGGCCGCAACATTCTCTACAGCCCGTCGCGGTTAAACTTCGACATGGGCTTCTTCAAGCACTTTCCCATCCGCGAGAGGGCTTCGGTCGAATTCCGCGCGGAAGCCTTCAACATCTTCAATCACACGCAATTCAACGGCGTGAACAACTACTACAGTTGCACCGGAGGAACCGACAACTCCGCGGGCGACCCGAGTTGCTTCGGTACCAGCAACTTCCTGCAAGCTTCCGGCGCCCACAACCCGCGGATTCTCCAGTTCGGCATGAAGATGATCTTCTGAAGGCCACGTTCCGCCCTCCGCGCTTTCGCGGCTTTGCCGCCCTGCCGGAAAGGCGAAGCCTCTCCGCACAGCGGGGCGGCAGAGCCGCTTGCCGCGCGCCGGGAGCGGGGCTGCTACGCTTTCGCGGCCTTCCCTTGATAACGCGGAACGAATTCTTCCGCGACGAAGGTCTCGAGCGAGGTCGGCGTGGTGTTTTGCGGCGAACGCGGTTCGAGCGCCCTCATGTATCCGGTGTTCAGGCTCTCCGCCATCTCGAGCAGCAAATCCGCCATATTCGAAGACATCCCCATCTGTTGCAGGGCCGGCTTGAGCTGCTGTGCCGGCAACTGGACGTACGCAAGCTCGGGCTTGCCAATCCCCCGGCCGATCACCGAGGCAACTTCCTTGTACGCCACGTCGCGCTGCCCGAGCAGTTCGTGCGCTTGCTTACCGCTGAATTCGGATTTCAGGATGCCGGCGGCGGCAGCGCCGATGTCGCGGGTGGCAATCATGGGCAGATTCACGTCCACGCGAACCGGTCCGCCGACGATGCCGAAGTTGTGGATCACATCCACCTGCGGCAGCAAATTCTCCATGAAGTAGCCGGCCCGCAGGTAAATGGCGTTCAGGCCGGAAATCGCGTTCAACTTCTGTTCCATGTTGTGAAGGCCAACTACCGGACCGGTCTTTTCGGCTTTATCGGCGCCGTAACTGCTCAGCAAAACCACGTGGGACACCGCAGCCTTCTGCAGCGCCGACACCATCGCGTCCCCAACTTCTTCCTGATACGCCCGCACGTTCGCGGCTCCCATGTTGGGAGGAACCATAGCGTAAACGGCGCTCGCGCCGTCAAACGCGCGTGCCAGCGCCTCGGCGTCCGTGACATCTGCCGCAAAGGCTTGGGCTCCCTGGTGCACGAAACGCGCCAGGCGCCCCGCGTCGCGGCCAATCACGCGGACCTTTTCACCGTCCGCCAGCAACTTCCCGGCAACAATGCTTCCGGTATTTCCCGTCGCACCCGTAATGGCAAACATAATGCACCTCCTAAGTGCCTCCTAAGTGGATGTTGGTTGGATGCGCCCGCCTTGATCACGGTTCAACACGTGCAACGGCCCGCGGCGGACGAATGCCCGAAGGGGTTCGGGCTGACCGGCCGGCCATCCGGCAGGGCGGTCAACGCGACGCTCGCCGCCGTGGAAGCGAATGCGGTAGAATCCGAACCATCGAGCCACCGCGGCGGGGCCGGGCGGATTCCGGCGCCCTTGCGAGCAAAGCGGCCATGCAAAAGAAGATATTCTGGCTGAGCCTCGCGTTCTTCGGTCTGATCGCAGATTTCACACTGCCCTTCATCTGGGCGGTGCTGGCCACACTTCCAATTGTGGTCTTGAGCTGGTGGATTGCCTACCGCAGCGGTTGGTTCTGAATACAAAGGATTCGGACGGCCACGGAAGGCCGCTCCTACAGCCGAAACAAGGGCACCGCCAGACTTTTCCTATCGATCGCTAACAGCAGGAATGGATGACCCGCTCGCGCTGCCCCACACCTGCGAACCGAAGATTGACGCGGGCCTGGCCTATAGACAGCCACAAGCGAACGCGACAGCCTGTCTTTACATTCGCCGCTCGCCGACGGTCGGGTCCTGGACCTTAAGCCCCGCGTCGATCGAGCGCACGATCTCTTCCCAGACGGGCTCGAGACGCCCGGCATCCGTCGCCCAGAAGTCGAGAGTGATCAGGGCGTGAGCGTTGACGCCGCGAACGATCGCGACCCGCGATCGGGCCTCTTTGCCGTCCTCAACGCTCGACCTCTCGACCCATGCGACGTCCACACCGGGACGGCTCCGGCGATGGATTTCCTGAATCTCGCCGCCTGCCTGGGCGCCCACTGCGGTGCCGATCAGCCGGTCAAGATCAAGCCCGCTCCAGTCGATCTGCGAGTGACGGATCAGAGAAACTTCCAGGCGGCAATTGTCGTCCGGCGGCGGGAGATCGTAAAGCTTCACCGATGTGTCACTGGGCTCCATCACCCATTCGCGGGGCACATCGAACCGCAACGCTCCCTCAGCGAGAACGCATATCTTGTAGCCGGGACGGCACGCCCAGGTGTGGCCTTCCTTAAGTTTCAGCTTGGTTCTTTCGAATGTCGCCACTGCGGGTTACATCTCCAGCGTCGTCTATGCCTCGAAGACCTGTTCTGCCGGTAGGGCTGACTCCGGCAACATCGGCGACCTGACGGAATCGTGGACGCCGCATGCTGCGACTGACTCGTACCCGCCGGCGCCCTGGCGATACACTTCGATGGCGTGCGCCTCGGGATCGGCGATCCAATACTTCGGCACGCCGAAGCGGGCGTACGCTTTGAGCTTGGGGCCGCGATCCATCGAGATCGAGCTCGGCGAGAGGACTTCGATGACAAGGTCAGGCACTCCGCGTATCCAATCCTGAAGGATGGCCCGGTGCTCGTTGAGCAGAAAAATCAAGTCCGGTTCCAGAACGTCATGATCACTGAAGATGACGTCCAGCGGCGAGAGCAGCACTCTCCCGATGGGATGTTGCTCAAGGTACCTGCAGAGCGCCG
The DNA here is from genome assembly GCA_035949375.1 of Terriglobia bacterium. GTDB lineage: Bacteria > Acidobacteriota > Terriglobia > UBA7540 > UBA7540 > Gp13-AA77. The sequence goes on along the minus strand of DASZIG010000050.1, from coordinate 28,480 downwards.
CCACCAGGCGGCCGACGATCAGTTGATGAAGGAGAAAGGGTGACGGCGACACAAACATCTCCCCGTCGAGAATTTCCCTGCGCTTGCCGTCCTCCGGCATCACGAGCAAGTCCGCGTGCGTGTACTTGGGCTAATCACCATAGGGAGAGTGTATCACCCGGAAAAGGAACCGCGATCTTTGGCGAAAACGGCGGCTCGAGAATTATAAAAAGGGGTTCTCGATCTGCAGGCCATCGAAGCGCCGGCCGTGCTGCAAATCTTCACTGTACAAGACCCCACATTCAGCTTGGGCGGCGGCAGCGACAATCAAGGAATCGTGCCGGGAAAGGTGATGACGGCCAAACAAGCGGAGCGCGTCGGCATAAGAGCCGGTGCTCGATAAGCTCGTCCGTCGGCACTGAGGGTGACGTTCTTCATACGGGTCTGGTGTACACAGAAACAGTGTACGTTGGAAGACCACGGACATTGGCAGCCTCTTGCTGAAACAAAGAGGCCGCCAGGACTATCCCGGCGGCCAGTCTTGCAGAAAGCGGACTCCGTTCGGCAGCGCTACACCGAAGCCTTATCGGCGATGCTCACCAGCTCCGAGTGACCATTACCGTTGACATGACCATTGCCGTTCGCATAACCATTGCCATTACCGTTGCCGTTGCTATGACCGTTGCCGTTGCCGGACTTCGCCGCCACCGGCCCGATCGTGACCAGTTCCGGCTTGGGCTTCTTGAGCACCATCTCCTCGTAGATCTCGCGCACCTGCTTGGCCTCGTATGCCGCCTTGCGCCGCATCTTATCTTCGTCGGCGGCGGTCATGGGAATGTCCGTGGCACGATCGCGCACCGCGCTCACGTCTTCGGCGCGCAGCTTCAGCGTGTGCTCGTAGTTCTCGAGGTTCACTTCCTTGCCGCGAGCGTAAATCTCGTGCTTGCCGTGCGTCTTGTACCACTCGGCCACAGTGGCGTTCTTGTGCATGTTCTCAATGATGTTCCGCCAGCCGATGCCGGTGTTGTAGGCGCAGAAGGAGATCTCGCCCTCCTGCGTCGCGTACGGAATGATGCACATCTCGGTGCGGCGGAAATCGTAGTTGAACAGGTCCTGGAACCACATGCCGGCGATAAAAAGGAAGTTCCAGGGATCGGAGCGGCGTTTCAAGGCGTCTTCATAAGTGCGGTCGGGGCTGGAATCGCCGTACTTCTTCTTGGTCTCACCGGTGAGCGCGAAGCTCTTGTCGAACTTCTTGAGCAGATCGACCAGCGCCAGGCTTTTGGGCGCTTTGAAGGGCCGGTAGTTTTTGAGCAGGCAGAGACCCATCATGACGTTTGAGAACACCTTGCCGCGGCTCGCGTCGGTGATCTTCTGGATGTCGCGGATCAATTGCGGAATGTTGAGGAATTCCGGCACCGGCGCCGCTTCCTTCGTCTCCTTGTTGATCATCAGCGCCGTTCCGATGCCGCAATTGGGATGGCAGCCGCAGCTCACCATGCCCCATTGGGCCTCGGGGCCGTGGGCGATGTCGGCAAAGTCCGAGAAGGTGCTGAAGAGCGAGATCGGGAACCAGTCGCGCGTCGGCTCGGTGATGCCCACCTGCTTCCTCACGTCACGGGCCATGTGCGAGAGCGTGTAGCGCTGGCGCAGGCGGCGCTCCGGGGTAACGTCTTCGTCGCGGCCGGTGAAAGAGACGGGCTGGAAGGCGATGAAGGCGATCTTCTTGGGGTTATCCATGGCGAAGCGGATGATCGGCCCCACCTGGTCGTTATTGACCTCGTTGACGAGCGTGGTCACCAGGATGATCTCGATGCCCGCTTCGTGCATGTTATTGATCGCCTGGAGCTTCACGTCAAACAGGTTGCCCACCTTGCGATGGCTGTTGGCGTCGTTGCCGATGCCGTCAAATTGCAGATAGGCGTATCGCAGCCCGGCCTCGAAAGCGCGCCGGGCGTAGTCTTTGCTCTTCGCAAACTCGATGCCGTTGGTGGCCGCCTGCACGCTGTTGTAGCCGAGCTTGCGGGCGTAGCGGACGGCGTCGATGAAGTACGGCGACATGGTGGGCTCGCCGCCCGAGAATTGCACGCTCATTTGCCGCCGGGGCTTGATCTTCAGCGCGTTGTCGAGAATCTCCTTGATCTCTTCCCAACTCAACTCGTGCACGAAGCCCACCTGGTTGGCGTCCATGAAGCAGGGGTCGCACATCATGTTGCAGCGGTTGGTGAGGTCGACGGTCAGCACGCTGCCGCGGCCGTGTTTGATCGTGCTCGAGCCATGATTGTGCAGATCCTTGTCGTTGTGCGCGCGGATGTCGCGGCCGGGGAAGTTTGACTCGATCCACTCGAGGAACTTGGAGTCGACCGCCATCATGTCTTCGAAGTGGCCGTGGATGGGGCAATCCTTCAGCATCCACACTTGGCCGTCGCGCTCGATGATCCGGGCCTTGATCTCGCCCACCTTCTCGTTGCGGAGCGTGCTCAGGTCCTGCTCGCCGTTGATGATGCGGTCGCGGGCTTCCTTCACGCAGGTTGGGCACAACGAATCCGTCTCGCGCGGCCAGCCGAGCTGCGGGCGAGTCTTCTGCCACGATTTCAGCATGGGCTTGTCCGACCACCGCGGCGTAAAGGCGGGGTTCGGCCGGTACTTATTGAAGAACTGGATGGTATCAAAGGCTGCGCCCGCCGTCACCGCTATGGCGCTGTCAACGTACTTCATCAATCTCTGGCCTCTGACTCTGGGCATGTTCGCTCCTCACTCCACACAAGAATCGCCGCCACTCTCGGGCAGCGCCGGGCCTCATCCGCCCGGGACAACGGAAAGGGACACTGACGCCCTATGATCGAAAGATTATGCCTCTTTACAGCTTAAGATAACAACTTTGTGCCGAACGGCGCGATTGCACGGTTAGATGGCAGTAAAATTGACGTGAACGGTCTGGCCAGAATCCTGTTCAGAATCAATGGGTTGACCAAGGACAGGTACCACCGCAGGGCCTCTGCCCGGGCCCAGAGCGCTGAGACCCAGATCCCTAGAATTCGGCTTTGCCCAGATCGCGCTCATTTTTGCAACACCCTGAATTTTCAATAACATTCCGGCTTCGCTCGTTGCTTCCTCCAATGGCCCGCTCAGTGGCGCCTCTGGAAGTAATCCGGCTCATTACCGCGTTTCCACTTGATATTGCAGCCGACGCTTGGCCGCTGGTTGCCCGGTACAGGCTTGCCCGCAAGCACCGCGTCGACGGCCCCGGTCAGGTCCTTGCCAGTGACCGGCCTGCCGCTTCCCGGCCGGCTGTCGTCAAACTGTCCGCGATACACCAACCGGCGGTCGCGATCGAACAGGAAAAAGTCCGGCGTGCAGGCGGCCTGATACGCCTTCGCCACTTCCTGGGTCTCGTCATACAGGTAAGGGAATGTGTAGCCAGCCAGATTCACCTCCTCGGCCATTTTCTCCGGGCCGTCGTCGGGATGGGAGTCGGCGTCGTTGGAGCTGATCCCGACCACCGCCACTCCGCGCGACTGGTAGTCGCGGGCCACCTCGGCAAACTTGGACCGGACATGCTTCACGTAGGGACAATGATTGCAAATGAAGGCCACCAGCAGCGCGGGCGCGTCTTTGAAGTCGTCGAGCGCCACCACCTTGCCTTGCGGGTCAGGCAAGCGGAAGTCCGGAGCCTCGGTTCCGGTGGCAAGCATCGTTGAAGGAGTCTCTGCCATTCAATTTCCCTCCAAGCTGAAATTCGGTAAACACCAGTTTAGCGCACCGGCCCTACGGACGCACAATTCGCCGTCCCATCCGCCCAGGGTGGAAGTACAATGCCGTCTGGAGGAACTCATGTTCACAGCGACCGCCGACCTGATTCTGCCCTCGACCACCACCGGGTCGTTTCCGCGCCCGCGCTGGTATGACGTGAGCATGTGGGGCCGCCCGCTCGACACCTGCATGCTCGACGTCCGCTTTCGCGAAAAGTTCCAGGACGCGATGGCGGTCCTGATCAGCGACCAGGAGCGCGCCGGTCTCGACGTTCTCACCCATGGTGACCTGCATGTGGACGAGGACCTGGCGGGCCGCGCCTGGCATCACTATCCTCTGCAGCGCTGGGCGGGATTCGAGGGGGACTACCTGCAGCCGGAGGAGACTACGGCGCCCTGGCTGCACTATCCGCCTGGCACCCTGCTGAACGAGATCTATACCGGCTGGCGCTGGCCGCACGTGGTCGACAAGATCGAGCACCGGCCGCTCGATTACCCGAAACTCTGGCGCATCGCGCAGGGCAAGACGCGCAAGCCGGTCAAGTTCGGCACCTGTTGCTCGCAGGTGATGGCGCTCTTCCTCGACATTCATACGCCGAAGTACAAAGACAAGCGCGAAGTGATCTGGGACATGGCCGTCGCGATGAACACGGAGCTGCTGGCGCTGCGGGCCGCGGGCTGCCGCTCGATCCAGATCGAGGAGCCGACCTTCCACTTCATGGCCAACACGTTCGGGAAGGATCATGAGCAGGTGAAATTCATGGTGGACGCGTTCAATCGCGAGGTGCAGGGTCTCGACGACGTGGAATTGTGGATCCACACCTGCTGGGGCAATCCGAACATGCAGCGCGTGATGGAAGATACGAGTTACGCCAACTCCATCGAGATTTATCTCGAGCGCTGTCGCGGCGACGTTTGGACGCTGGAGATGAAGGATCGCAACCAGCGGGACCTGGAGTTGTTCGAGCCGTTCTTCTCGAAAGGGCGCGATACCAGGAAGAAGATCGCCATCGGCGCCGTCAGCCATCGTTCGCTGCAAGCGGACCGGCCCGAGGACGTGGCCGCCGAGATCCGGAAGGCTCTGAAGGTGATCCCGCCCGAGAGCCTGATCGTCTCGAGCGATTGCGGCTTTGGCCGCCAGGGCTGCAACCGCGAGATCGCATTCTACAAGGCGAGCGCCATCGCGCAAGGCTGCAACATCGTGCGTCGCGAGCTCGGACTAGCGACGACCTACGTGCCGGCCGCTGATCCGGTGCTGCAGATTGACGTGGTGCCCGGCCGGGATGTGGCATAGGACCCAAGCGTCGCGTAGCCAAGCGGGTCAAGTCAACGCGCGATTTGGTCCGCATCCGGCACGAACTGGGCCTTCACGCCGGCGATTCGTTGGATGCGAGCCTCGAGGGCCGACGCATTATCCTGACTCGGCGCAGGACGCGGCGAGCGGCGCGAATTGTCCGGGATCGTGTCACGGGGTTGCCGGCTTTGAAGGCCGGCTCAGGGGCTCCCCAGCTAACGAGCACACATGTTCGTGAACTACTCGCTGGCTTTCCATGAAAATCGGGCAGCACAACCGGGGGAAGAAGGTGTCCTTTCGGCAAGTTTGCAATCGGAACCGCAAGGGAGGCGGAAGCAATTCGCTTTTCGGTAATCACCGTGCAGGCGGGTGAAAGAGCTGAAGCGGCGACGCCAACCCTCAGTAACCCAGATGGCGAAGGGCCATCTGCGCGGTCCGGTTGAGCTCCGCCTTCGTTGAACCATTGGCTGCCTGGATGGATAGACCGGCGATTATCGTCGACAGATACCTCGTGTAGTCGTCCAGGTCGATATCCTTCGAAAATTCACCGCTCTTTCGCGCTTTAAGAAGGCGCTGCCTTAGAACGACTTGATTCTGTTTCCGAATCTCCGTCATGAGATCTCGGGCCGGCGTAGCGCTGAGACTGCAGCCCACCGCCCCCGCCAGCGTCATGCAGGTCGGCGGATGGCCGGGCGTGGTGAGGAATGCAACCGTGTTTGAGAAGAGCGCACGAATGAACTTTTCGAGTGTCGGTTCCTCAAGGGCCTTACCTGCGTAGATCGCTCGCTTTTCCATATAGCGCTTTACCGCGAGCCGGAACAAGGCGTGTTTATCACCGAAGGCAGCGTAGATGCTTGACGGATTTAGACCCATCGCTCGCGTAAGGTCGGCCATAGAAGTGCCTTCATAGCCTCGCTCCCAAAAGAGGAGCATTGCAGCTTCTAGCGCCGCGTCTTTTTCGAAGTTGATCGGTCGTCCCGTCTTTCCGTTCCCGGTTTTCATGCGTTTGCCTGTCACTCTTCGTATTAGACTCAGAAATCTTGGTAACCGATGCACCCCTGGCGACATCTGTAATGAGTGTTCCGGATTACCCGGAGGGACCACGCAAGGTTGAAGTCCGGTGCGTAATTTCAATTCACGAAGGGAGCAATTATGGGAAAGCTTGAGGGTAAAGTTGCAGTCATCACGGGTGGATCGAGCGGCATGGCGCTCGCCACTGCCAAGTTGTTTGTTGAAGAAGGCGCCTACGTTTTCATCACGGGCCGGAGGCAGAAGGCGCTCGACGAGGCCGTCAAGCTGATTGGCCGGAACGTGACCGGCGTGCGCGGCGACGCGGCCAATCTCGACGACCTCGACCGCCTGTTCGAAACAGTCAAGCGCGAAAAGGGCAAGATCGACAGTCGTGGTGGAATCGGCAAGAACGGCTCGACAAGACCCCACAACGGACCTGTAGGAAGCGCGGCGGCCATAACCGTTCACGCTACCTCGCCAAGAGGATTAGGTTTCAGAAGTTTTGATACAGGCTCTTAACGCTTTCTTGGCCAGCACCGTCAGGAACATCACGCCATATTCGATCACCACGTTTCGCAGAAGTCTCGCATATTCCCGCTCAGCGCCAAGTTGATGAACGCTGGCGTCGCTAATCAGTGTGTAAAGGGACGTGACGTACGCCTCATGCTGTTTTGCTGAACAAATCCCAATTAAGTGCGACGGTTTCTTCAAGCTGCATCACTGTCGCGAGCATTTTCCGGACGTCTGGCCCAAGGCTCAGCCCCCGATCCTCGCTCATCGATCTTTAAGCCCACAACGCGTGGCCATGGCAGGTCGGACCATCAAGGTGCCCTACCAGCCGGTGCTCGAGTTCCTGCCGTGAAACTCCGACCTGCTGCCGCAGCCGATCGAGTTCCGCCGGGCCGAGCGGAGTAAAGCTGCCTGCGATCTCGGCGTTGTGGCTGATGAAGTCGAGGTGCGGCATGCCGATCACGGCCGCGGACACCGGGAGGCTCAGCGAATAGCGCAGCAGCATGTCGATGTCCGCCTTGCCGGCGCCGCTCCCGATCAGGAATTCCTGTCCCGTCACTTTCATAGCGATCACGCCAAGCTTCTTGCGGTTGGCCGCGGGCAAGGCCGTCACTTCGAAATGGCCGTTGCCGGAGGCGTTCAGCGCCATCTGAGTGCAGTTCAGCGGATGCCGCTCGATGGCCTGGGCCAGCACCGCGCCGTCGGTATGACTCGTCATGCCGATGAAGCGCGCCATCTTCTGCTCGCGCGCCTCGATCAGGCCGCGTAGCGCGCCGTCCGGCGCTTCGATCTTGGCGAGATCGTCGGCCTCGCCGAGCCCATGAATGTGGACCAGATCCACGTGATCGGTCTGGAGGCGCTGCAGGCTGGCCTCAAGACGGCTGAGGAACGCGTCTCGCGTGCGGTCGGGAATCTTGGTCGCGAGGAACACGTCCTTCCGGCGGGTCTTCATGAGTTCGCCCACGCGGCTCTCGCTCTTGCCGTCGCCGTAAGCGTAAGCCGTGTCGAGGTAGGTGATCCCGAGATCGATGGCGTGGTTCAGCGCTTCCTGGGCCTTATCCTCGTCGGCGTACATGAGGAACCGGCTGCCGCAGCCGAAGGCGAGGATCGGAACCGTTACCCCGTTGCCTCCGAGGTCGCGATGGGGCAGGGTGTGGCGGTCCGGAGCTCCGATCGCGCTCAATAGAGGAAGGCCGGCTCCGGCCGCTGCGCCAGCCGCGCCCGCGCCGAGCCGCCGGAAGAACTGCCGCCGTGAAAAGTCGTCACTCATATGCCCTCCCTTTTTCAGTTGCCCGGATGCGCCGGCGGTGCGGAGCATCCGGCGTCATCCGACTGCAGCTCTACGTCGTCGAAGTCGCCGGTTTCATCGAACGATCCGATCCCGACTTGGCCGTACGTGAACGTGCGGTCGGTCACGGTGAAAACCGGCGCGTCCCGGACATCACTCCACACCATGATCCGCCCACTCGCGGCGTCGCGCAACACGCGAATGCGATGCCATGAATTGTCGGGCAGGGCGGCGGGGGCGTCCAGGCCCGCAATTCGCACCCGGGGCGCGTTGTTCACCAGGAAGATGCCGTTGTGGACCGGCTGCCGGCTGCCGGTATCCACCGAGAGGTGCGTGTAATAGAAGTGGAGCGAGTCGGCGTAGTTGAAGACCACGATCATCGAGCGGCCTTCGCGGCGCACCCGGGCGCGAAAGTCAAAACTGCCGACCCTTGCGCCTTTCATCAAGGCAAACTGAATGGGCCGCCGCGGCACCGCGGGGTCACGAGCGCGTTTCATATGCAGATAGTGGTTGTGGTCCTCGCTGAGAATCGCCCAATCCTCCGGGTAAGGCATTTGCCAGCGATCCCATCGCTCCTGTTCGAAATCGTCGCTGAAGACGAGGTGCGTTCCGGCCTGGGGGGCCGTGGATTGCGCAGGCGTGTAGAAAACTGCTCCCGCCAGCAATATCGCGGTGACGAGAAGCGCGAAAGTCCAGAATGCGCGTTTCATGAGGCGCTCGCCTCCCCCAGTTGCCCGGACGCGAAGCGTTGCCGGGCCTCATCGAGCATGACTCGCGTGGCCGTAGCGCCGACACGGGTCACGCCGAGCGAGCGCACGCGGATCAGGTCGTCCAGTGTCCGCACGCCACCTGCCGCCTTGATCTGGACCGCGGGCGCCGAGTGCCGGCGCATCAGCCGCAGATGGTGATCGGTAGCGCCTTTGTAGTTGTAGGAGCCGTCGGTCTGCTTCACGAACCCGTAACCCGTCGAGGTCTTGACGAAGGCCACGCCCACTTCGGACGAGATCTCGCACAAGCGGATGATGTGCGCGTCCTCAAGGTAGTCGTTCTCGAAGATGACCTTGAGGATGGCGCCCCCGGCGACCACGGCCTCATTGATGGCGCGAATCTCGTCGCGGACGTAGTCCCAGTCGCCGCCCAGCGCCTTGCCGATGTTGATGACTGCATCGATCTCGACGCCGCCCGCGAGCGCGGCAGCTTGGGCTTCGCGGACTTTGATGGCGGTAGTGCTGTTGCCGTGCGGGAAGGCGATCACCGGGCAGACGCCCACGCCGGAGCCGGCAAGAATCTCCTTCGCAAGCGCGATGGCGTACGGTTTCACGCAGGCAGTGGCCACGTCATATTCGCGCGCCAGGCGGCAGCCGGCGGCGATGTCCGTGTCGCTCATCGTCGGATGCAACAGCGAGTGATCGATCATCTTGGCGAGATCGCGACCTGTGAGCGAAGCTGTCATGCAGATGATTCCTCTTAAGATGCGCTGCCGCCTTCAATGTACCTCAGTGTCGTCTGTGGCCAGAAGCTCTCAACCGAGATCTGCCCGCCGGCCGTAATCAAAGGCAAAGCTCCACAGCGCGGCCGGTTTCCGGCATTCGCGGGACCTCCGGCTGGCTCGTCGTTCAAGAGCCCGGCTGCCGAGTATACGCCAGAATCGATTTCAGAAACGGGCTTCGCCAGCACGGTGCGGCGCCGCCTTCAATCGCGGGGCGTCCATCGCCGATTCGAGGGCCCGTGCAGCCGATCATCGCGCCGGAGGTGTCCATGAGCCCGTAAGCGAGCCGGCTCCGGCGAATGTAACGGGCCCCCTTCCAACTTTTTACATTTTCATGACAACTCCCGTTTGGCGCTGTACTAAAAATGCGAGTTAGCCGCCTGCGCCCAAATTTCGCGGCCACAAGGAGTATTCGCATGAAGGCAAAGTTCTCCGTGATTGTTCTTTTCGGGCTGCTGGCCGGTTCCGCGTACGCAGCCAATCCGCAGTTCACCGCTGTCTACACCTTTACCTGCGCGGGCAACCCGTTCGAAAGGATAGGCCAGTGTCCCCAGGGCGGAAGACCCGATTCGCTCATTCAAGGTTCCGACGGAAATTTCTATGGCGCGGCGCAGGACTCGATGGAAGGCACTTCAGCCCCGAACGGGGGAACGGTGTTCTCTCTCACGCCGACCGGTACGGTGAAGGTTCTGCACACCTTCCTTCCCGGACCGGACAAGAACTACGCGAACGGCAACCTTCCGGGCTTGCTGACCGAGGGTCCGGACGGGAAGATCTACGGCGAAACCCTCTATGGCGGGATCAATGGCTGCAACGGCTACTGCGGCTACGGGCTGCTTTATCGAGTGAACAGGGACGGATCGCATTTTCAAATTGTTCACAAGTACTGCTCCAGCTCGAACTGTACTGACGGCGCCGGCGGCGGGGCGCTGGCGGTGGGAACGGACGGTAACGTGTATGGCACGACCTACACCGGAGGCGCGAATAACGCGGGCGCCATCTTTAAGGTCACGCCGTCTTCGGGAGCATACGAGGTCGTTTTCAACTTCAATATTTCCACTGCCGGAGAAGCTCCATCCCCACTTGTGGTAGCTTCTGACGGCACATTCTACGGCCTCTCCGTCAGCACCACACTCGGCGAGCTGCTATTCCACTACACGGAAGCCACCGGCGAATTCGAGGCCTCTCCGATGAATTTCCCGCTGTTTAACGGCCTGCCTTCTTCGGGGTCTTTACTGACCCTCGGCCCGAACGGTAACTTTTACGGGGTGTATGGAATTTACGGAGTGTCGGGCGCCGGCATTTTCGAGGTTCAATCGGACGGCAGCGATCTGCAGCTTTTCCCTTTCTACACCACTCGTGATGGAGCCGGCAGCCCGCAAACCATGATGCTCGCGAGCGACGGGAACTTCTGGGTGGACAACTACAACGGCGACAGCGGCTACGGAGACATCGACAAGATTTCGCCTACCGATGGCAGCCTGATTCAGACTCTGGCCCCGTTCTCCTCGACGGCCGCGGTTGGCGCTTATCCGGCCGAGCTGATCCAGGCCTCGGACGGAACATTCTGGGGATCAACCTACCAGTACGGCAAAGCCTCAAAGAACCATTTCGGAGACGGCACGGTATTCAGCCTCAACGCCGGCTTGCCGCCGCGATAAGCGGAGCTCTTGCTGATCTCATGCTGAATCGGCCCCGGCTTGTCGCGTTGTCTGCGAAGGCCGGGGCCACCTTCGCGCTTCTTTCGTTTGTCGACGTGCAGCTTTTGACCGCTTTACCCCGCCGACGCACCTCGCTCAAAGGCCGATCGAAGGTCTGAGCCTGTCGTCCGGGCGCAGAAACTGGGAGCGTGCTTGCCGGGGGATCAGCGGATGATCTCAATCTCAATGCGAATTTTCAGCCGGCGCCACGACTGATCAGCCGTCACCGCGCGGATTTCGCGTTCCCGCGCCAGCGCGAGACAGGCACGATCCCCGAGCGAAAGCCCTTCGGATTGGGTCACTGGAAGGAGTGCCGCCGCGATGGCCGCCTGCTCGGTTGAAAACGGGACCAGCTCGATGGGCGACGCCACAAGCTTTTCCGCGATGAGCACCACGTCTTGACCGGCGCGCGCGAAGCGGCCAAGCACCTCGGAAAAGTTCACCGTGGACATACAAGCCTCGCTCAGGAGCTCTCGAACCCGCTCGTGTCCGCGCTCGCGCAGCAGGAAGGCGAGCAGCGCCGAAGCGTCCAGACTGATCACGGCCGTTCTTCCCTTTTGGCATTGCGCGCTTCGCGGCGGCGCTCCCGGATCAGCTCATCCGTGAGCCGGGGCGGTTTGCCTTTGAACAATCCCGCGATGAAGTCCTGCAGCAACTCCGGATCAAACGTCCGTCCGGTCTCTCCTCGCACCGCCTCCGCCAGAATGGTACGAGCTTCGGCTTCCATGCTACGGCCCTTGCGAGCGGCGCGAAGGCGCAACCCCGTGCGCACCGGTTCGGGCAGATTTCGGATGTTCAAGTTCGCCATGCCTTCAATGGTAGCGTTGGTAGCACCGCCGAATCAACCACCCGTTCCGCGTAGCCGGAATCAGCCGAACGGGACAGAGTTTCTCCTCCCGCTATCCGGCTCAGTGACGGAGTGCCACAAATCGGACGTCCAGGTGATCGCAGCTTGCTTCTGACGGTCGACTGTTAACCTCGACTGGGTTATAACCTTTGCTGCGAGTCCGGAGGGGCGCTTAATGATCAAACGACAGACTTCGATCCGCTATCGCAAGACTGTGCCAAGAACAGCATTCAGCCTGGGGATCGTGCTGCTGATTCTCAGTACGTCGATGCCGGCGCAGGACGCTTTGCCGGATTACAAGAATCCACGGCTGCCGCTCGTCCAGCGCGTGTCGGACCTGCTCGGGCGCATGACCCTGGAGGAAAAGGCCGATCAGCTTTATCCGCGGCGTGGTGGGGAGATTCTCGACAACACCGGCCAGTTCACGACCGAGAGCGCCCGCGACGTGTTCCGCCAAATGTTCAGCAATGAGTCCAAGGTGAGCGTCCATGACGCGGCGGTGTTGCACAACGCAGTGCAGCGGTACCTGATGGAGAAAACCCGGCTCGGCATCCCCACGTTGTCCTTTGGCGAAGCGCTGCACGGATTCATGTCGCACGGCGCGACGAGCTTTCCGCAGGTCTTAGGCCTCGCGAGCACCTGGGACCCGCCGCTGATCCGGCAGGTCTTCACGGCGGCGGGCGACGAGATGGGCTCGGCGGGCGTGAACCAGGCCTTTTCACCGGTGCTCGACCTCGGGCGCGATCCGCGCTGGGGCCGCACCGAGGAGACCTACGGCGAAGATCCGTACCTGGTGGCGCACATGGGCGTGGCCGCGATCGAAGGGCTGCAAGGTCCGAACTACATCATCGATCGCCATCACGTGATGGCCACCGCCAAGCACTTCGCGGCCCACGGAGAGCCGGAAGGCGGCACGAACGCCGCGCCCGCCAACTTTTCCGAGCGCGTGCTTCGCGAGTCGTTCCTGGTGCCTTTTCAGGCCGCCGTCCAGGAGGCGCACGCCGGGAGCGTGATGGCCTCCTACAACGAGATCGACGGCATTCCTTCGCACGTCAACCCCTGGCTGCTCGACAAGGTCCTGCGCCAGGAGTGGGGATTCCGTGGCTACGTGAGTTCCGACGGCAGCGGATTGCAGATGCTGGTCCAGACGCACCACATCGCAGCCGACAACGCGGATGCCGCGCGCCAGGCGCTCGCCGCCGGAGTGGATTATGACCTGAGCGATGGATCGGTTTACCGCACGCTCCTCGACCAGGTGAAAGCCGGGCGCGTGCCCGAGTGGCAGATCGACCGGGCGGTCTCCCGAATCCTTTATGACAAATTCAGGCTGGGGCTTTTCGACAATCCCTATGTCGATCCGGCCTACGCCGAGCGCGTCACGAACAGTCCTGAGCATCGCCAGATCGCGCTTAAGGCCGCGCAGGAGGCGATCGTGCTTATGAAGAACGATCACAACGTCCTGCCGCTCGATCTCACCAGGCTCAAGACCATTGCGGTGATCGGTCCCAATGCGGCGGACGTCCACCTGGGCGGCTACAGCCGCGAGCCCGCGCATGAAGTGAGCATTCTGGAAGGTATTCGCCAGCGAGTTGGCGCGAGCGCGAAGGTGGTCTATTCCGAGGGCTGCAAGATTACGGAAGGCAAGCAGGGCTGGTCGGCCTGGTACGAGAACGAGGTCAAGCTGCCCGATCCGGCCTCGCAGGTCAAGAGCATTCAGGCCGCCGTCGAGGTGGCGCGCCACGCGGACGTGGCCATCGTGGTGGTCGGCGAAAACGAACACACGAATCGCGAGGCGTGGTCCGAAAGTCACCTCGGCGATCGCGACTCGCTCGACTTGATCGGCGCGCAGGATCAGCTCATCAAGGCGGTCGTTGAGACCGGAACGCCCACGGTGGTCCTCCTGATCAACGGCCGGCCGCTCTCGATCAACTACGCGGCGGAACACGTGCCCGCGATTCTGGAAGGCTGGTACCTCGGGCAGGAGGGCGGCACGGCAGCAGCCGGCGTCTTATTCGGCGACGTGAATCCGGGAGGCAAGTTGCCCATCAGCTTCCCGCGCAACGTCGGCGAGCTGCCGGATTATTACGATCACAAGCCTTCAATGAATCGCAGCTATTTGTTCAACGGCCGCAAGCCCCTGTTCCCGTTCGGATGGGGTTTGAGCTACACGACCTTTCACTTCGATAACCTGCGCGTGAGTCCCACGTCGATCGGCGTTGCGGGCGAGGCAACGGTCAGCGTTGACGTTGCCAATACCGGCAGCCGCGAGGGCGACGAGGTGGCCGAGCTTTACATTCATCAGCGTGTGGCTTCGGTCACGCGTCCGGTGATGGAGCTGCGCGGCTTCGAGCGCGTCAGCCTGAAACCGGGGGAGAAGAAGACGCTGGAGTTCAAGCTGACGCCGAAAGAGCTACAGATGCTGGATCGCGACATGCACGAGGTGGTCGAGGCCGGCGTTTTCGATATCATGGTCGGCCCGAGTTCGGATCAGACGAGCACGGTCCCGTTGCAGGTGGCCGCGCCGTAACGAAAGGCCCGCGAGTGCCAGCTTTTGAGTGCGGCAGCTTGCTGCCGCTTTGCACCGCGAGCTTGTTCAATGTCGCGAGGTGGTCACCGCCACCTGGGGCGGCTGACCCTTCACTACGGACTCGTGGTCGAACGAGGCTGCGCACCTGGGGCGGGCGTTGCTCCCGGTTCGGAGCCTGCTGCAGGCTCAGCCGGACGCATCGGCTTCCGCGGCATCATGTCGTCGCACATGGCTGCGTTGTAGACGAAGGCGGCCATGATCGCCGCCGCCTGCTTCATGTCCTCCGGACGCACGTGCTCGTACACGTCCAGGTTGGAATGGTGCGTGAGCGTTCCGTAGTCCATGGGGTCTTGAATGAACTGAAAGGCGGGAATGCCGACGGCATCGAAGGAGAGATGATCGGTACCGCCGGTGTTCCGCATGGTGAGCGTGGTCATGCCGAGATCGCGGAAGGGCTCCATCCATTTCTGAAAAATCGGCGCGACCGCCCCGTTTCCCTGCGTGTATATGCCACGAATCCTGCCCGTGCCGTTGTCCAGGTTGAAATACACCGACACCAGCTTCTGCTCCGGCTTCAATTCGAGCGGCCCGGAGGGCGGGCGCATGAACGCCGGCACGTCCCGGTCCCGCGGATTGGTGGACTCGGGGCGCGACCCGAAGTGGTTCTTCACGTATCCGCGCGAGCCGAGCAGCCCTTCCTCCTCGCCGGACCACAGCACGACCCGGACGGTGCGCCGGGGCTGCGCGCCGAGTTGCTTCAGCAGGCGCACCGCTTCCATGGCCGCGGCCACGCCTGAGCCGTTGTCCGTGGCGCCCTCGCCCGCGTGCCAGGAATCCATGTGTCCCCCGAGCATCACGAGCTGATCTTTGAGTTTCGGATCGGTTCCCGGAATTTCGGCGACAGTGTCGTAGGCCTTGTCATCGTCATCGTAAAACTGCGCTTCCACGTTCACCTCAACCTGGACCGGGACCTTCTTGGCCACCAGGCGCGCCAGGCGTCCGAAATGCTCCACCGAGAGCGTGATTTTTGGATAGCCTACGGTCTTGCCTTTCTCGTAGCTGCCGCCCGACTGCACGAAGATGGTGCCGTCCTGGCCGGGTAGCCGCGTGATTTCAAGCACGGCCGCCACGTGCTCATCAGCCAGGAACTTGTTGAGCGCTTCCTGAAAGCGCTGGCGTTCCACGAACTGCTGCCGGTTGGCCGGCCCAAGCGGACCGCCGGGGCCGCGCCCGGCCGGGATCTCGAAGTTGCCGATCCGGGCGAGCTCCGCGTCGTCATCGCGGGTGAACTCGGGCTTCTCGATGGGATCCGGCACGCGCGCCTCGCCCATCAGCACGATTTTGCCGGCGAGCTGCCCCTTATATTTGTCGAGATCGGCCGCGGTCGTGGCCGTCAACTGCACCACGTCGCCGCGCACGGGGCCGTTCGTTCCCGGCGTCCACGCCTCCGGCAAGGCCAGGAATTGCATGTAATCCGGGGAGATCATCCGCACTTCGCACAATTGATACGCCCAGCCGCGCCCGAACGTCCCCCAGGCCTCGAGATGCGCGTTCGCGAGACCCCACTTCGTGAGCTCATCGCGCGTCCACTCGTTCGCCTTCTTCATGTTGGGAGAGCCCGTGAGCCGCGGGCCGATGTCATCGGTCAGGCTGCTCATGATGTCCATCACCTGGCTGTGGCCAAACTCTTCCTCGCGCAGGCGGGTGATGAACTCGAGATCGGGGATCTGTGGGCCGGCGACGGCGGGCGCGCTCGGTTCCGCAGCCGGTGCCGCCTTGGGCTTCTTGTCCCTGGCGGAGTAAGGGTCCGCCAGGAGAACGAGACCCATCGCGGTGAGAGCAATTACGAACGGCTCGCGGGTTCTGTATTTCATGGAATATTCTCCTTCGCTGCCGAATCGGCCCATAGAGAGTATGCAAAGACGGCCTCCGGCGCAATGTTCTCGCTACACATATCCATAACATCTTAATAACATTGCGTTTATTAAAGTCAAAATAATGTACTGAATATCTACTAAGTACATGTATACTGCTGCCTGCCCAACGTCCGAGGGCTCAGGAGGCCAGTGATGAGAAAGACACAACGTAGGCGGGTCGTTTTTGCTGTGGTCACTTCATTTTATTTCTCGACCGCGCTTGCGGCGATGGCGTTCGCCGCTGGTCCGGGGTCGGGGAATACGGCGATCACAGCAGTTTGGGCGAACGACGGCGAAGATAAAGTGACGCAGGACGAGCTCCGGGCGAGCGACGGGCAAAACGTCACCAACAGCTTATGGAACGGGTCCACGATCTCCCTCTTCGGAGCCAAGAACGAAGTGGTCGACTTCAATCTCATCCTGGAGGCGGCCTCGACGTCAGCGACGAACGTCAGCGTAACCATGAGTGACCTCAGCGGGCCGAACGGGTCAGTGATTCGGTATGCGCCCCGTTCCACAAACAACCTGTTCAACTGGACCACGACCGAGAGCGAGCTGTTTTACATTCGCTACCTCCAGATCCTGGGGTTGAGCAACGACTTCTACGGCACCCTTGCCACCTGGCAAGAGCCCACCTTTCCTATCCGGGCGCAGTGCCCGAGCGGGACCGGATGCGCCTTTACGCTGCGCCCCGTAGCCAACAGGTTTTACCCCGACATTGCCGTGCCGATCGAGCTCGTGCCGACCTTCACGATTAGCGCGGGCACCAACCAATCCGTCTGGGCGGATATTTACATTCCCAAGACCGTCGCGCCCGGCGCCTACACCGGCACGGTCACGATCAGCCAGAGCGGTATCGCGACCAGCACCGTGCCCATCAGCCTCGAGGTGATGAACTTCGCGCTCCCGGACGCTCCAACCTCTCTGACCATGATGTTCACAGAGTACGGTGATTTGTATTCCCGCTATGGCGCTGCGACGCTCCAAGCGATGCAAAATCAGATGCTGGTGGCACACCGTCACAAGATTTCGATCATAGACGACAACATGGGCGTTGGTTCCGGCTGGACCGGCCCTGGCTGGAACACAGATGCTCCCGCTCCGCAGTGGATCCCGTTCCTGAACGGGACCGGGTTTACTGCAACCAACGGATACGCCGGGCCCGGCGCCGGAACCGGGAACAACGTATTCTCGATCGGCACGTACGGAGGCATGACCGGCGGCTTGACGCAAAGCGTCTTCACGGCCGACTTCAACGGCTGGGAAACCTGGTTTGAGGCCTCCTCGCCTTCCACCGACAGGTTCGTTTATCTTTGCGACGAGGTGTATTGCCAATCGATGACGCCCACCCTGATGACTCAACTAGGGTGGTGGTCCGCTATCACGGGGCCGGGCAGGAATCTGCCTACGATGGCGACGCAAACGTTGCTCGGTGCGCCGAACGCCCTGAGCGACCCCACTTCGCTATGGCCATATAGCCAGGGCTATCTGAAGGATAACAACTGGGTGAGCGGCTACAGGGAAACGGACCAAAAGGCCGTGAATGCCGTTCTTGCGGACGAGCCCACCAGAGAGCTCTTCGCCTATGCCGGCACGCGCCCCGGCGAAGGGTCATTCGCCATCGAAGACGACGGTACGTCTTTGAGGGAGCTGCCGTGGGCGCAATATAAGAAACAAGTGAATCGCTGGTTTATCTGGGAATCCACTTACTACGACAACACCGGGAACGGAGTTGGGAACACGGACGTCTTTGCCACCGCGCAAACCTGGGGCGCCGCGCCCTCCTACAACACGATGTACGGCGAGATCAGCGATAACTCGGACAACGGAAACGGCGTGGCCTTTTATCCCGGCACGGACGCCGTCTTCCCAACGAATTCGTACGGCATCAGCGGCCCGATTGCGAGCCTTCGGCTCAAGTATTGGCGGCGCGGCATCCAAGACGTCGATTACCTGGCGCTGGCGAACGCGATTGCCCCGGGCGCCGTCGCGAGCCTCGTGCAGCAGATGGTGCCGCTGGCGTTGTGGGAAAACCAATGCTATAACCCGGCAAATGATTGTACCTACAACTTCGAGCCGATCAGTTGGAGCAACGATCCCGACGCTTGGGAGGCTGCAAGGCTGCAATTAGCCAACATAATCGACGGGCAGCCGTTGACGAAGAAGTAATCGTGGTCCTTGGCTCTGAGAGGTCTGGCGGACGCCCGGGTAAGCGCTCCTGCGGTCCGAGATTACTGGGACTGCGTAGCCTCGAGACTAGCCCCGCGATAATCCTCTTTTGAGATAGAAAAAAAAGAATCTAAAATTTTGCAAAACGAAGCCACTAAGTCCAATAGGATCAGTAAATCAGTGTGAAAAATAGGTCAAAACGAAGCCAAACGAAGCCACCAAAGCCAAAACCGCCCCCGGCCTAAGTCCTTTGGAATGAGGCGCGCCGCCGGGACGACCTGGAAAGGCTGTAAAACAAAGCCACCCAGACGCGATCCGGAACGCCCGGCGGACACTTCGAATGGGAATCCAGCGCTTGGCTCGATGAAGATCGGTATTCGGATGGCGCCGAGAAGGGCCATGACTTCGGCTTGACGCCTGACTGGAGGTTGCAGACCTTTGATGCGTCTACTGCACCGTGACCGTCAAGTTCACCGTGTGACTTACGCTCGCGCCGCTGGCCGTCACCGGGATGGTGTACATGCCCGTGGGCGTACTGACCATGGTGGGTGGTGGCTGAACGCCGCTGCTGCCCCCGCCGCAGGCCACCAGGGCCGCAGCCCCGAGCGCGCAGAACAGCAGAACGAAAGCCGGATTCCAGCGCTGTCGCCGGGCCATCACGAGCAACGCAAGCAATAGAACGCCCATCAGGAGCAACCCTGCCGGAGGAAAATCAGAAAACGGCCAGGCGGCGCCGCTACCGACGGTGGTGATGGTGACGGTCGCCGTGCCGCTGCCGGCGAGACTCGACGGACTGAAGGAACAGGTAGCGCCCTGCATGGCGCTGGGAACAGCGCAACTGAAACTGAGCGGTCCGCTGAAGCCGGTTCCGAAGTTCGCGGTCATCACCGAAGTGCCGGAAGCGCCGGGCGACGCGACGCTGACGCTGGCCGGTGCGGCGCTGAGCGTGAATCCGGGCGTCACGCTGACCTGCGCCGCCGGCGATGTCGAAGCCGCATAGTTGGAATCGCCGCTGTAAGACGCGGTGACGTTCTCGGTGGCCGACGGAGCCTCGGTGAGGACCGCCTGCAATTGGGCGAAGCCATTGGAGCCCACCGAACCGGTGTAGGTCACGGTGCCGCTGATGGGCTTGGTCCCGTTCAGAAAGCTTACCGTGCCGCTCGGGGCGGCGCCGTTGCTCTCCGTGGTCACGGTGGCCGTCAGCGTGACGCTCGAGCCGTACTGCAAGCTGGTTCGACTCGCCGCCAGGCTGCCGGTGGTTGCCGCCTTGCTGATCGTCATGGGTATGGCGCCCGAAGAGCTGGCAAGAAAGCTGTTGTCGCCGCTGTAGCTCGAGGTCACGCTGTGGGATCCGGCGTTCAATTGTATGAGCTGGTCCTCAAAGTATCCCTGGCTGTTCAACGCGTACGTTCCGAGATCGAGAGGCTTGCCGCTGTCGGTCAAAGTCACTTGCCCCGTCGGACACGCCACCGCCGTGACAGCGCAGCCCTGTCCGGCGCCATTGGTGACGTTCGAGCGCAGCACGTAAGGCGATCCATAGCTCGCGCTGGTGGCGGTCGTGCTCGTCACGTTTCCACCGAGATCGAAGGTGATCAGAGCTACGGTGGTCTTGCTGCTTTCCTTGCTGACCGTGACCGAGATGGGAGGCGTGGAGTCGCTCGACCCATAGGTTCCGTCGCCGCTGTAGTGCGCGGAGACGGTGTAGGTCCCGCCCGGAAGCAGATTGGTGGTACCGCTCGCGGCGCCGCCGCCGAGCACAAGACTCGTGATGCCGTAAGCGCTGTTGGCGGGCGAACCTTCCAGGCCGGCGGCGCCTGTGGGCGTGCCGGAAGCGCCCGTGACGTTGATGGTGAAGTTCACCGGTTGTCCGTGGGTAATGGTGGCGGGAGAGAGGCTGAGCGTTGTGGTGGACGGCGTGAAACTTACGGATTTCCAATTGTTCACCAGGTTGTTTGCGTTCACGGACCCGAGGCCGGTGGCGAGATCGTAGCCGGCGGTGGTGGTCCAGGCCGGCGTGGTGCTCGAACTCGAGCTGACCAGCGCTCCGAACCCGTTGGTGACCGCGTTGCTGCAGTTGGGCGTCCCGCCGAGGCAGGCCACGGAATTGTTGCCCGTGACCACATCGTAGAAGACACAGGACGAATCGCCGACGGCGCTCGAGCTCGACGCGCAGCTCGCGCCACTCTGGGCCGCCAGCTTGTAGAGGACGTAATTGGCGTTGCCCTGGCGCTCGCCGGTCTTCTGGTTGACCAGGGCCATGATGCCGGCGAAAGCAGGCGTGGGCACAGACGTTCCTCCCAACCCCTGGAAGTCGGTGTAGGGCGGATTGAGATCGCAGGAAGTGGCGCTGGTGCCGTTGGCATCAGCCTCGCAGACCACGTAGAAGCTGCCGTTGACGCCGTTGCCCGCGAACATGGCGAGATCGGGCAGGTCACGCACGTGGTCATTCGGCACGCCCGCGCCGGCTTGCCACGTGGGCTTGGTGTAGCCGCCGATGCAGTCTCCGGCCGCATTCAACGAGCTGCAGGTGCTCGGTCCGCCGCCACCGCCTTGCAGATCGCTTCCGTCGCTCGCGAGCGCCGTCAGGGACGAGCAGGCCATCAAGCCGCTCTGGGCGCAGGAATTGTTCCACGCGGTCTCGGGAATGTATGACTTGGCGGACGCCTCGTTCCCCGAACTGTTGGTCATGTTCCAATAGGTTGGGGCGTTATTCACGTCGTTGAAGTCCGTGCCCCCCATGGCCACGCCGAACGGCGTGGAAGCGACCCCGCTGACTGCGAGGCCAAACATCGCTCCGAGCTGCCCGGTTCCCTCGTCGCAGGCAGCGGAGCCTTGATCGCCTGTGGCGATGACCAGCGTAATCCCCTCGGCAGCGCCTTGCTCAAAAAGCGAGCTGTAAAACGCGTTGCCGCTCGCGCCGATCGCAGCCTCACAATCGCCGTAACTCTCGCTCATGACCGGGGCGAGGTTATTGTCAATGATGTAGAGCGCCGAGAGGTCAATGCCCGCCGTGGTCTCCGTGCTCTCCGAAACCACCAGCTTGATGGTGGCATTTTCGGCCACCGCGCCCGACCATTGCACGTCGGTATCCGCCTCCGTTTCGTCTCCGGACACGAGCCCGGGATCAGGACCGTCCAGGACCACCTGGGGGTTGTTGGCCGGCAATCCGAAGAGGGTGCGGAAGGCGGTCGCGTCCGCAATATTGATATTGCTCTCTCCCACGATCGCGATCGTCTGGCCGGAGCCGTTGGTGCCGCCCTTCCAGAGCGGCAGGACATTATAGATGGTGGCGAAGTCCGTGGGACCTACAGCGAAGAGGAAGCCACCCATGGAGCTGAACGTGAACAGCGGGGTGAGCCCGCCGGTCTTGAAGCGCCGGAAAGTGCCCAGAGAGCGGGTGAAATGCTTGCGCGGAAAATTGTTGAGCGAGGCAAATCCTTTCACGACCGGCGCGAGCGCCGCCGGAATCTGCGGGTCGCCGGCGTTGGCCCAATATTCCCCGCCGTTGACCGCAAACTTGTGAATCCCGGTGCGAAAGGCGTCGCTGACCTGGCCGGCCGAGCCGCTGAACTCGATCACGGTGCGGCCCGCGGCCACCCGGGTCACCTGGAAGCCTTGCGACTCGAGCCACCCCGTGACGGTTTGTACGTCCGAATCGGCCGGACCGAACTGCGCCCCGAATTCCTGCGGCGTCAGCCAGCCATGATAGTGGGGAGAAGACTTCGCCTGCTGCTCGTCGAGCAATTGCCGGAGCGCAGCCTCCTGCTCCGGAGCGCGTCCGAGCACAAGCAGCATGCGCTCCAGGATCTGCTGATCCGGCGCCGCGCCGCGATCGTACTCCGGACGCGCCAGCGGATGAGTATTGCCCCCGAGCGTGACGCGTTTGGCCGGGTCAATCGACGCGGTGATCCGCGCTTGAACCTGTGCCGCCTGCTCTGCGTGGGCCAGGGAAAAGCAGAAGAATAAGCCAAGGATAAGTCCGCCTGCCTGCGACTTCGAGAATCTCATGCTGCCCTCCCCGTAAGACTACTTCCGGGTTGTGGTCCGGGCCGTACAATCCGGGTAAGAGATGATGGAAACCAGCGCCATGCAAGAGTCGGGAGGCCCGGATTGCCTGGAGCGCGACGGCGAACGAAATCCAGGTCCGCCGATGACACTCCGGCCGGCGGAACCGAACCAGTCAAGCGCCAGGCACAATACTTCTCCCGCGCCCCTTCTTTGCGTGGCTAAGAATGACTCCCCGAACTTGTACCGAATAATTGACGGGCTTGTCAAGCCGCAGTAGCCGGCCAGTCGAGGCGCCGATCAGGGTTCAACGACCAAAGGCATCTCGACGAAGCTCCGCTGCCCGCCCGAGTGGTAGATTCGCTGCGCGGCTTTGCGATAATCCTCGGGCTTGGCCCAGAAAATATTCGGCACGAAGGTCTGCGGATTGCGGTCGTAGAGCGGGAACCAGCTTGACTGCACCTGCACCATGATGCGGTGGCCAGGCAGGAAGACGTGATTGGCGGTAGGTAGCGGAAAGCGATAGTTCACCGGCTGACCGGACGGAATGGGCTGGGGATTTGCCGGCTCGAATGCGTAACGGCCACGGAAAATGTCGGCAGAAATCATGAGTTGATAGCCGCCCATTTCGTGCTGAGCGGCCACCTCGTCCGGGTAGACATCGATCAGCTTGACCACCCAGTCGGAGTCCGTGCCGCTGGTGGACGCAATCAAACTCGCGACCGGCTGACCTGAGATCTTTACCGGCGCGGTGAGAACGTCGGAGGTGAATGTCAGCACGTCCGTGCGGCCGGACTGCTCGCGCTGGTCATCGACCAGCCATTCGGGCCAGGTCAGCCCCTGGGTCTCGTCGTAGCCAATCGGTCGAATGGGACGCTTGCGGAAAGGAACGGGCTTGGCAGGATCGGAGATGTATTCGTCGAACTCCGCGTCACCTGCCTTGGGCGGATCGAAGCTAAGCCTTGAGCCGGCGGTGAAAAAGAGCGCCTTGTGATCGATGGTGCACCCGCTCGCGCAGCCCGCGGGCCAGGAAGGCAGGCGCAACCACTTGTTCGTGCCGGTTTCAAACGCCGTAACCGGCGCGACGCCGGACGCGGGCGCGCCGTCCTTCAGGTATTGATCGAGGAAAGGGCGCAGAATGTTCCGGCGAAAGTAGAGCGCGGTATCGCTGCCGAATCTCAAGGCCCCGAGCGTGCTGCCGTCGTCGATCTCCTGGCCGTGATGCCACGGACCCATCACCAGGAACACTTTGTCGTTGCGCGTGTCCTTGGGCTTGATCGCCTTGTACACCGCAGTGGCGCCGTAAATGTCCTCCTGATCCCAAAGGCTGTCCACCAGCATTACCGGTACGGTCAGGGGTTCGGCCGCGAGCACGCGGTCCATGGCCTGCTCGCGCCAGAAGGCGTCGTAAGCCGGATGCTCGAGAATCTTGCGCCAGAAGCCGACCTGCTCCAGTCCGCGAAGCCGCCCGAGGTTGCCCGCCGATCCTGCCTGCAGGTAGACGTCGTAGTCGTCAAAGTGATTGGTCCACCATTTGACGTCGTTGTCGCGCGTCGCTTCCTGCTCGTAGATGTAAGGCATATTCTGCTCGCGGAAGGCGCCGTTGTGGAACCAGTCGTCGCCCATCCAGCCGTCCACCATGGGGTTCATGGGCACGGAGACCTTGAGGGCGGGGTGCGGATGGACGAGCGCCATCAAGGGCAGAAAGCCGTCGTACGAGATGCCGAGAATCCCGACCCTGCGGTTCGACTCCGGAATGTTCTTCACCAGCCAGTCGATCGAGTCATAGGTGTCCGTGGCCTCGTCCACGGGCGTGGGATTCTGCGGCCCGTGCAGCGGCCGGGCCATCACAAAATCGCCTTCGGAGCCGTACTTGCCGCGAATGTCCTGAACCACGCGAATGTAGCCGCCCTCGACGATGACCTCCATGGCGTTGTCGTAACCGTTCAAGATCGGCCCGAGGTGGACGCTCTGGGCGTGGCTGGTGAGTGCGGTGGCGTTGTAGGGCGTGCGCGTCAGCAGGATGGGCGCATTCCTTGCGCCCTTCGGCACCAGGATGACCGTGTGCAGTTTTATGCCGTCGCGCATGGGGATCATCACGTCGCGCCGGACGTAATCGAAGCTGTCCGTGACCGGGGTAAACTGCGCCGGCGTCTCGCTCGGGAAGGCGGGGTAAGCCGGGCTCTGCGCCCATAATGCCGGGGTGAAACAGAGTACGGCGCCCGTCAGGATGAGTGCGCGCACGCGGGCGCTACGTTTCATGGGAACTCCTTCGGATGCGGTCAGGCTCTGCCGGCCCCGCGGTCACCCGTGAGCCTCGCACCACCTCCGAAGCTGCGCGCGGAATTCTGATAGCCCTCTATTCCACATCCTCAGAATCGTCCTCCGGTTGTGGTTCGGACTCAACCCGAATTTCCGGCAGACCGGCGGCGCGCAATTGACGGTTGAGCGCGGGAAGGTCCGTGGACTTGATCGCGTCCCACCGCTTCGCAACGTCGGCGGATTCGCGCTCGACTTGCTCGAGTGCTGCGGCTTGCGTCGCGGTGGGGGCATCGTCCGCGGCGCCAATAATTCCGTAAAGGCCGGCAGCATCGCCGCTGGCCCGAGCCAGCGTCACTTCAGGCGAAGGCGGCGCGAAGAATCCTCCCGGCGACCCGGCGACGCCGCTCATCTTCTTCTCGAAAGCGCTGACCGAGTCCGCCGCCGAGCCCGTAGCCTTCCCCTTCAACTTCGCCAACGATTCCTGCGTCGCGCGCGCTTCACCTGCAGCCTTGTAGTTGGAAGCGATCAATGAAGCAAGGCGCGTCTCGGCCTGAAATTGCTGCTGAAGCCCGGCGGGCGGCGTCTTCACGCGCGGATCGATCTTCACCGCCAGCGGCGCCGTGTAACTGTGGCCGTCCACTGTGAGCCTCACCGTGTAATGGCCGGGCACCGCACTTGGACCGAGCGGCTCGCTCGGCGTATCATGCGGCACCGCGGAGATTGGATACCCGTGGCGCGTCGAAGGCGGCGGCGGGTAGTGCAGGTCCCACACCCAGCGATGCATCCCCGCCTCGGCGGACAGAACCTTCGGCATCCGCACCCAGTAGATGGGGACCGCGAGCGTCTTCTTGAGGTCGTCCATCGTGAACTCGGGCTTGTCGGTGCTTGAATAGCGCCGAACGAGCTTGCCGCCGGCATCAAGGATCTCAAGCGTGATCGCGCCGGAGGCAGCGTGCGGCAGGTAATAGTCGATGATTGCGCCGTCGGGCGGATTCTGCCCGGCCGGCTCGTCGGGCGGCAGCGGCGTGTCTGAATTGGTGTCGCGCTTGACGCGATAAGCCGGCTCGGGCTTGAACAGGAAGGCTGCGGCGCCCCCGGCCTCGGCGAGTTGGCGCAGCGGCGTGATGTCATCCAGCACCCAGAACGAGCGCCCGTGCGTGGCAACGATCAGGTCGCTGTCGTGTATCCACAGATCGCGCATCGAGGTGTGCGGCAGGTTCAATTGCAGCGATCGCCAGTGGTCGCCGGCGTCAAACGACACCCACACGGCATTCTCCGTGCCGGCAAACACCAGGCCCTTGCGCTCCGGATCCTCACGCACGGTATCAACTGGACCCACCTCAGGCAGCCCGGTCGTGACGGCCTGCCAGGTCTTGCCACCGTCGCGCGTGCGATAGATGTACGGGCGCTGATCGTCGATGCGGAACCGGCTGACCGACACATACGCTTCCTGCTCGTCGAAGTGCGACGCGCTGATCTGCGTGACCTTGCTCCAGGGCGTGAGATCGGGCGGCGTGATGTTCTTCCAGTTCTTGCCGCCGTCCCGCGTGACCCAGACCTGCCCGTCGTCCGTGCCCGCCCAAAGCGTGTTCACGTCCCTGAATGAGGGCGCAAGCGCGTAGATCACGCCGCGCATTTTGGCGGCTTCAGGACTCTTCGCCGCCATGCCGCCCACGCTCGGGGGAATGCCGGGCTGCGGACGTGTAAGGTCAGGACTGATCGTCGTCCAGGAATGCCCGCCATCGCTGGTCTTGAAGAGGAAGTTGGTGGCGTAGTAAAGGATGCGCGGATCGACGGGCGAGAACATCAGCGGCTCCGTACGATCGGCGCGATACTTCACATCCCGCAACGGAACGGGCGAGACGTTCTCGACCTGCCCGGTCACCCAGTCGAAGCGCGAAACTTCGGTGCGCCCTCCGCCATAAACGATCTCGGGATGGAGCGGGTCGGGGGCCACGTAACCGTACTCGATCACGCCCACGGGGTGAAATTCGCGAAAGGTGATCTCGCCATCGTTGCCGCGGCTCGCGACGCCCGCCGATCCGCTCTCCTGCTGCGCGCCGTACACCCAGTAAGGAAACCGGTTGTCGGTGATGACGTGATAGAACTGCGCCGTGGGCTGGTTGTACCACGAGCCCCAGGTGCTTCCGCCATTGACGCTGACGATGCCGCCCTGATCGCTCACCAGCAGGATCACGTCCGGGTTGTTGGGGTTGATCCAGATGTTCTGATAGTCATCGCCGCCGGGAGCTCCGCGTATGCCGGTCCAGGTCTTGCCGGCGTCCGTAGACCGCCAGGTGACGGTGCTCGTGGTGTAGATCACGTCGGGATTCTTCGGGTCGACTCGGGGTACGGCGAGGTCGCCACCGCCGATGCGCACGGCCGGCCGGGTATCCTCCGTCGTGCGCGACCAGCTTGCGCCGGCATCGTCAGACCGGTAGATGGATGTGCCGCGGCCGCTCGCGACGCTCGCGTAAACACGGCTCGGATTGCTCGGCGAGATGGTCACGTAGGCCTGCGTCACGTCCTTGGGCAGCCCGCCACTGAGCTGGGTCCAGGTATTGCCGCCGTCGGTAGACTTGAAAATGCCGCCGTTAGATCCGGGGTACTCGTTCGCGTCTTCCCAGGGGGCCAGCCGCGATTCCCACAAGGTGGCGTAGACCACGTCGGGGTTGGAGGGATCGATTTCCACGTCGCAGGCGCCGGTGTTCTCATCCTTGTACAGAACCTTCTGCCAGGTCTGGCCGCCATCGGTCGATCGGAAGATTCCGCGCTCGGCATTCGCGCCATAAGGATGCCCCAGCACGGCGGCGAACAAGCGGCCGGGATCGCGCGGATCGATGGCCAACGCCGGAATCTGCTGGCCGTCGCGCAGCCCGAGATGGACCCAGGTTTTGCCGGCGTCGCCTGACTTGTAAATGCCGTCGCCTACCGAGAGGTCGGGCCGCTGCAGGCCCTCGCCGCTCGCCACGTAGACGACGTTCGGGTCCGATGGGGCCACGGCGATGGCGCCGATCGATTGCGTGGGCTCGCTGTCGAAGATCGGACTCCAGGTGCGGCCGTAATCGTCGGATTTCCAGACGCCGCCGTTCACCTGCCCCATGTAGAAGACGTTGGGCTGGCTTGGCACGCCCGTGGCCGCGCGTGTGCGCCCGCCGCGGAAGGGTCCGATCAGGCGCCAGCGCATCTCCTGATACATCGACTCGGGATATTGCTGCGCCGCCGCGGCCGCTGCCAGCGGAAAAACCCAGAGGGTGCACGCGAACAACACGGCAAAGCGGGCAACCCGATTCGCCTTCCGACGATTCACCACACGATGACCTAGCATCAACCAGAACCTCCCGGATAGAAATCCCGTAAGGGAGCAAAGCATATCCTCTTCATTGCCGATTGTCGATTGGCGATTGGCGATTGCCGGGCTACCGACCCCTCTTGGATAACCGTTATGCGGGTCTCAAGGCGCAAGTGTTACTATGACGCAAAGGAGATGCGTCGATGAGCGTCGAAGAACTGGAAGCCGAGGCCTTGAAGCTGGAGAGCCGCGAACGCGCCCGGTTGGCTGAAAAACTCCTAAGCAGCCTCGAAACCCTTTCACCGGCGGAAACCGAGCGCCTGTGGGCGGAAGAAGCATTGCACCGCCTTGCCGAACTCGATGAAGGCACGGCCGCTTCCCGGCCAGCCGACGAAGTCTTGCGCGAAGCCAAGTCACGGCTGGAATGAAGCTGCGCTTC
>DASZIG010000049.1:232500-269771 GCA_035949375.1 Terriglobia bacterium | reverse complement strand
TGCCGATGTTGCCCGAGCCTTCTATGGTGTTGGCGCTGGTCAGGATGTCGGTGGGAGCGGCGGCCGTAATCAAATTGCCCGCCAGGTTCGACATAACGACCTTGCCGGCGCCGGAGAGCGTCACGGCGGCGGCGCTGATCTCCAAAGTGCCCGTGCTGGTGCCACTCGCCGTGGTGGTTCCGACATTAATCGTCCCGGAGTTGGTCGAGGTTCCCGAGGCTGTCAGATCGAGCAGAGCGCCTGTAGACCCGTTTTCTGTTCCGATGTTCACGGTTCCCGAGTTGCTTAAAGTGCCCACACTGGCCGAATCGTTTGTGCTGGGACCGTCGCCCACGGTCAGGACGGCCAAGGAATTGTTCGTAAACGATCCGCTCACGTTCACCGTATTGGTCCCACCGGAGAAGCCGGTTGTGATGCTGCCGGAATTGTTCACGTTGCCGGTCACCGACAGGGTGGTGGTGGTTCCGATGCTGTCAGACAGATTGATTTGCCCGCTGCTGCTGATGGTCAGCGTGCCGCCGCCCGGCGTCACCGAAGTCGTCTGACCGTTCTGCAGTTCGAGTATGCCCTCCACGCTGGCGAGTTTCCCGAGGCCGTTCGCCGAGCCGGCCGTAAGGCTCCCGTCGAGCGTGATGCTCGAACCCGCCACGATGTCGGTGATGCCGTTGGGCTGGTTGGTCATGTTCAGCTTCGCGCCCGCGTCAATCGTGATGTTCCCGGAATTCGTCAAGGTGCCGACGTTGACGACGTCGGACGAACCGTCAACGGACAAGTTGGCCGCGGCATTGTTCGTAAAAGCTCCGCTCACGTTAACGGTGTTGGCGCCACCCGAAAATCCCGTGCTGACGTTTCCCGAATTATTCACGCCGCCGGTGATCGAGAGCGTCGTGGTCGTGGCTATCGGGTCGGACAGATTCACGCTACCCGAACTGCTGATGGTCAGCGTGCCGCCGCTCGGCGTCACGGCGTTGGTCTGTCCGTTGTTCAGGTCGATCGTTCCTTCCACCGTGGTCAGTTTCGCCAGTCCGTTGGCAGTTCCCGCCTTCAGACTGCCGTCAATTATGAGAGTGGAGCCTTGAGGAACGTCGGTAATCCCGTTGGACTGGTTCGTCAGGTCGAGCGTATCGCCGGTTGCAATGCTGACCGTCCCGGAATTGGTCAAACTGCCCACGCTGACCACGTCACTCGAACCGTACAGATCCAGGTTCGCCCCGGCGTTATTCGTGAAGGCTCCGCTTACGTTGACCGTATTGGTGCCGCCCGAAAATCCTGTGGTGAAATTACCCGAATTGTTCACAGCGCCGGTGATCGAGAGCGTCGTGGTCGAGGCCAGCGGGTCGGACAGATTCACGCTTCCGGTGTTGCTGATGGTCAGGGTACCGCCGCTCGGCGTCACGGCGTTCGTCTGCCCGTTGTTCAGGTCGAGCGTTCCCTCCACCGTGGTCAGCTTCGCCAGACCGTTGGCAGTCCCCGCCTTCAGACTGCCGTCAATCGTGAGACTGGAACCTTGGGGAATGTCCGTAATCCCGTTGGGCTGGTTTGTGAGCTTGAGCGTATCGCCCGTTCCAATGCTGACCGCCCCGGAATTGGTCAAGCTGCCTACGCTGACCACATCACTTGAACCGTCCAGGTCCAGGCTCGCCCCGGCGTTGTTCGTGAAGGCTCCACTCACGTTGACCGTGTTGGCGCCGCCGGCGAAGCCGGTGGTGAGCTGGCCCGAATTATTCACAGCCCCGGTGATCGACAGGGTTGTCGTCGAACTGACGTTGCCCGATAGCTCCAGCAATCCGCCACTGGCGACCGTCAGCGTTCCACCGGTCGGCGTGACGGCGTTCGTCGTTCCATTCTCAATGTCGAGCGTTCCCTCGACGCTCGTCAGCTTCGCCAGGCCGTTCGCCGTTCCGGCCTTGAGTGTCCCCGCCACGGTCAGGGTAGAAGCGGCCGGCACATCCGTGATTCCGTTCGGTTGACTCGTCAGGTTCAGCGTCGTGCCTGAATCGATGGTCACGGTTCCGGAATTTGTCAGGCTGGCGACACTCATGACGTCTCCGGTTCCCTCGAGCTGCAAAGTCGCCCCGGAGTTGTTGGTGAATGCTCCCGTGACCGTGACGGTGTTGTTGCCGCCCGAAA
Organism: Terriglobia bacterium; assembly: GCA_035949375.1. GTDB lineage: Bacteria > Acidobacteriota > Terriglobia > UBA7540 > UBA7540 > Gp13-AA77. The sequence continues at coordinate 267,641 of DASZIG010000049.1, read as the reverse complement.
AACCGGTAGTGAGAGTGCCCGAGTTGCTGACGGTGCCGTTCAGCCGAGTCGTGCTGCCGCCCTCGAGATTAAACTGCGCGCCGCTCGAAATCGTGCTGGCGCCGTTCACCGTCAGGGTATTGGCCGTGTCGAAGTTGATGGTTCCGCCGTCGGCCAGCGACGTAGTCGTCAGAGTTTCGCCCGAATTCGCTGCCAGGGTCGAGCCCGAGTCGAGCGTAAGGCTGTCGACGCTGACGCTCACGTCGAGCGTAGTCGTGTAGCCGCTGGAGAGCGTGGGAAGCGTGACGTTGTAGACATTTCCGCCGCCGTTGTTGGGCTCACCGCTCGGAGTCCAGTTTGTTCCCGTACTCCAGTTTCCCCCCGAGGCGTTGTTCCAGCTCGAATTGATGGTGCCCGGAATCAGGTTCTCGCCCGCGGCGTTGACGAGCCGCGCCCCATCATTTGGACTCCACGGGCTGGCCAGAGCGCGGCCGGCCCGCCGCGCCATCCAATCACCGGGCAGCCGGGATAAGCTCGGAACGGTCTCCACAATCCAGATGCCATTCCACCCGCCCGCCTCCGGCCTTATTCGCTTTTCGGCGGCCCGCGCTTGCACCGCGCCCGCTCCAAGCCAGGCTATCAGAACCACCGTTGCACCTACTCTGCCCAGTGCCCTCATCACTTGCCTCCGTTGTAAGCTTGAATAACCTGGGAATCGGGAAGGTACGCCAATCCCGCGGCCAAGGAGCCATCCGATTCCCCCCCAAACTGGCGAGTTGCGGCTTTGACTCCTTGGCGCAGCGTACTGGCTCCCACCATCTTCTCCCCGAAGACTAGTAGGTGTATGTTAGCTGGTTCGTAGTCTGAGTCAAGTACACACGTGGTCAATAGCTCCGTTTTTGTGACCGTCGTGGGTCTCTTTGCGAACTCCGCAGTTTTCGGCGGGCAGACCTGGGAAGCGGGCCTTTGGCTTTGAGGCCCGCTGATCCCGGCATCCCGACCTTCGCGCCGGGTGGCGCTGGATTTCAATTCTAAAAGACTTACGTGGTCGGGCGTTCGGTTCGGTTGGCTTCGGTTGGGTTCGCGTCCTCGCCGATTTCTCGCTGCTGTGTTGATTACAAATGACTTAATTGGGTTCGCTTCCTACATTTTTGATGGGGGGAGGGGGTGCCGCCTTGGCCCCGATTCTGCGACGACCGCCGGACCGCGGAGCCATTGCCGGACCGCGGAGCCATCGGCGGAGCCATTGATTGAATGATGGCCCGCCTGGCAATCCGCCAGCGCAGAAGCCGGGTTGCCGCCGCCAGCGGTTGCAGCAGTCCCAGCTTTCTCACCAGGGCGGGGCCGTCCGCGCGCCGGGTTCGGTCTATTGGATCGCCGCACTCTTGATCCTCTTCGCCAGCTTGTCAATCTTGTCCGCCTTTTCGACTACCCCGAACGACAGCACATTCTCATTGGACTTATCGAGCTCATCCTGAAGGGATTTGGCAAGGGCAGCCAGTTCGTCGGCGTCTTGCTTCATCTTCGCATAGTTTGCCTTCAGGACGGCGCGCTGCTGCTTCGGCGTGAGGGGCGAAGGGCTACCGTCGGGTTGGCCCGAAGGCGTCTGCGATTGAGGCGGCTTGGGGAACTGTGGCGGCCCCGCCAACTGCTGGGCCGAATCCCCGTCCGCTCGCGCTTCAGGCGAGCAGATTGCGCGCCCGTTCGAGATCAACAGCGAAAAAACGAGAACTCCGCTGACGGGCAGCAAGACCCTCACACGCGCTTGCCGCCGGGGATTTGGGATTGGCATAACCGGTCTCTCCAGGTCGTCGGCTCCGCGCAACGAGGTCCTGAGGGGCCAGTGCCGGAAACCTTGAATCCATGTTAGGTGAGGCTGGCGCGCAAGGCAATCCCGCGGTGGAGCGAGACAAGTCGAGGCTCCGATCGGTGGTTACCGGCTCTCGTAGGCGGCGAGGAACTCCTCCCGTGAAATTCCGGCTTGAGTGCAGATTGTCCTGAGAGTTGAGGACTTGATTCGCGGGTGGTTCGGCATGGTGAGCGGAGTGTTCGACCCGTCGGGGTTCTCCCTTACCATTGGAAATGTGCTCTTTTTCGCGCAGTACCCGAAAGCCGAGGTGCTCCAGGGCTCGAATGACGTTTCGTTTGGAAGCATCTACCGGGAACCTGGCCATGAGCGCTCGACCCGAGCCTCGGCGACAAACGCTTCGAGAACCGGCGGATCGGCGTCCAGGACCTCCGGACCGAAGGTCTGCACGTGAAAGCGGATGGCCGAAACAGCGTCGGCCAGAGCTTCCTCATAGGAGTTCCCTTCGCCAACAACCACCCCCTTTAACCCCAGCGGGTAAGCCACGTAACCGTCGGGGTGCTTCTCGACAATAATCTTCACTTGTTGCACGGTTCACCTCGCATTCGACAGTCAAACTCGCGAGCTGCGGCTTACAGCTTAGCGCATTGCATGGCGAAGCGTTATGGGTGGTCTCGCCGGATAAAATGCGCCTCGGCCAAGGTCGGCGCGGCTGCGGTGGGGCATCAGCTCAGGCGCAGATTCTTCAAATATTTGAAGCTGGTCGCGATGGCTTCGAAGGGATCCGTATCGCAGCGGTCCTGCTCAACGAAAATGTGCTGGACCCCGGCCTCGGGCGCGTGAGCGAAGATTTTTGCCCAGTCGATGCGGCCCTGGCCGGCGGGAGCGAACGGGTTGGGCCCGCTGTCGTAGGGGAAGCTGGCGGTGCTCGTCGGGAAGCCGGGCTTGAAATCCTTGATATGCAGCAGCGGAAAGCGTCCCGGGTATTTCTGGAAGTAGGCCACGGGATCCTGACCCGCATAAGTGGCCCAGAAAACGTCCATCTCGATTTTCAGAAGCTTGGGGTCGCAGCGCGTCAGCATGATGTCGTAGCCGGTCGTGTCGCCGAGCGGTGCAAACTCGTGGTAGTGGGCGTGGTAGCAGAACTGCATTCCGGCGCTGTGCGCCAGGGTTCCGCATTGGTTGAATAAATCGGCCCGGCTCTTCCAGGCGTCGGCGTCCATCTGCGGGTTGTCGCCCACCACGACGTAGTGGAAGCCGTAGGGCTGCACGTGGTCGAGGGTCTTCTTCCAGCTCTCCACGTCCTTGGGCGCACCCGGATAGGTGCTGGGTGCCGTCAGGTTTGCGGCGCGCAGGTAAGCCTTGAGCGTCTCGGCCGGAATCTCGGTGGAGACTTCCACTTCGCGATATCCCACGGCGCCGATTTTCTTCAACGTGCCGGCCGGGTCCTTGGGAAACTCGTCGCGTACGGTGTACATCTCGAGGCCGATGGGCTTGGCCCAGGCGAGTTGGCCCGCGGCCCAGGCATCCGACGCCATCATGGCCGCGCCGGCACAGGCCCCCTGGACTGATCTTTCGAGAAACTGGCGACGAGTCAACATCGTTTTCTCCCTCCGCAAGACGCAGCAGCAATTTAAACCCACGGCCCCGTCCAGGTCAAATACGAAGCGAAGGCGCTGCGGTTCCGGGCCCGTTTGCGTTCAGCAACCGGTTGAGGATATGATTCCAATTCACCAGGGATTCAAATCGAAAATTCAATCAGGACAAAATCAAAGATGATTTATCACCTGCCGTGGTATCCCTTTAACGCCGCAACGATTCAGGAAGAGGTCCCCGCCGGCTATGGCGTCTATGCCCTTTATTCTCACCAGGCCTGCGTCTATGTGGGGACCAGCAAGGATCTGAAGGCTGAGTTGATGCGATGCCTAAAGGGCCACGATAATCCCTGCGTTGGCCAGTATCCGCCGGACGAGTTTCAATTCGAGGTCGTGCTCGGCGACGAGCGGCTTGCCCGCCGCGACGAGCTGATCGGCGAATTGGACCCCACCTGTAAGGACTGAAATCCGCGTTTGGCGGTCCCAACCCAAAGGGTCACGCGTTGCCGCACGATCGGGCGCGGTCGAGCAGGAGATCGCGTTCCCGGGTGTTGCGCGTAAGCGATGCCGCGCGCTCGAACTCCGCGCGGGCCTCACGGAGGCGTCCGAGCTTGGCCAGAAAGTCGCCCCGCACGCTCGGCAAGAGATGATAATCCTTGAGCGCCGGCTCTCCGGCCAGCCTGTCGACGAGTTCGAGGCCGGCGGCCGGTCCGAAGGCCATGGCGACGGCCACGGCGCGATTCAGGTCGACGATGGGGGATGGATTGAGCCGGGCCAGGGCCCCATAGAGCGCGGCGATGCGTCCCCAGTCGGTCTCGGCAGGGGTGCGGGCCCGCGCGTGACAGGCGGCAATCGCGGCCTGCAAGGCGTAAGGCCCGGGCGCGCCGCTCAGCTCCCCGGCACGCTCAAGCGCCGCGAGACCGCGCCGGATCAGGAGCTGATCCCAGCGCGCCCGATCCTGATCGAGCAGCAGCACGGGCTCTCCCGCCGGGCCGATTCGGGCCCGGGAGCGCGACGCCTGGATCTCCATAAGGGCGACAAGTCCGTGCACTTCGGGCTCCTGCGGAACCAGCCCGGCCAGGATGCGCCCGAGACGGAGCGCGTCTTCGCAGAGCCCGGGCCGCATCCAGTCGTCACCGGCGGTCGCGGTGTAGCCCTCGTTAAAGATCAGGTAGACGACCTCGAGAACAGACGACAGGCGGGCGCCGCGATCGGCGCCGCACGGAACCTCGAAGGGCACACGGGCGTCCGCCAGGGTGCGCTTGGCCCGGACGATGCGCTGGGCGATGGTGGGCTCGGGAACAAGGAATGCCCGCGCGATCTCTCCGGTCGTCAAGCTGCCGAGCAGGCGGAGCGTGAGCGCCACGCGGGCCTCGGTGGAGAGAACCGGATGACAGGCCGTGAAGATGAGGCGCAGGAGATCGTCGCCGATGTCATCGTCGATGGCGGCCTCAAGATCCATGCTCGACCTCGTTTGCCTATCCTCGATGTCGCGAGTGAGATCGCCCTCTTTGCGTTCGTGCAGCGTTCGCCTGCGCAGCAGATCGATGGCGCGGTGTTTTGCGGTGGCCATGAGCCAGGCGCCCGGCCTCTCCGGGACGCCCGACTCGGGCCACTGCTCGAGGGCGGCAACAAGGGCGTCCTGCGCGAGATCCTCGGCAAGACCGACGTCGCGCACGATGCGCGTGAGCCCGGCGATGAGCCTGGCCGACTCGATCCTCCAGATCGCGTCGATGGCGCCATGCGTATCCGTATCCGTCACACGGACAGATTAGACGATCGTCGCCCTCCGGTCGAGATGGAGCGGTTACGATTGCGCGGTCTTCGAGGCCGGCCCATTCTGCCGATTTCCTACTGGGAAGGGGAAACGCTCCGTTCCTCGGTTTTGTAGACGCTCAGGAATCGCATCGTGATCTCTCCTTGCCTGGCCCCGGTTTCCGGACGCTGCCGGCCGGGTGATCCGGGGCTCTAATTTCACATCGAACGAGGGCGGGCCGAATCGACATGCGCAAGCGGCCCTGGCGCAAGAAAACCGCTGCCTCGTCTCCTTACCTCAAATATGTCTTGACACGTATATGCTCCGTGGGGTATATCAAGGGAGTGGGATCCGTATTCGAAGTCATTGCGGAGCCGAACCGCCGGGCGATCTTGAGCCTCCTGGTCTCGTCCCAACAGTCGGTGGGAGAGATCGAGCGTCAGCTTCGTATGTCGCAGCCGACCGTTTCCAAGCACCTGCGGGTGCTGCGTGAGGCCGGTTTCGTGGAAGCCAGGGTGGACGCACAGCGCCGTCTCTACCGGCTGAAGCCCGAACCGTTTCAGGAGGTGGATGTGTGGCTCGCTCAGTTCCGCCGGTTCTGGTCCGCTCACGTAGATGCTCTCGAACGTCATCTCGACCGCATGGACCAGTCAGCATCGACGAAAGTGAAGACAAGGAAGAAACGACGCGGCCCAAACCGCGAACATGACAAAGGAGAGACGAAATGAAAATCAAAGTGACCAGTGTGTACGTGGACGACCAGGAGAAAGCCCTGCGCTTCTATACGGACGTACTGGGCTTTACCAAGAAGAACGATTTCAGTAACGGCCCCTATCGCTGGCTGACCGTGGCCTCGCCCGAGGAGCCGGACGGCACGGAGCTGCAACTGGCGCTGAACAACAACCCCGCGGCCAAGGCGTATCAGCAGGCGATTTTTGAACAGAGCCAGCCCGCGGTCATGTTCTTCACCGACGATCTGCAGGCCGATTACGAGCGTATAAAAGGGCACGGAGCCGAATTCACCATGCCGCCAACTGATGTGACGGCCTCCAAGATCGCCATGGTGAAGGACACGTGCGGCAATCTGATTCAGCTCACCCAGTTGGCACGCTGGTAAGGGCGGCCGCTCTGTCACGCTAGCGACCCGGCGGGCGCTGGCGGGCATTAGCGCCTCGCGAGACGCTCTCGAACGGCGCCTCGACAGCAGGGGCTGATCGAGACCAACAAAGAGGAGGAGGAAAACATGGGCGCTTACGAGCAGTACACACCGGGTCCCGCCAGCGGGGCGCAGGTACGAAAGGACGGAGAGAGGTGGACGCTCATTCTCGTCAGAGAACTGCGACACCCGCCGGAAAAAGTCTGGGAGGCGCTGACCGATCCGGCGCATCTGCGCGAGTGGGCGCCCTTCGACGCCGATGGGAGCCTGGGTACGGTCGGAACCGTGAAGCTCACCTGGGTGGGAACGCCCACGCCGATCGAAACAACCGTGACGCGGGCGGACCCTCCCAAGGTGCTCGAGTACAACGATACCCGGTGGGAACTCGAAGCCTTCGGTGGCGGCACGCGCCTGACGCTCTGGCACACCATCGATCGCCGCTTCGTCTCGTGGGGCGCCGCGGGCTGGCACATCAGCTTCGACGTCCTGGATCGGCTGCTCGCGGGTGAGCCGATTGGCCGCGTCGTGGGCGCCGACGCGAGGCAGTCCCCCGGCTGGCAGCGATTGACCGCGGAGTACGCCAAGCAGTTCGGCAATTGAAGTTCGGAGCCGGTGACAGTCCGACACTTGCAGAGAGAGCGCTCGATGCGATCTGAGTCCTTCTCTTTCGCAAGGGTGGAGCGTTGACACCGTGGAGATACGTCAGGCGGGCCTGCATTGCTTCAGAGGGCTTCCTTGTCGTTGAGAAGGGCTCTCGAGTTTACAGGTCCTCTTGGATGAAGCGAGGACTGATGTGAACGTCGAGTTGTATGAGCGGTGAATCGCCGACAGCCTTGAAGCTATGGACCTCACCGGCCTTGATGACAAAGATGTCTCCCGCGCCGCCCTCGAACGTTTTGCCGTTGACCGTCCACACGCCTCGACCTTCACGGATGAACTGGATCTCGTCATAAGGGTGCCGGTGCGGCCGCGGTCCCGAACCGGGCTTGCCGTGGAACAGGAACACCGAAACACTAGTGTCCTGCTCAGCTCCAACAAACTCATGCGAACTGCCGACAAAAGGCAAATTCTCTTGCCGCACGTGATGCATTCTTTATCGCCTCCTGACGGCATTGGATGAGTGCGGCCACGATCCGGTTCCGCGGAGAACGGCGGTTGCCGGTGCTCATCGTTCCTCAGAATAGCGGTGTGTCAATCGTGGCAATGAATTGAATTCCCGGCACAATCTTTCCCAGCAATTGCTTGTCATTGGTCAAAAAGAGGTCCGTACCGGCCTGAGCGGCCGACGCGAGGTGTATTGCATCTGCCGGGCTAACGCGAAGGGTTCCCCGGATTCGCGCGTAGCGGTCCGCAGTTTCGAGCGTGAATGGGATGATCTCCGCAACGACGCTTCGCAGCCGGCGACGCACGTCATCCAGCCTTTGTGCGGGAGCCTTTCGGTAAGGCCCGGCAAGCACTTCCCCCACGGTAAAGGCGCCTGTAATCAACTGATCGCGACGCTCTTCCATCCGATGGTGTATCTCGTCCACTCTTCTTGCAAAAACGGGATGTTCTTCAAGCCAGTAGATGAAGAGCATGGTATCCCAATAGACTCGGCTCACACACCCTCCTTTTTCGAGTAAAAAGCGCCCCGTTCGGCCCGAAGATATGCCTCGCCTCCACCTAGCTCTCGAAAGACGTCCTTCAGCGCGCCCCGCAGTCGCTTCCAAGAATCGTCATGTTCGAGAGAGGAACGATCCTCGTCAACAAACTCGTAGGTGTAGGTAACCGTCGTGCTCTGTCCGGAAGGTGGGCCGTCGGTAGCAACAAGCCCAAGGCCATTGCTGAGCAGAAACTGGTGCGTCTTCAGCGCGCTGCAGACCGCCGGCGCCCGGCCGGCCATTTTGAGTTCGCGGACAACACTGCCCACGTTGATCGAGAATCGTTTTTGTTTCCGTTGCCGCGCGGGCAAGACATACTTCTCTCTAGCATGCATTCGAATTTGATCGGCATCACTCATAGTTTCTCTCCTCCTTTGTATTGTCGTTTCGGTGCGATGTCGTCCCGCCTGAAATAGCTTAGCATGGCATAGAATAGAATGAAAGCAATCGTACTTGTTTGTGCTGCCGCATGCCAGCAAAGTGGACCGGCACACGAAGGGATCGCGGACGGTGCCGCCCGCGCTCTGCGGCGCGGCCTTTCGTGGTACCGGGCTCTTCGCCAGAGCCGGGGCAATCGCGCGGCCATCAGGACTTCTATCGGACTCTGTGGAATAATGAGTCGCGATGGAATCGTCGGCGCATCCCGGAGGAGTGCTTGGTCCGTACGCCGCGGCGCTCCGGGCCGCACTCTCGCAGCCTTTTCTACGATTGAACTTTGTGACGCTCTGGGTCCGGGATCAGGAGAGGAGCCGGCAGTTCTTCGTGGAAAAGCTATGTTTCGAGCCTATCGTGGACGAGCAGACTCTCGAGGGAGGCCGGTGGATCGTTGTCGCTCCGCCGGCTGCTGGTTGGCTCCCTGCAACAGCAGGCGCGGGCCTGCCTGGGATGGCCCTCGCTGTTCCGCCCGAAGGATCCGCGGAGCACCAACGCATCGGCCACAGCACAGGATTTAGCTTTCTTACCGAAGACGTGCGTAGCGTGTTCGAAGAATGGTCCAGGCGCGGGGTCCGTTTTCCGCTCCCGCCCATGGAGCCTTCCTGGGGAACCGGCCAGGCGAGATACGCGGTTTTTGAAGACGTGGATGGAAACAGTTTCTCTCTGATTGAGTTTGACGAGGCGACGCGCAGGCTGGAAGCGGAGCGCCGTGCCCAGGCCGCCAGGTTGGAAGCAGAGCGCCAGTCCGCGCACGACCTGGCAATCGCCAAGCAAGTGCAGTCCCGTCTGTTTCCACAGCGCCAGCCGCCGATTCGAACGCTTGCCTATGCGGGGATTTGCCGTCCCGCCCGGACCGTCGGCGGAGACTATTACGACTTTCTCGATCTCGGCAACCGAAGGCTCGGCCTGGTGCTGGCGGATATAGCGGGCAAAGGCATCGGAGCCGCTCTGCTCATGGCGAATCTCCAGGCAGCTCTGCGCAGCCAGTGCGCGACGGCCGGTGAACAGCCCGAACGTTTTCTGCGGTCGGTCAATCACTTGCTTTACGAAAACACGGCCGAGGGGGATTACGCGACCCTCTTCTTTGCTGAATACGACGATGACACGCGCAAGCTGCGCTACTCGAATTGCGGCCATCCGCCTGCTTTGCTCCTGCGGGGCGACCGCAATTTGGAACGTCTGGGGGCAACCTGCACGGTGGTGGGCTTGTTTGAGAAATGGGACTGCGCGATGGAAGAACGCACGCTGGCTCCAGGCGACGCCGTCTTGCTTTACACCGATGGTGTTACGGAAGCTTCGAATGGTGAAGGAGAGGAATTTGGCGAAGATCGTCTGCTGGAAGCCGCCCGGCAACATCGCGAGCTATCCCTGCCGGAGTTGCTGGCAGCAGTGGCAGATCAGGCTCGAAAGTTCAGCCCTCATGAACAGGCCGACGACATCACGCTGATCGCCGCCAGGTGCACATGAGGTGGGCATGAAAGAAACAAAGCAAGAAACAACGCGACAAGAGCCCGGGCTGCGCACGAAGAAGGCGAGTGAGTGAGGTTTCATTTTCGTCGTACCCTAATGAAGAAATGTCGACTCTAAAGAAAAGCAGGCTACAGCTTCGACACGACGCGAGGGTACGACACCGCGAGGGATGATGGTTAGCGAAAAGACGCGGACCACAAAACGGCTGGTTCCGCGCAACCTGCTTGATCAGGAGGGGCCGGCGATGAAGGGCGAAAGGATACTGACGATTGCGATTCTTATGGGAGGGTTCGCCGTTGTGGGTGGATGGGCCGTGGCCGCGCAGGACAAGTACACGCTGAAAGTACCGAATGGCCTCGCTTTCTCTGAGTTCAGAGGATACGAGTCGTGGCAGGTTGTCTCCATCAGTCAAGACGGACCTCTTATTGCTGCGATCCTGGCTAACCCTGTGATGATCAAGGCCTACCAGGCCGGCATTCCCGGCAACGGCAAGCCTTTTCCCGACGGCGCCAAGTTGGCCAAGATCCATTGGAACCCCAAAAAGATGGATACATTCCCCACAGCGACGGTGCCAGGCACCCAGCATGATGTCGACTTCATGGTGAAGGACAGCAAGAGATTCGCGGACAGCGGCGGGTGGGGATACGGTGTGTTCGACTATGATACTGCATCCAATACATTCATGCCCGGCACCATGGCTGACAAGCCGCCGCAGGGGAACGACGCCAAGTGCGGGTTTGCGTGCCACACAACGGTGAAGACAAGAGACTACGTTTTCACGGATTACGGGCACAGGTGAAGCGGTATGAGCCGCTACACACAGATGAGCGATGAACACGCAAGGGTTGCAGGTGAGCCCGTTCGCCTTTCCGCCGCGGACGGCCCTTAGCGCAGGGAACGGCTCTGGGTAAACTCCGCTAACATAGGTCCGGAGTTGGAGGTGTCGATGAAAAGGCCCGTCCCGACGGAAACTGCCTCGGCATTAATCGACGAGATGATCGAGGAACTTGGGGACTGGCGCGGGAAGACGCTCGCGAGAGTGCGCCAGGCCATACAGGCCGCAGACCCGGAGATCATCGAAGAATGGAAGTGGATGGGAAGCCCAGTGTGGTCTCGCGACGGAATAATCGCGGTCGGCAACGCCCACAAAGATAAGGTGAAGCTTACCTTTGCTCACGGGGCGACCCTGCCAGATCCCGACCAGCTCTTCAACGCGGGCCTCGAAGGCAAGGTCTGGCGGGCGATCGATTTGTTCGAGGGCGACAAGATTAACGAGCGTGCCCTAAAGAATCTTGTCCGTGCCGCCGTTGAGTACAATCAGATCAAATTGAAGACGAAGGCGCCGCGGGGCACTCGGGCGAAAGCACAGAACCGCAGCAGGTGATGGAACATCAGGTGGATCGCAACACACTGTGCCAACCGCGCTCAAGAACACAACAGGATTAGGTATCTAGCCGTTTTCGACGCGCGCCTTTATATCCGCGTACGCCGTCTCGATAAGCCGGCTTAGCGCTGCGGCGCTTGTAGCCGTTCCGGGTCTCAGTTTCACATGCTGCATGAACTTGCCGGTGCCCTGCAACAAGCGGGCAGGGTCCGGCAGCGCTGCGCCGTGAAAGAAGCCCACGTTTACATGCGAGCTGAATACATTGACGTAGCCGAAGGGCGCATCTCCCAAGCATGCCACCGGACAGCCATCATGCAAAAGCTCCCGGACTTCGTCTCCGCACTTGCGCATCACCTCAAACCACCGATGCGCAATGGCTCCCAATTCACCTGCATGCTCTTTCATCCACACATCGATGGCGGGATCTCGCTCGACTGCGCCGTTGAATCGCAGCAATTCCGTTCTCATCGTCGTCCGACCGACCTGTTCCGCTTGAGTCAGAATATCAAACCCTAGAGGAAACCAATGTCACAGGAATACATTGAGATCCGCGGGGCGCGCGAGAATAATCTCAAGAACGTCTCGCTGCGGATCCCCAAGCGCAAGATCACGATCTTCACCGGCGTGTCGGGTTCCGGCAAATCGTCGATCGTCTTCGACACCGTCGCGACCGAGGCCCAACGCCAGATGAACGAGAATTTCAGCATGTTCGTCCGCAGCTTCCTGCCGCGCTACTCCCAGCCGGATGCCGACGCCATTGAGAACCTGAGCATGCCGATCGTCGTGGACCAGAAACGGCTCGGAGGCGGGTCCCATTCGACGATGGGCACGATCACCGACATCTACCCGGTCCTGCGCCGGTTGTGTTCCCACTTCGGCAAGCCGCATGTGGGACATGCGAATGTCTTTTCCTTCAACGACCCCAAGGGCATGTGCCCGAACTGCAACGGCCTGGGCCGCAAGATGGGCGTGGACGTGGATCTGTTCCTCGATAAGTCCAAGACACTAAATGAAGGCGCGATTCTGTTCAATGAATACGCCGTCGACAGTTGGGGCTGGAACTTTCTCAGCCAGTCGGGAATGTTCGACATGGACAAGAAGCTCTCGAAGTTCAGCGAAAAGGAAATGGAACTGCTCTTATACAGCAAACCCTATAAAATGAAACACAAGTTCGGAGGCAAGGACGTCAATATAACGTGCGAAGGCATCGTCAGCAAATTCATCGCCAAGTACATCACGCGCGACGTGAAGACCATGTCGGAGCGTACACAAAAGGCCGTGGCGCCTTACATCACGATGGCGCCGTGCACGGTGTGCAAGGGCGCGCGCTTAAGTCAGGAAGTGCTCAAGTGCAAGATCGACGGGCACAACATCGCTGAGCTGGCCTCGACGGAAGTGGGCCAATTGATCGGTGTGATCAAGACGATCAGGGAACCGAAAGCCGCACCCATCCTGAAAACACTGATCCAGCGCCTGCAATATCTCGTGGATATCGGCCTCGAGTATCTCACCCTAAATCGTGAAACCGACACGCTCTCCGGCGGCGAATCACAGCGCGTGAAGATCGTCAAACACCTGAGCAGCAGCCTCGTGGACGTGATGTATGTGTTCGACGAGCCCAGCGTGGGCCTTCACCCGCGCGATGTGCACCGTTTGAATGAACTTCTTCAACAATTGCGTGATCGAGGAAATACGGTTCTGGTGGTAGAGCACGATCCCGATGTTATCAAAGTGGCTGACCATATCGTGGACCTGGGTCCGCACGCCGGGAGCCAGGGCGGCCAGGTCATGTACGAAGGCTCGTTCAAGAACCTGTTGAGCGCGGACACGCTGACCGGCAAATATCTGAAACAGCCGGTTTCGATCAAGAGCGATTTCCGTTCCCCCAGCGGCAAACTGCCGATCAGGAATGCCAAAGCCAACAACTTGAAGAACGTGAGCGTGGACATCCCGAAGGGTGTACTTACGGTGATCACCGGTGTGGCAGGTTCGGGGAAGAGTTCGCTAATTCATCAGACCTTTCTGCGTCAACACCCGGACTCCATTGTGATCGACCAATCCCCGGTGGGCGTTTCGAGCCGATCCAATCCCGGCACCTATACCGGCATCATGGACGAGGTGCGAAAGGCCTTCGCGGCCGCGAACAAGGTAAGCCCATCCCTGTTCAGCTTCAATTCGGAAGGCGCCTGCGAGAACTGCCAGGGACTGGGAGTGATCTACACGGACATTCCCGCCATGGGCGAGGTCAAGTCGCCGTGTGAGATCTGCGAAGGCAAGCGATTCAAGGATGAAGTGCTGGAATACAAACTCAACGGGAAATCGATCAACGATGTACTGGAAATGACGGTCAGTCAGGCGCTCGAATACTTCACGATCGACAAGATCACGAGCAAGCTACAGGCCATGAGCGACGTGGGCCTCGATTACCTGACCCTGGGTCAGCCTTTGAGCACGCTTTCCGGCGGCGAATGCCAGCGCATCAAACTGGCGAGCGAACTGCACAAACAGGGCAGCATCTATGTGCTGGATGAGCCCACAACCGGTTTACACATGTCGGATCTTAGTCACCTGCTCGAGATCATGAACCGCCTCGTGGACGCCGGCAACACCGTTATTGTGATCGAGCACAGCACCAGCGTGATCAAGAATGCAGACTGGGTCATCGATATGGGCCCCGAAGGCGGCACGAAGGGCGGCAAGGTCATGTTCGAAGGCACGCCCAGGCAACTGCTCACCGCAAAGAATTCTCTGACCAGCGAGTACATACGGAATTAACGTAATCGGCAAAGTCATCATCGGCTGCTATCCGCCGCAAACAAAGTCCTCCGGCCCGAATATCTGGCGAACCTCGGTCTCACCCTCCCATCCCGGCCAGTGTTCCTTGTGAAGTTCCATGAAACTTGCGGCCCCTCGGATCGCTTCTTCTTTCGACTCATACGCAATGACCGCGTACCCGCCGATAACCTCCTTGGTCTCGGTGAAAGGACCGTCGACCACGGCGATTTGGCCCTTCGAAAGGCGGACGCGGGCGCTCTGAGCGGTCGAGGCGAGCGCCCCCGTGTCCAGGATCGCCCTACCGGCCTTGCGATCCTCCTCAACCAGCTTCGCAATGGCGTCTGCCAAGGGCTTGGGCGGAGGTCCCGAGGGTTCCGCGTGCTTGACCAGCATCATGAATCGCATCATCTTGTCTCCTTTGGTTTGGAATCCACCCAGGATTCCGGACGCTGCCGGCGGATCCGGGGCTCTAATTTCACGTCGAACGAAGCCGGGCCGAATCGACATGCGGCCCGGCTCTAGCGCAAGAAAATCACGGCCCATACAACCACGCCCAAAATGATCGGAAAAAGCGTGTCCAGCAGAGGCGCACCGGATGGGATCAGCGAGAGCACTCCGAGAACTGGGGCGTGTGGAACAAGATGGATCAAGATACACGCAAGATCGAACATCCCGACGCCCAGACCGAGGCTCGCAGGATAGCCGAACCGGACGAACGTTTTCGCGACCGAAGCCGGTATCATGCACTGTCCGGCGCTGCTCGATATCAAAACCAACACCGCCAGGGCGCACAGGATACGCGCGGCCCGGAGCTTTTTGTTCGCGACCGCTGTTTCAGTTCCGCATTGCATAACGTCCTCCAGATGTTTCTCAATCGAAAATCGATGGAGAGCCGGTCTCCGGACGTTCCGGGCTCGCTCGACCGCCCTCCATTTACTTGTCGAAGCAGCGGCTGCGAAATCGACAGGTCGAGTCCGTCCCTTCGGCCGGCGCAGGCCCGCTATCGCTGCTCGGCCATCCGGGCACGCACGCGCTCCTTCTGCTCCTTGAGCTCGGGAGTAAGCTCGGCGCCGAAGTCCTCGGCCTCGAATACCGGGCGAAGCTCGATCTCTACACCGCCGCCGAACGGAGCGCGCTTGAGCCATTCGACCGCTTCGTCCATCGACCTCACCTGCCACAGCCAGAACCCGGCAATCAATTCCTTGGTTTCGGTGAACGGTCCGTCGATGACGGTCCGCTCAGCTCCGGAAAACCTCATGCGCTTACCCTTCGAGGTCGGGCGTAATCCCTCCGCGGCCAGCATCACGCCTGCTTTCGCCAGTTCTTCGTTGTACTTTCCCATGGCAGCCAGAATATCCCGGCCCGGGAGAATGCCCGCCTCTGACTCCTCGTTGGCTTTAACGATCACCATCACTCGCATGGTCATAGCTCCTTAGTTTGGTTTCAATTCAGAGCTGGGGTCCTGACGGTCTCAATCGGCCCAACCCAGGCTCTACTGAGACGTCGAATCGGAGCGAGCGAGATCGACAGGACTCCGGGTCTTTTTTCGGTGTGGTCGATAAGACTGTACGAGCGAGCCGGCAAGCGGCCCGGAATTGCAAGACGCCTTCATTCCTTCGTGATCGTCTCGTCGAGATTCAGCATGACGTTCGCAACCATCGTCCAGGCTGCCTGCTCGGCGGGGTCGAGGGACGTTTTTTCGTAGCCCTTGATCACTTTGGCCGCAGCGGTGGGATCCTTGCGGAAGCGGGCGAGTTCAGCGCTGTAGAACTCGGTGATCCGGCCCAGTTCCTCCGCCGTCGGTGGGCGCGAGGTGCAACGCCGGAAGCCGTAGACGGCGCGAGCCGACGGATCGTCGCGGGCCGAGGAATCACCCTCCACCCGGGGACCACCGCGCGCCGAACCGCCGTTGCCGGCGGGGCGCTCGCCGCTCACGTCTTCCATCATTCTGACTGCGAGCGACTGCGCCGCCTCAAAGAACGCCGGATCGTTGAGCGTGGTCAGGGCCTCGAGCGGGGTGTTGGTCCGCACGCGCCGCACCACGCAGAACTCTCGGCTGGGCGCGTCAAACGTAGCGAGGCTCGGGTAGGGAGCCGAACGCCGCATAAAAGTGTATAGGCCGCGCCGGTAGCGATCCTCGCCCGTGCTCAGCACCCACTTGTCGTCGTTGTAGACGAGGTCCCAGACGCCTTCGGGCTGATAGGGGAATACACTCGGCCCGCCGACCTTCGGGCTCATCAGGCCGCTCGATGCGAGCGCGATGTCGCGCACCATCTCCGCTTCCACGCGGAAACGCGGCCCGCGCGCCAGCAGCTTGTTGTAGGGGTCGCGCTCCTCGAGTTCGGGCGTGATGCGCGATGACTGACGGTAGGTGGCCGATGTCACCATCAGTCGCAGAGTCTTCTTCATGCTCCAGCCGTCGCGCATGAATTCAGTGGCCATCCAGTCGAGCAGCTGAGGGTGGGTAGGCGCATCGCCCTGGCTGCCGAAATCCTCGCTGGTCTCCACGATTCCCTGCCCGAACAGCGCCTCCCACGTGCGATTCACCTCAACGCGCGCCGTGAGGGGATTGCTGTCATCGACCAGCCAGTAGGCGAGGCCGAGGCGATTCGGCATCTGTTCTGCCGGCAGATGCCCGAGCGCGCCTGGCACGTCGGCGTACACTTTGTCTGACGGACTCAGGTACGCGCCCCGCATGTGGACGAAGGTGGCGGGACGCTCGTAAGACTGCTTCTCGCCCATGACCATGGCCGTGACGATGCCGAGATCGTCGAGTTGCTTTTGGAGTTTCGCGATCTGGTCGCGATCCGGTTGAAGCAGCGGCGAGATCTTGCGATAAGCCGCCGCCAGCTCCTTGGCTTGATCGGCTGCACGCCGGGCCGGCGGCATATCCAGAATAGGCCGCACCCGAGCGGGAATCTCCGCGATGAACTTCGGTTGCGCAGAGGATGTCAGCGACAAGCGGAAGCGCCCCAGATTGCGCGAGGCGAATCTCATCTCGTGCTTGAGGCGGATGGTGAGTACCGTTCCGCCCTCGAGTCCGAAGGGCTTTTCGGGAACCAGCACTGCCTGGCGCGCCAGGGGCGAGCTGGACGACGTGGGATCGATGGCCCATCCGACGGGCCCTTCCTTGCTACCCTTGAAGACGTTCTGGATTTCGTAGCCGCCCTGCGACTCGTCCGCGATGCCGTCGTTGAACACGACTTTCTGCGCCGCCGCAGCGCCGCCGGCGGGCCTGGCTTCCACCTCAAAGGCGCTGAGGAAGAAGTTGCCGTCGGGATCGCGTCCCGGTCCGCCCTTGGGCAGCTTCGGGTCGGGAAGGACTTCGATGCGGATACCGGTGATTCCCGTCTGGTTTGTGCTTGCCGTCAACTGGTAGGTGTCCGCCTGGGGATTCTTGCCCGAGGCGAGCACGGAACCGTCGTCGAGAAGTGTCAGCGTGGCGCCGCCTGCGGAGGCGTATTGGCTTGGCCGCAGCACAGTCCAGTCAGCGGCCGCCGCCTTGACCTTCGCTTCCCACTGCGTCTGCGCCGCCTCGAGCTCCGGCGTCGAAGTGTTCAGCGCGGTTTCGAGCCCCGCGATCCCGGCGCGCAGCTTCGCGCTATCGGCGCCCTGCGCGGGGGTAGGCAGTTCGAGCTCCGGCTCGTCCACGTGGCTTTCGCCCTGGCCGAGACTCAGCAGCTTGTAATCCGCATTATCGAAGAAGGCGAGGAAGCGGTAGTAATCCTTCTGGGTGAATGGATCGAACTTGTGGTTGTGGCACTGCGCGCAGCCGAGCGTAACCCCGAGCCACACCGATGCTGTGGTGTCGACGCGATCGATCAAATCGTACCAGCGATACTCCTCGGCATCGATGCCGCCTTCGCGGTTCAGCAGCGTGTTGCGGTTGAACCCAGTGGCGATGAGCTGAGCCTTGGTGGGATTGGGCAGCATGTCGCCGGCGATCTGCTCGATGGTGAATTCCTTGTAGCTCATGTCCTGGTTGAGCGCGTTAATCACCCAGTCTCGGTATTCCCAGGCGGTGCGCCGCAAGTCCTTTTCGTAGCCGTCCGTATCCGCATAGCGCGCGAGGTCAAGCCAGGGACGCGCCCAGCGCTCGCCGTAATGCGGCGAGGCCAACAGGCGATCCACCTGCTTTTCGTACGCGTCGGGACGCTTGTCGGCCAGGAACGCGTCGATTTCCGGGATTGTCGGAGGCAGTCCGATCAGGTCCAGGCTCAAACGGCGCAGCAGCGTTTCCTTGTCCGCTTCGGGCGAGGGTGATAGTTCCTCTTTCTCGAGCCGTGCCAGCACGAAGCGGTCGATGGGATTCCGGCACCAGGCGGCATTCTTCACGTCGGGCAACGCCGGTTGCACGGGCGGAGCGTAGGCCCAGTGCTTCACCGGCGGCGTGGCCGCGAGCGGCGCGGTGGAATCAGGCCCTGGAGCGCCGGCGTCGATCCAGCGGCGGATGACGTCTAGTTGATCGGCGGGGAGCGGCGGACCGCCGTAAGGCATCTGCGGACGATCGAGGGCGAGCAGGCGCCGCACGAGGCGGCTCTTTTCACTTGAGCCCGGCGTCACCACCTTGCCCGTCTCGCTGCCAGCGAGGATGGCGTCGAGAGAATCCAGGCGCAGTCCGTTCTGCTGCACATCGGGGCCGTGGCACTGATAGCATCGCGCGGCCAGAATCGGGCGAATCTCAGTGGCGAACAGAGGGCCAGGACCGGTCCCCGCACTGGCTCGCCCCACGCTGTCATTCTGAGGAGCCGGGGGCGACGAAGAACCCCCTGCATTTCCTGTGGCCGTAGGACTGCCTTGCGAGCCCGGGGCAGGGAACGTCCCGTAGTCGATCCAGGCGCGAATCAGGTTGATCTTGTTGGCCGGGAGCGGGTCGCCGCCGAAAGGCATGCGCGGGGCGTCCGTCGCGCCGAGCAGACGCTTGACGAGCAGGCTGTCCGCGCTGTGCCCGGGCGCAATCTCCGCGCCGGAGACGCCGCCCTTCAGGATGCCCGCCTCCGAATCAAGCCGCAGTCCGGCTTGGACGTTGTCGGGGCCGTGGCACTTGAGGCAGTTGGCTTTGAAGACCGGTTCGATGTCGCGATTGAAGTCGATGGAGGAGGGCGGCGCGGCTTGCAAAGCTCGGGCAAAAACCAGCGTGGACACTACGCGCAAGAAAGCGAAGGCGGCGCCTGCGACACACACGGCCAGGGCGGTAATCAAGACGCGCAAGACGCGCCTACCCGTCCCGCGGTCAGGGCCTTGACCGGCGCGACGCTCCGTCCGTCTCGTGGCTCGCATACTGCCCGTCATCATACCGCCCGGCCGTGCAGGGTTCAAGGCATGCCAGTTCGAAGTTGCGTTATACTTCGCCGGGGCGGCACTGCCGGCATCTGCCGACGTGGAGCTGTTTCGGGTGCGGGCTGGCGGCGCGACGTGCGTCTCCAGGGGCGATCTCAAAGATGTCGCGATCAAGTCCTCAGGTCCGTCGGCGGCAGTTTCTTGCACAATGCGCCGCGATGCTGGCACTGGGGGCTTCCTCATCCTCGCGCCAGGGTGAAGCCATGACCTCGCACGACGCGGCGAACGAATTCGCTGCCTATCAGGAGAGCCGGCGCCGCGAGCTCTGGGGTCTGCTGGGAGATCTGCCCTGGCTGCACCAGCCGGCGCCCCCGCGCGTGGTGAGCACCGAGAAGCATCCGAACTACACCCTCCAGCGGCTGGTGCTCGATCTGAATGGCGTTGAGCCTGTGCCAGCCTTGCTTCTGATTCCTGACCGGCGCCCGCACCCGGCCCCGGGGCTGCTGTTCATCCACTGGCACGCCGGGATGTACGATCTCGGCAAGGAGCAGTTGCTTCGGGGCGTGAGCGTGCAGCCTGCTTACGCTCCGGTGTGCGTCGAGAAAGGATTGGTGACCCTGGCGATCGATAGCTGGTGCTTCGGCGAGCGCAAGCATGAGCCCGATGGTCACACCGGCGAGGAGGACGCTTTCAAGCTGATGCTCTGGCGCGGACAGGTCCTGTGGGGAATGATGATGTTCGACGAGTTTCGCGCTTTGAGTTTCCTCGCGGCGCACCCCGATGTTGACCCGAGCCGCATCGGCGTGTTCGGCATGTCCATGGGCTCGACCAAGGCCTGGTGGCTGGGCGCCCTTGAGCCGCGGGTCTCGGCGGTTATGGACGTCTGCTGCCTGACGGATTACGATTCGCTGATCCAGGCGAACGGGCTGAAAGGGCACGGCCCTTACTATTTTGTGCCGTCGCTGCTGAAGCACTTCGACACCTTCCAGGTCAATGAGCTGATTGTGCCGCGACCACACCTGAGCGTGAACGGCCGCCGCGATCCGCTGACCCCGCCCGCAGGCGTCGAGCGCGTGCGTGACAAACTGCTGCCGCTCTATGCGCGTTACGGCTGCGCCGAGGATTGCCGCATCGAGCTTTTCGACTGCGCGCACCAGGAACTGCCGGAGATGCGCCGCGAGATACTGGCCTGGATGGATCGGTACCTCGTGGGGCAGGGGATAGCCGCGCCATGAGGCCGCTGCCCTGCAGGCCACGGGCTTTCACACACACTCTCCACAGGCAGCCTATTGCCGCCTCGGCCGGAAGTACGGGTCGGGCTCGGGCGCGGCGGCGCCATCCTTGCGGGGATCAGAGGCGCCGAACTTCACTCCGGTGGACGAATCGAAGAGCACCGCCTGGCCCCCGCCCATCTCGGTCGAATAATCGCCGCGCACTTCGAGGACGTGTCCTCGCTCGCGCAGGCTATCGATAACGGCGGCGGGCACGCGCTTCTCGATCAGGAGGTTGCACCCTCCGGGCGCCGGCTTGGTGAATCGCGGCGCTTCGAGCGCGGCCTGAATATTCATGCCGTAGTCGACGACGTCCGAGACAAATTGCGCGTGCGCCTGGGCCTGATTCGCCCCGCCCATGATGCCGAAGCCGATGTGGACGTTCCCCTTTTCCATAAACCCCGGAATGATGGTGTGAAATGGCCGCTTGCGGGGCGCCAGCACGTCCGGGTGGTCAGGGTCAAGGCGGAAGAGCGCGCCGCGATTCTGCAGCGCGAAGCCGTATCCGTCCACCACCACGCCTGAGCCCCAAGCCGAATAGAGACTCTGAATCAACGATACGATGTTGCCGTCCCGATCGACCACCGAGAGATAGATGGTATCGTGGCCGACTTTGGTCGGATCGCCGAACGCGACGTCGCAGTGGGCTTGCTTGAGATCGATCGTGGAGGCGCGCTCGGCGGCGTAGGTCTTGGAGAGAATCCCCTCCACCGGCACCTTGGCGAAACGGGGATCGGCGTTGTACCGATAGAGATCGGCGTACGCCAGCTTCTGCGCCTCGATTTTGACGTGAAAGGCGTCAGCGCTCGCGAAGCCCCACTGCGGCAGCAGGAACTTCTCAAAGATGTTCAGCATCTCGAGCGCCGCCATCCCCTGGCCGTTCGGGGGCAACTCGTAGACGGTCCAGCCGCGATACGTCGTCGAAACGGGTTCCACCCACTCGGGCTTGAACTCTGCGAGGTCGGCCGCACTCATCACGCCGCCCAGCTTCGTGGAAGTCTTCACGATGGCGCGGGCGATGTCGCCTCGATAGAACGCGTCCGGACCCTGCCGGGCGACGACTTGCAAAGCATGCGCGTACGCGGGATTGCGAAACACCTCGCCCACGGCGGGCGCCTGGCCCTTGATGAGAAAGGCCGCGCTCGCGCCGGGGTCGGCCGCAAGTTCGCTTTCGCTTGCCTTCCAGTAGGCGTGGATAAACTCGGTAACGGGAAAGCCGTTCTGGGCGTAGTAAATCGCCGGTTCGAAGAGAGTCGCCCAGGGCAGGCGGCCGAACTTGCGGTGGAGCGCCTCCCATCCGCGCACAGCGCCAGGCACGGTTACGGAGTAGATCCCCGATCCAGGCATCCGATTGAAGCCCTTCTGCTTCAGGAGGTCGGGCGTCAGCTTCTCGGGCGCCCAACCGCTGGCGTTGAGCCCGGTAAGCTTGCCGGACTTCGCGTCCCACTCGATCGCGAACAGGTCGCCGCCCATGCCATTCATCATGCATTCCACAACGCCGAGCGTGGCGTTGGCGGCAATGGCCGCGTCCGCCGCCGAGCCGCCGCGCTCGAGAATCTGCGCACCCGCCTGCGATGCGAGCGTCTGGCTGGTGGCCACGATGCCCTGGCGCGTGATCGTCATGGAGCGCGCCTGCGTCCGGTCGAGCAGTTCGGCCGCGGTTTGCGCGTGCAGGGGCAAGGCGAGAGCGGAGATCATCAGCAATCCTCGAGAAAGATGCGGAAACAGACGCGGCATAGGCATGATGGGAGATTTTACCCGCCGCAAACGAGCAACAGCAAGGAGGCGGGCAGCGCAGCGAACGCGCCCCGAGGCCGATTCTGCGTATCTGATTGATTCTGTGAGACATGCCAGCTTGGTTTGTATAGTACTTTTCACTCGCAACGCCGGAATTTGCCGGTGGCCACGCGCCTCGCCAAGCGGCGCAACCTGCAATCAGAAAACATCGTTTGCTTGGGAGGGGAATCGTCAATCGTCAAGGGAGAGTGGCGGAGGGACATCACACGCGCCTCCTGGTGGATGCACAGATGCCAACTTTAGCAGGCTCGGCCTTCGCTGTCAAGGGTCACGTCGAGGCCCCCAATGTAGCCTACGTAGTGCGGTGCCGTGTGTGCGGCCGCCTACCTATTTCAGCTCAATCTCGACGATCTGCCCCTCGGCGGTTCCCGCGTTTGCCAATGTGTGGGTGACCTTGGCATCGACCCAGTGAAAGTCTCCAGCCTTGATCTCATGCGTCATCGAGCCGCCGTCCGGAGCGGTCATCTTCAGTTGCATGGGCGTGACGGCGAGAATCAGGTAGGGGCGCTCATGGGTGTGCATCGGAGTTGTGGCTCCGGGCGCCAGGGCCCACTTGTAGACGCGCGCGCTTGGATTCTCGGCGGCAACTGCCGCTGCGGCGCTCGGCGAGGGATGCTCCGGACGATGGAAAAACTCGACGTCCACCACTTCAAATGTCGCCGGACCCAGGTTGCGAAGCCGGTGCGTATACGGTCCGGTCGTGGTGAGCGCAGATAGGTCTCCGGGATGGGTTGCGCCCGGCTTACCCTCGGGCTTATTCAGCTCCTGCTGGGCCAGCGTGGTGCTGGTCAGGGCGACGGACACGCGGTCGCGCGCATGCGTATGGAAAAGCGTGCTCTCGCCCGCCGGCAGCACGACGTGGATGACCTCTACGTCGTCATTCTTCAACACCACATGATGATGAGGCTCCTCGTCAACCGGCACGGGAGCCGTCGGGGTTTGTTGGGCCGCGCCGATTCCCGCGAGCCAGGCGAGCAGTGCTGAAGCCGCACAGGCCTTCGCCAAAATGCGGTGAATCGACCGTGCATCCCTCCGGTCCAGCTCTCGTTCTCGCCATGTGATCGCCAGGCGCCCTCCCCTTTCCAATGCTGTGTTTTGCGATTCTACCCTCTTCGACGGTGTTGTGACCGGCGTTTTCAGGGACGAACCGACGTTTGCCGGTGACAAACGCGCTTCCGAAGAGTCCGGGAGCGCGTGTATGCTGGGCTGGAGCCCACGCCATGCCGTCCGGCTCGAGACTCCGCATGTCCAAGGAACTCATCCGCAAGCGAGCGCGGCAATTCGGTGTGATCCTCGCCGTTTGGACGGGGTTGGCGCTGATTGAGGCGTTCCAGTACTATTTCGGGTTTCTCGATAGCTCCCGCGACACCACTTTTGGATACGAACTTTCTTACGCCTTCAAAGATTCGATGGTCAGCGCCGTCCTGACGCCGATGGTGCTCTGGATCGCGTCGCGATATCCGCTCGGGCGCCGCAACGTCTCGATCACGGTGGTGGCGCACGTGTTGGGCGCGGCCACCTATTGGGTCTCTTTTGTCGCCCTCCGCATGCCGCTCGGACAGATTGTCGATTTCACAACCGGCAAGGAGGGTCAACCGTCCTGGATGTTCTACCGCAGACTGCTGCTTCGCTATCCCTCCGACGTCGCGTGGATGTACGGCGCCATTGTGATCGCGGGCCAGCTTTGGGATTACTACAACAAGTATCGCGAACGCGAACTGCGCGCGTCGCGGCTGGAAGCGCAGCTCGCCCAGGCGCAGCTCAAGGTCCTCAAGATGCAGCTCGACCCTCACTTCCTGTTTAACACGTTGCATTCCATCTCCAGCCTGATGCACGAGGACGTGGAAGCCGCCGACGATGTGCTGGCGCGCTTGAGCGATCTGCTGCGCATGAGTCTCGAGGACGTTGACGAGCAGGAGGTCACGCTCAAGCGCGAGATGGAATTTCTCGACGGTTACCTCGCCATCCAGCAGATGCGCTTCCGCGATCGCTTCAAGGTTCGGGTGCACATCGACCCGCGGTCGCTCGACGCCCTGGTCCCGAACATGATCCTGCAACCACTGGTGGAGAATGCGGTCCGGCATGGCATCGCTTCGCGGTCCGGCGCCGGTCATCTCGACGTGCGGTCCTCGCTCGAGAACGGCACACTCCGGTTGGAAGTGCTCGATGATGGCCCCGGCCCTGCCGACGATCTTGGTGTCGTTGACGGGTCCGGCGCGGGCGTCGGACTGAGCAACACCAAGGCGCGGCTGCAGCAGCTCTATGGCGACGCGCACCGCTTCAGCCTCTGCCGGCCGGACCAGGGAGGCACCCTGGTGACGCTGGAGATTCCTTTCCGGTTGAAGAGTGAAGAAGCGGCAAGCCCGGCGATGCTTTCCGACTGACGGCCCGGTCTTGCGGCGCCTGGAGAAATACGATTGCCCATTCGAACCATCATCGTGGATGACGAAGAGCTGGCCCGCAGCAGGATCCGGAACCTTCTCAAGCCCGAGCCCGATATCGAGGTCGTGACCGAATGCGCTGACGGCCATGCGGCGGTGGCTGCCATCCGGCGGCACCGGCCAGACCTGCTGTTGCTCGACGTGCAGATGCCTGAGGTGGACGGCTTCCGGGTGCTGGAGATGGTCGGTGAGCAGCAGCGGCCGGTGGTGATTTTCGTCACGGCCTACGATCGCTACGCCCTGCGCGCCTTTGACGCCCTGGCCCTCGATTATCTGCTGAAGCCGTTCAACCGGGCGCGATTCCAGAAGGCTCTGCAGCGGGCGCGCACCCAGATCGCGCGCGAACAGCGCGACCGCGTGGATGAGCGGCTGGCGGCGCTGCTGAAGCAGATGCACGCTCCGTCGCGATACCTCGACCGCCTGGTGATTCGCTCTGCCGGGCGCGTGGTCTTTTTGCGCACGGTCGACGTGCAGTGGCTGGAAGCATGCGCGAACTACGTGCGGCTGCACGTGGGCAAGGAGACCCACATGCTTCGCGGCACGATGAATGCCCTCGAGAGCCAGCTCGATCCGGCGAAGTTCGTGCGCATCCATCGCTCCACCATCGTGCAGTTGGACTGCGTTAAGGAACTGCAGTCGTCCTTCGAAGGCGAGCACGTGGTGGTGCTGCACGACGGCTCCCGGCTGTTGATGAGCCGCGGCTACCGTCACCGGTTTGACGAGGTCTTCAGCGAACGGGTTTGAGGGCCCGGTCCACAGGCCTTCGGGGTGCGGTTCGTCCCGCTGGCACGGTCACTGATCACAACGCCCGGCTGCTCCGTCACATCTTCGTATACGGCCGGCGTCGATGCGCGTATTGTCTGGCTTAGGCGCGTTGAGTGGTCAGGGGGAATACCTCCGGCGCTCGTCGCGGTGATCCCAGCCTGCGCTTCACAGGGGCGCGCCTGGTCCTTTCAGACCCTCCGACCCGGGAGGACATAGGCCCGATTCCCCTGTGGGGCCAGGCGCGGACAGTTGTTGCGTCGCGGTGTTCCCTCTCTGACAGCGTCGGGGGCAGGCCGATCGGCCTGCCCCTCAGCCTTCCAGCAGCAAGCTCGCCGGCTCCTCCACAAGCTGCTTCACGCGCACCAGGAACTGCACGGCCTCGAGCCCGTCGACGATGCGA
Source organism: Terriglobia bacterium (assembly GCA_035949375.1). Classification (GTDB taxonomy): domain Bacteria; phylum Acidobacteriota; class Terriglobia; order UBA7540; family UBA7540; genus Gp13-AA77. The sequence continues at coordinate 241,690 of DASZIG010000049.1, read as the reverse complement.
TGGTCGTAGCTTAGCGCCAGGTACATCATGGGCCGGCTCACGATCTGACCGCCGAGGCTGACCGGCCGCTCCTGGATCTTGTGCAGCCCGAGGATGCCCACCTGCGGCGGATTGAGAATCGGCGTGCTCATCAGCGACCCGAAGACGCCTCCGTTGGTGATGCTGAAGGTGCCGCCGCGCAAGTCGTCAAGGGTCAGAGTATGATCCTGGGCCTTGCGCGCGAAGTCCTTGACGCCGCGCTCGATCCCAGCGAAGCTCAGGCGGTCCGCGTCGCGCAGCACCGGGACCACCAGGCCCTCGGCCGCTCCTACCGCGATGCTGATATCGTAGTAATGCTTCAGAATGATCTCGTCGCCGTCCACTTCCGCATTGAGTCGCGGGAAATCCCGCAGCACGGCCACGCACGCCTTGACGAAGAAGGACACGATGCCGAGGCCGACGCCGTGGCGTTCCTGAAAGCTCTCCTTGTGGCGTTTGCGCAGATCGAGGACCGCGCTCATGTCCGCCTCGTTGAAGGTGGTGAGCATTGCGGCCGCGTGCTGCGCCTCGACCAATCGGCGGGCGATGGTCTGCCGGCGGCGTGACATGCGGACGCGTTCCTCGCTACGCGCCGCGCCCGCCATGGCCGTGGCAGGCCCGCTCGCAGGCGCATTCGTTGCCGGGACCGGAGCCTGTGCCGTAGCCGCCGGTTCCGCCTCGGGCGGCGACTTGGGAGCCGCAGGGGGCGCTTCGGAAACAACGGGAGCGGGCGACGGCGTCGCGTCGCGGGCTGACTTTGCGGCGAGGTGACGCTCCACGTCGTTCTTGGTCACGCGGCTGCCCTCTGCCGGTGATACGTCGCTCAGGGTGACGCTGCGCTCGCGCGCCAGGCGTCGCGCGGAGGGCGTGGCCGCTGGTTGCTCTTCTTGTTCCGCATCGACCGCGCCGACGGGGGCGCCGACGGCGGCGGCAGCCTTCGGCTGCGGTTCCGCAGGCTTGACGGTGGCGGAAGCCAAGGCTTCGTCAATCACGCCCAGCACGTCGCCAATCTTCACGTCTTCACCTTCCTGGCGCTCGATCTTCGCCAGCACGCCGCTACGCTCCGCGCCCACCTCAAGGTCGACCTTGTCGGTTTCGAGCGAGACCAGCACCTCGCCCGCATTCACGGGGTCGCCTTCGTGCTTCAGCCAGCGTCCGACCGTGGCTTCGAGCACGGACTCTCCGAGTTCGGGCACGACGATTTTGGCGGGCATGGGTTTTGCACCTCTTTGTGCGGGCAGCAAGTCCTAGTTTCGGGCGCCGAGCTTTTCTTCCACCCCGGCTTCGGTCAGCTCACCGGCTTGCCGGAGGAGCGCGGCCTGATTGGCCGCGTGCCAGGCGGACGAGCCCTCAGCCGGGCTCGAACTGCGCGGCCGGCCCACGTAGGTCAGCGGCCAGCGATTTTCGATCAGCCGCTGGAGTTGCAGCCGCATGAATTCCCAGGCTCCCATGTTGCGCGGCTCCTCTTGCAGCCACACCACGTCTTCGAGGTGCGGGTAGGAGTCGAGGAGCGGGCGCAGGTCGGCCTCGGGAAAAGGGTAGAGCTGTTCCACCCGGCAGACAGCCAGGGCGGCGTTCGGCTCGCGCTCGCGGGCGGCGAGCAACTCTATGGCGATCTTACCGCTGGCCAGGACCAGCCGTCGCACGCGCTCCGGCTCGCGCCGAGCCTCGGGGTCATCGAGTACACGGTGGAAGCGGCCCTCGGCCAGTTCCCGCAGTGACGACGCCACGCGCGGGTGGCGCAGCAGGCTCTTGGGCGTAAAGACGACGAGCGGCAGCGGATCGGTTTTGAGCAACGCCGCCTGCAGCCGCAGCAGGTGGAAGTACTGCGCCGCCGTGGTGCAGTTGGCGATCCGCACGTTGATGGCGGCGGCGAGTTGCAGGAAGCGCTCCGGCCGGCCGCTGGCATGATCGGGTCCCTGGCCTTCCAGGCCGTGCGGTAAAAGCATCACGAGCGAAGGCGTCAGGCCCCACTTAGACCGGGCCGACAGAACGAACTCATCGATCATGGTCTGGGCGCCGTTGAAGAAGTCGCCGTACTGCGCTTCCCAGATCACCAGGCGTCCCGGCTCCTGCACGTTGTAGCCGTACTCGAAGCCGAGCGCAGCATTCTCGCTGAGCGGGCTGTTGTGCACCTCGAACGATGCCCGGGCCTGCGCCAGCGCCTGCAGTGGCACGAAGGGCGCGCCGGTGTTGGCGTCGAACAGGACGGCGTGCCGCTGGTTGAAGGTGCCGCGTTCGGTGTCCTGGCCGGTCAGCCGGATCGGCGTACCCTCGGACAGGATTGAGGCGAAAGCCAGCTCCTCGGCCGCCGCCCACTCGATCATGCGATCGTCCATGGTACTTAGCATATCCCGCCGCCGCGCCCGCGGGCGTTCGAGCTTGCGATTGAGGGTGAAGCCCTCCGGCACCTGGAGCAACGATTCGTTTAGCTCGCGCAAGGTTTCAGCCGGGAAGGCGGTGCTCGTGTAGCGCGCCGCGCCTGGGGGCGGCTCCTCGGGACGCGGTTCCACGAGCTCGCGCTCGGGCTGGAGCGAGGCCATCACGCTTTCGAGGCGGCCGAAATGCTTTTTGACCAGTGCTTCGGCGTCCCCCTCGCGGATCACACCGCGCGCGAGCAGGGTTTTGGCCCAGAGTTGCCGCACGGTGGGATGCCCGGAGATCTTGCGGTACATCACGGGTTGCGTGACGCTCGGGTCGTCGCCTTCGTTGTGCCCGTAGCGCCGGTAGCCGACGAGGTCGATCACAAAGTCCTTGCGAAAGCGATCGCGGTAGGCGAAGGCAAGCCGCGCGGCCTCGATGCAAGCCTCGGGATGGTCGGCATTGACGCGCGCCAGCGGAATGCGGAATCCGCGCGCCAAATCGCTTGAAAAGGGCGTGCTACGGCCATCGGCCGGCTCGGTGGTGAATCCGAGCTGATTGTTGGCAATGATGTGCAGCGTGCCGCCCGTCGAGTAACCGTTCAGACGGTAGAGGTTCAGGGTCTCGGCCACCACGCCTTGCGCGGGGAAGGCCGCGTCACCGTGGATCAGCAGCGGCAGGGTGCGGGTGGGGTCGAAGCGGGCCGGGCCTCGCTCATCGGTCGTGGTGCCCGCCGCGCGCGCCATGCCTTCCACCACCGGATTCACGGCCTCAAGATGCGAGGGATTGGGCGCGAGCGCGACCGTCAGGGTTGTGTCGGTCGATTCGGCAAGCTGCCGCACCGCGCCCGAGTGGTACTTCACGTCTCCGGTCCAGCCGAGATCGCTGCGGAAGCGGCTCGCGCCTATAGGGTCCTTGAACTCCGCCAGAATCTGCTCGTAGGGCTTGTTCAAAACATGGGCCAGGATATTCAACCGGCCACGATGCGCCATGCCGAGCAATACATTGCGGAACCGTGCGCGCGCCGCACGCAGGATGATCTCGTCGAGCATGGGCACGAGAATCCCGAGGCCTTCGATCGAGAAGCGCGTCTTGCCCGGGAACGCCCGATGAATGAAAAGCTCGAAGGCGCCTTCCTGAGTGATGCGATCGAGAAGCGCAACTTCATCGATGGGATCGGCAGGCGGGCGAAAGCGCCTCGACTCCATCGCGTCCAGCAGCCAGCGCCGCTCCTCGGGATCGCGCACGTGGCCGTAGTCGAAGCCGCTCACGCCACAATAAACGCTGCGCAGCCACTCGATGACGTCCCAGGCGCTCGCGGTGCCACGTACCTCCGCGCCCGGCGATCGTGTCTCCGCGGCAAACGTGGTCGCAAACAGCGAGGCCGGCAGCGCCCGCAGATCCTGCTCCGTCACGCCGTGATACGCGGGCTCGAGCGAGGGGTCGCCTGGCGGCGGGTTGCCGAGCGGGTCAAGCTGCGCGGCCAGGTGGCCGAACTTGCGAATCGACTCCGCAAGGTTCACCGCGCCCACAATCCTGGCGATTGGGACGTTCGCCACTTCCGCCATACGGGAAACCGAAGTCTCCGAGGACGCCTCGATCCCCGGGGGCGGGCCGTTGCGCTCGAAGAAGGCGCGCGTGGCGCCGTCAAGCGAGGAAGGGTCCCGCCGGTACCGTTCGTAGAGCTCCAGGGCGTACCCGGCGTTGACCCCTGCGAATTGTTTCCATCCGTCCATCACTGTTCATATTAAGCATAACCGCTTCCGCCCGACGAGCCCAACCAAACAGAAGCTCACAACCGAGGCCACAGAGGCGCACGGAGTTTTTTCTCCGGGTCCTCCGTGGTAAATTTCAACAGGGGAGGACTTCCGGCGCCACGCTGGAAGGAGGCAGCTAACTCAACTGGAGGAATAAGACGGTGGCGACAAACCAGAACAGCAATCTCGTTCCCCTTCCGGGCAGCGAACGGTACCTCCGCCCCGGCGCCCAGGAAGCCGGCGCGCCTGACCCGAACGAAGTCATTCGAATCAGCGTCCTGCTGCGTCCGCGCAGATCCCTCGACGAACTACGGTCGAGCAAGGAACTCGGCCCGAGCCGGCCGAAGGACCGCCAGTACCTGAGCCGCGAGGAATTCGCCGCCCGTTACGGGGCGAATCCGGAGGACGTGGCCAATGTGAAGGCGTTCGCGCGCCAGAACAACCTCACGGTGGTGGAGGCGGACCCCGCCCGGCGCACGGTCGTTCTTTCCGGAACGATCGCGAGCTTGAGCGCGGCCTTCAACGTGAATCTTGTGAATTACCGGCATCCGGACGGCGACTTTCGCGGGCGCACCGGCGCCATTTTCATCTCACCGGAACTGGTGGGCGTGGTCCAGGGGGTTTTCGGATTCGACAACCGGCCCCAGGCGAGTCCGCGCGGACGCGGCTTCAGACCTGTCGATCAGGCGCTGGCCGCAGGTCAGACGGTCTACACTCCTCCCCAGGTGGCGCAGCTCTACAACTTCCCATCCGGCGTTAACGGCGCCGGCGAATGCATCGGCATCCTGGAATTTGGGGGTGGCTACACTTCGACCGACCTCGACAGCTACTTCCAGCAGCTCGGCATCGCCACGCCGCAGGTCACCGCCGTTTCGGTGGACGGAGTCTCGAATCAGCCGGCTCCGGGCAATGACAGCCCCGACGTCGAGGTGGACCTCGATATCGAGATGGCGGGGTCGGTGGCGTCCGGCGCGCGCATCGCGGTCTATTTCGCCCCCTTCACCGAGCAGGGCTGGGTGGATGTCGTCAACACCGCCGTGAATGACAGTGTGAACAAGCCTTCCGTGATTTCGGTCAGTTGGGGCTATGCGGAAGGGAACGACATCTGGACCACGCAGGCCATTCAAGCGGTGGATCAGGCTTTCCAATCCGCAGCCGCCATGGGCGTGACGGTGTGCGCGGCATCCGGGGACGACGGTTCACGCGACGAAATCGACGACGGCCTGGCCCACGTCGACTATCCAGCGTCGAGCGCGTACGTGCTCGGCTGCGGCGGCACCACGCTCGAATCATCCGGCACTCAGATTTCGAGCGAGGTGGTCTGGAATGACGGTACGAACGGGGGCGCGACGGGGGGCGGCATCAGCGATGACATCGCGCTTCCCACCTGGCAGCAGAACGCCAACGTTCCGCCCTCGGTGAACCCCGGGAACCGCGTGGGACGCGGGGTGCCGGACGTGGCCGCGAATGCCGACCCCGATACGGGCTACCAGGTGCTGTCGGACGGTGTGCAGGGCGTGGTGGGCGGCACCAGCGCGGCGGCTCCGCTCTGGGCGGGCCTGGTGGCGTGCATCAACCAGCAGCTCGGCAAACCTGCCGGCTTCCTGAACCCGCTGATCTACGCGTCCGGGGTCTCGGGCCCCGGCTTCCACGACATCACCTCGGGCAGCAACGATATCACGGGGCAGATCGGAGGCTACAACGCTGGGCCAGGTTGGGACGCCTGCACCGGATGGGGCAGCCCCAACGGCGCCGCCCTGGCTGCGGCCCTCGCCGGTCCGGGCTCCGCGTCAGGCTCGGGATCAGGCGCCAGTTCAGGGCCTGTGTCTGGATCGGGCTCGGGCACGGGGCCCGGTGCGGGTTCGGGATCGGGATCCGGCAGTGGGTCGGGGTCGGGCGCCGCTCCGGCCAAAGAGCCCAAACCGAAGAAGCCGCGGAAAGGCTCGAAAAAGGCAGGAAGCGAGGAGCGCTGAAGTCCCGCGGTGTGCGGCGGAGAAAATCCAGGGTTAAAACCCGAGGTAAAAGCCAGGTGTTGCCGACCCGCCGGGGCCGGTCGGCAGGGCCCGAGTCGTGTATACTCGTCTCCTGACTGAATCGGGAGCGAGTGACCTTATGGACGAGCAGAACTTCTTTGAAGAACTGGACCGCCGCATCGCAAAATACAGCCTGTTGTGCCATCCCTTCTATCGCGCCTGGACGTCGGGCGGGTTGACCCGTGACGATCTCGGCCACTACGCCGCTGCTTACTACCATCACGTGGCTGCGTTTCCCACCTACCTGAGCGCGTTCCATTCGCGGCTGCCCGACGGTGCGCTGCGCCGCGCGGTGCTGCATAACCTCTGGGAAGAAGAGATCGACGGTGTAGCGCACTCCGAGTTGTGGCTGGACTTCGCCGAGGGCATGGGCAACGGGCGCGACGCCGTCAAGGACGCAAAGCCGATCCCGCAGGTGGAGGCGTTGATCGGGGGCTTCCGTGCAGCCGCGCGCGAGAAGCCGGCCGCGGCGGTGCTCGCCGCCCTTTACGCCTACGAATCGCAAGTGCCCGAGATTGCCAAGGTCAAGGCCGAGGGCCTGCGCGCGCACTACGGGGCTGACGAGCGTGCCTGCCGGTATTTCACCGTGCACGAAACGGCGGACGTTCACCACTCGCGAGTGTGGGCCGGCCGGCTTGCACGGGAGCTGCAGACGAACCCCGAGTCCGCCGGCGAAGCTCTCGAAGCCGCTGAAAGCGCGGCCCGGAGCCTGTGGGGCGCGCTCGACGGAATTGAAGAGCGGCGGCAGGCCAGGCGCGCCCGGGCCCATTAGACTGCACGGCACGCTTCTCGCGTGCCCCGCCATCGTACTTGTGAGAATCGCGTCCCATTCCTGTCAGCGCAGGATCGGAGCAGCGCTCGCCGCTCTCGCGTTCGGCCTGCCGCTCACCTGCGCCCTCGCGCAGGAACCCGCTTCGCTTCAGGCCGTCACGGATCGGATCACTTACAACGCGGGCGACGCGGTCAGAATCCGCGTGAGCCTTCCGGAAGGGGCCGGGCTCGCCGGTGCGGGATTGCGCGCGCCCGTGCGCGCCGCCGCCACCATCCGCTACGAGGCGGCGGAGGCGTCTTCGGCAAAGCCCGTCTGGCACGGCGTCTTTTACACCGGCCCCAAGGTGCCGGCCGGTTACCTGACCCTGTGGTCTATCCCGCCTGCCGCCGCCACCGGCCGCTATGACGTTGACGTGCAGCTTGTGGAAGCGGCGTCCGACCGCGTGCTCGCCACCAAGACGCAAGCCGCCAGGTTCGGCGTCCATCACAAGGTCGTGCGCATCGACCGCATCGAGGTCGACAAGGAGATCTACGCTGCAGGCGATCCGGTGAGCGTTACGGTGTCGCTCAAGAATCTGAGCGCTCAGGCCTTGAGCGGACTGCGCATCGAGTTCTCCGACCGCTACTGGCCCTGGATCGCGGGACCCGCCGAGCAGGCGAAGGCGAGCATCGTGCTGCTCGCGCCTTCGGCGAGCCTCGCACCCACCGGAGCCTACAGCCTGCGCAAGGCCGCAGTCGCGGTCGCTCCAGACGTAAAGCAATCCGCCACGCATCAATACGGCGTGGTGGTGTGGGATCACGCGCGCAAGCAGGTGCTCGACATCGCTTTCAGCCGCTTGCTCTTTGTGAATCCGCCGGGCTTCACCGGCCCGCGGCCTTATCCCGGCCAGTATGTCTACTCCGATCTCAAGTCCGTGAACGTCACCAGCTACCGGCATTTCTACCCTGTGGGCGCGGACTCTGCCGCGGTCTCATTCGACCACGATCACACCATGTTCTCCCCCGAGGACGCGGCGGCGGTGGGCTACCGCGTGAGCGACCCTGGCCCAAATGCCTGGCACGGCGTTCGCATCGAAGAGCGTCTGCTGCAAGGGGACCATGTGGTTGCGGAAGCTGTGGCCAAAGAGAACGTGGATCTGGAACCTTCAACGCCGGGCGGAAGCCAGCCGGTGGTCAGCCGCGGCCAGCTCAAGCTGCCGCGCGAGCAAGGCGTTTATCGGCTGGAAGTGCGTGTCGTGGCGAGCTCTGGTGAGATCCTGGCGCAGAACGATCTCGAACTGGCCGTCAATCCTTTGCCGAAGTCGCTGCTCTTCTTCGCGGCGCATGAGGACGACGAAGGCGGATGGTACGGCATGATCCGCGCGGCGGTCGAAAATCACATTCCCATCCACTTCGTTTACTTCACGAGCGGCGACGCGGGCGCTTGCGACCGCTATTACGAACACAGTTGCGGTCCGGAGGAGGCGCTGAACTATGGCTACATCCGCATGCAAGAGACGCGCGCCGTGCTCGGACACCTGGGCGTGCCGGCTGACGATATCCTGTTCCTGGGCCTGCCGGACGGCGGATCGGGCGAGATCTGGTACCGGCATCCGGGCGCGCGCGACCCGTATCTCGCTCCGCTGCTTGCGAGCGATCACGCGCCCTACGAGCAGATCGCGTTCCCGAATCTGCCTTACGCGCGCGATTCCGTGGTGGAGGCTGCTGCCAAGCTGATCGAGCGCTTCAACCCGGAGGTGATCGTCACGCCGCACCCGCCCGCGGAAGGGCACATCGATCATATTGTGGCCAACTTTTTCACTGTGAAGGCTCTGCACGAGCTTTCGCGCCGGGGCGCCGCGCCGCCGGGCGTCAAGGTGCTGGTGGATCGCATCTACGTGCCCAAGGAGCATCCCGCGACGCCTTATCAGTACGTCGAGCGAACCTTCGAGATTTCCGGTGAGGCCGCGGCGCTGGCCCAGGAGTCCGGCTGGTACTACCAGTCGCAAGGGGGCAACCGCGCCGAGGGTAATTTCGTTGACTTCGGCGACCTGAGACGCGAACAACGCTACCGCGAAGTGGTAAACTGGAATGAGTTCGAAGGCTGGAACGAAAAGGAGCCAGTGCCCGCCGGGCAGCCTTAGTATGTGGCTGCCTACAGGCTGATTCATGAGCGAAGACACCGCGAAGTTGGCCGTCGACCCGGGCTTGGCCGCCTCTGCCGAACCGCAGAGCGGGGCCTTGGCGGCGGCGCAGCCCGGCTTTCCAGCC
>DASZIG010000049.1:0-227500 GCA_035949375.1 Terriglobia bacterium | reverse complement strand
CTTCTTGGGGGCGATTGCGTGTAGCCTATATATGCCTACCTACAGAGCTTGACAATAACGCTAGCCTGCTCTATGCTTCCGTGTCATTCTCCGGCGACGGAATCGCCGCCCGGGAGAGGCTCTCCATGCTCCACAGATTCCTCGCGTTTCAATTGTTTCGATCCCGGGGCGAAGCAGCATCATCGAGCTTGCCGACCCTTCTCCTGCACCCTTGCAACTGGCCGCAGGATGTCGCAAGCGAGCACGAACTCGGCCAATCGGCAGGAACACGGGAAATTCCTCAAAAGTCAGAAAAAAAAGAATCTAAAATTTTGCAAAACGAAGCCACTAAGTCCAATGGAATCAGCAAATCAGTGTGAAAAATGGGTTACAACGAAGCCAAACGAAGCCAGAAAAGCCAAACTCGATGTCGTCATAAGTCTTTTGTAATCAACCAATCGGTGTTGGCCGTGGCTTCGATTTACCCATTCGAAGCCAGAACGCGTGCGGGTCAAGTTTGCGTGTGAAATGAGCTGTCCCAAAGGCCGTCAAGGAGCCCGCCTGTGATCAAAGTCGCTCTGCTCGCAACGATGCTGACGGGAGGCGCCGCCGGCGTTCTGCAGGCGCAGGCCACGCCATCGCCCGCGCTGCTCGTGCTGGCCAAGCGGGATACTTCGCTCGCAATTGTCGATCCGGCGACCCTGAAGGTCGTGGGACGGGTGCCTGCCGGTCCCGATCCGCACGAAGTGGTCGCCTCGCCGGACGGCAAACTCGCTTACGTTTCCAACTACGGTTTTGGAACGTACAACACCATCTCGGTGATCGATCTCGAGGCCGCGCGACGCCTCACGGCGATTGATCTCGGACCATTGCACGGGCCGCACGGCCTATGGTTTGCCGGCGGCGAGCTGTATTTCACGGCCGAAGCCAACAAGGTGATCGGCCGCTACGATCCCGCCACGCACAAAGTGGATTGGGTGCTCGGCACCGGTCAGAATCGCACCCACATGGTTCTGGTCTCCGCGGACCTGAATCGCATTTTCACCTCGAATGTGAATTCAGGCACCATCAGCGTGATCGAGAAGACGACGGCTCCGGCCGGTGGGTTCGGACCTCCACCCGGCGGACCTCCACGCGGCGGGCCGCCACCCTCCGGGCCGGGAGGACCGCCGCCGTCCGGGCCTCCGGGCGGTCCGGGCGCCTCGATGCCTCCGCGGCCGTCGGACTGGAACGAGACGGCGATCCCGGTCGGCCGGGGCTCCGAAGGTTTTGACGTCTCGCCCGACGGCAAGGAACTGTGGACGGGAAACGCCGGTGACGGCACGATCTCGGTGATCGATGTCGCGGGCAAGAAGGTCGTCGCGACCCTGGACGCGAACGCCAGGGGCGCGAACCGCTTGAAGTTCACGCTCGACGGCCGCCTGGTCCTGGTGTCCACCCTGGGCGGACCCGACCTCGTGGTCTTCGACTCGGCCTCCCGCAAGGAGGTCAAGCGAATCAGGCTGGGACACGGCGCCGCCGGCATTCTGATGCAACCCGACGGCCTGCGCGCTTACGTGGCCTGCAGTCCCGACAACTACGTGGCGGTCGTCGATTTGAAGACCCTGGAAGTGATCGGGCGTATCGAGCCGGGCAGAGAACCGGACGGCCTGGCGTGGGCGGTGCGGAAGGATTAGATGAAAAGCCCAACCGGTACGCGAAAGAAAGCCGCCAGTTTCTTCGCCTGATCTTTGCTGACGCTGCGCTTTCCATGGAGAATCTCGGAGACCCTGGCCTTGGAACCCAAGACCGGCCAGAGATCGCGTGAGGTAAGCCCGCGCTGTTGCAGCAGAAACGCCAGCATTTGATGGGGCTCGGAAGGCTTCAGGGGATAATGCTCACGATCGTAGTCCTCGATCAGGATCGACATCATCTCCAGAAGCGAGGTCTCTTCCGCAGAAAGGTCGTCTTCCCCCCGCTCAACGAGCCGCCCAACCTCGGCCACCAGGCGGGTATACTCCCTTTCGTCCTTGATGGCGCGGGGCTGAACTTTCGCAAGGAGCCTTCCGTAGGTCGAAGGATTCAAGATTTGGGTGCTCATGGGCTTCTCCAGTTTCCTCGCTTGTATTCCTGGTGCGCCAGGATGTGCCGCATGAAGAGCGTCTGGCTGCGAAAATTAATCTCAGCGATGAGACGATACCGGTACCCGGCAATGTTAAATACGACGTATGGGGTTACCCACTCGGCGCTGCTGAAGACCTTCTTGAGTTCCGCGAAGCTCTTCCACTTGGTGCTCGATGAAACCCGATACCAGTTGTCGAGGGCGGGCCCGGCATCCGGACGGGCCGCTTTGTATTCTCGGATCGCCTTGTAGCTGATGACGTGCACGCGCCTCGGTTGCTTATGTTCCCATAATGGGAACTGGTCTGCAAGGGATTCCGAACGGCGGCCCTACCAGAAGCGAGCGATTCCGCCGCCGCCGAGAATCACCGCACTGAACCCCGGAGTTACGCTACAATCCAAGCGCTTCAGGAGTCCGTAGATTCGCTCGTGCTATCTCAGCGATCTGCGTAATTTGCGGACCGGCGCAAGGAGATTCAGGTGGGCTTTAGCCAGCGATTGCAGGAGATTCGCGTCGGATTCGCGCGCGCGTTCTGGGTCGCCAACATCGCGGAGCTCTTCGAACGCCTGGCGTATTACGGGGCCAGCGCCGTGCTCGCGATCTACCTGAGCGAGCAACTCCACTTCTCCAAAGAACTCACCGGCTGGATGATCGGCATCTTCGGGTTCGTGGTGTGGTTTCTGCCTATGCTGGGCGGGTCACTCGCCGACCGGTTCGGGTTCCGGCGGGCGCTGATGTTCGCCTACCTTGTGATGACGGTGGGCTACTTTCTGCTGGGCTCGCTCGCCGCGCCATGGATGCAGGCGGCCCGGCAGGCGCTCGGAGACAAATGGTTGGTGCTCGTCATCCTGATGATTCCTGCCCTCGGACCGGCGGTGGTCAAGCCTTGCGTGGCGGGAACCACGGCGCGCGCCTCGGCCGAAAACGTGCGCTCCATCGGCTATTCGATTTACTACACCATCGTCAATATCGGCGGCACGCTCGGACCCATCATGGCCTGGTTCGTCCGCAAACAACTGGGCCTCGGGATGGCCAACGTCTTCCGGGTCGCCTCCTTGAGTGTCTTTCTGATGTTTCTGGTCACGTTCTTCTTCTTCCGCGAGCCTACGCAGGCCGGCGAAGAGCGCGTGCCGACCGTGGCCGCGGCCCTTAAGAACATGTTCGTGGTCCTCGGCAACGTGCGCTTCGTCCTCTTTCTCGTGATCTTTTCCAGCTTTTACATCGTCTTCTGGCAGGAATTCGTTTCGGTGCCGCTCTTCCTGCGCGGCTACGTGGATCCCAACGCCAACGCCGACTTGATTCTCTCCGTCGATGCGCTCACCGTGATCTGCTTCCAGATCCTGGTGAGCTTCCTCACCCGCAAAATTCCTGCCTTCTCGGCCATGACCCTGGGCTTGCTGATCTCGAGCCTCTCCTGGCTGATCCTCGCCATTCATCCGTCGACCGTCGGCCTGATCGCGTGCCTGGTGGTGCTGGCGCTCGGCGAGATCACGCAGTCGGCCCGCTACTACGAGTACATCTCGCGCCTTGCGCCCTCCGGCCAGCAGGGCCTCTACATGGGCTACGCATTTCTCCCGATTGCCATAGGCTACTTCATCGCCGGCCCACTGGGGGGCTACCTGCTGCACGAGTTCGGCGACGTCCTGCACCGGCCGCAGCAGATGTGGTGGGTGGTGACCGCGGTGGGAATCGCGGGTACCGTCCTGATGTTGATCTATGACCGGGTCTTCAAGCCCGGGCAGGAGCGGGAGCCTGGGCGGAGCCAGGCCGCAACCGGTTAGAGCCGGTTCATGGCCCGGGCGGCGAGAATCGCAACGATGGCGATGCCCAGCGTGTGCGCCGTCACTTCGCGAGCGACAGCGCCATCAGGCGATCGGTGACGAGCGGGGGCGGGTAGCCGGTGATCCGGACCAGCTTCTGGCGCGCGTTCAAGCCCCAGGCGATGTCGATCGCGTCCTGGGAGAGGCGCAGCCCTTTGGCGAGGAAGCGGACCAGGGCCTCGTTGGCTTCGCCGTCCGCGGGCGCGGCCCGCAGATCGATACGGATGCGTCCGGTGCTGTCGATGTGCAGCCGGTCGCGCGCGGCGCGCGGCCTCACCTTGGCGTGGAACGTTACTCGCAAGCCCTCAATCCGGAATGGCGGCATCGGCCCGGACCTCCTTGTAGAAACCTGTCACGGCCGCGCTCCAAAAATGGCGGTGCCGATGCGCACCAGGGTGGCGCCTTCTTCGATGGCAACTTCGAAATCATGGCTCATGCCCATGGAAAGCTCGTCCATGCGCACATTGGGCAAGCGCGCAGAGTCTATCACTTTTCCAAGCCGGCGCAGACGGGAAAAATAGGGCCGCGCGGCTTCGGGATCGTCCGAGTAGGGCGGCACCGCCATCAACCCGAGCAGGGCCAGGCTTCCGAGTGCGCTGATGCCGCGCGCGAGATCGAGCGCCGCTCCCTCCTCGACCCCGGATTTTGCGCCCTCGCCGCCGATGTTCACCTCGATTAGCACCGGCAGGGGCGCGAGTTCGGCAGTGTGCGCATCCGCGCCGCGATGGAGCTTTTCCGCCAGGCGCAGCGAATCTACGGAATGGATCCAACCGAATAGTTCGCGCGCGGTCCGGGCCTTGTTCGTCTGGAGGTGGCCGATCAAGTGCCAGGTCGGGTCGAGACCGGTTAGCGCCGGTCGCTTGGCTTCGGCCTCCTGCACGCGGTTCTCCCCGAAGTCGCGGAGGCCCGAATCGTAAGCCTCGCGGATGCGCTCAGGCGGTACAATCTTCGAGACCGCCACCAACCGCACTTCCTCCGGACGGCGTCCGGCGCGCCGGCAGGCCGCCGCGATCCGCTCTTGCACCCGGGCGACGTTGCGCGCGATTTCGTCGATCATGCCGCGGTCCGAAAGCTACGACTCAGGCGGAATCCGAAAGCCAGCATTGTAACATCGACACTCCGCCGATTGTGCTGCTGGCGTCGCGTTGCAATTCCAAGGGGCGGGGTATTCAATCAATGCTTATTGAGGCGGGATCTTCCTTCTATTTGCATCACCTACTGCGAAATCATCCCGATCGTCTCGAGCCACGTCTCCACCAAATGGGGCCACTCGGTAATCGGAAGCTTCGTGGGCCGCAGCCCGAACGCATGCCCGCCCTGCGCATACAAATGCAACTCCACGGGAACGCCGGCGTTCTCGAGCGCAATGTAGTACGCCACCGATTGGTTGACGCCGTCCACGTTGTCATCCTCCGCCTGCACCAAAAACGTTGGCGGCGTCCGGCGAGTGACGGGAACATTCGGATTCAATCCGTAAGCGTCACGGCCAACCCACAGGTGCCCCGGATAGACGCCCACCGCAAAATCAGGACGGCAGCTTTGCTTGTCAGCCGCATCGCCCGGCGCATACAAACGGCGCTGGAAGTTCGTGCTGATCTCCGCCACCAGATACCCGCCCGCCGAGAATCCCAGCACTCCAATCTTGTGCGGATCGATCTGCAATTCTGCGGCGTGTAAGCGCACGAGTCCCATCGTCCGTTGCGCATCTTCGAGCGCCAGTGTCGACGTCACAAAACCGTCGGGCCGGCACTTGCAGTGCCAGTCATAAGGCAGGCTCGGCACGCGATATTTCAGCAGCACGCACGTGATCCCCTTGGACGTCAGCCAATCGCAAACCTCCGTGCCTTCCAGATCGATGGCCAATTCCTCAAAGCCCCCGCCGGGAAACACGACAACCGCAACGCCCGTGTTTTTCGCGGTTGGCGGATAAACCGCCATCGTCGGCCGCGACACGTTGTATACGCTTACAACCGGGCTACCGCCAATCAACTCTTTCGACCTTTCCACGTACTCCGACCCGGGAACAGGCTGCGCATCGGGGACCGCGCCCGGCCATATCAGCACCTGCGTATGGCCCGGCGACGGCTGCCAGACAGGAGTCTGTGCCCTCGCCCCGCGGCACGCAAGCACAATACAGACAACAAAGGTCAGACGCTTACTCACCATTCACCTGCCGCCTTCCGAAACATTTCTCATGCCACAAGACTACTTGCTTCTCTTTGCCGCCCGCCACTAGCGACTAGCCACTGCTATTGAGATCTCCCCACTCAGCCTCGCATAGCGCCATTACGCGGCCAAGCCCGTTCTTTTATTCGCTGTCGGAGCAGCCGTTCTTCGCCCCGAACGCTAACGCGCCGGAGTCAATCTCTTCCCCGCTGTAAACGTCATCGTAGACGCCTTTGCCGATAGTGCCGTTGCTGGCTTGAGCGACGAACACCAGGCCGGCGTCTGCGTAATCGCCCGGTGACTCAACGGTCACCGTAATGAGCCCGCCGATCACTTGGAATGTGCCGTAAAGTGTGGAGCGCCCTTCAACCATTGTGACTTGGCCGCTGTGCGGCCAGCCGACGCTACCATTGTCGGTCAGCGACAGGCAGTACGTGCCATTGGAGCCTCTCGAATGGCTCACGGTCGCCGGCCAGTCGCCGGTGTAGCTCTGCGCCCTGGCGGTCCCGGGCGTCAGCGCGAAGGCCATAATGGGTAACGCCGCTGCGACGAATAGGCGAATGTTTCTGGTCATCTTCCTACCTCCAATTTGAAATCGTAAGTTGTTGGTGCCTCCACACTGTACCGAAAGAACCCTTAGCCGGTTGTCATCAAAATGTAAAAACCGTTGCAAAAGCTCGGATGCAGAGAAGCGGGCAGGCCGAGTCTTCGCGGGTGACGACGCTTGGCGGCCGCGACGGCATAGGCCGGTGGCGCAAGACGTTTCCTTTCACGTCTGCGTCACGCCCATACCTCACTCATAAACTTCACCACGATGCGCGGCCCGCGTGATGCTCACCACTTGGGTCAAATATTCGATTTTAGCGTTTCTTCTCTGAATTGTGACAGCTTCTTACTATAGGTATAATAGGCTGGACCTGCTAAGAACCTCGCATTGCCGGCCAAATGGGACGCCTGCTTCGCCTCGGACCACTTGTGACGCCGGTGCCGGGAATGTTACCTTCGAATCCTGCCACTCCGCAGAAGACAAAGGACCCTTTGCAGCCGCGCGGCTTTTTCATCACGCTGGAAGGCATCGACGGAACCGGCAAGAGCACGCAGTTTCGCCGCCTGGTGCGGAACTTGCGCCGGCAAGGATACGCGGTGCGCGCGACGCGGGAACCGGGCGGCACGGAAGTCGGCGAAAAAGTGCGCGCCATCCTGATGACCGACAAAGAGGAACTCGGCGCGCTCGCGGAGTTGGCGCTGTTTTATGCGGCGCGGGCTCAGCACCTGCAAGAGGTGATCCGGCCGGCGCTCGAACGGGGCGAAGTGGTGGTGAGCGACCGCTTCAACGACTGCAGCTTCGTGTATCAAGGATACGCGCGCGGACTTGGCGCGCGCACCGTGCGGCTGCTCGATCGTGCGATCTGCGGTCCTACGCAGCCCGACCTTACGCTGGTGCTCGACCTTGACCCGGGCGTGGCGCTCAAAAGGGCCCTCGGGCGCGACGCGAAGTCCGGCAGTTCACGCTTCGAAGCCGCGGGCCTCGAATTCCAAAAGCGCGCGCGCGCCGGATATCGCGCATTGGCGCGCCGCGAGCCCGACCGCGTACGATTGATTGACGCCGGACGCCCGCTCCGCGAGGTGGAGGCGGAAATCGGGCGCGTGGTCGACGAACGATTGCGGAAGGGACGATAGTTCCGTGGTCAGTCGTCGGTTGTCAGTTGTCCGTCGTTCGCAGGACTCTCGTCTGTTGCGGGTGGATGAAGTTTGCGGTTTGTGGTTCGTAGATCGTGGACCCGAAGGCTGGTGCTGAAGATTACGACGCCCCGGTAACGGCAACGGACGGCTGACACGACTGACGACCGACAACGGCTTTTTTATGTCCTTTAACTCATTCCTCGGAAATCCGGCCGCGGTTCAGACGATTCGCGAGATGCTGCGCGCGGACCGCTTGCCGGGCGCGCTGCTGTTCACGGGACCGGAAGGCGTGGGCAAGAAGACGCTGGCGCTGACGCTGGCGCAGGCCGCCGTCTGCGAGCGTCTGAAGGATGACGCTTGCGGTGAATGCGGACGCTGCCGCCGCGCCGCTGAGATGATCGCGTCCGCCGGCGAAGATCTGGCGCGCCGGCGCGAGATGAAAGAGTCCGGGCGGCGCGTCGAAGGCCTGGTCTACTTTGACCTTCAACTAATTGCGCCCATCACGCGCTACATCCTGAGCGAACAGATCCGCGTGCTGCGCCAGGTGGCTTACACGCGTCCCTTCGAACTGCCGCGCCGCTTCTTCATCATCGACCAGGCGCAGGACATTCACTGGCAAGCCGTCGATCTGCTGCTGAAAGTCATGGAAGAGCCGCCCGAAACCACCACGTTCGTCCTGGTGTGTCCGAACGCGGGAGAGTTGCGCTCCACCATTCGTTCGCGCTGCCAGCGCGTGGCCTTCTCGCCCGTCAACGAGGAGTTGGTGCTGCGACTGCTCGAGCAACGCGGCGCGATACCGAAGGCTCAACAGCGCCTGGTGGTGCGCCTGTCCGGCGGCAGCGTGGGCCGCGCGCTGGAATTCGATTTGCCCGCGTGCCTGGCGCGCCGGGAACTCTGGCTGGAGTTTTTTCAGAGCTTGAGCGGTGGACTCGGGCCGCGCGCGCGGACGCCGGACTGGGGGCAGTTGTTTGACTCGACGCGCAAGCTGACGGCGGATCGCGATCACTTCGAGGAAATGCTGAGCACGGGATCGGAACTGCTGCGCGACCTGCTGCTGGTGCTCGAAGGCGGGGAGGGCGCGCCGGTGGCGCATCTGGACATCGTGCCGCGGCTGAAGGTCTGGGCCTCCGCGCTGGGTTTCCAGGGCATCGTCGCGCTCAAAGAGGGTCTCGACGAAGCGCATCGTCTTCAGATCCGAAACGTGAATCAGCAGCTCGGTTTTGACTCGCTTGCCATAGCGATGGTGTCGCGGGGCCGCTTGAACGCTCCGCCCGCCGGCCGTCCGTAGCCGGCTGCGCGCCCGCGCTCCGGACCCGAGCGCTCCGGACGATGCGACTCGGGGTCCGGCCGCTTATCCGCACGCGGTCGCAGGGAGCCGGGCAAAATTCCGCTTGACTCGCGATGCGGCCTTAAAGGATATTGCCCGCTAACAGGATGCGTGCTAGATTAGCAGTCAGGTTTGGTCTTGCACAGAGTTTGTGATCTGCCTGGGGAGTTAGACTTAGCCATCGCACAGAGCACCGGCAACGCAGTTTCTCCGACAAAGGATCGGAGGCGGACCCGGCCCGAGGAACTCGCCATGAAAGACGTTGTAAGCGTGAATCGTAAGCTTATCCGGCCTAGCCTGTCGGAGATTCAGGATCAGATGCAGGGCGGGCGCATGCAGCGGCGCAAGCCCACACCTCCCGATCAGACCAATGCCGAGAGCTTTTACTACGTCAAGCAAATGCAGGCGCGCACTCCGATGGTCGTGGTGCTCGACACGGGCGAGACCATTCGCGGGGTCATCGAGTGGTACGACAGGAGCTGCATCAAAGTGCATCGCGCCGGCGAGCCCAATCTGCTGATCTTCAAAACCTGCATCCGTTACATCTACAAGCAAAGCGACCTCAAGAACGGCGCCGGCGAGAGCTCGAGCCAGGAATAAGTCCGCGGGCGAACGGCCGTCCGCCGATTCTCGGCACCCGTGCGCGGCGTCAACGGAATCCAAATTCGAATGGCTGAGATCCAGAACTCCGACCACGGTTCAAGCCTGGCCGAACGGCATTGCGTTGCTTGCCGGGGCGGAACGCTGCCGCTCGACGCGCAAGCGATCGAGTCACTGCGGAGGCAGGTTGAGGGCTGGGAGGTCGTCGACGGACATCATCTGCGGAAGGTCTACAGGTTTGCCGACTTTCGCACCGCGCTCGCGTTCGTCAACCGCGTGGGCGAGGTCTCCGAATCCGAGGGCCATCATCCTGACATCGCGTTCGGCTGGGGGCGGGCTGAGATCACCCTCTGGACCCACGCGGCGGACGGGCTGACCGAGAACGACTTCATTCTGGCGGCGCGTATCGACCGGCTCTGATCACCCTGCGCGAGTCTCGAATCAGCCTTAGGGTTTCCTCGGCCGATAGATGTCCGTGGCCGTCCCGTAGAATACTTCCGCTGCTTCCATCACGGTTTCGGACAGTGTCGGGTGCGGGTGAATGGTGAGCGCGACATCAGACGCGAGCGCCGCCATCTCAACCGCGAGCACGCCTTCCGAAATGAGGTCTCCAGCGCCGACTCCGGCAATCCCCACGCCGAGCACGCGCTCGGTCTCGGGATCAATCACCAGCTTGGTGACCCCGTCAGCGCGGTCCAGCGTAACGGCACGCCCAGACGCGCCCCACGGAAAGCGAGCGATCTTTACAGGACGATTTTCGCGCGCCGCCTCGCTTTCGGTGAGCCCGCACCAGGCTACCTCGGGATCGGTGAACACCACGGCGGGAATGGCGCGGGGTTCGAACGCCACCTTGTGTCCCGCGATGGCTTCGACCGCAGTGCGGCCCTCGTGCGACGCCTTGTGCGCCAGCATGGGCTCGCCGGCCACGTCGCCGACGGCATAGATCGTGGGCTCGGCAGTGCGCCGTTGCAGATCGATCTGGATGAAGCCTTTCGAGTCCTTCTGCACGCGCGTTTTCTCGAGACCGGGAATCGCGGAATTGGGTTTGCGCCCGACGGACACCAGCACCTTTTCGTACACCTGCTCCCCGCCTTCAGCGCCCGGACCCTCGAACTTCACACTGATCCCGTTCTTCGCTTCCTTCATCTCCGCCACTTTGGTGGTGAGCATCACCTTCTTGAATATCTTCTCGATTCGTTTGCTGAGCGGCGCCACGAGGTCACGATCGGCCCCAGGCAGCAAGCCGTCGAGCATCTCCACCACCGAGACTTCGGTGCCGAGCGCCGCGTAGACGGTCCCAAGTTCGAGCCCGATATACCCGCCGCCGACCAGGAGCAGCGTCTTGGGGACGCTCGCGATCTCGAGCGCGGAGGTGGAATCGAGAATCCTCTCGCTCTTCGGCAATCCCGGCAGCATCGCCGGGAATGACCCTGTCGCCAGGATGGCGTGCTCGAAGCTGAGCTTGCGCTCGGCCTTCGCGGCCTCGATGCTGAGTGTGGTCGCGTCCACCAGGGACGCGGTCCCGCGAATGTATTCCACGTGCCGCTGCTTAGCGATCTGGCCGAGCCCGCCCGTGAGTTTGCCCACCACTTCCTGCTTCCAGGCGCGCAACCGGTCGACGTCAATCCTGGGCGGTTGGAACTCGATACCCCAGTGCGACGCCTCACGCGCCTCGGTCAGCACCCGCGCCGCATGCAGCAGGGCCTTCGACGGAATGCAGCCGCGGTATAGGCAGACGCCGCCGGGATACGCCTCGTTGTCGATCAGCGCCACCTTCATGCCGAGGTCGGCCGCCAGGAACGCCGCGGCGTAGCCTCCGGGTCCGCCTCCGATCACGACGAGTTGGGTTGTGCTCGCTTGGTCAGCCATAGGTGAGTCCGGTTGCCTCCTCGGTGGATGCGCGTCCGCGCGCTCGTTCAGGCCTGGCGATCGGGAAGGAGCATCAGCCCTCGAAGGAAATCAAGAACGGCTGCTCCAGGGCCTCCGCGACCCAGCGCAGAAACCGCGCGGCGTCGGCCCCGTCGATCAGCCGATGATCGTAGGAGAGCGAGAGCGGCAGCATCAACCGCGGCTGGAACTGGCCGTCGATGTAAACCGGCTCCACGCTCGACCGCGACATGCCGAGGATTGCGACCTCGGGCCAGTTCACGATCGGGGTGAAGGACGTGCCGCCGATCCCGCCAAGGTTGCTGATGCTGAAAACGCCGCCTTCCATGTCCTCGGTCGCAAGCTTGCGGTTGCGCGCCTTCTCGGCCACCTGCGCCAGCTCCACCGAAAGCTCCACGATGTTCTTCTTGTCAACGTCGCGAATGACGGGCACAAGCAACCCGCGCTCCGTATCCACGGCCACTCCGATGTGGCGATATTTCTTGTAGATGATCTCCTCGCGCTGCGGATTGATGCTGGCCGCGAACTGCGGGAACTTGTGGAGCGCGGACGCCACCACCTTCAGCGCGATGGCCGTGACGGTGAGCTTGCCGCCGCGCGCCTCCGCTTTCTGGGAGTGCTGCTTGCGCAACTGGTCGACTTGGGTGATGTCGGCCCGATCGTGCTGCGTGACGCGCGGAACCGTGACCCAGGCGTGGCTCAGGCGTGACGCGGTGGCGCGCCGCACGGCACGCATCGATTCGCGCTCCACCGCTCCCCAGCGCGTGAAATCAGGCATGGGGACCGTTCCGCCAAGCTGAGGACCCGCCACGTGGCGAGCGGTGTTCAGATTTCGGATATATGCCTTGACGTCCGCTGCGGAGATCCTCCCGCCTGGACCGGTGCCCGGCACCTGGGCGATGTCCACGCCTAGCTCGCGCGCCGTCCGTCGCACCGACGGCGCCGCCGGTACCAGGCGCTTTTCTCCTGGCTCCGCCGCGTGCGCTGCGGACGCCCGGGTCACCGGCGTCGTCGCAGCGGGCGCGGTTGCTGTCGACTGCGGCAGCGCCGCGGGCACGGCAGCAGAAGCCTTAGCCGGCGCCCCGGGAGGCGTCACGCGGCCCTTGGCCACGCCGTCACGCGTCGCCACGTCCGCGGACGAGCCCGGCGAAGCAGCGCCTTCGAGCGTGAAGATGAGTTGGCCGACTTTCACTTTCTCGCCGGGCTTGACGTGGATCTCCTTCACCCGGCCGCTGACCGACGACGGCACTTCGAGGGTCGCCTTCTCCGTCTCGAGTTCCAGTACCGGCTGCTCCTGGCTTATAACGTCGCCGACGGAAACCATGATCTTGAGCAGATCGCCCTTCTCCACGTTTTCGCCCAGCTCCGGTAGCCTGAATTCGACGGTCCCGCCCGCTGCCGGCGATGCGCCCTTTTGCGCCGCGCGTGGCTCAGGGCTGGCGCTCGGAGTGGGACCGGCGCTCGCAGCAAGCTCCGCTCCGTTCGCCTTCGCTGGCTTCGGTTGCTCCGCCGGCGCGCCCGCAGCGGGCCTGGTTTCGCTGACTGCACCGTCCGACGAAGCGCCGTCAGTAACCGTGAGGATCACCTGGCCGACCTTCACCTGTTCGCCTGGCTTCACCAGGATGGAGTCCACCTTGCCGCTGACCGAGGAAGGCACTTCCAGTGTGGCTTTTTCCGTCTCGAGTTCGATCACCGCCTGGTCTTTGCTGATGACGTCGCCGACCGACACCAGCACCTTCACCAGGTCGCCTTTGGCAACGTTCTCCCCGAGTTCGGGCAGTCTGAGTTCGGTTGACATGACTCTCCCAAAAATCGTAGCTGGTGGTCAGTGGCTAGTGGCCAGTCGAACCATTCGAAACTGCATTTGCCACATAGGGCTCACGCGTAAACACCAGCCACTAACCACCGTCACGAAGTCACCGGGTTTGGCTTCTCCGGGCTGATGTCCATATCCTTCATCGCCTGTTGGACTACTTTAGCCTGCACCTTGCCTTCGCGTGCGAGCGCCGACAGGGTGGCCAGGACGATAAAGCGCGAATCCACTTCAAAGAAGTTGCGCAGCGCGGCACGGCCGTCGCTGCGTCCGAACCCGTCGGTTCCGAGCGACACCAGCGGACACGGGCACCAGCGCGCAATTGAGTCCGGCAATGCCTTCACGTAGTCGCTCGCGGCCACGAGCACGCCGGGTGCGTCCGCGAGACACGATCTCACGTAAGGCGCGCGTGGCTCCGCCCCCGGATGCAGCATGTTCCAGCGCTCGGTGTCATGCCCGTCGCGATAGAGCTGTTTGTAACTGGTCACGCTCCACACATCCGCCGCAACGTTGTATTTCTCATCGAGCAAAGCCTGCGCCTTCAGCGCTTCGTTCAGGATTGAGCCGCTGCCGAACAATTGCGCACGCAGTTTGGCCCGCGGATGCGCCGAGGCGCGGAACCGGTACATCCCTTTCAGGATGCCCTCCTCGATGCCGGGTTCGTTCGGCATGGCCGGTTGCGCATAGGGTTCGTTCATCAGCGTCAGATAGTAGAAGATGCTCTCGCCCTCGGAATACATGCGGCGGATGCCGTCCCGAATGATGACCGCGATCTCGTAAGCGAAGGCCGGATCATAGGCCAGCAGATTCGGAACCGGGTAGGCCAGCAGGTGGCTGTTGCCGTCCTGATGCTGCAGCCCCTCGCCGGCGAGCGTGGTTCTGCCCGCCGTGCCGCCCAGCAGGAAGCCGCGGCAGCGCGAATCCGCCGCCGCCCAGATCAGATCGCCGACGCGCTGCAGTCCGAACATCGAGTAGAAGATGAAAAACGGGATCGTGTTCACGCCGTGCGTGGCGTAGGCCGTGCCTGCGGCGATGAAAGACGAGATGCTGCCCGCTTCCGTGATTCCCTCTTCGAGGATCTGGCCTTCGGTGGCTTCCTTGTAGTAGAGCAGCGTGTCGCGATCGACCGGCTCATAGAGCTGGCCGACGTGCGAATAGATGCCCACCTCGCGGAAGAGCGACTCCATTCCGAAGGTGCGCGCCTCATCCGGGATGATGGGCACGACCAGCTTGCCGATCTTGGAATCGCGCAGGAACTTGCTCAGGAGGCGCACGAAGGCCATGGTGGTGGACACTTCGCGATTGTCGGTGCCCTTGTAGAGCTCTTCGAAGAGCGCGTCCGCAGGAGGATCGAGGGGCTGCGCGTGCACGATGCGGCTGGGCACGTAGCCGCCCAGAGCCTTGCGGCGTTCCCTCATGTACTCGATCTCGGGGCTCGACTCCGAAGGCCGGTAGAAGGGCGCCCCCGCCACGGCTTCGTCAGACAGGGGAATGCCAAAGCGGCTGCGGAACGAGCGCAACTCGGCTTCGTTGAGCTTCTTCTGCTGATGGGTGATGTTCTTGCCCTCGCCCGCCTCGCCCAGGCCGTAACCCTTGGTGGTGCGCGCCAGAATCACCGTGGGCGCTCCGCTATGCTCGACCGCGGCTTTGTAAGCGGCGTAAACCTTCTGCGGATCGTGTCCGCCCAACCGCATTTTGGCCAACTGCTCATCGGAGTAATGCCGCACCATTTCGAGGAGCTGCGGATCGGTGCCGAAGAAGTGCTGGCGCACGTAAGCGCCCGAAGAGATGCTGAATTTCTGGCGCTCCCCGTCCACCACCTGGCCCATGCGCTCCGCCAGCAGGCCGTCGTGGTCCTTCGCCAGCAGCGGGTCCCAGTCGGCGCCCCACAGCACTTTGATCACGTTCCAGCCCGCGCCGCGGAAGACGCCTTCCAGTTCCTGAACGATGTTGCCGTTGCCGCGCACCGGTCCGTCCAGCCGCTGCAGGTTGCAACTGATGACGAAGATAAGGTTGTCGAGCTTCTCGCGCGCCGCAAGCGACACGGCGCCGAGCGACTCCGGCTCATCCATCTCGCCGTCGCCGAGAAACGCCCACACCTTAGCGTCGGAAGGCCGCTTGAGCTTGCGATCCTGGAGATAGCGCGCAAAGCGGGCCTGGTAGATGGCCATGATGGAAGCGAGCCCCATCGACACCGTGGGAAACTGCCAGAAATCGGGCATCAGCCAGGGATGCGGGTACGAGGAAAGTCCTCCGCCGGGTCGCGTCTCCCGCCGGAAGTTTTGCAGAAGCTCGATCGGCAGGCGGCCTTCCAGAAACGCGCGCGCGTAGACGCCGGGGGCCGCGTGTCCCTGAAAATAGGCCACGTCGCCGTCCTGGTCGGGACCCTTGGCGCGCAGAAAATGGTTGAAGGCCACCTCAAAAAGGGTGGCTTGCGAAGCATAGGTGGAAATGTGGCCGCCGATGCCGCTCTCCTCGCGGTTGGCGCGCACCACCATAGACATCGCATTCCAGCGGATCAGGCTCTTGATGCGGCGCTCGATTTCGCGGCTGCCGGGAAACGGCGGCTCTTGCTCGGCCGGGATCGTATTTAGGTAGGGCGTGGTGGCGCGGAACGGCAGCGTGACGCCGGCTTCGGCCGCGTGCAGCCGGAGCCGCTGCAGAATCTGGCCGGCCCGGTCCGGTCCGCCATCCTTGTAGAGAACGTAGTCGAGCGACTCCAGCCACTCCTTGGTCTCGATGTCGGCTTGCGCCTGCTGAAGATCGATTTCACTCATAACTTGATTCCTTTCGCGGCAACGCTGCGGCTGGCGCGGCACCAAGACCCGTTCCCCGCGCTCGATTCCATCGCCGGGGTAGAACAGGCGTGACCTCCAATTAAGACGTGCGGAGACCGAAGGCAGGTTGGCTTGCTTCGTCCCCGGGGGAGGTAACGACCTCGAACCTACGCATGAGGTCGACGGAGCAACTGCTTTGCAGATGCAAAATTAGATGATAACACTTCTCGCGAGCGGGCGACGAACCGACGCCCCTCGACTTCGCGATTCCTGCGCAGACGAGTTCGATCGCGCAGGCGACGTGCTGCTCAAGAGCGGTTGGGGCCCTACATGATGTTATGGCTACTCCACTTTCTTGAGGTGCTGGTTGGCGCCGCCCTGGTGCAGGACCAACTTCGTGGCGCGGCCGTCCGGCCCGGACACGAAGGTGATCTGCGCGTCCACCACCTTGAGGAAGAACTCCGTGAGCGATTCCGCGAAGATTTGGAACTTCGGCTGCCCCGTGGCTTGCAGGTAGAGCGATCCCTGCTCGTGGGTGACGGTGACGCTGAATTGGGGCGTGAGCTGGTAGCGGCCGACATAGCCGTCGAGCACTTTGGGATCGATGGTGACGGCGGTGCGCTGCTTGGGCGCCTCGAAGGGCACGATGGGCAGGCTCGGGTCGAGCAGGTGCTGCCCGATGTCATCCACGCCGTTCGCGGAATTCGAGAGCACCACCACGCCGATTCGCTTCTTGAGATCGAATCCCAACCAGCTACGGTAGCCGCCCGTGCCGCCGTTGTGCCACACGATCTCGTTGTCCCCGCGCTTCAGGATGTGCCAGGCGAGCGCGACCTCCATATTGGGCACGTCGGTGGGCCGGCGTACCGCCGTGCGCTCGAACTCCATGGCCGCGGCGACCGGCGTCTGGGTGAAGCCCAGGTTGGCGGAGAGGAACAGCAGCATATCGTGCGCGGTTGAACGCAGCCCGCCGGCCCCCGCCAACGTGGGAAGGTCCCAATTCGCCGCCGGCTCGAGGGACCCGGTATGTCCGGGGGCGAGACGCGCCAGTTCATCAGGCTTCAGGCGGATCCCCGTGCTCGTCATGTGCAGCGGAGTGAGCACGCGCTCGCGCAGCAGGGTCTCGTAATCCTTTCCCGCACGTAGGGCCAGAACATGACCGAGCAGACCGCCGCCGAGGTTCGAGTACTCATACTTCGCGCCCGGATCGCGGGTGAGTTGGTAGCCCGAAAGGAAGTCATACATGTTCTGGACGGTGTAGTCGGCGTACGGATTCTCGCCGTTGGCGGGATGCATGTTTGAGGGAAGGCGCGGCAGGCCGGAGGTGTGCGTGGCCACGTCAACGAGCGTGATTTCTTTGCCGTTGCGGCTGGGCATTTTGACCGATTTCGGCAGGTATTTCGAAACCGGATCGTCGAGCGCCACCT
The DNA here is from genome assembly GCA_035949375.1 of Terriglobia bacterium. Classification (GTDB taxonomy): domain Bacteria; phylum Acidobacteriota; class Terriglobia; order UBA7540; family UBA7540; genus Gp13-AA77. The sequence goes on along the minus strand of DASZIG010000049.1, from coordinate 209,920 downwards.
CGCCCCTCTTCACCGCGTCGGCGAGCAGCAGAGAGGTGAAGACCTTTGAGATGGAGCCAATCTCATAAACGGTATCGGGGCCGGGCGCCGCCGGCGTTTTCAGGTCCAGCCGTCCATAGCTGACGACCTTGGAGCCCTGTGGATCGATGAGGCCCACCACGATTCCCACGGTGCGCTTCTCATTGTCAACCGCGTGCACGAGAATCTGCTTCACGTCAGTTTCCGAAGGAAGCGCAGCGGCAGCGGTAGCCGCCGCCGTCTGCGCGCCTGCGATCTTCGAAATGCCGAGCAGTGCGCTCGCCAGGAATGCTCCAATGTTCAGTCGTCTCATTTCCCCCTGACATCTAGGGCCGACCCTTGGGTCGGCCCGGGCCGGAGCAAGCCCCGGCCCTACGCCTACTGCGGGCCCTTCGTGCTGAAGTCCGCCACACCGACGCGCACGATGGTGTCGTGCGATCTCGGGTCCGGCTTCTCGGTCCAGGCGCCGTAGACGCGTCCGCCGAGCGCGGCGAGTCCGGTATAGTCGCCCATGAAGATGCCGCCCGGGTCGAAGGCCGTGGTCGTCCACGCGTAATTCTGGAACGAGCGCCCGCCGTCCGTGGACCGGGCCAGCGCCACGACTGCCTTGCGGTCGCGGGGATCCTGGCGGCGGTCATAAAAGACGACGTTGGCCGCACCTGAATCCTGGTCAACGGCCAGCCACTGGAAGAAGTGGTCGGCGCCGTTGTGAAGCGGATCGGAGTTGACGCGCACGGCCGGGGTCCACTTCTTGCCGCGATCGCTCGACGTGGAGCAGAATACGTCCACGCCGCCGTCCCGGTAATCGCTCCAGGCCACGTAGAGCCGACCGCTCTTGCGGTCCATGTCGAGGACGGGGAATCCGTTGGAACGCATCGTACCTTCCACGTCGAACATAATGGGCGCGGTATCGATCACATTGCGGGTCTTCTTGAAGGTGCGCCCGCCGTCCTTTGAGAAAGTGAACACGACGTGGTTGCCGTCGCCCCACACCGCGTAAAGCGTGCCGTCCGGGCCCACGACGCCGGAGAATCCCTCGTTAGCGCCATTGTCGTCGCGGGGCAGGCCGCGATGGCTGTCGATTTCAATGGGCTCGGACCACGTCTTGCCGTCGTCGGTCGAGCGCGACAGCAGGATTTGGGAGTCGGCGATCGTCCAGCGGGTCCAGCCCACGTAGAGCGTGCCCGCGTAGCGTGAGTCCGTGTTGTCCGCCACGATGAAGGGCTTGTCCTCGAAGGGAATGCCGGGCTCGCTTTTCTGGCTGGCCACGATGAACTCGTCATCCTGCCAGGTGCGTCCGCCGTCGAGCGAGCGTCGCACAAAGATGCCGTTGCGCGTTGCGCCGCGCGCCCAGTAGTTCGTGGTACCGAGGCGGTCGAAAGCGATGTAGCAGAGGAAGGCGTGACCCTGTTTGTTGTAGGTGATCGAGACGTCGCCCGAGACCCGGTAATTCCTGGAGGCGGTATTGTCCGCGTTGGTCCAGGTCTTACCGGCGTCGAATGAGTAGGCTACGTGCGCGTTGTCCTGGTAGGCCACGGACACCTGCTGCGGGTCGGCGGGATTGATGGCCACGCCGGGCTCCGTGAAGAATCCGGCTTTGGGCGTAACGTCCTGTACGGCGGCGCCGGGGGCCGGCGGTAGTTCCTGGCCCCTGAGCGGCGGCACGAGAAAAGCCAGGAGCGATACGAAGCATGCGGTCAGGATCTTCCGTCCTGCCGAGCGCGGGAATCTGGTCACGCATCCTCCACCAAGCAGATAAGCCTCCAAGCGGGCCGAGCCAATGTATCAAAAAGGGGGTGCCGCGCGCGAGCGGTGGATGGGGTCACGTCTCCTGATCGATCCTGGCCGGGGTCTTTTTGCGGGGGTAGCGCGTATACCAGAGTAGAATGGGCTGCGCAATTCATCTCTACGCACTCGCGATGGAACCTGAGACCAGGGCAGTGGCGCGCGGCCTGCGCCGGCGTGATCCAGAGCTGCTTGAAAGCCTGATCGCGCAGTACGAATACCGCCTGTACCGCTACCTGCTCTATCTGAGCGGCAGCCCCGAGACGGCGCGCGACCTTTTCCAGGAAACCTGGCTGCGGGTGCTGGCGCGCGGCCATCAGTATGACGGCGTCACCCGCTTCGAGGCCTGGCTGTTCTCCATTGCCCGGCATCTGGTCATCGATCTCCGCCGGCGCAAGCAGATGCCGAGCCTGGATTCGATGCTCGATCCGGGTGAGACCGGTCCCGGCTGGGAGCCGCAGGCTTCGGACGCCGCTTCGCCGCTCGCTCAATTCTCGGGTCACGAGCAGGCGGAGCGGCTGGGCGCGGCTCTCGACCGGTTGCTGCCGGTCTACCGTGAGGTCTTGCTGCTCCGTTTTCAGGAGGAATTGTCACTCGAAGAGATCGCGGGCGTGGTCAAGGTTCCGCTTTCCACGGTGAAGTCACGGCTTTATCGCGGCTTGAGCGCGGCGCGCGAATTGTTGGAGGCACAGCAGTCATGAAACCCCGCAAGGATGAGGGAATGAACGCCGATTCGAACGCCGGTATGAAAGCCGATTTGCACGAGCGCGCTCGACGCCTGATCGACAGGGAGCGCGTGGAAGGACTGGATGTGCCGGACCAGGGCTGGCTCGCGGATCATCTTGCGGCCTGCGAGGCCTGCGCCGGCCGGGCTGCGACGACTGATGCCACGTTGCGGTCGCTGAGGGCGGCGCCCGTGAACCTGCCTCGCGGCCTCGCCGCGTCGACGCAGTTCAGCGTCCAGCGGCGGGCCGAGGAATTGCGCGCGCAACATACGCGCAACGTGGCCCTGGCGATCGGCTGCACGCTGTCCTGGGTGGTGGGAGTGGTCAGCGCGCCCCTGGTGTGGCGCATCTGCGCCTGGGTGGGCGCGACGCTCGACCTGCCGCGCGTGGTGTGGATGTTGGGATTTGCAGCCTGGTGGTTCGTGCCGGCCTCGGCGATGGTTCTGGTGATCCTCTGGCAGCGCCGGAGCGCGGAGAGGGAATCGGCCGGTGGTCCGCTGGGCCCGGGATGGGATGGACGCTGAGAAGCGTGGAGGTGTCATATGTCGGGAAGCGATCAATTTTTCGGACGTGTACAGGACAACTGGCGGCAGCGTGCGCGTGAGAAGTCGACCTTTGCGACCGAGTTTCGCCTGATCCCGCAGTGGCTTATAAACCTGCTGGTCACGCTCTACGTTCTGGCGGTGGTGATCGTCGAGTACGTCAGCCGCACCGTGCCGGGCACTATGCCCGATCCGTTGGTGGACAAGCCCGAGCTGCTCCAGTTGCTGGCCATGTTCGGAATCGTGACGGCGATCGCGATTCCCTGCTGTGCTTACATCCTCCTGATCGGCTACATCAGGCGGGACGCCAAGCGCCGGGGCATGAGCCCGGTTCTGTGGATGCTGATCGCCATCTTCGTGCCCTACCTGATCGGTGTGGTCCTTTACTTTGCACTGCGCGAACCACTTCCCTTCGAGTGCCCGCGTTGCAGCCGCCCGGTCAACGCCCAATTCAACTTCTGCCCGGGCTGCCAGTGCAACCTGCGCCCGAGTTGCCCGCATTGCCGCCGCGAGACCCGGCCCGGCGACCGCTTCTGCCCGCACTGCGGCGTGGCGCTCGAGGCCGCGGAGTCCGCTCAGGCCCCGCCCGAAAGCGCCGGTTGAAATCCGCCTGCCGCTCGACTACCCTCGATAAGGAGCCTTTTCTCGAGAGCGATACGCTGATGGCAAAGATTCGCGAGCGCGTGGTGTTCAACAAAGAGGGCCGGCCGGCCGGCGTGCACCTCGACTTCACCGAGTGCGCCGATCTGCTGGAGGAGCTCGAAGTCGAACAGTGCGCTCGCGCTTACGACGAAGCCACGGCATCGGGCGGCGACGCCGTGCCGTTTGAGCAGGCTGTTTCCGAGATCGAGCGCGGACTTTCGTGAGCTACAGCCTGCTGATCCTTCGCCCCGCGGCGCGGCAGCTCGCCGCCCTTCCCCTTGAAAGCTACACCGAGTTGCGGGACCGCATCCGCGGGCTTGGCGACGATCCGCTTCCACCCGGGGCCGAGAAGCTGGACGGCCGGGAAGGCTGGCGCCTGTATGTGGGCAGCCACCGCCTGATCTACAAGGTCGATCGGATGGCGGGAAGCGTTACCGTGCTCGACGTGGCCCGGCGCAGCACTGCGTGAGCCTGTAGGGACGCTGCTTGCTGCGCCCCGCGCTGGAATGATTGCGACGTTCGGGGGCGCGGCAAGCAGCGTCCCTACAGGGGGCAGCATGGTGCGAACAACATTACGGCCCGCGGTGATCCTCAGCTTTGCGCTGGTCATGGCCGCGCAGTGCTGCTGGATTTCCGGATTGCGTGCACAGGCGGCAGGGGGAACGACCGAGCCCTCGAGCCTAGTGGCCCGCGTGGGCGATACCGGTTTCATTCAAGTCGAAGCCGACAGCTTCAACGATCTCTCGCCGGACCAGAAGCTCGATGCCTATTGGCTGGTGATGGCGGCCATCGCGGTGCATCCCATCGTCTACGATCAGAACTCGAGCTACGGCATTCCCCTCAAGCACCTCCTCGAAAACATCGTGACCCATTCGGACGGGATCGATCCTGCGGTGCTCACGAAGATCACGGATTACACCATGCTCTACTGGGGTAATCATGGGAACCACAACGCGTTTACCTCGCGCAAATTCCTGCCGGAGTTTACGCCCGACGAATTGAAGGCGGCAGCGGAACAGGCATTGAAGAATGGAGCGCCCCTGGGGGGCAAGCAGAGCTCCGTCCCCGTGCTCGGTTCCGTGCTCCAGGTGCTCCAGAAGCCGATCTTCGACCCGGATTTTCAGCCCATGGTGACCCTCAAGAATCCGCCGGCCGGCGCCGACCCCTTACAGGCGAGCGGCAACAACTACTACTCCGGCGTGACGCTCAAGGATCTCGTGGGCTTTACCGAGCACTACGCGCTCAATTCGCGTCTGGTGAAACGCAACGGGCAGTTGATCGAAGAAGTCTATCGGGCCGGCACGCCGGACGGGAAGGTTCCGCCGGGCCGCTACGCCCACGAGCTCGGCTTGGCCATCGCGGACCTGCAGAACGCGCTCGCCTACGCTCCAGACTCGCAGAAGAAGGTGATCAGCGACCTGATCCGCTACTACCAGACGGGCGAGCGCGCCGACTGGATTCAGTGCGGCATCGATTGGGTGCAGGACCGGAGCAACCCCGACTTTTCGAACGGCTTTGTCGAAGTTTACAAGGACGCCCGCGGCCAGAAGGGTTCCATCCAGGGATTCGTGACTTTGGTGGACGAGCAGATGAACAAGATGATGACCGGATTCGCCGCCAACGCCTCCTATTTCGAGCAAAAGGCGCCCTGGGACGACAAGTATAAGAACCCGCACCCGAATCCGCCCATCGTAAATGCCGACGAGACGCTGATTGAAAGCGGCGATTTCGACGTCACCACCATCGGCGACAATCTCCCCAACGAAGACGAAATCCACGAAAGGTACGGATCCAAGAGCTTCATTTTCACGGGCTCCATCCGCGCGCTGAATAGCGCCACGGGCAGCAAGGTGGCGGACGAGTTTGCCAACACGCAGCCGGAGATCGATCGAGCCAAGAAGTATGGCGACCTCGCGGAGAATCTCTTCACCGCCATGCACGAAGTGATCGGACACGGCTCAGGGAAAATGGATCCAAAGCTGACCGCGGAGCCGGCTTCCTATCTCAAGGAATACTACTCCACCCTCGAAGAGACGCGGGCGGACCTGATGGCGCTCTGGAACTTCTTCGATCCGAAGCTCGTCGAGATGGGCGTGATGCCCGATTACGACGTAGCCCGGGCGGCTTACGACGCGGAAGCGCGCGCCGCGCTGGTGCAACTGCGCGAGGTGCCGACCGGAGACACGATCGAAGAGGATCACCGGCGCGGCACGCAGTTGATCGTGAATTACATCCGCGACAAGACCGGCGCCATCCAGCCCATCACTCGCGACGGCAAGGTCTACATGGTGGTGACGAATTACTCCCGGATGCGCGATGGCGTGGGCATGCTGCTCGCCGAACTCATGCGCATCAAGGCCGAAGGCGACTACGACGCGGCCAAGGCCCTGATCGGCCAGTACGGCATTCACTTCAACACGGCGTGGCGCGATCAGGTGGTGACGCGCTACAAGACGCTCGGCCTGCCGACCTATTGGGTGGGCATCTATCCCGAGTTGGAGTTGCAGAAAGGCGCGAACGGCCAGCCAGACAAGGTGAAGATGAGCTATCCGCGCGACTTCCGCGAGCAGCAGTTGCAGTACGCGAAGATTGACGGGGAGTGAGAGAAATTGGCGATTGGTGATCGAGTGATTGGTGATTGCCGATTGGGGATTGGCGATTGAACGATTGGTGGTGGCCCCTCTTCGCTCAATCTCCTTCCTCCGCGGTCGATCAAGCAGCGATCGCAAATCACAAATCGCCCAATCAGAGATTCTGCCTGAACCACTCCACCGTTCGCCCGATGACCTCCGCTTCCCAAGCCACCGACGTGAAGGTGTGGTCAGCGCACGAGACAATGACCTTTTCTTTGATGGCCGCACCCGACGCTCGCATGTAATCGGCGGGATGCGTGAGTGGCAGATGTTCGTCGCGCTCGGGATGGACGATCAGGGTGGGTCCTGCGAATGAGGCGATCGCGCGCAAAGGATCGAGGCGCTCCGCGGCGGCCAGGAAGTTTGGCGAGACGCGATGTCCGCCATACTCCAGGTCTCCGTCCTCATCCGGCAGCGGACGGGCGAGGCTGTCGGCGAATCGGCGCATCAGGGGCAACTGGGCGACGGCCGACAATAGCACGAGTGATTTCGCACGGACGGGCTCCGCAACCAGGGCGGCTACCGCGCCGCCAAGCGAGAGTCCGACGACGCCCAGGCGCTTCGGATCGATGCCGCCCTCGCGGCGCAGAAAGGCGGCGGCATCCTGGGCGTCAGCGATTTCGGTTTCGATGCTGGCGTCCCGAAGCTCGCCCTCAGACTCGCCTGACCCGAAGAAGTCGAAGCGCAGCGACGCGATTCCTGCCCGCTCCAGCACCCGCGAGCACTTGACGAAGAGCCAGTGCGATTCCATTCGATCGCCGGTGAATCCGTGCAGGAACACGACTCCGGGCGGCCGATGCTCACCGGCCTGCTCGGGCTGGTGCAGCATGCCTCGCAGCCGGTGTCCGGCACGATTGGCGAATTCGATCAGCCGTTCCATGATTAGTCCCGCCTCGCCCGGTTCCGGCGTGCTGGTCGCGAAACAGGTACATCTTCGTTGTCTTTCAAGGCGCTGCCGATGAGGGCGACGGCCTCGGAGCGTACGGCTTCGCCCCGGCCGATCTCGCCGATCCCTTCACCGCTCTTCGCTTTGACGCTTACTTGATCTGCCGTGAGGCCAAGAGCGTGCGCCAGCTTCACGCGCATCTGCTCGATGAACGGCGCCAGGCGCGGCTTCTCCAGTTCGACGGTGGAATCCACATTCAGGATCGCGAAGCCTTGCTCCCGCAGCAGCACGCGCACGTGACGCAGGAAACCCAGGCTGGACGCATTCTTCCAGCGCGGGGAAGTGTCCGGAAAGTGGCGTCCGATGTCGCCCAGGGCCGCGGCGCCGAGCAACGCGTCGCAAATGGCGTGCGCGAGCGCGTCGCCGTCGGAATGTCCCAGCGGACCGCGGTCGAAGGGAATGCGAACGCCCCCCAGAATCAGCTTGCGGCCCGGTACGAGCCGATGAATGTCGTTCCCAAAGCCGATGCGTTGGGAAGGCTGAAGTGTGAAGACTGCGGGCTTCGGCATTCAGCCTTTCTCCGCCTCTTGCGCGAGGTAAAGTCGCGCGAGCGGCAGGTCCGAAGGCTTGGTGATCTTGATGTTGCGGTCGGAGCCCATCAGCACGGTCACGCTCACGCCCAGCCGCTCGACCAGGCTCGATTCGTCCGTGCCCATGAACCCCTCCTGGCGGGCGTTTGAGAAAGCGTCGCGGAGCAGCGGGTAGCGGAAGGCCTGCGGCGTCTGGGCCAGCACGATGCGCTCGCGCGGAATGGTACCCAGAATCATCTGGCGCTCGACCTGTTTCACGGTGTCGATACTGGGGATTCCCAGGATGGCCGCACCATCGCGACGAGCGGCTTCCACCACGCGGGTGATCAGATCGAGCTCGACGAAAGGCCGCACCGCGTCGTGTACCACCACGATCTCCGTGTCGGGCGGGGCCGCAAACAGTGCCCCCTCCACGGTCTCCTGCCGCGTCGCGCCGCCGATCATCACCGTCAGCGGCTTGGCAATGCGCGCGCGCGCGAGGTCCTGCCGGACGCGTTCCATATCGTCAGACCGCACGCCCAATTCGATGGCGTCAATCGCCCCGGACCGCGCAAACTTCCGCAGAGTATGGATGAAAATGGGCACGCCTTCGAGCGAGAGGAATTGCTTGGGCGTGTCGCCGCCCATGCGGACGCCGGTGCCAGCCGCCGGAATGATGGCGAGGACGCTCATAGGAAGGATGATGGGGACGAGGGTATCACTATTGGCCGTATTCGAGCGCAGGATCGGGTGCGATTGAGAACTGCCCCGGAGACCTTGAACCGCCTACTTCGCTTCCCTGGCTTCAATCACCGCTGCCGGGCGTGGCTCGTGATGAACGGGTTCCACCGGCCGCAGGCGTTCTTCGTACCGGCCAAAAATCATGCGCCCTGCCGTGGTCTGCAGCACGCTGGTGACGATAATGTCGATCGTCTTGGACATCATCTTCTTGGCGTTGTCCACCACCACCATGGTGCCGTCGTCCAGATAGGCGACGCCCTGGTTGAACTCCTTGCCTTCCTTGAGAATGAAAACGCGCATGGCCTCGCCCGGCAGCACCACGGGCCGCAGAGCGTTGGCCAGTTCGTTGACGTTCAACACCGCGATGCCCTGGAGTTGCGCCACTTTATTGAGATTGAAGTCGTTGGTGATGATCTTCCCCTCATAGAGCTTGGCGAGTTCAATCAACTTCAAGTCCACGGAGCGCACCTGGGGGAAATCGTCCTCGACGATCTGAACGTGCACCGAGCTCATCTTCTGGATGCGCTGCAGGATGTCGAGCCCGCGGCGGCCGCGATTGCGCTTGAGTGAGTCGGAGCTGTCAGCCACCAGTTGCAGCTCGCGCAGCACGAATTGGGGCACGATCACCTGGCCTTCGATGAAGCCGGCTTCGCAGATGTCCGTGATGCGGCCGTCGATGATGACGCTGGTGTCGAGGATCTTGGCCGTGCGGCGCTGGCGCTCGCCCGAAAACAGCCCGCCGAGCGCGGAGAGGTTCAGCACGTCGCCTTTGACCGCGCCCAGCACAAATCCGGTGTAGGCCATTACCAGCAGCAGGGTCAGCTGAAAAAAGGAGGCGGAGTGCTTCTCAACCGAAGTCAGGCTCAGTAGATTGCCGATCATGACCGAGCCCAGGATGCCGAGCGTGGCTCCGAGGCCGGCGCCGATCAGCCGCTTGAGGCTTACTCTCTCTAACCGAAGCTCAAAGACCACGCAGGCCAGACCGACGGCCATGCCGAGCGCCGTGGCCGGTAGCGCGGGCCAGTGAAAAGGACGCAGATGGTAAGTGACAGCGCCGAAGCCCGCCACAAACATCGTCCGTACAACCCAGACTTCCCATTTCATGCTTTCTCCCCCTGAACTCCGCCGGATGCCGACGAAGTCCCCCCGCGTCTCCTACTCTCACGGTGCAAGCACGGTCAACTCCAGGTTTAGACCGGAACTACGTGAAGGATAGAAGACGCCTCAACACCCATGGCTGGAGTATAGCACCTGTAGCACCCATGTTTGGGGTCCGGCGCCGACGGCAGGGGAATCTTACAGGGAATTGTAAGCCCGCGAGGCGAATCTCAGTGCCGCTGCACCGGAACGTAGCCCGGCGGCAGCGCCGCACCCTCGCCGAAGAAAAAGGCCTCCATCTGCTTCGCGATCATCTCCTGGGCCTCGCGGGTAGAGGGGTTCAGCCGGAACTCGTTGATCAGCATCTTCAATTGCTCTACCCAGAGATCCCAGGCCTGTTCGGAGACGTTGTCGTAGATGCGCTGTCCCAGTTCGCCGGGCCACGGCGGCTCATCCAGGCCAGGCAGTTCCCGGCCCAATTTTACGCACTTAACCATTCGCTCTGCCATTCTTAGACCTCGATTCGATTCTGGCGTGGCTTGCCCCAGCCGGCCTGTGGTTTCGGAAGATTGCCCGTAGCCCAGCTAAGGATTATACCGGAAGCCGGGTCATCCGTTGCGCAGCACTATTTAACGCTGGTCAACGCTGGACTTAACGCTGGTCAACGCCGGCCCCATTCCCACATTCCAAACATCGCCTTTTGCGTCAGCGGGTTGCCGGACTGGCGCGCGAGCATTGCCATCTGGCCTCGATGATGCGCGTCATGGGAGACCAGGTATCCGAGGAATCCGGCGGCATCGGGCTTGAATCCCTTGATGCGTCCGTCGCCGGCGAGGGCCGCCGCGAGCAGCCTGCTGAGGGAGGCATGCGAGCGGTCCAAGGCCTCGAGCAGTTCGGCGCGCGTGGCGGTCCGGGGCTCGATTTTCTCCACGGGTTCGCCACCCGCCGCCTTCAGCCACATGCCGCGGACGTTATGGATATGCGCCGCGACCGCGGCCACCGTACGGCCCTTGCCTTCCGGCGGCTCCGCACGCCAGGCATCCTCGGGCAGGTTCTCGATCAGGTAGCGCGTAATGCGGTTGCTCGCGGCGTACATTTCGAGCAGCGCGTCTATGAGCACAAACGGTTTGCCCTTGGCTGCCACATGGACCTCCACAGACTCCCGACTCTTCCGGGTAATGTCTGACAGTATCATCAACGAGAACCGCTCGGGTATCGAAGACGCCTGTAGCGCGGGTGTCCCCACCCGCGTGTTCGGGAGACTGAACGCCTTCAAGCGTCGGAATTGAGACCTGGTGCGGGTAAGGACAGCCGTGCTACAGCGCCGAAAGCTGACTCGCTTCGAAATCAGGCCTTCGGATGGGAAAGATGGGACGCGGACCGAATAAGTCCAACGGAATCAGCAAATCTGAGCAACGGAGACAACCGGCGGCGAGAAAATGGGCACCCCCACCCCCCCATAGAAAATGAGGGAAGCGAAGCCAATAAGTCCCTTGTAATCAATAAAACAGCGGAGAAAACGGGAAAAGGCGAACCCAACCGAAGCCATCCGAACCCAACTCGCGAGAGTCTCAGTGGTTCAGGTTGTCAGTTCGTCAGTTCAACTGTTCCCGGCGTCCACTCGAGCCTTGGACAGTTTTACTGGGAAAGAGGACAAAGTCGACCTTGCCGCGGCTGAATTCCGGGAGGAGTTGAAGCGCTTTCCCTCGGACGCGGTATCGAACTGCCTTCTCGGGCAGATTGCGTTGCGTGAGAGCGCGCCCGCCGACGCGGAGAGGCTCTTTCAGGCAGCCCTCGTTGCCAATCCCGACTACAAGGAGGCGTTGCTTGGCCTCGGCCAGGCCGAACTCGCGCTCGATCACCCCGGAGAAAGTGCTGACCCCCTTGCGACATGCCATCAGCGTCGATGGTAACTACGCCCAGGCCCACTACCAACTCGGCAACGCGCTCGCCCGGATCGCGCATCCAGAGGAGGCAGCCGAGGAGCGCGCCCGCTCGGCGCAAATCCAGGACGACCAGCAGAAGGAATACACGCAGAAACTCAAGTCAAGCGCGCCGCACGAGTGACCGAAGCGCATGCTGAGGGATTCACGAGCCGCGACGCTCGTGGCCTCCCAAGCGTGATATAGTCAAAAATATGGCAAAACAGCGCGCTCACAATCGGAGTGACATCGAAGGCGACGTGGCGGGCCGCCAGGAGGGCTTCGGTTCCCGGGAGGAACGTGACGAGATAACCTCCGAGAGTGCGGGCCAAGCCGGTGACCTGCAAGGCCTGTCGGAAGTCGCCGACGCCGACTCCGAAAGCGTCGAAGAACTGCTCGAAGAAGGCCAGTCCTTTGAGGCCGGCGTGATCAGCGGCGTTGAAAACGCTCCTGAACCGGACCAGGGCGAGGTCAGGACGCGGGAAGTCCTCGAAGACGATGTCCCCGAGGAGTACGACGGCTCGGACCGCTGAGTGCCCACTCCGGTCTTCTCAAGCCCAAGTCATTCCCGCGCAGGCGGGAATCCACTTTAGATACGAACTAGATTTCCGCTCCGCGGAAATCCCAACCTCTTGAACCTCCGCACGCATGGTAGAATTCGCGGCATCATGAAACCGCCGGACGAGCGCCAGAATTCCCGCCTGATGCGCGCGATGTTCACCACCATTGCGCCGCGCTACGACTTCGTCACCCGGCTTTTTTCTTTCGGCATGGATCGACGGTGGAAGCGCCGCGGCGTTGAGAATGCGGCCCTCCCGCCCGACGCTGTGGTGCTGGACTTGGCCTCCGGCACCGGTGACTTCTCCCAACTCGTGCGGCAACGGCTGCCGCGCGCCACGCCTGTAGCCGTCGACCTTACCGAGAAAATGGTGCATCTCGCGCGCGAGCGTGGCCTCAACGAAGCGGTGTGCGCCGACGCCCTCGCCTTGCCATTCGCGGACAACACGTTCCACTGCGTCTTCGTGGGGTACGGACTCCGCAACTTTCCCGATCTGAAGGCCGCGCTCGGCGAGATCGCGCGCGTGACCATGCCGGGCGGCCTGATGGTGAGCCTCGATTTCTTTCTGCCCGCGAATCGCGTCCTGCGCCGGCTCTATCTCGGCTACTTGTACCTGCAAGGCGGATTCTGGGGCATGCTGCTTCACGGACGTCCCCGCGTCTACACCTACATTCCGGACTCGCTGCGCAGCTTTGTTTCCATCAGCGACTTTTCCTCGCTTTTGAAGCGCATGGGATACGCTCGCGTGGAGGCGCGCGCCTACATTCTGGGCGGCATCGGGCTGCATTGGGCAACGAAGAGTTACTAAGAGCGGGACTGAAGAGCGTCTGTGAAAACCCGTGGCTTGCGCGGCAGAGCCCCGCGAGAGCCCGCTACCGGATTTCGAGGCGCGCGATTCTTCCGTTTGGTCCCACCGCCCAACTCGCCTCGCTCGAGAGAAGCGAGATTGCGTTGAGCGCGCCGGAATCGAACGCACTCCAGGTGAGGCCGTCGTCATACGAGACATCCGAGCCGGACGTTCCCACGGCAATCCACATCCTGCGATCGCGCAGGAACGCCACCGCTGAACGGAAGCCCTTGGGACGCGCGCCCGCCGGCTCCGACCACGTTCGCCCGCCGTCTGTGGTCACGGCGACGTTGTGCTGGTCCTGCTCCGGCTTGGCGTAGTCGCCGCCGACCGCAACGCCGTGCCGGTCGTCGGCAAATCCGAGCGAAAAGATCCCTGCGCTCGCTGCGTCATTGCGGATCGGCGTGGCCGCGACGGACCACGTGCGGCCGGCATCGAGGGAATGAAACACGCGCACGGCGCCCGGTCCACCCGTCGCGAACCATGCTTCGCGCCGCTCATGGTCGCCAAGCAGCGTGAGGCAGGAATTGCTGGCCGCGAACGCGCCTTCACCCTTAAGTGCCGACGGCGGACTCTGCCGTTGCCAGGTCGCGCCGCCGTCTTCGGTGGTCAGGACCACGAAGCGTCCGGCGACAGGATCGCCGAGCACCATTCCGTGCTTGCGGTCCCAGAAGGCCAGGGCGTCAAAGAAGCCGTCGGGATCGGGATTCGACAGCACTTGTTTCCAGTGCCCGCCTCCGTCCACAGTTCGATAAATCTGCGACTGCGCGCCCGGGCCGGCGCTCATCAAGTAAGCCGTCTTGTCATCGAAGGCATAAACGGCGCGAAAATCCAGCTTCTCCGCGCCCGGCACAGGCTCGGAATGCCAGCTACGGCCGCCGTCCGTCGTGCGCAGGCAAGTTCCGCCCGAGCCGCTCGCCCATGCGACCTTCGCGCTGACGGCGCAGATTCCGCGAAACGACGCGGTGGACCCGCCCGGCTGGTTGAGCCAGGAGAGGGAGAATGCGGTTGCGGCGAGAAAGAGCCTCAGGACGGGATTCATGAGGCTTCAGGATAGCGTCAACCTGCCATCGGAAGCGAGCGGGGGATCTTCGCGGGCACTGGTCACTCGTAGCGCAACGCCACCATGGGGTCGACCCGCGACGCGCGGCGAGCCGGTACGTATCCCGCAAAGACTGCGGCAGCCACCATCAGCAGCGCGGCTCCGGCGATGGTCAGCGGATCGTTCGGTTTCAGCCCGAACAGCAGGCTCGCGATCAGGCGCGATGCCTCGAGCGCTGCGAGCACGCCGAGCGCGATACCAATCGCCACCAGCAGCAGCGTCTCGCGCAGCACCATGTCCAGGATCTCGCGGCGGCTTGCGCCGAGCGCCATGCGGATACCGATTTCGCGAGTGCGCCGCGTGACCGCGAAGGCCATTACGCCGTACACGCCGATGCATCCGAGCAGCAGCGCCAGCACGCCGAAGAATCCGGTCAGACGCGCGAACAAACGCTCCTGGAATAGAGTCTCGCCGATCTGCCCCACCTGGCTGCGGACATCGAAGAGCGCCAGGTTGCTGTCCATGTCTTGCGCCACGCGGCGGATGGCTGGAATCATCTGGTTCGGATCGCCGGCCGTGCGCACCTCGAAGTGCATCGTGCCCAGGCCGTCGGGATCTTGAAGACTAGCCATGTAGACGGTGGGTGGAACGTCGCGGCGCAGATCATCGTATTTGGCCCCGGCCACCACGCCGACAATCTCATAGTCTCCACTACTCTTCTTACCGTCGAAACCGAGCCGCCGGCCGACCGGGCTTCCGCCCAGGAACTGCCGGGCGAACTCCTGGTTCACTACCACCACCTTCGGCGCCGCTGAGGTGTCACGGTCGTTGATGGTGCGCCCGAGCACCAGCGGAATGCCCAAAGTCTCAAAGAAATTCGGACCCACGTCGTTGTTATACGCTGAGACGCCGCCGTCCTTGTCGCCTTGGCTGGGCGGATAACCCTGGACGAAGGTTGACATGCTCGAAAAACCGCCACCAATCAGCGTGGCTCCTGACATGCTGACCGAGCGTGTGCCTGGCTGCGCTGCCACGCGACGCAAGAGCTCCTGGTAGAATTCCGCGAGGCGCTGGCCCTTGTATCCATCCTGCGTAGGATTGATGCCGAACAGCAGCAGGTTACGCTCGTTGAATCCAGCGTTCACGCCTTCCAGATTGGTCAGCGTGCGCACGAACAGGCCTGCGCCCACCAGCAGCAAGAGCGATAGCGAAACCTGAGCAACGACCAGGGTCCTACCGATTCCGAGCCGGCGCGCGCGCCGCCCCGAAGACATTGCTGGCTCTCTGCTGCTTTCCTTGAGGGCAGGTGTGAGGTCGAGCCGTGTGCTGCGCAACGCGGGCGAGAGTCCGAACAGGATCCCGGTGAGGATTGACACCGCGGCCGTGAAGCCGAGCACCCAGGGGTCGGGCGTAACAGTCAGATGGACGGGATCGCTCCCACTCGACATGAAGGCCACCAGCAGATCGGTGCTCCAGAAGGCCAGCACCAGACCCACCAAACCGCCGAGCGCTGCCAGCAAGACGGTCTCGGTGAGCAATTGCCGGATCAGGCGGGATCGCCGCGCGCCGATCGCGAGGCGCACCGCCATCTCTTTCTGCCGCGACGTGCCGCGAGCGAGCAGAAGGTTCGCGACATTCGCGCACGCGATCAGCAGCACCAGTCCGACCACGGCCATCAGGATGGCCAATGGTTTTGAGAACTGACGGCGCAGGTCGTCGAGGCCCTTGCTTCCCGCCGTCACTTGGATGTGCGGCAGGGTTTCGGGCTTGGTTCCCGCCTTTACGTCCGAAGCGATGCTCTGCTGCAGGATCACTTCCGCTTCGGCGCGCGCCTGCTGCTCGCTGACGCCGGGCCGGAGCCGCGCCACCATTACCACCCACCACCGTTTGCGCGCTTCAAACAGCGAGCTTCGCGCCGTCGACGCCGCATTGCCTGGGTCGGCCCGCGGCGACCATCGCGGCTCCACGCGCGGCTGCTGGTGCAGGGGCACCCAGACCTCGACCGCCTTTCCCGGCTGAACGCCGAAAAACTCCTGCGGACACACGCCGATCACCGTGAAGGGAACACTGTTCAACGTGATGGTCTTGCCCACAATGGCAGGATCGCGCCCGAAACGCCGGTCCCAGTAACCATAGCTGATCACGGCCGCCGGGCTCGAGTCTGCGCGATCGTCATCGGGACTCAAACTTCGCCCGAGCGCAGGCAGCACGCCGAGGGTATCGAAAAAAGTCCCGGAAACCAGCTGCCCATTCGCGCGTCCTGGTTCCCCCCGGTAGCCCACATTCAACTCGCTGCTGTTGCCGGACATTGCCAGCACGTTTGAGAAGACGTGGTTCTGCGAGCGCAACTGCTCGTAGAGCGGGTAGGAAAAGGAGGGACTGACGTTTCGCCCGGCGCCGTCCGGGTACATGCTGCCGGAGAGCCCGTTGAGCACCCCCTCAGGCCAACCTTTCGAAGCCCAACTCAAGGCCACCAGGCGCTGAGGATCCTGCACGGGAAGGGTCTTGAGCAACACGGCGTCGACCAGGCTGAAAATCGCCGTGTTGGCGCCGATGCCGAGCGCGAGGGAGAGCACGGCCACGGCCGTGAAGCCCGGACTCTGGCGCATGGCACGCAGGCCATAGCGCAGATCCTGACCAAGATGCTCCAACCAGTTCCATCCCCACATGGTTCGTGCCTCCTCGCGTTTCAGGCCCGCATTGCCGAAGGCGCGCCGCGCCGCGTATCGAGCCTCGTCGGGACTCATGCCCGCGGCGATGTTCTGGTCGATCTTCATTTCGAGGTGGAAGCGCAGCTCATCGTTGAGTTCGTTCTCCTGTGCGGAACGGCCGACGAGCGAGCGCAGTCGTTTCCAAAGCCGCATAAACTGACCCTCAGGCGAATCGCAACACCTTGGCGACCGCCCCAGCCACGCGGCTCCAAGCTTCCTCCTCGTGAACGAGTTGCTTGCGGCCGGCAGCCGTCAGTTTGTAATACTTGGCACGGCGTCCGGTGCCTGTCACGCGCCACTCCGCGCTGATCCAGTCGGCTTGCTCCATGCGGTGCAGGGCTGGGTAAAGCGACCCTTCTTCCACGCGCAGCACGTCGTCGGAGACTTGCTGGATGCGCTGGGCGATCGCATACCCGTGCACCGAACCCCGAGCCAGGGTTTTGAGAATCAGGAGATCGAGAGCGCCTTGCAGCTCGTCCTTGGCCATAAAGAACCCTAGAGTTCTATGCATAGAGTGCTTGGTCTCAGGACAATTGTCAAGAGGGGCGCCGGATTGACTTCGGCGCCCGGCCCGCGCTAGGTTCCTGGATAGCGCGAAGGGCGCATCCAGTCCGCGGAAAGGGCCGTGCCCACCTTCAGTCGTAACCAAGGTTGCGATCTTCTTTCAGCCTGACTCGGGCGGACTCCAGGCGCAGTTATGAAAGGAAGGTCGTAATGAAATGAGTACCACCGATCTCACCCGGTTGCCGCCTCGCCCGAGCATCGAGCAATACCGGAAACAGGCGAAGGATCTCACTAGAGCCTTTAGGGAAGGCGATTCCCCAGCGCTCGAACGCGTGAAGAAATACCACCCCCGCGCGCGTCAACAATTCGATTCAGAGACTCTGAGTGCCAGGTTTGCCCTGGCGGACGCGCAATGGGTGATCGCCCTCGAACACGGATTTGAGAGCTGGCCGAAGTTTGCCAAACACCTGGAAGGCCTCGCGCGTCAGAGTTCACCCGTCTCCAAATTCGAATCGGCCGCTCACGCGATCGTTACGGGCGACCTTGCGACGCTGGAGCGCTTGCTTCGCGAGAATCCGGAGTTGATTCGCGATCGTTCCACGCGCGTTCATCGGGCCACGCTGCTTCACTGCGTCGGCGCCAACGGCTTTGAGAACTACCGCCAGAAGACTCCCAGGAACGCGGTCGAAGTGGCGAAGATTCTGCTCACGGCCGGAGCCGAGGTTGACGCGCTGGCCGAAATCTACGGCGAAAGTACGACTCTCGGTCTCGTGGCGACCAGCATCCATCCGGAGCGAGCCGGTGTGCAGATGGCGCTGCTCGAGATCCTGCTCGACTACGGCGCCGGCGTGGACGGCGTTCCGGGAGCGCGATCCCCGTTGATCGCGGCTCTTCACAACGGCCGGGGGCAGGCTGCCGCGTTTCTCGCCAGGCGCGGCCGCCCGACTAAACCTCGAAGGTGCCGCTGGAGTCGGACGGCTCGATGTCGTCAAGACTTACTTTGACGGAGACGGCAGCTTGAAATCGAATGCGACCCGGGTGGAGATGGAACTCGGTTTCATGTGGGCGTGCGAGTACGGTCGAAACAGCGTGGTCGAGTGTCTGCTCGAAAATGGCGCCGATATCGGAGCACAAGCGGGCACGGGACAAACCGGCCTGCACTGGGGCGTGATCGGCGGACAATTGGATACGATCGAGCTGCTTCTCAAGCGAGGCGCTTCGCTCGTGACGCGAAACGCCTATGGCGCGCCGCCCCTCGGTCAGACGCTTTGGTCTGCCGTCAACAGTGGCGCCGGGATTGACTACGTCCGGATCATCGAGGTACTGCTCGACGCCGGCGCCGAAGTTGAACCGGGGTCGCTCACGTGGCTCGCTCGCGCGGACGGTCCCTCCGCGGTGAAAGCACGCATTGAGGAGGCGCTCCGGCGTCACGGCGCGAAGTCATGATCGGCGTTACTCAATGACACCGATCCGCGCGGTCGCGATCATCGTCTCGAGGGTTGCCCTTGTCTGACGGCGAGTGATCGCTGTCCGAAACCGACAGAGGAGACGCAGAAATCACCTGATACTCGCGCATTTTATTGCTGTCTTCGTCGGACACTCTCAGAAACATGCGGTCCTTGGCTATCCGAAAGAGTCCTTCGTGTCCGACCGGTAACAACACCGGGTGTTTCTTGTCCATGGGCCGGATGTGGTACTCCATGGTATCTGTGCGGAGCACGTAATCCGCGCAGAGCTTGTCTTCCGTGGTCACGCGCTCTACACCTGCGGTTGCCATAACGCTTCCCACGCCCGTGACGCCCTTTTCGTGGACGCCGCAGCCCATGGAGTCCATTTTGACGAGCATGCCTCGTTGCAGCGGCTCCTTGTTTCTGGCTCCGGCCGCGAGCGAACCGGTCAGGATCAAAACGATTGCCCAACCGCCTGCCGTTTTCCCGTTCATTGTCCAAACCTCCTGGCGACGCTTTATGGGACGAAGAGGGCCGGTCGCCCGGCCCTCTTGCGGTGCCGCTCTTCATTCATCGGCCGACACTCAGTGCTTGTCGGGCACCGGTTCAACGCGTGGAGGCGGTGCGCCCTGGCCGCGCTGGTCCCAGCGATGTTCAGCGTTCATGAAAGCGCGCGGATTGTCTTTCAACGCATCCTGCACTTGCGGGTGATCTCTCAGGTACTGCTGCAGCTCGGGGTGCTTCGCCAGGTAGTCCGGATTGTCAACGAGCGAGGGATCCTTGGAAAGCTCCTGGTCGATCCTGGGATGATTGTCGAGGAAGCGGTCGAAACTCGCCACCTCGTCTCTCCTGATGTCCGAGTCACGGCGGTCCTGTTCCCGATCGAAGCGCTTTTCGCCGTTCATAAAGGCCCGCGGGTTTTCTTTCAGGTCCTCGCGGACGTTGGGATGATCCCGCAGATAATCCCGCAGTTCCGGATGGTTATCCAGGTATTGCGGATCGTTGACGAGATTGGGATCGCTTTGAAGCTGCTTCGCGATCTCCGGATGGCCGTCGAGGAACACATCGAAATTGGCCAGTTCGGGCCGTACATTATCCCGATCCCGATCCCGGTCCTGGGCAGCATCGGCCGCAGGACGGTCCTGATCCTGCGCAATCGGCCGCGACCTTGCCGGCGCCACGGCCCATGCCAGCAGCGTGGCCATACCAAACAGAGTTAGAGCGATTTTCCTCATAAGTCTCAATTCCTCCTTGTCCCCTTAAGGCTACCCGTACGTTCGCCTGCGCCCTGTCGAGGCGCAAGTCGTGTGCCAAGGCGTCTAAGGTCTTGCCCCAAAATGGGAACTCGCGAGCGTTCAATGTCTTGGAAGCAGGTGTCGCTCGAGGAAGGCCCTGCGGCCAATTCAACTCTGCGGTGTAAATATTGCAGCAGGACACGCCGCCGGGGCGTGTGAAGTCGCGGACGTTCGCGCTTAGCGCGTCTCGATCACTGCGCCGCGGGAAGCCCCCTGTCGCTTCCTCAGCAGAATCACCACCGTGACCAAGCACACCGCTGCGGCAGCGATGATCAGCAACCAAAGGGAATGTTGCCCGAGATGCCGGAGAGCGACCACGAAGCGCCGGCCGTAGTGGGACGCAATCACCGCGATGGCGGTGTAACGGCCCACGCGCGCCAAGGTTACGACAACCATGAACGTCCGCAAAGGATAGTCGAGCGCCCCTGCGGCCGCGAAAAACGCGCTCGTAGGGAAGGGCAATGGTACGAGGGTGGAGACTACCAGCGCGCCAGTACCCCATCGCTTGAAGTAGCCGAGCAGGCTGGCCACCTTGCGATGTCCAAACTTGCGGCTGAGAAATTCCGAGCCGGCCTTGCGCGCCATTCGAAACGTCAGGTAAGCGCCGAGGACCGAGCCCGCCGTGGCCAGCGCGGCGTAGTAGTACCACGGTTCGCGCTGCCGCGCCGCGAAGATGGCGGTGAGAATATCCGGCCCGCCAAAGGTTGGGAGGGGCGAGCTGTCAGCGACCGCGAGAAGAAACAGGCCGAAGCCGCCCAGGTGCCGTATCACGGCGGCCACCCCTTTGGGATGTCGTCTTGCCGCTTGAACGAAGTCGCTGAGTGTCTCGAGGAATCGCACGGGCGCTCGACGCAACAATAGCACGCTTTTCCGAGCCGGAGCTGGTAGCGCGTCCCGCCCGCCGGCGACGGCCTCGAAGCCGAATCCGAAGCGTTACGGCGGGCCTGATCCTCCGCTCCCGTTCGCCGAAACAGCTTGGGGAGCCTCGAGCGCGGCGTTCTTGAGTTCGTAGAGCTCGGCGACCGTCTTGTTCCAATCCGCCTGTTGCTTGGGCGTGTCGTAGGGCGGCTTGTAGTAGAGGTAATAGGTGAGGATGTTGTAACGCAGCTGCGGGCTGGTGTTCTTGAAACCGCTCGACTTCAGCTTGTCAACAAGGTCGCCGTACGTTTGGTCGGCCAGGGAATACTCTCCGGGCTCGGTCGGACGGCCTGTATCGAAATCGCGGTCCGGCAGATCGAGCCCGCCCGCGCCGGCTTCTTCCAGGTAGGTACGGTATTGGTCACGCGTGACGATCAGGCTGTCGAGGAACATCCGCTCCACCTGCGGAGTCGGCGGCTTGAAAGAGAGATCTCGCGCTCCGCCCACTCTCGGCAGAACGCTCATGAGAGCCACCATGAATCGCGCCAGTAGACCTGGTCTTTCGTATTGCGTTCCGTACTCCTTCACATAGTCGCGACGCGAAATCCGGTAGATGAACTGCTTCCGGGTAACGTGCGGCGAGACCTTCAGAACGTCGGCTCGCTGTTTCTTCCACGCCAGCTTGGTCATTTGCGGGATAATCTTTCCGGCGGCGCGGCGATACGTGCCGATGGCGAGATCCTCGTTCAGAAAAAGGTCGCTGAGTTTGATCCCGTAAGTCTTCTCGAAGGCCCGGCCCAGCAGATCTTTGGAAACCTGGAATCCGATGAAGTCATGGTAGGATTCCGGCAGGTATCCCCCACCGGCCACCTGGATCACGTCGAAGGAAAACTCCACCATGATGTGTATTTTGGGATCGTCCTCGTAGGTGACGTTGTTTCCGAACTTGGCGCGCAGGTTGGGATAGAGAAGGGGAACGGCGCGATTGGTGGCGAGGGGATGTCCCTCAGTGTCGGCGGCGTAATGCGCGAGAGCGCCCAAGCCGAACGCGTACTCGTCAGGGTTCTGGGATTCGGCAAGCAACTCCATCACGAAATCGCCGGTGCGGACATAATGCACCAGGTCGCTGAACAGGTGGCTGCCGAACGGGTAGTAGCCCATGTCCTGAATGATGCAGCCGCCGTAGGCGTAGGCGTGCGCTTCTTTCAGTTGCTCGGGGCTCAGGCCGGGGAAGCGCGCGAGCAGCAGGGGTTGGATGCTGGTCGGCCACGCGGTATCAACGACCGCCTCATGCGCCAGCACGGAGTAGCCGCGCGCAAGCGGCACCGAACAAGACGTCATAAGCCCAATAACCGTGAGCGCAATGCCTGTCCGTCGAAAATTCCTCGTCATGGGGCTCATTTCGTTTTAACCTACGCTCGCCACAGGTGTGCGAGTCAGCCGGGCCTTTGTTTGACTCATCAAAGCGGCGATCCGCCTCGCCTGCCGATCCCGAACCCTACACTCATTGTAGATACTCCGGGGAGGGTCCGAAGGTGGCAACAACCCGGCTTGTCAAGATGGGGAAAAGCAGGGGGTTCCGGCAGGCAACTGGTGATCTGGCCGGTGACTCGCGCTGTTCGTGTCGCCGGCCCTCGATATCCGCAAAAGTGTACTCGTTTTGGCTTGCGCCTGAGCAGCCGCGGCCAGGTAGCCTATCGCTGGTTGAGAAACTTCTCCAGAGTTTCCACTTCGGTCTCGGCCTCGTCCAGATATTGCTTGGTTTTCTTAGCGTCCTGATTCTGAAAGGCGGTCTGAGCCCGGTTCAAATACGTCTCCATGCGCTGCTCCGAGGCGCTGATGTCGCCGCGCAAGTTGCCGCCTTGGGCGGCGATTTCGCTGCCCAGTTTGTCGATGCTTCCCTTCGCTGCGCCGGCACGACTTGAGAGCTGATCCATCCGGTGCTCGAGGTCGTCGAG
Organism: Terriglobia bacterium; assembly: GCA_035949375.1. GTDB lineage: Bacteria > Acidobacteriota > Terriglobia > UBA7540 > UBA7540 > Gp13-AA77. The sequence continues at coordinate 187,137 of DASZIG010000049.1, read as the reverse complement.
CGTGGCCGGATCCGCCGGCGGGGCGGCGGCGTTGCCGTTCGGCGGTGCGGCTTGCGCGGAACCACCAGCGGATGCAGCAGCGGCTCCCTCACCGGCTCCGGCAGCGGATCCGTCTGAGAGCACGCCCGGAGCCGTCGCCTGCCGACCCACGCCGCCGGCCGAAGGACCATTTTGTGCTGGACGGCTCACCGGCGTTGTACTCGTCGACGCGGCCGGAGCGGCCCCTCCATCGGGCGTGGCCTTCGCGGAATCAGGGCTGGTTGCGGTGACTGACTCCGGGCCTGCCTGCGGGCTCGATCCTCCGCTGCTCGAAGCTGCCGGCGGAATCGCGGGCGGATTTGATGGCGGCGGGTTGGATGGCTGCGGCGCCGGGGTCGCGCTCCCACTCGCTCGTGTCTTCGCCCATTTGGGCACATAAAGGGCGGCGACCGCGAGGACGGCCACCACCAATAGCGCGCCGAGCGTCATGTACAATCCGCGATAAGTGCGCGGCGCTGGAGCCGGCAGCGCCTGTAACTGGGGCGCCGGAGCGACGGACGCCGTCCTCGCGCTCGTCGATACGATCGGTTCGGCGCGCGGCGAAACCGGCGGTGATATGGATCCGGCGACGACCGGCGAGGGTGGCTCAGCCGCGGTAGCGCCGGGCGCACGCTTTTGGAACGCAGCCGCTGCTTCGCCGGCCGTCCGCTTCGGCGGGCTCGCCGCCGTGCTTCGGAGCGCGTTGTCAAAGGCTTCCGCAGATTGAAAACGCTGGGCCGGGTCTTTCGCCATCGCCATCAGGATGATCTGGTTGAGCGGCCCGGGCAGGTCCGGCTGCCACTCGATGGGAGGTTTTGGTGCCTCCTGCAAATGTCCAGCCATGAGCGCGTAGTTGTTTTCCGCCTGAAAAGGCCGGCGTCCCGTAACCAGTTCATAGAGCGAGACGCCCAGCGAATACAAATCCGATCGCTCATCGGCGCCTTCGCCCCTGATCTGTTCCGGGGACATGTAGTAAAGCGATCCGAGCGTGGTGCCCGTCATGGTCAGGCCGGTGTCCTGCGACGAGCGCGCGATTCCGAAATCCATCAGCTTCACCAGCCCCTGCGGCGTGAGCATCATGTTCGCGGGTTTGATATCGCGGTGGATGATGTGCTGGTGGTGTGCATAATTCAGGGCCGACAGCACCTGCTCGACATAGTCGACGGCGTCGGCGGCAGGAACAGGCCCCTGGGCCAGCCGCGCAGCCAAGGTTGTGCCCTCGACAAACTCCATGATCATGACCAGTTGATTGCCGGAGGTCAGTGCGGTGCGGAGCGACGCGATGTTGGGATGATTCAGGCTCGCCAGCAGCTTGATCTCGCGCAGGAAGCGGTCCGCCAGCTCCTTCTGGCCGGCGAGATCAGGCAGAAGAATCTTCATGGCCTCGATGCGGTCCGATATAACATTGCGGACCTTGTACACCTTGCCCATGCCGCCCGCGCCGAGCACGCCGAGGATCTCGTAGTCGCCGACTCGCTGTCCGTATTGCTCCGAGCTCATAAGTGAACCTTCCGGTGAGCGCCGCGCCGCAGACGTAAGCCATCGATTGCCCGAGCACGCTTTACGGCCGCGCTCGCATGCCCAATGCGGGCGAAGCCGTCGATGCGGAGGAGGCCACATTCGCGCCAAGTGTCGAGCGTTTCAAGAGTCAGCTGCCCTTCGGGCGCAACCTCCGGGCCCATCATTGGTTCGAGACGACATCTCCAACCTGAGGAGCGCCGCTTCCGCTGAAAGTTGCCGTGGCGGAACTATCGTCCGCTTCAGTCACGGTGGCGGTCCCAAGCTGATTGGTGATGGTCTTGATCACCTTCCCGGTGGCGGGATCCTTCACGTCCTTGACTTTCCGCGAGATGGTCAAATGGTCTCCCACGTTGACTCCACCCTTGCTCCCCACGTTCAACACCAGAGTGTTGCCCGTAACGTCGGCCACCAGGCCTGACACTTGGACCTTCACTGTGGGAAGTGCCGACGCCTTATCATCGAGTTGCTGGCCCGTGTTGGCAACAGCCGCGTTCACGGCCTCGCCGAGAATGGAGTTGGCGAAATTGCTGCTGCCCATGTCGAGGGTCCCGCCTCCGCCTCCACTCCAGCCACCGCCACCACCGCCGACTCCGAATCCGCTTCGCTTTGACTCCCCGCTTCCCGTAACCACGGCGAGAATTTCGGCGGTGTTCACGTCCACCATCTTGGCTGTGACATTCACCACGGCCTTGGAATCGTTCTTGTGCAGTCCGCCGAGGCCGATCTTTCCTAGGCCGTAGCCGCCTGCGCCTCCGCCGATATGCTTGTCGTCGCGGCCAAATTGCGTGATGCTCCCGACGATGATGCAACTCACTCCCAGGATCTGACCGATCTTGGCCGCGGTACTCGCGTCAACGCGGTCGCTGTTCGAGAAGTTTTGCTCTTTCAGGATCTTGTCCATCGTGTTACGGTCAACCACTCTATACTTGCCGTCCTGGACAAGCTTTTGCTCAAGCAGCAGCGAAATGCCTTTGCCCACGTCCTGGTCCGTGCCAAAGTAGGCCTGCACCTCGGACTTCACGGTCCCGTAGTCAAAGTCCAGCACGGCCACGCGCTTTTTGTCCTGCGCCGCGGCGATCGAAGACACAACCAGCAACACCAACATCAACTTAAGTGACCGAAACATGGCCTCCCTCCCTCGTCCCTTTCGTTTTGATTGGGCCTGTACGCAATTGCGTCCGAAGAATCATATACCCGGACCGGGCGTACCGCAATCTTGTTTGGCGACATCTTGTTCGGCGACATCTTCTTTCGCGAGCGTCTCGCGTCCACTTTGAGCTTCGCCGCCGTTTCGACGAAATGTATGCCACTGACACCGAGCGGCACCCGGGAGCGATCCAGGCGGGACGTACCCGGATTCCTTCGGACGCCGCTGCTGTATAATCATCTTTCCTGCCAGGCGGCGTGCATCTCGCCGGCCACTCTAACGGGCGGCGGCAAATCACTTTAAACCAGCCAGGTGCCGCGAGGAAGTAAGACCGGAGGCTTCTTGTATCTCGAAATTCTCAGCCGGATTCGCGAGCGCTTCGCGCAGGTGGTGGAGGAACAGTTCGGCACTCGGCTCGATAATCCTGGGCTCGGCTTCCCTCCGAACGTCGATCTCGGCGACGTCTCCATCACGGCCTGCTTCGAGCTTGCGAAGCAGCTTCGCCAGCCTCCGCGCAAGATCGCCGAAGCCGTTGCTGCACGCTTGTTGCCTCTGGACGGCGTGGAGCGTGTCAGCGTGGCTGGGGCGGGATTCCTGAACCTTTACCTCGATCGCGCAACCCTGGCGGCGGCGGTCTTCGAATCGCGCACCGGCGCCGGTCCGCGGCGCGCGTTCGAGGGGGGCGCGGGTGGCGGCAAAGTGCTGGTAGAGCACACCAGCATCAATCCCAATAAAGCGGCACATGTGGGACATCTGCGTAACTCCGTACTCGGCGATACCTTCGCCCGCCTGCTGCGGTTCGCGGGAAGAAACGTGGAGGTGCAGAACTACATCGACAACACCGGAGTGCAGGTGGCTGATGTGGTGGTTGGCTTCGTGGAGCTCGAAAAGAAGAGTGTGGCGGAGGTGCGGGCGCTGGTGGCGGATCCGGCCGTGCGTTTTGACTACTATTGCTGGGATCTCTACGCCAGGGTGACCCAGGCCTACGACCAGGATGCTGATCTGGCGGCCCGGCGCTTGGACACGCTGAAGGCGATCGAGGACGGCCACGGCGATCTTGCCGAGATGGGCGAGCTGATTTCGACCGCGATTGTGCGCCTGCACCTTGAGACCGTGCTGCGGCTCGGCATCCGCTACGACCTGCTGGTGCAGGAGAGCGAGATCCTGCGTCTCGATTTCTGGAAGTACGCTTTCGACCTGCTGAAGCAACGCCACGCCGTCCGCTTCGAAGAGTCCGGCAAGAACCGGGGCTGTTGGGTTATGAGCCTCGACGGCGGCGAGGGTCACGCGGAAACGGAGGGCGGGGAAGAGGAGGGCGCGGCCGCGAGCGATGAAGACGGCGAGCGCGACGTGAAAATCATCGTGCGCTCGAACGGGACCGTCACTTACGTCGGCAAGGACATCGCCTATCACCTTTGGAAATTCGGCCTGCTCGGCCGCGATTTCGGCTACGAGCCCTTCTACACGTATCCCGGTGGGCAGGTACTGTGGCGGACCAGCGTTTCGGCCGGACCGTCAACGGCGCCCGCCTTTGGACGCGCTTCCGCCGCTTATGCCGTGATCGACAGCCGGCAGTCTTACCTGCAGCGCGTCGTGGCCGCCGCCTTTGATGAGCTGGGCTACCACGACCAGGCCAGGCATCTGCACCACTTCGCCTACGAGGTGGTGAACCTGTCGCTCGCCGCCGCCGATTCGCTCGGGATTGCGCCCTCCGCCGAGGACCGGCAGCGCAATTACGTTGAAGTGTCCGGTCGTCGCGGCCAGGGCGTCAAAGCGGACGACTTGATCGATACCGTGATCGAGAAGGCACGTGCCGAAGTGAGCGGCCGCGGGATGACCGCCGACGCCGCGGAGCAGGTGAGCTACGCGCGCATGATCGGCGTGGCTGCGCTGCGTTACTTTCTGCTGAAGTTCACGCGGCGCTCCACCATCGCGTTTGACTTTAAGGACGCGCTGGCCTTCGAGGGCGAGACCGGACCCTACCTGCAGTACAGCGTGGTGCGCGCCCGAAGCATTTTCCGCAAGGAGGCTCGCACCGCAGACGCGGCTTCTCCGGCGCCGCAATCGGCGCCGCCCCTCGCACTCCTGCGCTCCATGCTTGAGGGAAGCGAGAGCCGTGACTTCTGGGAATTGGTGGTGCTGGCGGCGCAGCTCGAGACGACGGTGCAGCAGGCGGTCGCATCCGAGGAGCCGGCCGTGCTGGCCAAGTACGCATTCCGGCTGGCTCAGGCTTTCAACAACTTCTATCATCAGCATCGCGTCCTGGCGGAGGCCGATCCTGCCCGCCGCGCGTTTTTGCTTTTCCTGGTGCGCCTGATCAGCGGGACCTTGAGTTGTACGCTGGACCTGCTGGGCATCGAAGTCCCCGAACACATGTAGCCGCGCCGGCCGAACAGGCTGCCGTCACGCCGGTCACCATGTTGACATCAACCAGCACGGCATCTAGGATTGAGCGAGGCATAATCTTGCATGACTGATCCAGCGCGCAAAGCACGTATTCTCGTGGTAGATCACGATCCCGCCGCGCGCACGTTGATCGCGGCGCGGCTGGTATTGGAGGGTCACGAGTGTGTCGAAGCAAAGAGTGCTGGGGAGGCGCACGCGAAGCTCGAAGGCGGAGCCTTTGACCTTGTCCTTTCGGGGTTGCACCTTCCGGACAGGTCGGGCCTCGAGTTGCTTAAGGACGTTCACGAGCGCTCGCCCCATCTTCCTTTCGTGATTTGCACCACTGAAGACGACGTTCGTACCGCCATCGAGTCCATGAAGTTGGGCGCGGCGGACTATCTGCTCAAGCCCGTGCAACTCGACTTGATGGTGAACAGTGTGGAGCGCGCCTTGCAGAGCGAGCGGGCAAAGCTCGAGCTGGAAGGTTATCAGACTAACCTTGAAGATATGGTGAACCGGCGGACGCGCCAGTTGCAGGCGGCCAACAAGCGCATCGAGTACACCTATGACGAGACGCTGGCGGCGCTGGGCGGGGCGCTCGAGCTGCGCGACATCGAAACGCAGGGACATTCGCGGCGCGTCACCCACTACTGCCTGGAGCTGGCGCGGGCGTTGCATTGCCCGCCCGAGGACCTGCGCGCGATTGCCCGTGGTTCCTTCCTGCACGACATCGGCAAGATCGGGATCCCCGACGCCATCCTGCTGAAACCGGACCGCCTGACGCCGGAAGAGACCGAACTCATGCAGACGCACGTGCGCATCGGTTACGAACTGGTGTGCCGGATCGCCTTTCTGACGCCCGCCGCCCAAATCGTGCTCACGCACCACGAGCGCTGGGACGGCACGGGTTACCCGCAGGGGCTGCGTGCCCAGGAGATCCCGCCCGGGGCGCGGATCTTCGCCGTCGCCGACACGCTCGACGCCATGACTTCGGACCGTCCCTACCGCGCGTCCCTCCCTTTCGAAGCGGCCCGCGATGAGATCGGGCGCGAGAGCGGACATCAGTTTGACCCTGAGACCGTGCGCGTCTTCCTGCAGATTCCTGAAGCGGTCTGGCGCAAAATCCGGCGGGAAGCTACGGAGCGGCCGCAACTCGCTTTGGCGGGCCTGACCGAGGCTTTCAGCAAGCCCGAAGGTTCCTTCGATACGTTGCACTGAACCCGGCTCCGTTCGGCTCCCGAGCCGCCCCTGAGAATCCCGTGACCCCGGAAGCCTCAAAGACCACCGCCGCAAAGACCAGGGTATTGATCGCCGAAGACGACCCCATTTCGCTGCGGCTGGTCGAGGTGATGCTCACCAAGTGGGGATACGAAGCGGTCCCCGCGCGTGATGGGATGGAGGCTTGGAAGGCGCTCGAGGCGGAGGACGCTCCCGGGCTCGCCATCCTCGACTGGATGATGCCGCACAAGGACGGGCTGACCGTTTGCCGCGAGCTGCGGCAACAGACCGACCGGCCTTACGTGTACGTCCTGCTGCTCACCGCGAAGACCCAGGAGCAGGATTTGATCGAGGGCCTCGGCGCCGGCGCCGACGACTACCTGACCAAGCCTTTCAGCGGCGAGGAGCTGCGGGCGCGACTCTTCGCGGGCGAGCGCATCGTGGCCGTGCAGCAGCAACTGGTGGCCGCTCGCGAGGCCTTGCGCGAGCAGGCGATTCGCGACGCCCTGACCGGTCTGTTTAACCGCCGTTACCTCGAAGAGGCGCTCGAGCGCGAGGTGCGGCGCGCCGAGCACGGGCGGCAGCCTCTCTCGGTCCTTATGCTGGACCTCGACCACTTCAAGGACTTCAACGACAACTACGGACACGCGGCCGGCGACGCGCTGCTGAAGCAATTGGGCGCGCTGCTCGAGGCCCGCAGCCGGCGCGAAGACGTGGCGTGCCGTTACGGGGGTGAAGAGTTTATGTTGATCCTGCCGGGCGCCCCGCTCGAAGTGGCGGCGCGCCGCGCTGACGAGTTGCGGCAGGCGGTCCGCCAAGCGAGCGTGGAATCGGAAGGGAAACGACTCGAATCTGCGACGGTCTCGGTGGGAGTAGCGTGCTTTCCGGAGCACGCAAGCACGGGCCAGGCGCTCCTGAGCGCGGTAGACCAGGCCCTCTACGACGCCAAACACGCAGGCCGCGATCGCGTGGCGATCTACCACAGGGCCGGGCTCGGAGCCGAAGGAAGCCACTAGGAATTTGCTGAAAGGCCTGTCCAGACTGTCATTCCGAGGAGCCGTAGGCGACGAGGAATCTCGCGTATTCGGCTATTTCCAGAGCGAGATTCCTCGCTTCGCCCGGAATGACACAGCCTAGGGTCAGTGTGCCGCTTGAGGCTGCCTGCACGTGACATTTATCGCGCGAGGCCCCTCATCTTGAACTTGAAGGCATCGATCGTAATCGCCTCGGCGCTGGCTGTCGTGTACGAAATGACGTTGAAAAGCGGCGTTACGCTGCCCGACGGCGGCGCCGTGGAATTCGCGCATCCGCTTGAGCAGAAGTCTGTGGGTCCGGCGAGCAAGGCTCCCGCGCTCGAAAACAACTGGAATCGCACGTAACCTGCCGTGGCAACGCCCGCCCTCAAATTGTCGATCCTGACTCGCACGAAGGCGCTGTTTGACGGGGTCTGGGTCGTGTTGACGCAAGTTTCGGCGCCGGTGGCGAGGTCCATGCAGAAGTAGAAGTTGCCGGTGTTGCCGCTCCCGCCGCACCCTGTGCTGGTGTCATAACAGAGGTACATGCCATACGTCGGCACCACCGTCGTGACGGTGTTTGCCAGGCCGACCCTCGAGCCGATGCCGGCAACGCCGCTCGTGTCGCTGAGCTCGAAGATCCAGTCGCCGGACCATGGGTTGCTCGTATTGCCGAGCGCCCCAAGCGCACCGACGGACAGCGTGATGGCTCCTGCGTCTGTAGCCGTGGCGGCGGAAGAAAGCCGCACCTCTCCAAGGTTGGGAAGGGCCCCACTGGCCACGGTAATGTTGGCCGTGGCGCCGATGCTCGTCAGACTCCAGCCCAAGGCGCCGATGAAACCGCTGGTCGCGCCCCCACCCAGGAATTCCTCGTCGACGTTCACCGTGGTGGGATCGTCCGCGGTGAAGTCCAATCGGGAAGCGGAGGCGGTACCATTGTCGGTGAACTGCAGATTGTCTCCCGCCGTTGTTGGTTCGAAGGCACTGGCGATTACGGACCAACGATAATCGTCACCGAGAACAGCAGGAGTGATCGACCCGACGGCGTGGCCCCGGATTCCGGTGACCGTGGCCACATTGCTCCCGTTCGTTGTGACATCCTGGCTGAGCTCCGCCGCTGTCAGGGGTGTTCCGCCTCGTACGAGGCCGGTGAGACCCAACTGGTTGAGGTTCCCGTTCGAGTCCCACCACGCCTGCTCGGTTTTTGTTCCCCCGGAATTCTGCGCCCACACGCCGAAGATGTGCGAGTTGCCTCCGGGAGGTTGAACCACGGCCCGCGGATTATCCATCAGGGCCCCGGCCGGCGACATATCATACAGTCCGACCTTGGCGCCGGTGGCGAACCCCGGCGTGGTCGTGCAATTGATGTTCGTGATCGTGTCTTTCACGGCGCAATCGCTCGGGATCGCCATCACGTTGGTCAGATGGGCATTCACAACGCCGGTATCGAGCAGCACCTCCACGGCGGCCGGGCCATTAATGCCTTCCACGGAATCCACGTCGCAGGTCTGTGTGTTCGAACAACGAACGGCTGCCTTCATCGCACTGCCGGTACCCGGACCTTCGCAGTGTACGGTGCCGCGGATCGGAGTAGCCTCGCCCGGGGATACGGCGGGTGAAAGCGATCCCACCACGTCGACGCAGTCCCATGTCGCAGCATTGTTAGTATTCGGTGTGCCGGTCATACCTTCGAACTTGCGCAGGCGCGCGGTGCCGATGCACACGATTGTAGGGTTGCAGACGGGATTGTTGGCTTCGAGTATGGCCCCGGGCTCGCAAGGTACACCCGCGCCACAAGCGGTTGCCGGAAGGCTGCTTTTCTGATGCAGCGGCTCGATCAATTGCGAATTGATCGCGTGCAGTTTTCCGTTACCGCCCTCGATGCCCCAGGAATAGATCTGGCTGTTGCGGCATTCGGTGAAGTAAAAGCCGCTCAGTTCTTCGCCGTCGGCATTGCCAAAGCACCCTTGACCTGCATCGGTCGTGCTGCTGCCGGCCTGCGCATCGTCAACGCTAATTCCCCATACGGCCGTGCCGAATGCCGTGCCCGAAGCCCAGGGCCCGGTCGTTGCGCTGCCGCCGTCCTGAATCACAATGGCATATCCGGTCAAGTTGATCTCAGATGGTGTAAGGGCCCCGGTGGGATTGGCGGCGCTGATGACCACACTGGTTTGGCTCACTGGAATCTGCGTATAGAATGTCGAGTTGGCGCCGCCGATGCCATCGGCTGAGCTTTCAAGGTAGATGTTCCAATAGGCGGCGTTCGCGGGCGGTGTCGGTAACGTCAGTTGCGCGCAAAGACTGCTGCTCATGCCCGTGTTCGCAGCCGATTGGGGACTGAAACGCGTCTCGATCTCGGAGACGTTGACCGCGCTCACCACGGCATAGACACTGCCGCTGGTGTAGGCCGAATTGTTGGGGCTGCAGGAGGCGTTTGCGCTCCAGGTGGGCGCCACTGTAGGGTCGGCGACCGGCATGTGCGCCGCGAAATAGGCGGTAGGCTGGATCACGGCGCCACGAAATGTGCCCGAGTTCGACGAAAAGCCGCCGTTGTAATAAAGCAGCGCTGAACGATCAGGGAGCACCAGGTTGACGTCCGTTGACAAACCCGCGGTCGAAGGGTTGCCATCGCAGCCACCTTTAATCTGAAGGTGCAAATGCTCATCAGAAAATGCCTTCCACGGATTCCCCGTAGCCGAGGGTCCGATGTTCTCCCCGCAGTTCGTAATGTCGACGTCGAAAGTCTTGTAGGACGCCGTCTGCGCCGCCGCCACCACCGCGGCGAGGTTCGTAAAAACCGCGCCGTCGTCCGTGTAGTGATGCTGACTGACGAAACTGCTTGCCTCGATGGCGCCTGTAGCGGTTGGCTCGAGTGTCCCGCCAATCAGTAGAGCGTTCAGGTTCGTCGAAGCGCCAAGCGAAGAGAATGGCAACGCGCCCGACAGATTCTGCGCGAAGAGGGTATAAGTTGCCGGGTTGTAATTCAGGTTGGAGTTGTCCTGCGCCAGGTTCCCGGAACTGCTCAGGAAGAGCAGGCTGTTTGAAGTTCCACCGCCGATCGGACCCCCGATATTCACTCCTCCGCTGCCACTGCCACAACTGGTTCCACCGATCGCGGCCCCGGTATAGTAAATGCACTGTCCTGAAGTCGGCGGCGTAGGGGAGAATGGAATCCCCGTGGTTCCAAAATGCACTGCGGTGACGGTACTGGCTGCATAAGTGCCCGTCAGGTCCCCTGCCGGATTAGCGATCTGGCTGGCGGAAGCTGTGCCCGTGAGATTTGAAAAAGCGGGTTGCGCGGGCTGCCATTGTGTTCCGGCAGCATTCCAGCCGAGAAACTGATTTGCGGCAGGCGCAGTCGAAGCGACGGCGTTTCCCTGAAGGCCGACGACTTTGGGTGAGCCCACGCTGCCCCCCAGGTCTTGGGCGATTTGGACTCCTGTGGCTGGATTGGCCGGGGTCCAACTGGACCCGTTCCAGGTCAGCACCTGGTTGCTGGACGGCGTCTGGCTGGAGACGGCGTTACCCTGCAGCCCGACGACCTGCGGCGAAGCGGAAGTGCCGCCGAGATCCTTGGCCAGGGTCAGGGCACCTTGAGCGGCGCCGGTGGCGGCCGGCAACTGGCCCGAAGCGGCGGTTCCACCGAGGTTTGAAAAAGCGGGTTGCGCGGGCTGCCATTGCGTGCCGGCAGCATTCCAGCCGAGAAATTGATTCGCGGCAGGCGTGGTCGAAGCGACGGCGTTTCCCTGAAGACCGACAACTTTGGGCGAGCCTACGGTGCCGCCCAGGTCTAGTGCGATCTGAGCTCCTCCTAGGGCGGGGTTGGTCGGGGTCCAACTGGACCCGTTCCAGGCCAGCACCTGGTCGCTGGACGGCGTCTGGCTAGAGACGGCATTGCCCTGAAGGCCGACGACCTGAGGCAGAGCCGAGGTGCCGCCGAGATCTTTGGCGAGGATCACCGCTCCCTGGGCGGCGCCGGTGGCGGCCGGCAACTGGCTGGAAGAGGCGGTGCCGCCGAGGTTAGAAAAAGCGGGCTGCGCGGGCTGCCATTGTGTGCCGGCGGCGTTCCAGCCGAGGAACTGGTTTGCGGCAGGCGTGGTCGAAGCGACGGCGTTGCCCTGCAGGCCGACAACCTGTGGCGAAGCGGAGGTGCCTCCGAGATCCTTGGTCAGGGTTACGGCACCTTGAGCGGCGCCAGTGGCGGCCGGCAACTGACTGGAAGCAGCGGTGCCCCCGAGGTTGGAAAACGCGGGCTGCGCGGGTTGCCATTGCGTGCTGGCAACATTCCAGCCGAGAAATTGATTGGCGGCAGGCGTGCCCGAAGCGACGGCGTTTCCCTGAAGACCGACAACTTTGGGCGAGCCCACGGTGCCACCCAGGTCTTGGGCGATCTGGGCTCCTATGGCTGGATTGGTCGGGGTCCAGCTGGACCCGTTCCAGGTCAGCACCTGGCTGCTGGAGGGCGTCTGGCTGGAGACGGCGTTGCCCTGCAGGCCGACGACCTGCGGCGAAGCGGAGGTGCCTCCGAGATCCTTGGTCAGGGTTACTGCACCTTGAGCGGCGCCAGTGGCGGCCGGCAACTGACTGGAAGCAGCGGTGCCGCCGAGGTTGGAAAACGCGGGCTGCGCGGGTTGCCATTGCGTGCCTGCAGCGTTCCAGCCGAGAAATTGGTTGGCGGCAGGCGCGGTCGAAGCGACGGCGTTTCCCTGGAGGCCGACCACCTTCGGCGAGCCCACGGTGCCACCCAGGTCTTGGGCGATCTGGGCTCCTATGGCTGGATTGGTCGGGGTCCAGCTGGACCCGTTCCAGGTCAGCACTTGACCTGACCCAGGCACGACGGCCTGCACGGGATTCCCCTGCAGTCCAATCACCTGTGGGGAAGTGGAAGAACCCCCCAGGTCCTTCGCGAGCACCAACGCGCCTTGCGAGCCCGTGGTTGCGCCGGGCAGTTGACTGGCGCCCGCTATTCCGCTCACGTTCGAGAAACCGGGTTGCACCGGCTGCCATTGCGAGTTATCCGAGTTCCAGCCGAGAAACTGATTGGCGGCCGGGACGGTGGCGGCAATCGGGTGTCCTTGCAGACCGGCCACGAGAGGAGCATTGCCCGTACCGGCCAGATCCGTGGTCAACTGCAAGGCGCCCTGGACGGAAGCGCTTGCGACGGGCAACTGGTTGGAAGCCACCGTGCCACTGAGGTTCCCGAATCCGGGTTGAATGCAACTCGGTTGGCCACCCGCATTTACAGCGCTGACGAGCTGGTTGGGTCCGCAGTTGCCCGTCCCGGCGCCGGTCGCAGGCGTGATCGGAGCCCACTCGGAGCCGTTCCAAGTGAGCACTTGATTCGGCGATGGCGCGGAAGGCGCAACAGGACGCCCGCTAAGGCCCACCACTGTCTGCCTGGCCATACTACCGCTCAGGTCGCCACCCAAAGTCACGCTGCTGCACCCCACGATACAGTTCACCCGCAGAGCGTTGCTGGTGGTGTCAAAAACCGACGCGAACACCTGGTCCGCGTTCGATGGCGTATGTTGGCCTTGACCCGCGCCTGGCGTCGCGTTGATGCGCAAGGCGTTGTTGACATTATCGAATGCGCTCCTGCTGATTTGGTCGAGACTGACGGGTCTGGGGTTCTGGCCAGCCGGGGCGGCGGCAGTGAAGAGCCGAAACGTCGGCTGGTTTATCGCGTTGTAGGAGACGATAAAGCGGTTGAAAACGAAGGGGTCGGGGTGCGCCTTGCGAAGTGCTGTCGCAGTTGGACCAGGGGCCGGCGCGAAGGACGGGGCGGTAGGTTCGGAGGCCGGAGGCGGCACCGGAACCCGCGCCGCGCCCGAGGGGGGTTGTCCGGCGACCGGCAACGCCATGATCGCGAGGCAGCATCCGCTCAGTATCAGCAGGGACGCCGGACCTCGGAGCAAATCCCGCGGGAATAAAGCCCGCGTGCGGGATTGCGCCCGCAACTTCTGGCGATCGTATTGCGGTGGAACAGTATGAGTCTCGATGACCATCGCCTTCCCCTCAGTCCGCAATCGGCAAGACGTCTTTGCTCTGCCCTGCCCAGCTGCTGCGCTCGGCTTGGGAGCGAGTAAAGTCAAGCTCCAGGCGCTGAGGCGTGAGCTTGACTGCCCTCATAACCTCTCGGTTCGCAACCAGCCGGAGGACAAGCTACCATCTCTGATTGGGAATGTGGGTATGACCGCTAATTCTGGGACAATTTCTTTTGTCTTTTAGATTCAGCTGATTATCCTGTGGAAAAATATGAAGGCACGAGGGCCGCGCGGTGCCGGCCTTGGCCCGTTGTCGGCGACAAGACAAAACCGGAGAGACAACTGGGACTGTGTAGCCCGAAGCTAGTCCTCGATAACACCACCTAGAAGGGCCGAAAAAAAGGAATCTAAAAATTTGCAAAACAAAGCCACTAAGCCGCATGCAATCAATAAAATAGTCCGAAAAATAGGCCAAGACAAAGCCAAACAAAGTCAACTCGGCGCGCCATAAGTCTTTTGCATTCAATCACCCGGTTGGCCGTGTGGCTTTGTTACCCTCGATTAAAGCCAAACTCGCCCTGCGGGCCAACCGGACCCTGAAATCGCGACGCGGCAGCGACTTCGTCCGATTCAAGGTGGAAAATCCGCACAAGCCGGCGATGAACCGAACTCGCGTTCCCCTTCGTGAAAGTCCAAAATGACTTGGCAGCTGGGTGGGCGCGGCTAGGCGGGCCCTAGTGGATCCGGTGGCATTCGCCGGCATAATTTACATCATCCAACCGTGCTGGAGCTTACAGATGCGGCGGATCATCGCACTCCACTTTGCCTGGGTGATGGATGCGGATTGCCATTCGATTCGGCGTCGGTTAACATTTGGTAAGCTGGTCGCATGCATGGGAGGAGAGTTCATATGACTCGTGGGCGGGTCGCACTCGCACTAGCGCTGCTCCTGACGGCCGGTTTGGTATCAGCGGTTGCCAAGCAGAAGGATAAGCCTACGTCGAAAGTCGCGCAGCCGATGCAGCCGGTCGGCAGCGACTACGTGATTTCGCCGGGCGACGTTCTGGAAGTGCAGGTGTGGAAGGAGCCGGATGTCTCGAAGGCCGTCCCGGTGCGGCCGGATGGCAAAATCTCTCTCCCGTTGCTCGATGACGTTCAGGCCGCAGGCAGGACCTCGGCTGCTTTGACCGCGGATTTGACGGAGCGCCTCAAGAAATTCATCTCAGACCCGCAGGTCACCGTGATCGTGACTGAAGTGAACAGTCAGCGGATTTACATTACCGGCGAGGTCACCCGCGGCGGCACCTATCCTTTGGAGCCCGGTATGACCGTGTTGCAAGGCTTGTCGAGCGCGGGCGGTTTCACGCCCTTCGCCAACGTCAAGAAGATTTATGTGCTGCGGCAGCAGAATGGCAAGCAGGTCAAGTATCCTTTCAACTACAAGGACGTTGTGAAGGGCACGGACACGGCGCAAAACATTCTCCTGCAGCCAGGAGACACGATCGTTGTGCCCTGACGGCGGAGGACAAGGAAGAAGGTTAGTATGGCTGGCAGTCGAGAACTGGGTTTTGAAGACTATGTCAAGATTTTGCGGCGTCGCCTGCGCGTGATCATCTGGCCGGCGCTGGCGGGCGCCCTCCTCGGGTATCTGATCACGCTGGTGCTTACGCCCGAGTACACGTCAACAAGCCTGATCCTGATCGAGCGCCCCACGGTGCCGGAGAGCCTGGTTCCGGCGGTCACCACGGACGACCTGTTCACCCGCCTCGCGACCATGGAAGAACAGATCGAGAGCCGCTCCCGCCTTCAGCCTTTGATCGAGCGCTACGACCTTTATAAGAGCGAGAGGAAAGGGTCGATGGAGGAAGCCATCGACGACATGCGCCACGCAATCAACGTCAAGGAACAGACCTTCCAGGATGAGGCCTCAAAATCCAACGCGAAGCAGCCCATCCCCGGATTCAGCGTGGCGTTTACCGCCGAGAACGCCCACCTTGCTCAGCAGCTCTGCACCGAGCTCACTTCCATGTTCATGTCGGAGAATCTGCAGCAGCATGAGCAGGTGGCCAAAGGCACCACCGATTTCCTATCCGGCCAGCTCGCTGAGGCAAAGCGCCAACTGGACGATCAGGATGCGCAGTTGGCCGACTTCAAGCGCAAGAATCTGGGCGCCCTCCCCAATGACACCCAGGCCAATCTCCAGGTGTTGGCCACTCTCAACACGCAGCTTGCAGCGGTGACGGACCAGGTGAACCGGGCGCAGCAGGACCGGGCTTACGAGCAGTCGTTGCTCTCGCAGCAGGAGGCTGCCTGGAAGTCCACCGCGGCAAACCCTGAGCAGGCGAGTTCGCTCGAGGCGATGAAGGACGAGCTCAGCAAGATGAAGGATACGCTGGCCATCGATCAGGCGCGCTACACGGATGATTACCCGGACATCGTCAAGCTGAAGAAAGACATCGTCGGGCTTCAAAAAGAGATTGACGCGCAGACGGCCAACGCATCGAGCCCATCCGCTCCCCAGCCCCCGGCTTCGGCGGGCGCTTCGGGTTCGACCGCCGCGAAGTCCGGGGCTTCAGCGGCGACCACGGCGCAGAATACCGGCACTGCCCAGGGTGGATCGTCAGCACCAAGCGCTCAGACGCCCCTCTCCATCCAGCAATTGCGCGCCACCCTCAAGCAGGACGACATTTTTATCAGCGAAAAGACCAAGGAACAGGAAAAGCTCCAGCAGCAGGTGAAGGGCTATGAGTCGCGATTACAGGTGAGCCCCACGGTTGAGGAGGAGTACAACAAACTTACGCTCGGGCATGACGCGGCGCTGAAATTCTACAACACGCTCCTGGGCAATCGTGACGCCTCGCAGATGTCCGTGAATATGGAGAGTCAGGGGCAAGGCGAAACCTTCACCGTGCTCGACTCTCCCGACCTGCCCCAGAGCCCGTCCTTCCCCGTTTGGTGGCAGTTTACATTGGGAGGCTTGGCCGGAGGCTTGATCATCGGGTTGGCTGTGGCCTCTATCTTTGAATTCGGCGACAAGTCTCTGCGTGACGAACGTGACATCGAGTTCTATCTCGGGCTGCCCACTTTGGCCCTGGTACCGGCGATTGGTGTGGAGAACGGCAACCGTAAGGGCGGGCGCTGGTGGTTTTTCAAGGGCCGGAGGCGGCCGGCGGTTTCTCCGGCCCCGGCTGAGGCGGCCAAGGCCCCGGTTTAGCAGTCCTCTGCCGGCGAGGACCGTCGCGGCGCCTTCGGCGCTTGAGCCGGTTTTGCGCGGCTGCTTTGTTGATTTTTGTGCGAGCCGTTGGCTAGAATTGAGGCTCGGCCACTCATCGGAAGACCCCGTTAATCTCCGACTGGCACATGTATCGAGCATTGCAGGAAACGGAGCGAACATCCATCATGAAAAATCTAAGGAACGCGGGGGCAGCCGCGGGCGCTATCCTGATCGCCATCCTGGCGACATTTGCCGCGCAAAGTAACCCGCCCGTCAAGCAGACCGCGGGCAAGCCGGCGCACGATTCGGCTTCGACTGAGCCGCCCTCGCACGAGAAGCTGGTGAGCTTTATTCGCGAGCGCTTTGGCGTGGTGAGTACAGTCCAGTTGAGCTTGAGTGAATTGCAGCCTTCGGCCGACCCGAATTTCTACCAGGCGACCATCACCAGCAACGACGGCAAACAGTCGAAGGACCAGCCGATTTCCGTTTCCAAAGATGGACGTTATCTGTTCATGGGTCCGCTCGTGCCGCTCAGCGGCAACGCGGATGCCGCCGGCCTCGCGCAACAGGTGCGCGAACAGTTCAAGCTCCATCCCGAGATCACCGTGACCGCGACAGAGTTGAAGCCGTCGAAGTACCCCGGATTCCTCACCACCCAGGTAACGGCGAGCGACGGCACGCATCCGGCACAAACGCTGCCTTTCTTTGTTACCGACGACAAGAAGTTCATGACCATGAGCAGCGAGATCTACCGGCTGAACGTGGACCCGCGCAAGGAGGCCTTGCGTACCATCTCGCTCAAGGATCAGCCGACTCAGGGGGCGGCCAACGCGCCGGTGACTGTCGTGGAGTTCGCCGATCTCGAATGTCCTTCCTGTGCGCGCCTGCACCAGTACCTGGAGACCGAGTTCATGCCGAAGTACGGTTCCAGGGTCCGCGTGGTGTTCAAGGAGTTTCCGCTGCCCATGCATCAGTGGGGACGGTTCGGCGCCATCGCCAATGAGTGCGCCTATCAGATGGATCCCTCGAAGTTCGTGACCTACCGCACGCTGATCTTCCAGCATCAACCCGACGTCGATGCCGTGCAGGCGAACTCCTCACAGGTGCGCGACCTGCTGCTCAGTTATGGCGAACAGTCCGGTCTCGATCGCGGCAAGCTGGGCGTCTGCTATGACTCGCAAGCCAGCAAGGCCCGTGTGGACGCGGGGCGGCAGGAGGGCGAGGATCTGGGCGTCAACCAGACACCCACGGTCTATGTCAACGGCCGATTCTTCCCCGGACCTTCTCCGGAGGTCTTCGTTCAGGCGGTTGAGGACGCGCTTGCGGAGGCGAAGTCGTCTTCGACGCGCGCGGCCCGCTAAATCCCTTCCTCGGACCGCTTCGGTGGACGCTCACCGGCGAGAGCCTTGTTTCAACATGGCGGCGGCGTGCTCGAGTACCGCCGCCGTAATCTGGCGTCCGGAGAGCATGCGCGCCAGTTCGGCGGCGCGCTCCCGTTCGCTTCCGAGAACCTGAACGTCTGCGAAGGTCCGCCCCCCTCGTTCGATTTTCTCCACGTAGTAGTGGTGGTCTGCGAAGCACGCGATCTGCGGAAGGTGGGTTACGGCGAGCACCTGATTGCCCTTCGCCAGGCGCTTCAGTCGCTCGCCCACGCACTCGGCTACATGGCCGCCGATCCCCGCGTCCACTTCGTCGAACACCAGCGTGCGTGCCTTGCGGTCGCTCTCGCGTGCCATGGCCCCGGCGATCACGGTTTTCAGCCCCAGCATCAGGCGCGAGACCTCTCCGCCCGAAGCCACGCGATCGAGCGCGCGCAGCTCCTCGCCCGGGTTCGGCGAAACCAGGAAGGTAATGCGGTCGATTCCTTTGGGTCCACCCGCCAGGGGCGCTGCTTCCTCTTCGCCACCCGGTGCGCGTGTGCCGCCTTCGAGGGCGGCGTGGCCGGATGCCCCGTCTTCGAAGCCCACCTCGAAGCGCGCCTTCTCCATGCCGAGCTGGGCCAGTTCGCGATGAAGTTCTTTGGCGAGGCGGGAGGCGGCCTCGCGACGCTCACGGGAGAGCGATTCAGCCGCGGCGCCATACGCGCCCGCCGCCGCCTCGAGTTGACGCCGCACTTCAGCGCGGCGCTCGTCGGCGTGTTCCAGCCGCGCCAGGTCATCACGGGCCCGCTCGCCGAAGGCCAGCATCTCGGTCACCGTGCCTCCGTACTTGCGCTTCAGGCGGTCGAAAAGGGCCAGGCGGTCTTCGACCTCATCCAGGCGCGCAGGGTCGGCTTCGAGCCTGCCGAGGTAGTCGCCGAGCGCCCGCGCCAGATCGTCCAGCGCCATGCGAGCGGCCGCCAAAGGCTCGCGGTGCGGCTCAAGGGCGCGATCGTAGCGCGCCAGGTCATCGAGGGCCCGTTCCGCAGTCGCCAGGCGCGCCAGCGCCGAGCCTTCCTCGTCGTAGAGCGCGGCGTGCGCAGCCGACGCCGCGGCACGGACTTTCTCCAGATTACGCAGCACGGCGCGTTCGGACTCGAGGCGCTCGTCTTCCCCCGGCTCAAGGCGCGCCGCGGCGAGTTCCTCAACCTGGAAGCGAAGCAAATCGAGAGTCCGGAGCCGGTCCTGCTCGCTCTGATTCAGGCTCGCCCACTCGCGTTCGAGTTCCCTGCGCTCGGCGTGCAAGTGGGCGACCTGTTCCCCTTGTTCTGCGGTGCGGGCAAAGGCGTCGAGAAGATCAAGCTGCGCTTCGCGCTCGAGCAGCGACGCGTGTTCGCCCTGTCCGTGGATTTCGACCAGCACTGGCGCCAGTTCCTTGACTGCCGCCAGCGTGACGGGCTCGTCGTTCACGAGCAGACGGCTGCGTCCTCCGGCTTGGATCTCGCGCCGCAGGATGATCTCGGTTTCGGCCTCGCCCCGGACGCCGTAATGTTCAAGCCACTCACGCCATGGAGGCTTCGCGCCATGCCGGCCGCCGCCTTCGGCCCGGAATACCGCGGTCACCGTAGCGCGGGCGGTCCCGGAGCGGATGACGTCCGGGGAAGCGCGTCCACCGAGCGCCAGATCCAGCGCGTCCACCAGGATGGATTTCCCGGAACCGGTTTCGCCTGTGAGTACGCTGAAGCCCGGGTGAAACTCGACCGTCAGGCTTTCGATCACGGCGTAATTCTGGATGTGAATTTCTTGAAGCATTTTAAGACAACGGCCGATCCGTCAGTTGTCATCTTCCCGGCGCTTGGTTGACAGCTTCCGCCGCCAAGCGCAATGCTACGCATGCTTCGGCAAAGGTGTTCACCCTCTACATCGCTCTCATCTACGTCCCTCGCATCGAAGGCACGAACAGTACCTTGCCCGCGCCCATATTCTGTGCGTATTGCTCGAGCGCCTGGGCGCCCGCCTCGAGCGGCAGCCGCGCCTGGACGTGGCTTTGAAGATCGCCTGCCAGCATACCCTGAACTTGCCTCGACAGGAGAAAGCGATCGAGCAGCGTCTTGCCGCGCAGCCACTCGCTCAGCCAGAAGCCGCACACGCGCTTGCCTTCGAAGATCAACGCCGCCGGATTCACCTGGGCGGCCTCGAGCGAGAGACCGCCGTAGACCAACGCCTGGCCGCCGCGCGGCATGGCGTCGAGCACGCGGCGAGTGATGTCGCCGGCCACCGCGTCGAACGCCAGAGTAGCTCGCAGGCGGCGCGCCATCAAGGTCAGTTGCCGGTCGAAGGCTGCGTCGGTGGACACGACCGTGTGCTCGGCGCCGAGTGCCTGCAACTCTTCTGCCTGTTCGTCCCGCCGCACCACGTTGATCACGGGCAGTGAAAAGCGCCGCCCCAGGCGAACGATCATGCGTCCGAGCGCGCTCGCCGCAGCCGTCTGGATGACGGCGCGATGCCGCCCCTGGCGAGCGATCTCCATCATCGCCCAGGCGCTGAGCGGATTCACAAGCATCATGGCAGCCTGTTCCTGATCGACAGATCGCCCGAGCGGCACGACCGTTTGAGCCGAGGTCACGAGATACTCGGCCCATGTGCCCCCGGGGCTGCCGGGGTCGACAGCCGCGCAAGCGACGCGGCGGCCAAGAAGAATCCGGGCCATCAGTCCGCGGCCCGCCGCCACCACCGTGCCGCTGCCTTCGAATCCCGGGATGGCGGGCAGCTCTTTTCTGAATCCATAAAGCCCGCGCACGAACATGAGGTCGGAAGGATTGACGGGCGCCGCCGCGATGCGCACCAGAACCTGGCCGGGTCCGGGGCGGGGAACAGGCCGCTCTGCCAGCGCCAGATTCTCAGGCCGCGCGCCATAAGCGCGTACTTCGAGGGCCTTCATGGTCGCGGGGACGTCGGACATATGCTTCAGCGGACTGGGGCGGTGTCACTCATGGTGGTGTCACTCATAATGATTGGCTATGGGATAGCGCCGTCCGATGCCAAACGCTTTGGCCGTAACCTTCAACACCGGTGCCGCCTGCTGGCGTTTGTACTCCGCGCGGTTGACCTTTCGCACGATGGCGCGCACCAGGGCGTCGTCGAAGCCCAACCGGGCTGCGATCTGCTCCGCGCACTCGTGCTCTTCGATGTACGCCCGCAGAATCGCATCCAGCGTCTCGTAGGGCGGCAGCGAGTCCTGGTCGGTCTGGTTGGGACGCAACTCTGCCGACGGCGGCTTGGTAAGCGAGGCCACCGGAATCCGCTCGCGCTCGCGATTCACAAATCGCGCGAGCTCGTAGACCATCGTCTTGGGCACGTCCGCGATCACGGCCAGGCCGCCGGCCATGTCGCCATAGAGCGTGCAGTAGCCCACTGCAAGCTCGCTCTTGTTGCCGGTGCTCAGCACCAAGGCCCCGAACTTGTTGGACAGCGCCATCAGGATATTGCCCCGGATGCGCGCCTGAAGGTTTTCTTCCGTCACATCTTCCGGCAGGCCCGCGAAAACCGGACCGAGCGTCTGCTGGAAGGCGGCGTAAGCTGCGCCGATCGGGATCAAGCGGAAGTCGATCCCGAGGCTGCGGGCCAGGGCCTCGGCGTCACGCACGCTGCCCTCGGAAGAGTAGGGACCCGGCATGCCGACGCCGCGAACGTTCTCGGGCCCGAGGGCGTCGGCGGCAATGGTCGCCACCAGCGCCGAATCAATGCCGCCGCTCAGCCCGACCAGCGCCTTGCTGAACCCGCACTTGGATACGTAATCGCGCGTGCCGAGCGTGAGAGCCGAGTAGACGGCCTCGACGTCCGAACCCGGCCCCGCCCGAACTTCGCCCGCACCGGCGTCCGCGTCAAACAGGACCAGGTCCTCTTCGAAGCTGCGCGCGCGCGCCACCACTTCGCCGCGCGCGTCCACGGCCATGCTGGAGCCGTCAAACACCAACTGGTCGTTGCCGCCCACCTGGTTCACGTAAACGACGGGCAGACCTCGCTCTTTTGCGATGGCTTGCAGCATCCGGCGGCGCAGATCGATCTTTTCGGTGGTGAAGGGCGAGGAGGCGATGTTGAGAATCACGTCGGCCCCGGCGTGCACGGCGTCTTCAACGGGGTTGGCGGCGTAGAAGTGCTTCTTCCAGAAGCCCTTGTCATTCCAAATGTCTTCGCAGATGGTCACCGCCATCCGCGAGCCCTCGAGTTCGAAGGACGCCCGCGCGCTGCCGGGTTCAAAGTAGCGGGATTCGTCAAAGACGTCGTAAAAGGCCAGCAGGGCCTTGTCGTAGGTCAGCAGGCGCCGGCCGCCGTAGAGCAGCGCGGCGGAGTCTGCCACCGCCTTGCCCTGGCTCGCGCCCGAGCGCCGCACGTATCCCACCAGGATCCGCACTTCCGGCACCAGGCCGGCCAGGCGCTCGAGCTCGCGCTCGGAGCGCTCGACAAAGTGCGGTTCCTCAACCAGGTCGCGCGGAGGATACCCCGTGATCGCGAGCTCCGGGAACACAACGAGGTCCGCTCCCCGGCTCGCGCCCTCGCGGGCAAAACGGGCGATGCGCTCCACGTTCCCGGCAAAGTCGCCGACCGTCGTGTTGACCTGCGCCAGAGCAATACGCATTCGAGCCCTATGGATTATACAGGCTCAAGGCATGGCGCCGCGCCACCCCGAACCCGGCGTAAGTATTTTCGATTTTGGGAGTTTGAAAGATGAGCCTGGAACAGAGGGCTCCAGAAACGCCAAGCCCCGGCATCTGCTTTTCCACAGGGCGCCGGGGCTGGTCAGGCAGTCGAAAACGGGAGTTACACCGTGAAAGAACTTCCACATCCGCAAGTGGACTTTACGTTCGGGTTCTCGAATTTGAACCCCGAACCCTCGAGGGTCTCTACGAAGTCGATCTTGGTGCCCTTCAGATACATCAGGGAAGCTTGATCGACGAACACCTTGAGCCCTTCGAAATCAAAGACTTTGTCGATGGGATTGGTCTCGCTCTCGAAGTTCATCTGGTAAGAGAACCCGGAACAGCCACCCCCCACCACCGAAACCCTAAGCCCAAGCGGCAGCGGCTGCTGCTGCGCCATAATCTCCTTCACCTTCTCAGCGGCGTAAGGGGTAATTTCCAAATTTGTCGACATCTTTGCGGCTCCTTTATGCCGGCCCACATTCGACAAGCGAAATGCCAGCTACGACTAAGGTACCAAAAGTGTGAGCTCCGATCAAGGCCCCCGACACTCACGTCCTCGCAACTAAGCGGAGCCGAGCAACAGTCTCCGAATCCCAGCCGAAAGAGGCCGGGTATGGAAAATCTGCGCGAAGAAGCCTTTCTTCTGCAGATTTTACACTGGGGCTCTTAGCGCCACTCTCGCCGGCTCCGAGCAGTTTCAATGACTTCGGGTCAGTTCTGGTTTGGAGCGACGAATGCAGTAGTGGCGGTGCGTCTTCAAAGCGCCTAGCGCTTATGAGGGCGCCGCGGTCCCCCCTCCGCGAAGGAGCCGGGGATGGCAACCAGAGCCAGCGTTGCCCAAGATTGCGCTGGCTCTGGGCCTCCCCGGGTTCCACCTTCCTCCCAGCCAATCCCGTTAGTTTCATCCCAGGGGCTCGTGCGAAGCGCCTTCCGCTATCTGGAGGCTCATGATGCGCGATGCTAGAATAGCCGGATGACCTCATCATCTGGCTCCGGCAGTGTCTCAAAGCCCCGCGTCACACTCATCCCCGGCGACGGCATTGGCCCCGAAGTGGCGGCCGCTACGGTGGATCTGCTGGAGGCTGCCGGCGCCGCTGTTGAGTGGGTGGAGCTGAAGGCCCAGCCGATCCTCGGGCGAACGCGCGACGCCATCGAGGCGGATCCCTTGGTGCGCTCCCTGCTCGAGACTCGCGTGGGCTTGAAGGGCCCAATCACTACGCCGGTGGCCGAAGGCCATCCGAGCATCAACGTGGCCCTGCGCAAGGCCCTCGATCTTTACGCCAACTTCCGGCCGGTCAAGAAGCTGCCCGGCATTGTGACGCCGTTTCCCGACGTGGACCTGATTGTGGTGCGCGAGAACACGGAGTCCCTATACGCCGGCCTGGAGCATACGGTGGTGCCCGGGGTGGTCGAGAGCTTGAAGATCATCACCGCCGTCGCCTCCACGCGGATCGCGCGCTTCGCCTTCGAGTACGCGCGCAAGTTCGGACGCAAGCTCGTAACGGGCGTGCACAAGGCCAACATCATGAAGCTCTCCGACGGCCTTTTTCTCGAATGCCTGCGTACGGTATCGAAGGAATATCCGGAGATTACCTATCGGGAAGTGATCGTCGACAACTGCTGCATGCAACTGGTGATGCGGCCCCAGCAGTTCGACGTGCTGTTGCTCGAGAACCTTTACGGCGACATCATCTCGGACCTTGCCGCCGGCCTGGTCGGCGGCCTCGGGCTCGTGCCCGGCGCCAACCTCGGCGAAAAATGCGCGCTCTTCGAGGCCGTGCACGGCAGCGCTCCCGACATTGCCGGCCGCAAGCAGGCGAATCCCACCGCGCTTATGCTCTCCGCCGTGTTGATGCTCCGGCACCTGGGCCAGGAGGAGCCGGCGAATCGCATCGAACGCGCTCTTCATCGGATCTACTCCGAGCGGCGCCACCTCACGCGCGATGTGGGGGGCACCGCTTCCACCGGCGAATTCACGCAGGCCATCATCGGAGCCCTTTCCTAGTGCTCTGTGCGCGCCTCCGTGATCTTGTGTCAAAGTCTTAACCTCAGGCAGGCAAGAGAAAATCTCAACGCAGAGGTCGCTGAGATCGTTCCGATCGCGTTCCCGTCGCCGGACCGAAGCGTCTCGCCGCATCACTGGCTCAGCAGCCCACGGCCCCGCAGCCAGTTCGCGAGCAGCGTGGGCCAGATGCCGTCCGACGGGTCGCTCAAATCCAGCCCCACCCCGTGCGGGCCCTTTTCGAAGACGTGCAATTCGGCTGGCACGCCTGCCTTGTGCAGCGCCAGGTAAAACAAGACGCTGTTCTCCGGCGGCACGGTCGCGTCCTCGCTGGTGCTGAACAGAAAAGCGGGCGGCGTGCGAGGCGTGACCTTGAGATCGTTCGAAAGCTCGTCGAGCAGCGCCGGGTCCGGATGATCGCCGAGCAGGTTGTGCGCGGACCCCTGGTGCCCGTAGGGCGGCCTCATCTCGATCACTGGATAGATCAGGATGGCGAAGTCGGGCCGCGAGCCGGCGCGATCGACGGGATCGGCGGCGCCGGGGTCGCCGTCGTCAAAGTGCGTGGCCGCGGTCGAAGCCAGGTGCCCGCCCGCCGAGAATCCCATGATGCCCACGCGGTCGGGACGCACGCCAAACTCCGCCGCGCGCGCCCGCACCAGGCGGATGGCGCGCTGGGCGTCGCCAAGCTCGATAGGGTGGTGATAACGCGGGCCCAACCGGTAGCGGAGCACGAACGCGGTAACGCCGAGCGCGTTGAGCCAGTTCGCCGGCTGGCGTCCTTCGTGATTGACGGCCAGAAATCCGTAACTGCCGCCCGGAGCCACGATCACCGCCGTACCCGTCGCCTTGGGGTCAACCGCCAGGTACACCGTGAGCGTCGGCTGATCCTCCGGCGCCTGGCCAAGCGCCCCCGGGGCGCCGTGCTCCCAGAGCGGAATCGTGTAAGGCTCCGCCACCAGGCCCGCGGGCGTTCCGGCGGAAGGACGGCTCGCGGGCTGCTGCGAAAATGCAGCGGCCGCGCACACCATGACCGCGAGCGCTGCCCGGCTCGAGCGCTGTGCTGCTTTATAGAGACTCCGATGCCCGGTGTTATTGAACATTCGCATTCTCCGTGTCCTCGTGCCGCAGATCTATGATCCCTGTGGTAAAGGCCTTCCGCAGTTAAGAAGGCGGCCGGTGATGCCTTGCTAAGAGCCTTCAACACAGAGGTCACGGAGCCGCTGCACAGAGGACACGGAGAAGAGCACTCTCATCGAATCGTGTCGCCCGCCAGTCCCCAGAAATCCTTCACGTAATACGATGAGATCACGTTGCCGAACAGATGGCAGATGGCCTTGCACTGGGGGATGTCGCCGTAGAGTTTCCGCCCGCGCGCAAAAACCTTGCGGAACGAGCCTTCGCGCAGCAGGTTGCCGCCTATCTTTTTCAGCGGCTCGCACGGATAGAAGACGTCCCCGTTCGGGTAGACGCGCGGAAACATGGTGGGGAAGCACTGAAAGTCGCCGAACTCGAGCACGGTGCGCAGCACTTTGGGCGTGCCGTTGATCGGCTGTGTCTTAGCGCGGCGGCGCTCGATGATCTTTGTGACGAGGGCGCGGTAGCGCGGATTCTGCAGCAGGCGCAGGTTCGGCATCTTCTCGTTTAGGGCGCTCTGGGTAGCGAAAACAAAACCTTGCTCGCCACAATAATCGAGGATGCGCTCGATCTCGCCGATGTTCCATTCCTCGATGACGCTGCTGATGGTGACGTCGCCCGGCTTCGGCATCTGCCGGCGCGCCAGTTGCAGGTTCTCGAGCACCCGCGCCACGTTGCCGGGTTTGGATTCCGGCTCACCCGCGAGCGGCGTCAGTGAGTCGAGGCTTACGATCAGCCCGTGCAGCGAGTCGAAGAGGCCCTGCCGCTTGTGCAGCAGGGTGCCGTTCGTCACGAGCAGCACCGAGCGAAACTTCAGGTCGCGCCGCGCTGCTGCCGCCAGTTGCTCGATGTCCGCCCGCAAGAGAGGCTCCCCGCCCGTAAAGAGAATCGAGTCCGTCTCACGCCGGATGATGCGCAACAGGTCGAGGGTTTCCCGCGTCGGCAGTTCGTCGCTGAAAACGTCCGGTTCCTTCTGCGTGCAGTAGCTGCAATCCAGGTTGCACTTGTGCGTGGCGTAGAAGACCGCGGCGTAGGGCGCCACCACGTTTGTGCGCCGCACGGAGCGCCGGTAAAGGTTCTGGAAATAGTGCTTGAAATTCTTCAGGACGAAGGGATAGTTGCGCAGTAGACCGCGCAGCAATTGCAGTACGGACGGATTGTGTGATTCGGCGCTCATCGGCACAGTATACGGCAGGTCGTCGCCGGTTGACAGTCGCTGGTCGACAATTGGGCAGTCGGCAGTCGCCGCCTACTGTTTCTCGCAGACCGCACCGTCGGGCACGTAGTTCGCTTTGTTATCATCGAAGCAGGCGTCGACCACCGGCTGGGTGAATTCCTTCACCGTCGCCGCCGGAATGTCGGGGGCGGTGACCGGTTTGAATTCGAACTGAATATCGCCGCCGGCCGCGACCGTCGCCAGCACGTAACCGTAGACGTCCGTGCGATGCTCCCCGGAGCCGGCCAGGTCTTTGGGCAGGCGATAGCGCACGGCCCCGGCGGTGCCCACGATCCACCCCGGCAGGACATCCTGCGGAGTGCGGCAGGCGGTGGCGTAGACGTTGCTCATGACGAAGTGCGAATGACTGGCGAGCACGTACACGGGCTTGCCGGACGATCGGTGGAACTTGAGCAGGGCGCTGTAGACCTGCCGGCCGCTGGCGGCGCCCGCCGGAGACTCGTTCATGCTGTGCCCGGAAGAGACGCTGTCCGGCAGAGCTTCGTGCATGCCGAGCACGAGCGTGTGAACACCAAAGTTCGCGGCGTCGCGGTCCAGCACTTTCCCGAGCCAGGCGAGCTGCGCCGAGTCAAACTGGTCGGCGGTAGCGTTGTCCATGGTGACGAAGTCGACGCCGCGTTCGATCCAGTGGTAGTAGGTGCGGAGCTGGTGGTCGCCGGGGTCGTCCGCGAGGCGCTGCGCTTCGAGCGCGGGAGCGAGCAGCCAGTCCGCGAACTGGGCCAGATAGTCGGAGCGCGTCTTGGGCGGAATGGTTTCGTGATTGCCCAAGGCGAGGTAGACGGGCAGGCCGCCGAACGGCTTGAGCTGGTGTTCGATGAAGTCCGGCCAGGCTGCGGCCTCATACTGCGAGATGTTCGCCTTGGGATTGAGCGCGCGATAGTCCTGATCGAAATCGTAAATGGCGCGATAGTCGCCGAGATGCCAATAGAAGGCCGCGTGGTTCGCCCGGACGCCGGCCGCGATGGCGGGCATGATCACGTCGCCGCAGTTCCGCGAGTCGCCCGACACCGCAAAGCGCCAGGAGCCGCCGGCCTGGGCTGCGGCGGCGACAGGCAACGCCGCCGCCAGAAGCGGCCCGAGCAGGGCCGCAGCGCAGCGCCAGCGAATCGAATGCTGTTTGAGTGCTATCATGCCAACCTCACGGAGTTTATGTTCCTGCGCTCCCTTGGGAGCATAGCGTAAAAGTTCGGAGTTGGAACCTCCGAGTTCGAGGTTTCGGGATCCGGCGTTTTGCAGTCCGAACGGAACAACTTCGAAACGGATAATTTCGAACTCCGAACTGAGGAACTCCGAACTGAAGTCATGAAGATCCTTTCCGTTTTCGGCACGCGGCCCGAGGCTATCAAGCTGGCCCCGGTTATCGCCGAGCTGCGCCGGCACGCGGACGTGGCCTCCGAGGTGTGCGTCACGGCCCAGCACCGCGAGATGCTCGACCAGGTGCTCGGCCTGTTCGGTATCACGCCGGATTACGATCTCAACCTCATGGAGCGGAACCAAACGCCGTCGCAGGTGGCCTCTGCCGTGCTGCGGGAGCTGGAGCGCGTGCTTTGGGGCGCGCGTCCGGACTGGGTGCTGGTGCAGGGCGACACCACGACGGTGGCGGCGGCGGCCCTGGCCGCGTTCTACGCCCGCTCCAGGGTGGGGCACGTGGAGGCCGGACTGCGCAGCCATGACAAGTGGCGTCCGTTTCCCGAGGAGATCAACCGGCGTGTGGCCGGGGTAATCGCGGACCTGCACTTTGCGCCCACGGAGCGCGCTCGGCAGAATCTGTTGCGCGAAGGAGTGCCCGAGGCGCAGGTGGTGGTCACGGGCAACACGGTGATCGACGCCCTACGGTCGGTCGAGGCGCAACCGTGGGACCCGGCTGCGCTCGGCGGGCGCGGTCGCGAGCTCGAGGATGCCGGCCGCCGGCTGGTGCTGGTGACGGCGCACCGCCGCGAGAACTTTGGCGCGCCTATCGAGAGCATCTGTCAGGCGCTCGGCGACCTGGCCGGGCAGTACGGCGATGCCCTGCGGATCCTGTATCCGGTGCACCCCAACCCGAACATCCGGGAGCCTGTCCACCGGCTGCTCGGAGGTCTTGCCAATGTGATTCTCACCCCGCCGCTCGAGTATCTGCAATTGGTCCACTTGATGAAGCGCTCGCGCCTGATCCTGACTGACTCCGGCGGCATTCAGGAGGAGGCGCCTGCGCTGGGCGTGCCGGTGCTGGTGCTGCGCGAAGTGACGGAGCGGCCTGAGGCCGTGGAATCCGGCAACGTGCGGCTGGTGGGCAGCGACCGCCAGCGCATCGTGACCGAGGCGCGCCGTCTGCTCGATGATCCGCGCGAGCACGAGCGCATGGCCCGCGCTGTGAATCCTTATGGCGACGGGCACGCCGCCGAACGCATTGTGGGTGTGCTGCGCGGCCAGCCGGTTGAGGCTTTTCAGGCGCCGCCGGCCCGATCCGGAGGCGGGGGCTAGCCCGGACGCATCCAACTTACCGCTGGCACCGTCGCCTGGGAACGAGCGGCGGAGCGGAGAGATCGGTCATGAAGAAGATTCGACGCAGCCGGGCGGCTGGGATTCTCGCGGGCTTGGGGATGATGGCGGCGATCGTGGCGGGCCATCGGCCCGGCGAAGCCGCAGTTGCCGCTCCGGCGCAAGCCCAGTCCACGGCGCCGTCAGGCTCCGGCGCGGGAACGTCCAGCGGCTGGCACCATTTCTACCAACACAAGACCGCCGCGTCGCCCCCGAGCTTCCAGGCCCTGGAAAAAGAGATGTGCGACCTGATCAATCGCGACCGGTCTGATCCCATCAACCGCGCGGAGACCGGCGGACGCCTCGTGCCTCTGCGTTGGAATGATGAGCTCGCGGCCGCGGCGCGCGCGCATTCGCGCGACATGGTGGCGCGAGGGTACTTCGGCCATGTGGATCCCGAGGGCCGGTCGCCGGGCGCGCGCCTGAAGGCCGCCGGCATCTCCTGGCGCGCGGTGGGCGAGAACATCGCCATGGACCCCGACGTGAAGGCGGCGGAGGCCGCGTTTATGAACGAGCCGCGCTCCGGCCAGAATCATCGCTCCAACATCCTGAGCCCGAAGTTCACCGACGTCGGGGTCGGGATCGTGGCGGGACCGGACGGGGAGCTTTACATCACCCAGGAGTTTATGGCCCCGGCCATCAGCCTGCAGAGGGCCTTCGATCCGCCATCGAAGTAGGCTACAATCCGGTTTACACCCGGTAATACTCGCGATACCAATCCACGAATCGGCTGACGCCCTCTTCGATGGACGTCCGGGGCTCGTAGCCCGTGTCGCGCACGAGTTCGTCAAGGTTGGCGTAAGTTGCGGGCACGTCGCCGGGCTGCATCGGCAGCAGGATCTTGCGGGCGGGCTTGCCGAGCTTGCGCTCCAGAATCTCGACGAAGGCGCCGAGCTCGACGGGGCGGTGGCTCGCGATGTTGTAAAGGCGGTAGGGCGCCGAGCTCGAATCGGGCCGATCGCTGCTCCATTCGGGGTCGGGTTCGGGTATGCGGTCGAGCAGAAGCACCACGGCGTTGACCACGTCAGCGACGTAGGTGAAATCACGCTGCATGCGGCCCTGGTTGAAGATCTCGATGGGCCGGTCTTCCAGGATGGCGCGCGTGAAGATGAAGAGCGCCATGTCGGGCCGGCCCCAGGGCCCGTAGACGGTGAAAAATCTCAAGCCGGTCGCGGGCAGGCGGTAAAGATGCGCGTAGGAGTGAGCCATGAGCTCATTCGCCTTCTTGGTGGCGGCGTAAAGGCTCAGGGGGTGATCGACAGGATCGCGCGACGAGAACGGCATGCGCGTATTGCCGCCATACACCGAACTCGAAGAGGCGAACAACAGGTGGGCTACGCCCGAGTGCCGGCAGCCTTCGAGCACGTTCAGGAATCCGGTCAGATTGGCTTCCGCGTAGGCGTGCGGATGCGTCAGCGAATAGCGCACGCCCGCCTGGGCGGCGAGGTGAACCACTCTTTCGAAGCGTTCGCCGGCGAACAGCGATTCGAGCGCCGCCCGGTCGTTCAGGTCCATCTGCACGAAACGGAAATGATCGCCGCCCTCCGCGTGCAGCAGCGCCAGCCGCGCGCGCTTGAGGTTCACGTCGTAATACTCGTTGAGGCTGTCGAGGCCCACCACCTCGCCGCCGCGGGCCCGGAGCTGCCGCGTGAGGTGGAAGCCGATGAACCCTGCGCATCCCGTGACTAGTATTTTAGCCATTGTCGTAATCTAGCACGGCTTCGCCGCAATTCGAGGACCCATCAAACGCATCGGCAGTGGCACCTGGGATAGAATCCAAATCAGGGCGCAGGTCCGGCGGCGACGAGGGCCGCGTCCCCTGGAACCACCATGCCTACCGTGCACTTGGCGCGCTCTCTCGGCCGTATCACCTCACCCGACCGCGTGCTGTCTAGCCCCGGGGATTTGATGCTCTACGAGTATGACGCGCTCTCATCTCGGCGCGTACCCGACGCGGTCGTCTTCCCGGAAAACACCGCCGAGGTGGCGGCCATCGTCCGCCTCGCCGCCGGGGCGCGCGTCCCGGTGATCGCGCGCGGAGCGGGTACCGGCTTGAGCGGCGGCGCGGTGGTGATCCAGGGCGGCATCGTGCTGTCGCTCGCCCGCATGAAGAAGATCCTCGAGATTGATATCGAGAACGAGCGGGCGCGCGCGCAACCCGGCGTGGTCAATCTCGACCTGTCGCTGGCGGCCGCCGATTACGGTTACGGCTATGTGCCCGATCCGTCCAGCCAGAAGGCCTGCACGCTCGGGGGCAACGTGGCCGAGAACTCCGGAGGTCCGCACACGCTTTGCGCGGGCGTGACCACCAATCACGTGGTCGGACTCGAAGTCGTGCTGCCCGACGGCAGCGTGATGCACACCGGCGCCCGGCATTGGGACCGGCCCGGATACGATCTCACCGGCCTCATGGTGGGGTCGGAAGGGACGCTTGGCATCGTTACCGAGATCACAGTGCGGCTTACGCGCCTGCCTGAGGCGGCCAAGACGCTGCTGGCCGTTTATGACCGCGTGAGAGACGCCACCTCTACTGTGGCGGCGGTGACGGCGCGCGGGATTACGCCCGCTGCCCTCGAGATGATGGACGGCTTCATGCTGCGCGCCATCGAGGCCGCAACCCACGCCGGGTATCCCCTGGACGCGGCGGCCGTCCTGCTGATCGAGGTCGAGGGCCTGAAAGAAGAGGTGGGCGAGAGTGCGCTTGACCTCGAGGCCATCGCCCGTGAGAATCACGCGCGCACCGTGCGCACGGCGCGCGACGCCGAAGAGCGCGATCTGCTGTGGCGCGGCCGCAAGAACGCCTTTGGCGCCATCGGACGCCTGTCCCCAAACTACTACGTGCAGGACGGGGTGATCCCGCGCACGCGCCTGGTGCAGATGCTCGAATACATCGGCGAGGTGGAGCAGCGCTTCGGGCAGCGGGTGGGCAACATCTTCCACGCCGGCGACGGCAATCTGCACCCGCTGATCCTGTTCGATGCGCGTGATCCCGAGCAGCGGAAGCGCGTCGTGCAGGCCGCCGAGGCCATCATGACGCGGTGCGTGGAACTCGGCGGGTCGATCACGGGGGAGCACGGCGTCGGTATCGAAAAAAACGAGCTTATGCCCCTGATCTTCTCCGAAGACGGCCTCGACCTGATGCGGCGGACCAAGGCGGTCTTCAATCCGGATGGACTGCTGAATCCCGGAAAGGTCCTGCCCTCCGGCAAGATGTGCGGGGAGCTGCGAATTCAGATAAGTTAGAGCCGGCGCGGCGAGTAGGGCGCTATGGAAACCGACGAATGCGGGGCTTAGACCGGACTTACCAGGAAGCGTCACATATAATGTGGACTCCGTGAAGACAGCCACGGTTCGAGACCTGCGGTATCGCTTTTCCGAGATCGAGGAGCGACTGAAGCGCGGCGAGGAGGTCGCGATTCGCAAGCGCAGCCGAATTGTCGCCGAGCTTGTGCCTTACACCGATTACCCCGACTTCGCGGCCCGGCAGAAGGAAATCTTCGGCGAAAGAGTAATGCCCCTGACGTTTGCCGAACTCGTGGGTCGGGATAGTGGGGGTCGATGACTCTATGGCGTACCCCCTGGGTGGGCTAACAGCGGACATTCAAACGGATTTTGCTTCGACGATCGGCGGCGATCGAGTGTCGTGCAATCCTGACGTACGCGCCGCATTCGCGGTCGACGGCATCACGCCCGGTTGGGTGCTGTATCCCGCGACCGTTGACCAGGTCGCGGAAATGCTGAAGTGTGCTGCGAGCCGCGGACTCGCCGTCATCCCATGCGGAAACGGGAGCAAGCTTGGTATCGGGGCCCAGCCGCAGCGCTACGATGTCGCCCTTTGCCTGCGCGACCTGAATCGAGCCACCTACTACGAGCCGGACGATCTGGTGGCGAGCGTTGAGCCCGGCATGAGCTTCGGAGCGTTGCAGCAGATGCTCGACGCGCACCGGCTGTGGGTGCCGCTCGATCCTGCCGGGGGAGCGCAGGCCAGCGTCGGCGGTATTCTGGCGGCCAATGCGGCAGGGCCGTTGCGCCTGCGCTACGGCGGTCCGCGCGATATGATCCTCGGCATG
Source organism: Terriglobia bacterium (assembly GCA_035949375.1). Classification (GTDB taxonomy): domain Bacteria; phylum Acidobacteriota; class Terriglobia; order UBA7540; family UBA7540; genus Gp13-AA77. The sequence goes on along the minus strand of DASZIG010000049.1, from coordinate 153,613 downwards.
AAGATTGCCACGGCCGGCGGCAAAATCGTCAAAACCGGCGGACGCGTGGTGAAGAACGTGGCGGGCTATGATCTGGCAAAACTCCTGATCGGATCTTACGGCACGCTGGGTGTGATCGTCGAGGCTACATTCAAGCTCCACCCGCAGGTTGCCCAGCGAACTTCCTGGGTCATCGAGATCGAAGCGCTCACAGCCGGCCGCGAATTCCGGCGCCGTCTGCTCGCTTCGCCGTTGCGTCCTCTGCGCGCCGTATTGCTTCATGCCGCGGCCCGCGCCCGGGTTGAAGTCCGCGGCGAGGGGCCGGGGCGGCCTTCTAAGCCCGCGGTTTGGATTGAGGCCGGCGGTTCCGAGCGTGTGATGGCGCGATATCAGGCCGAGCTCAGTTCGCTCGCGACCGCCGTTGGTTCCTCGATGGCGCCCGTCGAGGACGCCGAAGCGCGCGGCGTCTGGGACCGAGTGGCAGATTTTGGGAACTGGCTGACGCGGGACTGGAAGACTCCGATCGTGCTTAGGGCCGCGCTACCGATCGCCGCAGCCGAAGAGTTCCTGGGGCGAACGGAACAGGAAGCGCAAGCTGAAGCCTGTGAGGCTATTGGATTGGTGCAACTGGGCGTGGGCGTGGTCGAACTCGGGCTCGTCACCGGGGAATGGCAACAGGCAAATTGCAACGGCGGGCCCGAGCGATCATCCGCAGACCCGAACCCCGAATCCCGGACCCCGAATCCCGCTTTGATCGCCAGGCTGCGGCAGACCGCCCAAGAGCTTGGCGGAAGCCTTGTAGTGACCCGCTGCCCTGCGGACTTGAAGCCTGCCATGGACATTTGGGGTCCTGTTGGCGATGATTTTGAAGTGATGCGCAAGCTGAAGGCGGAATGGGATCCGAAAGGGACGCTTTCACCCGGATGGTTCCTCGGAGGAATATAAGGCAGGCGAATGAAGCCAAGCAGACGACAGCCAACCGATTCGGCCCTGCTGGCACTCTGGATCCTCGAAAGGTTACTCGATGGAGGAGTTCCGTCTGAAGCTCGATGCAGACGGCCGTTTGGGCAGAAGGGAGACGGGTCATGATCTTTCACGTCACGCTGGAAGAGGCAGAAGACCGCTGGATCGTTGCGCAGTGCCCGGCTTTACCGGGCTGCGTCTCGCAAGGCAAGGACGAAAAAGAGCCGCTCGAGAATATCAAAGAGGCAATCACGGCTTGGCTTTGGGCTGAGGACCAAAAGGCCGTAGCGGGACTCGACGAAGATGAGAGAGTGCAGCCCATTGTGGTTGCGGTCTAACCGAGATGGCAAGGCTCGCAAACATTTCGGGCGCCGAAGCCGCGAAGGCCTTTGAAAAGGCCGGCTGGACACGCATAGGACAGGTGGGAAGTCACTTGGTATTGGTCAAGCCAGGCGTGCGCGTGACCTCTCCGTTCCACAGCACCGCGAGCTGTCAGTTGGAACGCTCCGCGCCCTAATCCGCGCTTCCGGCCTGACGGTCGATGAGTTCTTGGCGCTGCTGTAACGGGGGTTTGGCGAGGCGCAGCGAGACGATACTCAATCGCTCAGTCGCCCGATCACTCTATGTCCCGATCACTCGGTCACCCAACCTCCAACTTCGGTCCCGGCGAGGCCCCGCGCTGGGACTACTACTCGAAGTGCATTCACTGCGGATTGTGCCTGAACGCGTGCCCCACCTATCGCGAGCTCGGGCAGGAGATGGACTCGCCGCGCGGGCGCATCTACCAGATCATTCAAGTCGCCGAGGGACGTCAGGCGCTCGATGCGGGCGTGGTGCATCACCTCGATCTATGTCTCGATTGCCGCGCCTGCGAGACCGCCTGCCCGTCCGGCGTGGAATACGGACGGCTGATCGAGGCGGCGCGCGGCCAGATCGAGCGCTGGTACAGCCGTCCTCCGGTCGAGCATTGGCTGCGCGAGATGTTTCTGGGCGAGGTTTTGCCTTACCGCCGGCGTCTGGAGTTCGCGGGCAGGCTGTTGCGCTTTTTTCAGCGTTCAGGGCTCGAATCGCTTTCGCAGCGCGCCCTCGGGCTGATGCCCAGACGGTTCCGCAACGTCTCGCGTCTCGCGCCACGAATGGAGGGTCCCTTCTTCTTCGAGCGGCTGGGGACCGTCGTTCCAGCCCTTGGCGAGCGCCGATACCGCGTGGCGTTTTTCGCGGGCTGCATAGCGAATCTCGCCTTTGCGCGCCTGAACGACGCCACCGTGCGCGTGCTGGCTCGGAACGGCTGCGAGGTCGTGATTCCCAAGACGCAGGGCTGCTGCGGCGCTCTGCAGGTGCACGCCGGAATGCGCGACGTAGCCCGGAAGCTCGCGCGCGCCAACATCGAGGCGTTCTCAAACGGCTTTGACGCGGTGATCACCAATGCGGCGGGTTGCGGCTCCGTGCTGAAGGAATATGGGCAGCTCTTTGAGGAAGAGGAGCCGGAGATGCTGGAGCCCGCGCGCCGCTTCGCCGCCCGCATGGAGGATGCAACCGAGTTCCTCGCGCGCATCGACCTCAACCGCGACTTCCGGCGCGACACCCAGGCGGGCCGCGAGCGCGTCACCTATCAGGACCCGTGCCATCTGCTGCACGCCCAGCGCATTCGCTCCGCGCCCCGCAAGCTGATCGCGGCGGTGCCGGGGGTGGAGTTTGTAGAATTGAAGGAGACCGAGGTTTGCTGCGGCAGCGCCGGCATCTATAATGTGACGCAGAATGAGATGGCGGAGCGGCTGCTCGCGAGTAAGATGCAGCGAATCAACGAGACAGGAGCAACCACGATTCTGACGGCCAACCCGGGATGCCTGCTGCAACTGCGCGCTGGAGTCGCGGGCTCGGGAGAGGGCGGCCGGAAACGGCGCGTCATGCACGTGGTGGAGTTTCTCGATGACGCGTATGAAAGGCCAGGCGCTTGACACGTAGGGCCAGGGCTTGCCTTGGCCGTTCGCCCGCGAAAAAAAGGGCCTAAAACGAGGAACGAACCCACTATGTCCTTTAGAATCAGCAAGAGCGCTTCGGGGGTTCGTGAGAGACGGGCCAACACGAGCTGAAGAGGCGAAAGGCGGTCTGCGTCATGGAGTTTGAGCGTAGATTGGTGAAGTGGTAGGTTGCCGGTAGTGCACCACGAATTGGGAGGTCTCGATGGCGGACGCGGTTGCAACCGGGCATCAGCGGCTTGACGCACTGCTCGACGAGCGGCGTACGTTCGTGCCTACGGAGGAATTTCGCAAGCAGGCGAACGCGGCCGACCCCGCGATTTACGAGCGCGCCGCCGCTGATCTCGAGAGCTTTTGGGCCGAAGAAGCGCAACGCCTCGACTGGTTTAAGCCTTGGGACAAGGTGCTCGAATGGAATGTTCCCTGGGCGAAGTGGTTTGTGGGCGGTCAGCTTAACGTCACCTACAATTGCGTGGACCGTCATGCAGCCTCGGAGCGCCGCAACAAGGCCGCCATCATATGGGAAGGCGAACCCGGCGATTCGCGCGTGTTGACGTTCGGCATGCTCGAGCGCGAGGTCAACCGATTTGCCAACGCTCTGAAGTCGCTCGGGGTGCGTAAAGGCGACCGGGTGGCGATTTACATGGGCATGGTGCCGGAGCTGCCGATCGCCCTGCTCGCTTGCGCCAAAATCGGCGCACCGCACAGCGTGGTGTTCGGCGGATTCTCGGCGGAGTCGTTGCGGGAGCGCATCGCGGACGCTCAGGCCAAGGTGCTGGTTACCTGCGACGGGGCGTGGCGGCGCGGTCACGTGGTCCACCTCAAGCACAACGTGGATGAGGCGTTGCACGGCGGCACTTCGATCGAGAAAGTTGTGGTGGTGCACCGCGTGGGCGAAAGAGCGGAAGCCGCCATGCACGAGGGACGCGACCTGTGGTGGCACGACCTGGTCGAGCATGCCTCTGGCAAGTGCGCAGCCGAGCCGATGGATGCGGAGGACATCCTCTACCTGCTCTACACGAGCGGCACCACGGGCAAACCCAAAGGGATCGTGCACACCACGGGTGGATACCTTGTGGGCACGGCGGCGACGCACCGTTACATCTTCGACGTGAAAGAGAACGACGTCTATTGGTGTACGGCCGACATCGGCTGGGTGACGGGCCATTCGTACATCGTCTATGGCCCGCTCGCGAACGGCACCACCAGCCTCATGTACGAGGGTTCGCCCGATTACCCGGATCGCGGCCGTTTCTGGCAGATCGCGCAGAAGTATGGCGTCAATATCCTCTACACCGCGCCTACGGCCATCCGCACCTTTATGCGTTGGGGCACGGAATGGCCCGCGAAGTATGACCTCGCGGCGCTGCGGCTGCTCGGCACGGTGGGTGAGCCGATCAATCCCGAGGCCTGGATCTGGTATCACCAGAACATCGGCCGCGAGCGCTGCCCCATTGTTGACACCTGGTGGCAGACCGAGACCGGAATGTGCATGATCACGCCGCTGCCGGGTCTCACGGCCACCAAACCCGGCTCCGCCACGCGGCCTTTCCCTGGCATTGACGCCGAGGTAGTGGATGAGAAGGGCGAGCGCGTGGGCCCCGGCGCGGGCGGCTATCTGGTGTTGAACAAGCCCTGGCCCGCGATGTTCCGCACCATCTACGGTGATCCCGAGCGCTACGTGCGGCAGTACTGGTCGCGCTATCCGGGAAGATACTTCGCGGGTGACGGCGCCAAGACGGATGAGGACGGTTATTTCTGGCTGCTGGGCCGGGTGGATGACGTGATGAACGTTTCGGGTCATCGCATCTCGACGTATGAAGTTGAGAGCGCGCTGGTCGATCATCCCTCGGTGGCCGAAGCGGCAGTCATCGGCAAATCCCACGAAGTGAAGGGGCAGGCGATCAGCGCCTTTGTGACCTTAAAAGAGGGAACGCCGGTGAGCGATCAACTGAAAGAGGAGTTGAAGCAGCACGTTGCGCACAAGATCGGAGCGCTGGCGCGGCCTGAAGACATCTTCTTCAGCGCCGAGTTGCCCAAGACGCGAAGCGCGAAAATCATGCGGCGCCTGTTGCGCGACATTGCCGAAGGCCGCGTGCTCGGCGACACCACCACGCTTGCCGATCCGGCGGTGGTGGCGAGCCTCAGGCAGCAGTACGAGAGTAAGGAGTAATCGAGTCGGCGTCGTGACGATGAGAGGCGGGGTCAGACGCTGAAATCGCCGACCGCCGCACAAAACGCGGGCCGCTTCCGTGAGGGTCGGCTACAGGGGCTTCTGACTGGCCGGCGATAACAAGGGTGGCGCCCCCTAACGCTGGTCCGAGCCTGACGATCCGAAACCCGGGTGCGGCGCTTTGATTTTTCTGCATCGGCTCCGGCGGCTCTTCCATCAATCAAAACGCACGTCGTCAATTTGCAGGGCGAACTTGCCCGGCTCGGGACCGCCGCAGAAAAGCACGCCTTCGAGGTCGTGCCCGTTCATCCCCTGAAAAGAAGCGAGCGGAAAGCTATAGTGCTTCCACTCCGATCCCGCCGTGAAGGTCTGCCAGGCGGGAATCGGTCCGCTGCTGGCGGCGAAGAGCATGACGCGATACGTCTTTCCGTCGCCTTTGGCCCAGAAGCTGATGGTTTTCTTTGAGGAAAGATTGGCGGGCGCAAACGGCTGTGCGCCCGGCATGAACATGGCGCCGGCCCATGGATAGGCGTAACCGGGAAGAACGTCGCCGTCAATCTGGAGCGAGCCTTTGCTGTTCTCGGCGCCGCCTTCCGCCATCTTGAAGTCGACCACCGATTTGCCGCCCATCATCGAATCGGTGGACTTCACCCAGCCGGAGCCGAACTTCGCCGACGGGGCGCCTTCGTCAAAGTCGCTCACGAGCCCCGACTCTGAGCCCGCCGGCGCCGCGGCCGTGCTCTTGTTTGCCGTCTGAAGCTTTGCGTGCCAGGCGTCGCGATCAGCCTCCACGCCCAGTTTCCACACGGCCACAATTTTTCGCGTGGTCTTGATGTCCGTGGTGGGGTCGCCCTTCACCAGCACCAGATCGGCGCGCAAACCGGGCGCGATGCGTCCCCGGTCATCGAGATGGAAGGCGTGGGCCGGCGCCGATGTCGCGGCCACCAGCGCGGCCTGCGGGGTGAGGCCGGCCTGGACCAGCAATTCAAGCTCGCCGTGCAGGCTGGCTCCGTAGGTTGTGCCGGGATTCGGCGCATCGGTGCCGGCGAGGATCGGCACGTCCGCGGCCTGCAGCAGATGAATGCTGGTTTCGGCGGCGGCGTAATCGCAGTGCTCGCTCGGATGCTGGGGAAAACTCTGCCGGAGGTTGCCGTCGACCGATTCGGGCAGGTAGGGTCCGAGGTCGGGGTCCGTGATCAGCGATTCCCCGCTCGGCGTCCCGCAGATGCCCTGAAGCACGCTGAGCGTGGGAACCACGAAGGCGTGGTGGGCGGCGACAAACCGGCCGAAATCGGGGTCAGGCGCGCGGTCGATGAACAGGTGCATCAGGCCGTCCACACCTGCATTGAGGACGTCCTTGGCCCCCTGATACGATCCGATATGCGCCACCGCCATTTTGCCGCCCTTGTGCGCCGCCTCGACTACCGCCGCGATGGCCGCCGTGCTCAGCGTAGGGAAATGGATTCCGTAGGCGCTGCCATCGTCGTCGATGATCTTGATGTAATCGGACCCTTCGGCGATGCGGGCGTCTACAAAGGCCTGCGCATCGGCCGGCGAACTGAGAGTGGGAATCGGCATGCCGTACTCGGTGCCGTGTCCCCCGGGCGCGGTGACGAGCGTCCCGGCCGAGCGCAAGTCCGCGAGATCGAGGCCCTGGCCGCCGGACTGCTCCTTCCGGATCTGCTGCGCGAGGTGCCAGTCCATGAACATGTCAAGGTCCGTCGTGACGCCGAAAACGAGAGACTGTCTGAGTGCGTCGCGCGCCATGACGTGAACGTGCGCGTCGATGAGGCCGGGCAGCAGGGTGTCGCCACTGCCGTCAATCACCTGGGCTCCCGACGGAGGCTCGATGGCGGCGCCCACGGCCGCGATCTTGCCGTCCTCCACGACCACGGTTTCATCCGGGGTGACGCTTACGCCGTCAAACACACGCGCGTGCTCAAAGGCAAATGTCCCATTGCCCGTTGTCGTCACCGCGGGACCGGCGCTCCGTGACTGATCGGAATTGTCGAGGCTGTTGAGCGTCCGCGACCAGCCCGCCATGGCGGCGCCGTTCGCGTTCATCCAGGCGCCCATAGCCAGAAAGGGGGCGAGGAAAGTGAGCGCCCAAAGCTTGCCCGATCTCGGGATCTTTTCGTCCTTTTCCCAACGAAAGAGCTTCCAGGCAAACATGAGACCAAGAATACCGGAGACGACCAGGACCCCCAGTTCGACTGAGTGCTGGAGGAGCGGCTCAGACTGAGACATGACCCCCTGGAATGCGCCCACCAGGTAAGTGGCCGGCAGGAAAGCAGCCACTGCCTGCAACCAGTGCGGCAACGCTCCCAAAGGAATGGTGGCGCCGGAGAGAAAGAGCAACGGAAAGAAGGCGATGTTGTTGTAGACCTGAGCTTCCTGCATGGTGTTGGCCACGCTGCCGATGGTGAGCCCGAAGCCCGCAAACGCGAAGCTTCCGGCGGTGACCAGTATCCACAGGTCGAGAACGCTAATGGTCATCGGCATGTGGAAAAACACCCGCGCGCAAAACAGCATCACTGCCACCGTTGGAATCAACAGCAAGTAGCTGGCGAGCGCACTGCTCAGCACCATGACTCCGGCACCGATCGGCGCCAGCCGATAGCGGCGCAGGCTGCCGCGCTCGCGCTCCGCCACGGATCGCATCCCAAGACCCCACAGACTGCTGCCAATCACCTGGAGTACGACGACCGGTCCGAACAGGAAGGCCATGCCCGCGGGATTGCCGCGTGCGAAGATCGCCCCATACGCGAACAGAAAGATGAGCGGAAAAATGAAGGTGAAGAAGAGCGCCACCTTGGTTCGCATCGCCAGCCGAATGTTCAACAGCGCAATTCGGATCGCCGCCATCGCTACCTCCCAAAATCCGTCCCGTCGGCTTCCATCCGTCTCCGTTCGTTCACTTCCTCAAGAACGGTAGACGATGCCTGCTGGAACTCACGGCCCGTCAATCCTCTATCCTTCGTCCCGTCATCTCCACAAACACGTCCTCGAGCGAGGGCTGGGTGATGTGCAAGTCCACGAGCGTATTACCCTCCGCCTCGAGCAAGCGCACGAGGGCAACCACGGCCCTGGCCACGGGCCCAACCCGGAGGATGTAGGCTCCGTCACGTTCGGCGCAGTCAAGCACGGCATCAAGCTCGCGCAGGCGTTCGCGCGATATCGCCTTCTCCAGGCGGACTTCGATGCGCGCGCCCTCGCCGGAGCGCGAGACAAGCTCGCGGGGCGTGCCGAGTGCCACCAGCCGTCCCTGATCTACGATGGCCACGCGGTCGCAGAGGCGCTCGGCCTCCTCGATGTAATGCGTGGTGAGCAGCACGGTGCGGCCTTCGGCGCGCAACTGCTCGACGAGGGCGTAGATTTCGCGCCGCACCATGGCGTCGAGCCCGGCCGTCGGCTCATCGAGTAACACGAGCTCCGGACCGTTAACGAGCGCCAGGGCCAGCGCCAGCCGCTGTTTCTGGCCGCCAGAGAGCGTTTCGTAGAACGCGCGCCGCTTCTCCGTCAGCCCGAACCGGGCCAGCAGCGTTTCAGGGGGGACGGTTTCGGCGTAGAAGCTGCCGAAGAGGCGGATGGCTTCTTCCACCCTGATCTTATCGGGCAGAACGGTGTTCTGAAGCTGGGCCCCGATTCTCTGCTTCAACTCGCGGCTCTGCTGGGCCGGTTCCAGGCCGCATACGCGAACCGTGCCGGAGTCGGGCTGGCGCAGGCCTTCGAGAATCTCGATGGTGCTGGTTTTGCCGGCGCCATTGGGCCCGAGCAGCCCGAACACCTCGCCCTTGTGGATCTCGAAGCTGATGCCGCGGATGGCCTCAACCTTATCGTAGTTCTTGCGAAGGTCGCTGACCTGGACGATGGCAGAACCGTTCTTCGCGCTCATGCTGCTTGAACCTCCGGCCTTCGGGTCTCCGGCGCGCAGTCATGCCGGGCGTGCAAAGGTTAGCTCTTGTTGGATTCTACGAACGGAAAGGTGGGAAATTGCAAGAGGGATTCACTTGCGGTGCGCTGGCACGGGCCACGTCACCCATCGCGCACGCCGCCGGCACATCAGAGACCGCCAGGATGACGGGCGCCTGTTTGCCGTGCCCGGACGGTCGGAGACGTGGGCGGCGATCACGTCTCCGACCCGGATCTTATTGTGATAACCCGACGTTCCCCTGAACAGGCGGCGCTCCAGGGATGTTCGGTGGATGAGCCACCTTGCCGTTCTTGGCGTCAGTTAACTGAACGTGATAACGATCGAGCGTCGTGCCCGTGGCCTGGGTGAACTGCGTCAAGGCGGTGGCCAACGTCTGAAACGCCTTCGACTGGTTGCCCTCGGCCGTTGTCAGGTCCCGCTGGTCCTGGATCAACTGAAACGTCGTGCTCTCGCCCAGTTGGAACTTCTTCTGATCTGCGTCCAGCGTCTGGCGGGCCAGATCGACCGCTTTGATGGTGGCATTGATCTGGGCCTTCGCCTGCGTGACGGCGATCTCCGCGTTGCGCACGTCCTGAGCGATGGTGTTCTTCTGCACCTGGAGCTGGGTTTGCAACTGGCGCTGCTCGAACAGCGCTCTGGCGGCGTCCGCCTGCTCGGTACGGTTGCGGATCGGGATCGACAAGCTGAGGCCGTAAGAGTAATAAGGGTAGTTGGAGCGGAACAGCCCCGAGAAGGACTGCGAAATGCCTCCGGGCTTTGTGCTCGTAATCGTGGCGGGGAGAATCGCGGACCCCAGCGCGCACGTGTTGTCGAGCGGATTAAAGGTATAGGTGTTCGGGCAGCCGTAGACCGCCTGGTTACCGGACAACCCGGACGGCGTGTAGCTGGCATAGGCCGTCAAGGTGGGTAACAGCGCATTACGGACAGCCTTCAGTGTGATGTCCTGATTGGCCAGGTTCAGGTCCGCCTCGGTGATTTCCTGGCGATTCTGGTACGCGACGCGCAAGGCCTCATCGACCGGAGGAACATTCTCCGCCTCGGCCTCGGGGAACTTATCGGTCGGATCAATCTCGAGGTCGGCCAGGTCCGGCGTGACCTGTTTCGAGATCTCCGTCTTCAGCACTTGCTCCTGCTGCTTGAGGGTAGTCTGCGCCACGATCAGGGTCTGCTGGTCCGTGGCCAACTCGGACTCCGCGCGCACCACCTCGATAGGCGCGAGGGTCCCGATTTGCACCTGCTTCTTGTTGTCGTCGAGGAGATGCTGGGAGTAGTTAACGGCCTCCTCTGCGACGCCCACATTCTGACGGTCGTAGAGCAACGTGTAGTAATCGTTGACAACTTGGGCCACCGTCGTGCTGACCTGAAGACGGAAGGCGGCGTCGGCGAATTTCAGGTCGTTCTGGGCGATGCGGATGAATTTGGCGTTCGCCCGGTAGCCGAAGCCATTCAACAGTTGCTGATCGATCCCGAAAAACGCCCCGGTCGGTACTTCAGGGTTGAACAAGGCTGCGGGCGACGTGCTGCTCTCACGGAAGCCGTTGATTCCGACCGCGTAACTTGTGCCCGTTAAGAACCCCTGGCCGAAGAAGCTGCTCAGGCTGGTGATGTGAGACGCGACGGTGGGCGCGAGATTTACAGTCTGATAGTTGAGCGGGTTCACGTTGTAGGCCCAACCGTAATTGAACCCGGCTACGGGATCGCAGCAGGATATGGTGCCGATATTGATAGGACCGCCGCCGCCGAGCGCGCCGCCGCCGCTCGTGCTGCTGCCGCCGCTGGAACTGCTCAAACCGGCTCCGACGGCTCCGGCGAACAGAGCGTTCGAGAGGAATGCTCCTGCCACGCCACGGGGTGCGCCTCCCGCCTTGGCGCGCAGAAAGTCGAGCTGGGCAAACGGGACGTTGAAGCGCTGAACGGCGATCGTCAGGTTGTTCTCGATCGCGAGAGCGATGGCGTCATCGAGTGAGAGTTCGAGCTTGCCGCTGACCATCAGCGAGTGGAGGAGCTGCGAGTTGTTTAAGCTCGGCTCGGGCACCGGCTCGGGCAGGTAGGGCGCGAAGATGTTCGGAAACGCATGGCTCTGGCTGTAATCGTGATTCGTGGCCCCGGGAGCCAGTCCGCCGGTCGGCTGCGACGCCTGCGAACCCTGAGTGCTGACGGCGGGAGCTTGCGTCGGAGCGCCGTTTTGCTGGGCCGCAAGCGGACCCACGCTCAGAACGAGCCCCAGCGAGGCGAATAACACGTATTTTGCGAGCGCCCGTGCGCTTGAAAGTCTCATTGGTTATGCTTCTCCTTGCCGAGCGAGATCTTTTATCGAGTCAAACTACAATTACGAAACTCTGGGACGCGAAGTTTCAGCCAAAGGCACACCGCGTACGTTTAAGTGGAGCCCCGATGTCGCGTTGCGAAACACGGAACGATCAGCCCGAAGACTGGCCTCAAGATCGCTTATAACGCGCAGAGGTTTGCTCGGAGCCAGCCGCCGCGCTCGGGACAGCGGTTTCCAAGTGTATCAGAGCCCCGCGATCGAGTTCCGGGACACCGATGAACCGCACGCAGGATTCCACCACGGTCGCGCCGTAAGTAACTGTATCAGCGTGACATAGCGATCTGCATCGGGGCCACTGGTGACCGCTGGTGCGATGCGATGTCCGGAAATGGACAGCTTTCGCGCGCCCCTCGAACTCCCGAAAGGTCGCTTGATAGCGGGCGCGACCCTCGATAGTCTATCTGGGCCATGAGCCGTACGACGAGAGATGCGCCGGCGCCTCTGCGCAATCTGCGCCTGCTGCTGTCCTACGACGGTACCGACTTTCATGGCTGGCAGCGCCAGCCCACTCTCCCGACCGTGCAGGCTTGTCTCGAAGACGCTGCCGCCAAAATACTGGGCGGGCCTGTGAAAATCTATGCTTCAGGGCGCACCGACGCTGGAGTGCACGCGCTCGCCCAGGTCGCGAACTTCAGCACTTCCTGCCGCATCCCGGTCGCGAATCTCCAGAAGGCGCTGAACGACGCTCTGCCGCCGTCCGTCCGCGTGCGCGCCGTGGACGAGGTCGCTCCGGACTTCCACGCGCGTTATGCCGTCCGTTCCAAAACCTATCGCTACCGGATTCTCCAGTCGGACGTGTGCTCGCCCTTTCTCTGGCGCTATGTCTGGCACTATCCGTACCCTCTCGACCACCGGCGGATGGCCGAGGGGGCAAAAGTCTTCATAGGCGAGCACGATTTCACCTCCTTCGCCGCGGCAGGCTCAGCCGACGAGGATGACCCGGAACCGTCCATGGTGCGGAGCGTCTTTTCCTCGAGGATTCTCCGGCGGGAGCGCAGCGGCATTCTGGCTTACGAGGTCTGTGGCAGCGGATTCCTCCATCACATGGTCCGCAACCTCCTGGGTACTCTGGTCGACGTGGGGCGAGGCCGGTTTGCACCCGACGACGTGGTGCGAATCCTGCGGGCGCGGGACCGGACGCTCGCCGGACCGACCGCGCCGGCGCAAGGCCTGTGCCTGATGCGTGTGGAGTATTGATCCGGCTTGGGAGGAGGCTCCCAACCTGCATTGTAGTGCAGGCTCGAGTTCTCTGCCGGAACGAGCGTTTGCGCCGCCCGGCTGAAAAAGGTAGGCTGGTGAACTTGGATTTCCGGAGTACCGATGAAGCTCCAGGGATACCTTCTCAAGAGCACGGTGGTGGCCGCCTTAGGCGGGCTGCTGTTCGGCTTTGATACTGCTGTCATCTCCGGCACCACGCGGGGTCTTACTCAGGCCTACAGCCTCACCCCCGGCCTGCTGGGAGTAACCGTGTCAAGTGCGCTCGCGGGCACAGTGATCGGCGCACTGTTCGCGAGCGTCCCGGGCGATCGCTGGGGCCGGCGCGACAGCCTGCGCTGGATGGCGGTGTTCTACCTCGTTTCCGCCCTCGGATCCGCCTTCGCCTGGAACTGGGACGCGCTGGTGTTGGCCCGCTTCATCGGCGGACTCGGCATCGGCGGCTCGTCGGTTCTCGCGCCCATGTACATCGCCGAAATCGCGCCGGCCAAGTGGCGCGGGCGCCTGGTCGGTTTCTTCCAATTCAACGTAGTGGGCGGCATCCTGCTTGCCTACCTCTCCAATTACCTGGTGGGTCTTGCCTCGCTTGGGCCTTCGGAGTGGCGCTGGAAGTTCGGCGTGGCGGGTTTCCCGGCCGCGCTCTTTTTCGCGATGCTCTTCACCATTCCGCGCAGCCCGCGCTGGCTGGTGAAAAAAGGACGCCTTGACGAGGCGCGCGCCGTGCTGCGACTGACCGGCGATCCTGATTACGAGCGCGATCTCCAGGACATTCTTCACTCGCTCGAAACCGGCGAAGCCGGCGGGGAGCGTCTCTTTTCGTGGAAGTACCGCATGCCCGTCTTCCTTGCGGCCAGCATCGGCATGTTCAATCAGTTGGAAGGCATCAACGCCATCCTCTATTACCTCAACGACATTTTCTTCAAGGCCGGGTTCGGCAAGGTTTCCGGTGACCTGCAGGCGGTCGCCGTGGGCGCCACCAACCTGGTGTTTACGATGATTGCGATGTCGCTCATCGACAAGCTTGGCCGCAAGACCCTGCTGCTGATCGGAGCGGTGGGCAATGCCGCCTGCCTCGGCGGCGTTTCGCTGATCTTCTCCCTCCATCAGCATCAGGATCTGCTGATCTGGCTGCTGATCGCTTACATCGCCTGCTTCGCCTTCTCGCAGGGCGCGGTGATCTGGGTGTACATCGGCGAAATCTTCCCCACCCAGGTTCGCGCCAAGGGACAGAGCCTCGGCAGCTTCTCGCACTGGATCATGAACTTTGCGATCTCCCTCGTCTTTCCGGTGATGGCGGCCCGTTCCGGGGCCTGGCCTTTTGTTTTCTTCACAGCCATGACCGTGATTCAATTCTTCGTGGTGCTCTTCATTTACCCCGAGACGAAAGGCGTTACCCTGGAGGAGATGCAGCATCGCCTCGGCATCACAACCTGAAAGCCGCTTAATCGGGGCGACCAGGGCTGAATATGCGCGATCGAAAAGCCAGGTTCGTCCGGCCGCTTCAGATGGCGCTGGTCTTGACGCTGCTCGGTGGCGCGCGGGGTATGGCTGCTCCGCAGGATCACGGCCAGGCGACGGCTGCCCCGCCCTCCACCGGCGCGCCGGAGAGCGCCGCCGCAGCGGACGAGATCAGGGAACTCATTGCGAAGTACGCTGAAGCCGTCAATCGGGAACCCGTTGATCTCGCCCTGGCCTCCTCGGTCTGGTCCAATACGCCGGACGTCTTGCTGATTTACCCCGGTGGAGAAGAGCATGGCTGGGATCAGGTGAAGAAGAACTTCTATCAGGACATCATGGAAGCCGGTTTCTCCCAGCGGACCCTTACGCCGCGCGATATCCAGGTGCACGCTTACGGCGACTCAGCCTGGGCGGAGTTTTCCTGGACCTTCGCTGCCAAGACCAGGAAGGACGGGTCCAGGGTCCAGACGAGCGGCCGCGAGACGCAAATCTATCGCAAGGCGGGCCCGCACCAGTGGGTTCTGGTCCACGTGCACTATTCCGCTATGCCTCCGGGCGAGCGCCCCAACGCGCCCGATCGGCCATAGTCCGTTCTCCGCTCAAAATGCAAGGGGCACCGGCGTTATTGCCGATGCCCCGTGCAGGTACAAACGCGTAATGGGTTAAGGCGCTAGTCGCTGGCGCTGAGCAGTGCAATCGAGGAGTCGCCGACGCGAATATCGGCCCCGATCGGAAGCCCCAAGACATTCTCTTCCGTGATCTGAATCTCCAGCATCCTGATCTCAATGCTGTCAGCTGTGGTGACGATCCGGTGCAACCAGAGGGTACCGAAGCCTGCCAGCGGGACCCTGGTGTTTGGGGGTACGTTGTCGTTAATCCCGGGCTGACCTAACACCACAATGTTGGTGAAGGAGCCCGAGGTCGTCAACGTCAGGTGGATGCCGTCCGACGTTGAGCCGTTTGCCTGGTCCGAAATCACGTCAGCCGTCACGACCCCCGAAAGCAGGTTCACTCCCTGAATCGTGTCCGACGTTTCCCCGTTCGCGCCAGCGGAGGTGGCCGTCCCTTCAGCGGTGTCGGTAATGGTCCCGGAACTCAGGACCAGAGGTATGGTGACGCCGGCCAGCGTCTTTGTGACGGTCCTTCCGCCAGTTCCGGTGCAGGGTTCGATCGCCGGAGCAGTAGGACTGGAGGTAACGAGTTGACCGATGATTTGGGTTCCGTAAGCTTCGCCGCCCAGAGCCGCCGGTGATCTGACCTCGAGGAGGCTGCTGTAAGCGTCGGCCACAATGATCTGGGTGCCCACAGGGATGCCCAGGATGTTGGTAACCGTGATCGAGATGTCGATCATGTTCACGGTCAAGTGAGCGGAAGTTGCGGTTTGAACGATGGTCTGCTGATTCAACACCACGCTACCGAAACCAAGCAGGGGAACGGTGGTGTTGGGCGCGGGCGTGCCTATGAAAGGAATTCCCGCGATCACCAGGTTGGTGAAATTGGAACCGGTACCGCTCTCCTCGAACGCGCCTTCGCTGTTCACGCTGGTTGTGCTGACCGCCGTCACTGCTGAAGCAGTGACCAGGCCGGAAAGCAGGCTGAGCGATGCAACGGTGGAACTGCTGGTCGCCACGTTCAGGGCGCTCGAGGCGCTGGTATTGGTGACGCCGGTCGAGAGCAATGGAGGATCGGAGACGGACGCTGATGTGCCAGTCTTCGAGACTCCGACCTGCGCCGTGCCGCACTGCGTGCTGATCATCACCGGGGCCGTCTTACCCACCGTGACTACGTTGCCGACGGTGGCGTAAGTACCATAAGCGGACGCCGCGTACAGCAGCGTTGAGTTGGTTTGAGCGGAACTGTTTGCGGCAGCGAGCCCGATTCCGGCGATGACCGAAACCAGCGCGCACAGAAGCCGCCCCACAGCTCTTGACGATGTCGAGATCCTAACTGTTGCACTATGCACTACGAACCTCCTCATTCAATAGATCACCGACCCCCCCCCTTCTCGGTAAGATGAGGGCAGGTTCGCTACTTTTAAAACAACTAGTAGCAAAGTGTTTTAGGTTTTATCAGCACCTAAAACATTCGTCAAGTCCCTTAACAGTTATTACTTTCTACTGTCAGTGCCGCGCATACGAAGCTGGTTCAAAAGCCGGTTTATAGCGAGAATCCGGCGTAATGGCTTGCTTTTTGCCGACCGGTGTAGCGAATTGTGACAGTTACCGTACTTTAAGCCCGGGACCGTCTCATTGCGACGAGCTTCTAACTTGATGTACCGTATAGTAAACTAGATGTTGAAGTAGATTGTACCAATCGGTTGACGGAACAATATTACCCAATGGTACCGCGCGCCTTAAGGTTAGCGGGAGCAGGCTGGCGCCGGTTTAAATAACCTTATTGACACATCATTAACGCTATGTTATACGACCAGTACATGACGGCGGTCGCTCGCCTGAGAGATTCTCTGGCCCGGAAGCTCAACTTGACACCTCGGAAGCGCGGCGCCGCAACGCCGCCAGTACCTCCGGCCCCAAGACGCGAGCCGGACGTCGGCGGCGCCGCCCTGAACTCGCGGCACCCTGGCCCTGCCGCCACGCGCCATCCGGAGCCTTCAGCGCCTGAAGGGCGACACGCAAGAGCTGGAAGCGGTGTGGCGCGACCTCCTTGCGATGCTCTGGTTTCTCGACCCGCAACCGGAGCGCTCCTGCCCGCCTCCGTGATTTTGCTTGACAAGCCCAGGCTCCGCAGGCTAAATTAGCACTCTCCGGGTGAGAGTGCTAAATGTGACTTTGAGCCGTCCGACGGAGCTCCGTCTGTGTGCGACCGGGCGACGGCGAATCACCCGAGGGAACAGCGGTCCGAATGGGGCCGGCTGGAGTCCGGCAAATCGTATAACGCCGCACCAAACTCAAACAACCGAAAGCAGGAAGGAGACCGAAGATGAACGTGAGACCTCTCCATGATCGTATCGTGATCAAGAGGATTGAAGAGAAGGAAACCGTGAAGGGCGGAATCATCATCCCCGACAGCGCCAAGGAGAAGCCGCAGGAAGCCGAAGTGATGGCGGTGGGCAAGGGGAAGCGCGAGAAGGGCGAGCTCATTCCCCTCGACGTGAAGGTTGGTGACCGCATTCTGTTCGGCAAATACTCCGGCACTGAGATCAAGCTGGACGGCGAAGAATACCTGATCATCCGTGAGGACGAAGTGCTCGGCGTGATCGAACATGCGTCGAAGGCTGCGGGCGGCAAGAAGTAACTGATCGTTGTGCGTGGTCCGTTGTCCGTCGCAGCGGCCGGCTCGACAGAGTGAGGGGCTTCTGCAACGGGCAGCTGGCAACCGGCCACGGACTCCGGCAACACGGCAAAAGACGAGAATCAAAAAATCAAAGATTAGAATCTGGGAGGATGGAAGATGGCAAATGCAAAGCAGATTGTACGGGGCGAAGAGAGCCGCCAGGCGATCCTGCGGGGCGTGAATCAGCTCGCGGACGCGGTCAAGGTGACTCTCGGTCCCAAGGGCCGCAACGTGGTCCTGGACAAGAAATTCGGCTCCCCCACCATCACCAAGGACGGCGTGACGGTGGCCAAGGAGATCGAGCTGAGGGATCCGCTCGAGAACATGGGCGCCCAGATGGTGCGCGAAGTGGCGTCCAAGACCTCGGACGTGGCCGGTGACGGCACCACCACGGCCACGGTGCTCGCCCAGGCGATTTTCCGCGAGGGCGTGAAGACCGTAGCGGCCGGCGCCAACCCGATGGCCCTGAAGCGGGGCATCGAGTCGGCGGTCCGCGCCATCTGCGGCTACGACGAAGTAACCAAGAGCGGCGACAAGAAGCACGTGAAGGGCGAACTTGACAAGCTCTCGAAGCCGGTCGAGGGCACCATGGTAGCCCAGGTGGGCACCGTGTCCGCCAACAACGAGAGCACCATCGGCGCCATCATTGCCGAGGCCATGAAGAAGGTCGGCAAGGACGGCGTCATCACCGTGGAAGAGTCCAAGACGATGGAAACCACGCTCGAAGTGGTCGAGGGCATGCAGTTCGATCGCGGCTACCTCTCGCCTTACTTCGTCACCGATCCGGACCGGATGGAGTGCGCGCTCGAGAACGTCTACATCCTGATCCACGAGAAGAAAATCAGCTCCATGAAAGACCTTCTGCCGCTGCTCGAGCAGATCGCCAAGAGCGGCAAGCCCCTGCTGATCATCGCCGAAGAGGTCGAGGGCGAGGCCCTGGCCACCCTGGTGGTAAACAAGCTGCGCGGCACGCTGCAGTGCGCGGCCGTCAAGGCGCCGGGCTTCGGTGATCGCCGCAAGGCCATGCTGGAGGACATCGCGATCCTCACGGGCGGCAAGGCGGTGACCGAGGATCTCGGCATCAAGCTCGAGAACGTCCGGCTTGAGGACCTCGGACGCGCCAAGAAGGTAACCATTGACAAGGACAACACCACCATCGTGGAGGGCGCGGGCAAAACGGCCGACATCGAAGGCCGCGTGAAGCAGCTCCGCACTCAGGTGGAAGACACCACGTCCGACTACGATCGCGAGAAGCTGCAGGAGCGCCTCGCGAAGCTGGTGGGCGGCGTGGCCCAGATCAAGGTGGGCGCGGCGACCGAGACCGAGATGAAGGAACGGAAGGCTCGGGTTGAGGACGCCATGCACGCCACCAAGGCGGCCGTCGAAGAGGGCATCGTGCCCGGCGGCGGCGTGGCCCTGCTTCGCTGTCTCCCGGCTTTGGACAAACTCAAGGCCGAGGGCGACGAGCAGATCGGCATCAATATCGTCAAGCGGGCGCTCGAAGAGCCGCTGCGCATGATTGTCCAGAACTCGGGGCATGAGGGCGCGGTGGTCGTCGACAAGGTGCGCAACAACAACAACACCTACTACGGCTTCAACGCGCAGACGGAAGCTTTCGGCGACCTCGTTTCCGAGGGCGTCATTGATCCCACCAAGGTGGTCCGCACCGCGCTGCAGAACGCCGCTTCCATCGCTTCTCTCCTTCTCACCACGGAAGCTCTGATCAGCGAGTATCCGTCGAAGGAAGAGAAGGCTCCGGCCATGCCTCCGGGCGGCGGCGGGATGTACTAAAGGCAGGGGCCCGGTGTCAGGGGCTAGGTCTTAGGGCTACCCTGACATTGCCTCGGCAGTAGCGCAGGGCTCGCTTTTTGCCCTGCGGCTTTCAGATCGCAATCAGCAGCAAACCAAGGGCGGGGAACAAATCCCCGCCCTTTTTGCTCATGTGTGCCACACTCAGCTATGCGGGAACCGGACCAAAACAGCGGTGACAGGGGCCGAAATGAAGGGACGATGTCTGGGTACGGCGGGGCGATGAGAGCTTGACCGAATGGGCTTGCGATTTGAGTGGAACGAAAGCAAGCCGACAAGCAATATCAAGAAGCACGAAGTTGAGTTTGCTGAGGCGGTCACCGTCTTTTGCGACCCTCTGGCGCGGGAGTTCGATGACGAACTTCACTCCAGCGAGGAGCGACGCGAGATTATTGTCGGTCACTCGATCCAACGGAGGCTGGAACAATGCCCTTCGGGTGATCATGACCGCCATCCCGAAACGTGGACAGCAGGAAAAACGATGATCGGAATTCCTGGATTGGGCGCCGGCGCCGGCGAAATCAAAACTCAGTGTGGAATCGCAGAGCGAAGATATTGACAGGTCCGCGAGCGTGGTTATATGCCGGGTCTTCGGCGAATTGATAGTCCGGAGCCAACCAGAAGTGTTTCGCGATGTTCCAGTTGTAATAGGTTTCCGCGACCCGCTCCGCGCGGTAGTCCAGAGCGCCGTCGCCCACGGTAATTCCCAGACCGCCCTCTGCAAGAAACAGCCGATGAGCGGCGCTGACGCCGTTGAGGATTCCGGCGACGCCGACCGTGTCCTGCGGGCGGCGCCACCGAGCCCCTTTCAGGCTGAGCCCGGCCGTCGCAGTGCGGTCCACGTCGGTAAATTCCCACGTCTCGTTTTTGCCATCGTTCCAGCCCAGGCGCGCGAAGACCCCGAGATCCTTGCGGATTTCCTGCTCCATATTGATGCCAAAGCCGTACTTGGATCGGTACGCCGCGGTGAGCGCGATATCTGGGCCGATGCTCGGGTCACTTAGGGTCGCCTCGTAGCTTCCCATGTGCGCCCGCTCCTCATAGGCCAGCAGGCGTATCGCCCCGGCGTGTCCCTTAGGGGAATACCGCCTCTCGACCTCCGCCACCCCGGACCAGGCATGGCTCAGGTTCCAGTCGAGTCGAATACCGTTCTGGACTTTCGACACCTGGAATACGCCCAGCCGTCCGGACCATGCGTTGGTGTTCAATTCCGCCGCGATGCCATTCGTAAACCCCAGCGTGTTAGCCGGATAGTCCCAGGCGCCGTTGGCCACCAGGACCCAGTTCATGAACTGGGATCGGGGGTCGTTCGAGTAGGAGTTGGCGTCAAAAACGTCTTTGGCGCTCAGATGGCCTATGGTGAGGGTCAGGTTCCGAACATCCTTGGTACCGCCGAGCCCGTCATCAGCGGCTTCCTTGCCCCCGCCGAGGCCGATCGTCTCGCGAAAAAAGGCGCGGCAGAGGTAGGCGTCCGGATAAGTCTTGCCTTCTCGATATGCCTCGCCATTAGGAAAGCCCGCGATGCCAAGAGCGTTGCTCAGGCCGTATCCCTGCCACACCAAGGCGTCCCCGAAAAACGCCCCGCCTTGCCACAAGCGCACACCGCCCGTCACATCCACCGAGATGGTGTCTTTGATTTGGGCGCCAGGCGTCATGCTGTTCGGGCCGGTATACTCAGCAGAGAACGAAGGGTGAGCCTGACCAACAACCGTGGACTGGACATGCAGGTCCCAAGCCTGATCATCGGGTGACGCCGTATTGCTTGCGTCCTGCGCCGATGCGAGCGTTGCAGCCACGGCCGGGATGAACAATAACAGAAGCAACGGCTTCTTCAATCGACATTCCCCTTTTCGAGAACATCTACGAGGGCGCCAAGCGCGGTTTCCCTGCAGTGATCCAGTCCGGCCGGACGGGGCCGTCTATATTGCCGGCCGAGTCACACCCCCCAATTTAGCACGGCGTATGGGCGGGCCTTGGTTACAATGCTGTGACAACATCTCGAAAGCAGGCGAAGTTTTTGCCCCCATCGAAGCGTGGTGACGGTGCACATCCGGACGGTCAAGGCAACGCCTCCCCGGCGGCTCGTACGGTCCGCCATTGGCTTGTCGCATCCGCCCGAGTTGTCACGTAGGCGCCATACTATACAGTGGTAATCCACGCGTCGTTACTTGACAGTGCACCGGTGAGGGTATGACAATCCAAGGACCCATAAGTCACAGGGGGACGGGTTTCAACTCCAAGGAAGTCGGCTGAAGTGTAACTCGGCTTTCATGTGTTCCGCCGCTGCGGACCGGGTTGCGGCGCTCTCAGGGTCCGACTTTGACCTTGTTCTTGCGGCTGAAGTGAACAGAATGCCCTGGCAGGAGGCAGAAAACGTGAAAAGCCAACACGGTAGGGGGTGCGGCGTGCGGCGAGGTTTGATTCCTTGCATTCTATTGTGCCTGGCGGCCGTGGTTACGCCGGCTCCGCAGGCAATGGCGCAGTACCTTTTCAATCGTTCAGACTTCCCAGTAGGGTCCAACCCGCGCGGCAGCGTCTCCGCGGACTTCAACAACGACGGGATTCCAGATCTCGCGGTTGTCGATCAGGCTTCGAACACCGTGTCTGTGATGCTCGGCCAGGTATCGGGCACGCTTGGAGCTGCGACATCCTTTGCCACAGGCACCGGGCCTTACGGCATTGTCGCAGGAGATTTCAACAACGACGGGAACCAGGATCTGGCGATCACAAACGTTTTTGACAACACCGTCTCGATCCTGCTGGGGAACGGCAATGGTACGTTCACCGTGCAGTCGGTGCCTGCCGTCGGAGAGCTTCCCGTGGCAATTGTTGCCGGCAACTTCAATAGCGACACCAACCTCGATTTGGCCGTGGTCAACTTGGGTGGGGATTCGGTTTCCGTACTGATGGGCAATGGGAACGGCTCCTTCCAGAATCAGGTGACCTATACGGTGGGCTCGAGTCCTCGCGCCATCGCGCTGGGCCAATTCAGCAATAACGGCATTCTCGACCTGGCGGTTGCCAACAGCGCGTCAAATACGGTTTCGATTCTCCTCGGCAGTTCGAACGGCGTTTTCACAGTACAGAGCACCCAGCCGGCCACCGGAAATCAGCCCTTTTGGATCGCCGTAGGCAACTTCAACGGGGACGGCTCCGAGGACCTTGCTGTCGCCAACAATTTTGACGATACGGTCTCGATACTGCTCGGGAACGGCAACGGCACATTTCAGGCACAGACCGTTTTCAACGTCGGAACGGGTCCTTCGTACGTGTGGGCCGGGCAGTTGATCGCCGGCGGCCCTATCGATCTCGTCACCGCGAACAGCGTCGCGAACACGATCTCCGTCATGATCAACAATGGCAACGCGAGCTTCCAGAACCATGTGGACTACGCCACCGGCTCTTTTCCCTACAGCCTTTCCAGCGCCGATTTCAACGGGGACGGCGTAGTGGACCTCGCTGTTTCCAACACGGTTTCCAACACGGCGACGGTCCTGATCGGTGACGGAGACGGCACGTTCACCGAGCGGAAGAATACGCTCACCACTGGCTCGGGGCCCAAGGGAGTGGCAGTCGGCAACCTTAATGGCGACGGGAATCTGGACGCGGTCGTGGCCGAGTCCAGCTCGAGTGCGGCCCTCGTTCTGTTCGGCAATGGAGACGGCACGTTTACCACGGGACCGACGCTGACCACCGGAGCCGGGCCGGCCGGCGTTGTCGTGGCCGATTTCAATGGCGACGGCTTGCTGGACGTGGCCACCGCCAACAGCAGCGCAAGTACCGTATCTGTAATGCTCGGGAGCGGCAACGGCACCTTCGGAGCCCATGTCGATTTTGCCGTGGGCTCAGGCCCGATCGGTCTTGCCGCGGCAGACGTCAATAACGACGGAAACCTGGACCTGATCACGACCAACAGTTTGGCAAATACGGTCTCGGTCCTTCTCGGTACCGGCAACGGGACCTTTCAAACGCACAAGGATTACAACGCCGGAACGTTCCCGGCCGCCATTGCAGTGGCCGATCTCAACAACAACGGCGATAACGACCTTGTGGTCGCGAATACGACGAGTAACACCATTTCCGTAATGCTCGGCAATGGAACCGGCGCCTTCACCACGCAGACAACGTATATCACCGGGTATCAGCCCCTGGGCGTCGCGATCGGGTCTCTTCGAGGCAACGGTACGCTGGACGTTGCTGTCGCCGATGGCGGCGGGGGAGTCTCGATCCTGCTTGGAAACGGCGACGGCACATTCCAACAGCGCGTGAATTACCTGGCGCCGGGCGCGAGCAATATTGCGCTCGGTAATCTCAATGGCGGCAACAATCTCGACGTGGTTGTCACCAGCTCAAACGGGATCGCGTCGGTCCTGCTCGGCAACGGGAACGGCACGTTACAGCCCCATATCGACTATGGGCTAGGGACCAAGCCGTTCGCCGTGGCGACGGGCACGTTTAACTCAGCCGGCGGGCTCGACTTTATCGCTACCAACTTTGGATCGGGCAGCGTGGCGGTTTTCGTGAACCTGCCGGTGATCGCACTTTCTCCTTCGTCCTTCAACTTTGGGACTGTCGGCGTGGGACAGATGAGCTCGCAGACGCTTACGATCAGCAACCCCAGCGGCACAGCACTCAACATCTCGAGCTTAACGACGAGCGGCAACTACAGCGAGCAGGGGAATTGCGACGTCAGCCTGGCGCCAGGCGCCAATTGCTCGGCTACGATTACATTTACGCCTACGCAGGGCGGTACGCTCAATGGGACAGCCACGGTCGTTGATAACACCCCGACAAGTCCCCAGACACTGTCGCTGACAGGTATCGGAAGCCAGCCTGGGGTGACCCTGACTCCCAGCAGCTTGAGCTTCGGAAACGTCCCGGTGAACACCAACAGTCCTGCGCAAGCCGTCACCCTGACGAACAACAGCACCACGACGTTGCTCATCAACAGTATTGTCGCCAGCGCCAGTTACGCACAGACGAACAATTGTGGAAACAGCGTCGGGGCTGGCAAGAGCTGCACGATAATGGTCGCGTTCCAGCCCACGCAACAGGGTACCGTGAATGGAACCATCACCGTTTCCGATAATGCCCCCAACAGCCCTCAAGTCGTGACCACAAGCGGCACAGGCACCCAAGCCGGCGCCATGCTTTCGCCTACGAGCCTCACCTTCTCCAACCAGACCATCAACACCACCAGTGCACCGCAGACCGTGACCCTCACCAATACCGGGAATATCACGCTCAACATCACGAGCATTGTCTCGAGCAGTAAGACATTCCCTCTTTCCAACCGGTGCGGGTCTACGCTCGGCGCCGGCAACAGCTGCACATTTCAGGTGGAGTTCAAACCCACGACGGCCGGAACGTCAACCGGAACAATTACACTCACGGACAACGCGCCCGGCAGCCCGCAGACCGTACCGTTGACCGGAACGGGCACGGTGGTGTCGTTCTCGCCCACCAGCCTCAGCTTTGGCACCGTCAACGTGGGTTCGAGCAGCGCGCCGCAGAACGTCACGATGACGAACAATAGCGGCGGCCAGACCATGTCCATCACCGGCATCAGCATCACGGGCGCCAACGCCAGCAGCTTTTCGGAGATCAACAACTGCGGCGGCTCGCTTGGCCCCGGCGCCAGCTGTACGATTACCGTGACTTTCACGCCGACAACCAGCGGCCCGCTCACCGCGAACGTATCGGTGGCGGACAACGGCGGCGGCAGCCCACAAACCGTGCCGTTGTCAGGCACGGGACAAGGGACGGGGAAGAAAAGCTTCAAGCGGTAGGCTCTGGTACTAACGGCTACCCTCGCGCTTTGTCGGGCGCGGGGGTCGGGCGTGGGGGTCGACCGGCGATTTGGACCATTGACCTCAACAGTTCGCGGTATAGGGGCAGCAGATCCGGCGCTTGCCGGCCGAGCGCCTCCCGATGCCTGCGAATGGTCGCCCAGTCGCCGCGCGCGGCGGGTCCGGTAAGGGCGCCGCGCCCGAGCCGTCCGAAGTTTCCCGCAGTTTCCGCTACGAATCCCGCCAGCATCTTGCGTGCCTGCGCCTGCGGCACGCCACACGATTCCATCAATCGCTCCGCGCCTGTCATCAGCGTCACCACTCCCGCACAAGCCACGACCGCGGCGGCGTGATACGTAGCTTTGCGCTGCGGCGGCAGGCTGAAGGCAATGCCGCGGAGCGCCCGCACCCACCGGCGGGCCAATCGCACGGCGATCGGGTCGCCTTCGACTGCCCAGAAGCATCCGACGAGATTCCGAACGCCGGCTTCGCGGTTGGGCACGGTTTGGAGCGGATGCAGCGAGGCCGCGGAAGCGCCGCGGCGGCGAAAGGGCTGGAGCACGGAAGACTCACCGCCGGCAGGCCAGGCCCCGCTCGAGTGGAGCACGACGCAGCCTTTCCAGTCGGCACGCTGCGCGGCCAGCGACCGTGCAACTTCGGGTAGGGCCTCGTCCGACGTTGTCAGCAGCAGCACGCGAGCGCGGCCGAGTTCCGGCGAGCGCAGCGTTACCGCGAGGCCCGCGCGGACGAATCGCGTGGCGCTGCGAGCCGCTGCCGGACGCCGCGCCGCGATCCATTGGATCGGCACGCCAGCGTCCGCCAAGAGCCGTCCCATGGCCTGGCCGATGCGGCCGGGCCCGATCAGGGCTACCGCTTTTGGATCGCTCTCACCCATGTCGCGCGAACCAAGGTGCGACCGCGCTGCGCCGGGGATTCGTCACAGCCAATCGCCGGCGGCCGGATTACTGGCAGCCGGTGAACGCCAGGGTCTGCACCGTTACCAAAGCGCCGCCGGCGGCGAGCAGCGTACCGCCGCCGGAATTTAAGGCCGTGCTGACATCGGAAAACGAGCAGTCGGAAGTATTGGAGCCGTCGTCCACGAACGCTTGCGCGTCCACCGTGTAAGCAACGTTTCCAGAGTCCGGTGTCGAATACGTCGTCCCGGTCGAACTGTAGGTGCCCGCGCTCGGATTGCTTGCGGGTACGTAGAGGTTGTAGGTGGCACAGGTTGTGCCCGAGGGACAGTTTATGTAGGACCCGGTCTCGACGTTGGAGCTTGATCCCGGAAACGACGGTACGGTGAATTGCACCGGGGAGCCGCCCGTCGGCGTAGCCTGCTGCAGCACCGACAAATCGACGTCTACGGTAACGGCTTGGGCGCCCGCGGTGCTGACGGTCCCCGTGAACTTCGTGGGAGAGCTGCTTATTCCGTTCGCGCCCTCCGGCACCAGAGGAATAGTGAGTGACGCCGTGCCCGCCGGCGTGCTGAACGTCACGGTAGGATTATACGCTGTGCCTACGCCGATCGGCGGCACCGAGACCGGAGAGGGCAGCGCCGCAGCCACCACCAGATCGTAATTACCGGCCGGAAGCGGGCAGAAGAGGAACGTGCCGTCGGAAGCCGTCAGCTGAGATTCCACCACGCGATCGATGCCGGATGAGTCCGGCTGTTCCACCAGCACCACCGCATTGGCGATCGCGCCCTTCGTGTTGTTGTCGACCACGGTGCCGCTGATGGCGTTCGTGGTCTGGGGAATCGTCCCTGCGTACAGCACGGGTTTCAGCCGGTAGTCGCCATTGCTCTCCTGCACGATCGACGCGCAGGCGCTGAAGTCGAGGTTGACGTTGGCGGTCTGCCCGGCCACGAGATTCAAGCCGCCGCCCATGATCTCGGCGGTAGGAATTTGGATGCCCGTAGTTGGTTCGCTGGTCAATTGCAGTTCGCCCACTCCGCCCGTCGCAAGTCCGACGCAGTTGAAGAAGCCCGCTGCGCAGTTGTTGGACGAAACACCGGTCCCGGAGGCGTTGTTGGCGAGCAGATAGAGCCGAACCTGCTGATAGTTCCCGGGCGGAAGTCCGGTGCCGGTGCCGAGCAGATTGAGGACACACGCGTTGTTGGACGTCGAGGTGGTGGGAGTCAGGCTCAACAAGTCGATCTGCGCGGGCTTCGAGGTCAGATCGAGCAGCGTTACCCAGCCGCTGTCGGTTGGCCCGGCAGTGGCGGAGACGTTCGCCGTTACCTTGGTGATCGTCACCCAGACGTGCGCGAACGGTCCGCTCGGTGACGCGCACGTTCCCGGATCGCTCAGCGAGATGGTTGCGTCCGCGGTTGTAGAAGGCGGCGG
Organism: Terriglobia bacterium; assembly: GCA_035949375.1. Classification (GTDB taxonomy): domain Bacteria; phylum Acidobacteriota; class Terriglobia; order UBA7540; family UBA7540; genus Gp13-AA77. The sequence goes on along the minus strand of DASZIG010000049.1, from coordinate 126,346 downwards.
CGGGGTTGATGAAGACGAACCGGACGAGCTTGAGCCATGGCCGCAGCTCAAGGCGATGAATAGGATCCCGCCTGCGATGGCAGCGAGGCAAAGGGGCTTACTATGACGCATTTGAACGGCCTCCCGGGCCAAATGATTCCGACGATGCAACGCTCGAAGGGGTTTCAGTGCCGTCGTCCGGCGCATTGCCCTCGATGCCAGCAATCTGCGTTTTCTCTCTAAAAACAAATTCACCACAGAGCGCACAGAGAGCACGGAGGAAATATCTCAGCAGTCCCCCCGTGAGCTCTATGCGTCCTGTGGTGAAATTCTCTCTATCGTCTTGCTTCTAACCGTATAAAATCGTATAGAATCGTATAGTCACTTGGGGCGGCATCGGTCCTCTATCTGCCAATACCTTACTGGATTGTCGGCCGCCGCCGTCGGCCCCTAATTTCGCGGCGGCTGGCCCACGGCCGGCGCTGCTCCGTGCCCGGCCGCCTCCGCGGCGGCGTTTGCAGCCTGCTCCTTGTTCTCCACCCGCACGAGCAATGGAGCGGAGGGATGGAATGTGGACGCGTTTGACTCCACCTCACCCACCACGTACGCCGGCTGATCGATAGGCTTCGCCCACTCCTCGGCGCGGAGCGTGAAGGTTCGCGTGGTCTGCGCCTCGGTCACGAGCACCCCGTTCAGCCCCACGTTCACCACGCGGACGCCCGGAGGCAGGTTCTCGACAGAGCACGGCACGCGGCCCTTGAAGCCGTTCCGGCGCTCGACGTGAAGCGTGACCTTTACCTCCTGGCCCGGCGCGATGGCGACCTGGCCCGGCTCGGCCGTCACCAACACGTCCGGAGGCGGGATCACCGAAGCGACCTGCAGCGGCGTATCGGTGTTGGCCACCCGCACGATTTCGCGGCCGTCCACGCGAGCCCGGCCTACGAACTCGATCGCGGCCGGCGAAGCGCCCTCGGGAGCGTCTCCGGCGGCGGAGAGAATCACGTCGGTCGAGTCCTGTCCGGCCGCGATGGTGGCCGCGCCCGCCGTAAGACCGTGCGGCAGCCCCCGTACTTCAATCGCGATCGGTCCTTCGTAGCCCGGAAGCCGGTCGGCGCGAACGGTGACGGGCACGGAGCCGCCTCGCGGCACATTCGGGTTAGACGGTTCGGCCGCCAGTTGGTAATCCGGCGCGGTATCGCGCACCGTCAGGCGATAGGCGAAGTCAGCCCCTTCGAGGTTGCGCACGTCCGCGAGGCGGACGATGTAGTCGGCGTCCCGCGGCGCCACGAAGTCCAGTCGGGAATCGGCGCCGTATCCCGGGCCGCCGTCGTCATTGCGCCAGGTCAGGCGGAATACGGGCAGGCCGTTCGGCGGGAAGTCGGCGTCCGGCGGCAGAACCTGGGCCTTATAAACCGGCGTGTTCACCGCGTGCACGTCCGGCGAGGTGCCGAGGAAAGCCAGGCGCAATCCGCCGATGTTTTCGAGGTTGATGTCGGCGTCGGGTTGGTCGGGCACCGAGCTGATCTGGTCCAGTTCGTCGCCGATCATCAGAAAATCGCCTTCGTGCAGGCCTGAGGTGGAAACCAGCCTCACTCCCGAAGTTCTGGAGTCGCGATCCGAGAGCGTAGTCGTCGTCTGATTTAGGCAGCGAACCATGGCGCGCGGAATCGGGTTGCCCTGCGCATCCAGAACCTCGATGACGGAATCGAGCGGCGAACCGAGACGCGAGGCGGCGACTTCGATGGTCAGGCGCTCGCCCTGGCGCGCGTGAAAGCGGAAATAATCCTGGTCGGGCGCCGCGCCGGGACCGGCGTTCCCCTGGATATGGCCATTGACGGTCACGGGCAGCGACAGCGCCTGGGCCTGGGCGGGAGAGTTATTGGGTTCGCGATCGAGGATCTCAGGCTCGTTGCCGACCGCGAGCTTGACGGTGTTCAACGGTTGCGCCATTTCTGTCCCCTGCGTCGAAAGGACCAGGGGCACAGTGGTCCATCCGTCAGCCGCGGCGGGCGGCGTGACCTTCACCTGCCGAGCGCCGCCGAGGTTCACGCCTTGCACGGCGACTGGACGCGCTTCGCCCGCGCGCACTCCGAGCGGGAACACCCCGGTGATGTACGGAAGAGGACCGGCGTTCAGGCGATAGAAGTGGTCAGCGCCGCCGCCGTCTTCGCGATCCGCGACGGAGAGTATGTAGGATCCGTCGCGCGGCAGCTTCGCGATCAGCACGGCGTCTGCCTTGTTGCTGTTCTCGCCGGCCCGGGCCAGCACTTGACCGGAAGAATCCTGCAGTATCAGAAGCGACTGCAATGGCGAGCCGAGTTCGGAGGCCACCACCACGGAAACAAACTCCTCGCCAGCCCGGCCGTCGAATTGGTACTTGTCAGTGTCGCCCGAGGTCTGGATGGCTCCTACGATCGTCGCCGGCAAAGTGACCGCCTGCGCGGGAGACTCGCCGGCCTCGGGCCGCGGCGTCTCTGCGATTTCCGGAAGCGATCCCACGTCGAACACCGCCATGTCTGAGGTCCCGAGCGGGGTCTCGATCCGGAACTTGTGGATTCCCGGAGCCACGTTCTTGCCGACCGTCACCTCGATCCTGGCCGTCTGCTTCTTGCCGAGCGGCACCTGGGCGCCGAGATCGACGCCGGCGCGTGGTCCGGTGATCTTCTCCGGCACGTCGGTGATCTCAGTGACGCGCGCCGTGATCCCCGGGGAGTCGAACAGGACCGCCTTGGCGTCGGCCAGATTCCTGCCGTCGACGGTGAAGGTGGCCGTAGTGCCGCGCTCCATTCCGGCGGGCCAGACCTTTGAGATTGTCGGCGGGATGATCGGCTCGCTGGCACCGAGCCAGTGGGCGAATAGACCTCCAAGAGCGAGGACGATTGCGGCGGAAATAGGCCTGATTTTCATCGAAAAACCCTCGAATTGCGTGCAACAAGCTCGATTTTGACCCTGTTTTTCTGAGTTAAATCATTGCTCGTCAGTAACGTAACGGCTTTAAACAAGTAAATTGCTTATTTTCAACAACCTAACGGCTTTCAGCATATATGGAAAACAGAAGCGCTGTGTTATCAGTAACCTAACGGCTTCGTTCGTAACATTTTCGATTTTCGCGCTCCACCGGCCGAAACCAAAGGCAAAACTCTCACCACGGAGGCCACAGAGGCTCGCAGAGTTTTTCTCCGTGTTCTCTGTGTACTCTGTGGTGAATTCTTTCTTCGCGCACACAGAGAGCTACGGGGTAAGGCGAAGAGTTGCGGCTAATAATCATGGCCATGCTGCGCCCGGCGCTCAGTTAGATTCAGTTGTGGCCTTTGGCTGTTGCACCACACCTGTGCGGAGCGCTCCCGGCGCGCCCGAGTCATACACCGTTACGCTACCATCATACCGCCCCGCCGCCAAACGCTTGCCGTCGGGACTGATTCCGAGCGTCTCCACCCAGTCGGGCTGGCGATCGATCACCCGGACGGGATTGAGCGTGCCGGCCTCGCGGAAGCGAATGGAGCCATCTGCCGAACTTGTGATGATCGTCTTGCCGTCGGGAGACCAGACCAGCGCCAGAATGCTGTCCTCGTCTGCGATCAGGGATTGGACCAAGTGCCCGTCGTTGTCACCGAGGCGCCAGACATAAATGGTCTTGTCGTAGCCTGCGGCGGCAATCTGGTCGCCCGAGGGAGAATAGGCCAGGCTCGTGAGTCCGTCCGAAGCGTCGCTCAGGGTATACAAACGCTGGCCGGTCGCGACGTCCCAGATCTTGACGGTGCGGTCCTGCGACGCCGAAGCCAGGCGCTTGCCGTCCGGGCTGAAGGCCACGGCGAAGACCGCGTCGATGTGATCCTGCAGGGTCTTCACCTCGGCGCCGCTCGAGGCGTCCCACAGCTTGACCGTTCGGTCGTAGCTACCGGAGGCGATGAGCTTGCCGTCCGGGCTCCACGCCACCGAGTAAATGCAGTCCTTGTGGCCCTGCAGGGTACGGACCAACCGGCGCGACGCCACGTCCCAGATCTTGATTTCGCCGCCGCGCTGGCAGGGTCCGCCGGCACTCGCCAGCAGGTTGCCGTCCGGACTGAAGGCGAGTGAGCGAACGTAATCGGCATGCCCGGTGAGTGTGGCCACGGCACCGCCGTCCGTGGCCTGAGCGAGGCCGCCGGCCGGCGGCAGGTTGCCGGCGGTAACGGGAGCGAACAGGCGTACTTCCTGGTATCCGCCCACCGCCAGGAGTTTACCGTCCGGAGAAAACTTCACCGAAGCTACGGATGAGACCGCCGGCACCTGCGGCTTGATGTCCGGGATTGCGACGGGCGCGAGGGCCGGACCGGAACCGGGTGCAGGACCGGTCGCCCCGGCGTTGATCCAGGCGAAGATGGTGGCGATGTCCGCCTCCGGCAGGGGGTCGCCGTTGAAAGGCATGCGGGGTTGGATTCTTCCCTCGAGCATCTGAATCATGCGGCTTTCGTCGGCTTTGCCGGGAACGATCACCGCGCCGTGAGCGCCGCCTTTCATCAGGGTGTCGTAGCTTTCCATGACCAGTCCGCCCATCTTGGAGGCGGCGGAATGGCAGGCGAGGCAGTTCTTCTGAAGGATGGGGGCGATTTGCGCGGTGAATTCGGGGGGCCGGGCGGTCGTCTGGGCGCCGTCAGACGCTGACGCGAAGGCGCGATGGCAAGCAATAAGGGCGAGGCACACTGCAAGGGCGGTGCGCACTGCAGCGGTCTGAAGAGCAAGGATTTTCACCACCGAGAACACGGAGATCACGGAGAAAGCTGTTCTCTGTGCTCCTCTGTGTCCTCTGTGGTGAAAACCTTCAAAGCTTTCCATTGATGAACCGCCGTATGCCGTCCTTGAGAGCCCGCACGTTGAAGTTGACCAGCAGGCCTATCTTGCATCCTGAGAGCTTCAGGTACGAGATTAACTGCGCCTCGTGAATCGGTGCGAGGGAGTCGACCGACTTGACCTCGATGACCACGCAGCGTTCCACCAGGAGATCGATTCGGTATCCGCATTCGAGCTTAACCTGTTCGTAGACGAGCGGCAGCGCCTTCTGTACCTCGACCCCGAATCCGAGTTTGGCGAGTTCGTATACGAGGCGAGCCTCGTAGGCTGATTCCAGTAATCCCGGACCGAGCACCCGATGCACTTGAATGGCGCGCCCTATAATCGCCTCGGTGAGGCTGTTTAGCCTCTCCCTTTCGGTCATGGGATTTCTTTCTCCGTGATCTCCGTGGTGAAGGCTTGTTCGTGGTAAGTGATTCTCACCACAGAGAGCACAGAGGACACGGAGAGCATAACGTTGGCGAGCATAAACGTGGCGTTGTGCCCGAGCGGCGTACGCTACTTCTTGACGAAAGTAACCTCGCACGGCCGGCCTTCCACCCGTTTGCCTGAGCCTTCCTTGTCCGAGAACTTCGCCTCGATGTGATAACCGTATGGCGTCCCTGCCGGACGATGGCCGACAGCGAATTCCTGCGCGCCCACCAGGCCCTTGGCGTAGAGTTTTGCTGTCCCGTCCGGCTGAATATTTCCCTGAATCTGCAGCCAGCCCGGCTTGCCCTCGTCGCCCTTTTCGCCGCGAAGTTCGCCGCCCTTCACGGTTGAAGAGAATTGAAAGGAGTAGCCCATCGCTCCCGCGGCGTTGCTGCAGGAAACGGTCGTATCCCACGTTCCGTCAAAATGCGCGGGGTCGTCTGCCTTAAAAGCGCCGGTGAAGAGCACCAGCGCCAACAGGATACCGAGGTCAATCATGCGTTTCACGGGCTCAACCTCCGGCTCACGCCGCGCGCCAGAGTGTGATCAGTGACGCGGCATGGATCATGAATATCGACTCGCGACGGGCAGCGTACGGCGAAAAACGGGCGGCGAAAAACGGACGGCGGACAACGGGCAGTTTCTACGCGCGGTTTCTCGCAGCTTCTCAATGATTAAACATAAACTCTTCGCTCGTGAGCATAGCCCAGCTCATATCGACCAGAGCCGCGTGCCGCGGGTCATCCACTCCGGGCGTTTTTTGCGCCTCTGCCGCGGCGAGGGCCCCGACCAGGGCCGAGCGTTCCGAATCGTTCGGATGCCGGCTGAAGGCCGCCAGATACAGGTAATCGACGATCTGCTCATCCGAAAAACCGAGCTTGACCAGCATGTCCACGGCGCTCCCCGGCGCGCGCAGCTTGCTGTTGAGCGTGTCGCCGTTGATGATGTGCAGCGCCTGCGTGATGGTAGGCACGGAGGTGCGCTCGCTCTCGCGCGTCTGCTGGCGCGCGGGACGGCCGAAGGCGTCGAGGAAGTAGGATCGCACGGCCGTATCGGGCAACTGGAGCGCCCGCATCCCCACCGGATACCCGTCAAACTTCTCGGGCTGCTGGGTCACCTGCGAGTAGGCGTCGAGCAGCACTTCGGCCGGCAGGCGCTTGATGACGTAGTGCGACCCGTACTTGTCGTCGTCGGCGTTCTCGGGGAGAGGCTGGGACGAGGTCTGGTAGGTGGCCGATTGCATGATGGTGCGGATCAGGTAATCGATGTCGAAGTGATGCGCCACGAAATCCGCCGTCAGCGCGCTCAGCAGTTCGTCGTTGGTCGAGGGATTCGTGTCGCGGAGGTCGTCGACCGGTTCCACCAGACCGCGTCCCATGAAGTTGCGCCAGACGCGATTCACGATGTTGCGCGCGAAAAACGGATTGTCGCCGGACGTCAGCCAGTCGGCAAAATAGATGCGCGTGTCGCCCGGCGTCTCCGCCGGGAGGGCCTTGGCGTCGAGCGGCTTCGGCGGCAGCACCATCATGAAACGGTCGTCGGTGAACTCGCCCGTCGGGGCGGAATAGACCGTAACGTCGTTGAACAGCGGGCCGACGCCGGCGCGGGATCCGCCGGGCGCGTACGTCTTCAGGCGCACGCGCGCGAAGATGTTGGCCATCCCGTAGTAGTCCTTCTGAGTCCACTTGGCCAGGGGATGATTGTGGCAATGCGCGCAGGTGATGGTGATGCCGAGAAAAGCCTGGGCGACGTTTTCGGACGTGTCGAGCGGGTCGCGGTGGACAATCCAGTAGTTGGCAGCGCCGTTCTCGTCAGTGTTGCCGGTGGCCGTCAGAATCTCGCGGACCATCTGATCCCAGGGCTTGTCCGCCGCGGCGCTCGCCCGGATCCACTTGTAGTAGCTCCACATTTGCTCGTTCGAGAGGCGATTGCTCGTCACGAGCAGCAGGTCGGACCACTTGTAAGCCCAGTAGTCGACGAATTCGGGCCGCTTCATGAGGGCATCGATCAGGCGGGCGCGCTTGTCGGGCGACGCGTCCTTGAGGAAAGCCTCGACTTCGGAGGGCGTGGGCAGAATGCCGGCCGCGTCGAGATAAGCGCGCCGGATGAACTCGCCGTCGCTCGCCGGGCGCGAGGGCGGGACGTGAAGGACGGCGAGGTGCCGCAGCACGTCGTCGTCAATATAGTTGTGACGCGGGGCGTTCTTGAAGACTGCCTGTTCGAGCGGGTAAGGGAAGGGAATGCGCAGCCGGGCGAAGGCCACGTGGCTCTGGTACCACACCGTGACCGGCGCTTCGCCGTAGCTGTGCATGGTGACGTGGCCGTTCGCGTCTACGGTGGCCACGCCTTCGTCGCCGCTGTCGAACTTCGCCCAGCGCGTGACGTCCAGGGCGCGGCCGTCGGAAAAGCGCGCCATCACGACCAATTGCTGCTCGGCGCCCGGCGCGAGCGACGCCTCGTGCGGAAGCACCTCGATGGCGGTCACACGCGGGTCAGAATCGAGCGGCGGCGGCATGCCTTGGGCGATCCAGCCCGACATTACGTCATACTCGGGCGAGCCTACGGCGAATCGCCGGCCGCCGCCGTGCGGGATGGTGAGCGTGGGCTTCAGAAGGATCAGGCTCTTGGCGGGCTCCATGCGATCGGTGCGGCGAGCCAGGGCCTGATGCGTCAGCGTGTAGTAATCGGTTTGGGGATCGTAGCCGCGCAGGGTGAGCTTGAAGCCGTTCTTGCCGGCGGCGGCTCCGTGGCAGGGTCCGGAATTGCAGCCCACCTTGGTCATCACCGGTAGCACGTCGTTGCGGAAACTCCAGGGCGCGGGCGCCGCGAAGTCCCTCACCGTCACGGTTGCCGTGGCTCGATGGCCGCGCTCGGTGGCCGTGAGCGTCGCCTGGCCGTCGCCTTGCGGCCGCGCCAGGCCGTCTTTCTCCACACTCGCCACCCCGGGGCTTGACGATGCGATCGTCGCCCCGGCCGTCACATCCTCCTGATGGCCGTCAGCGAACGTCGCTTCCACCACGAGTTGCTGGCTATACCGCGGTCCGGTGAAAGCGATGGAGGCCGGCAGCAATTCCAGCTTCACGAGCCCCGCGAGGCTGCGCGCGTGGGCTGCCACCGGCTGGACCGTCCGCGCATTTGGAGGGCCGGCTGCGGGCTTCGACATGTCCGTCTGGTGGTAGGGCGCGTCCTTAGCGGACATCGATGCGGGCGAAGTCTGATCGGTCTGCGAAGCGCGAATCAGGAACGGAAGGTTGCAGGCCGTGACAATTGCGACAAGCAGTAAGAAACTGCGAATCTTCATAGTCGATCTCAACACCTCTCTGCGCCCCGTGGGTCCTCAGTGTCCTCTGTGTTGAAAGCTTTTGACACAGAGAACACGGAGGAATTTCACAGAGGGCACAGAGACTACGAACTGCGCCAGCAACTCATCGATCGGATCAAAGCCGTGGTCGACTCGAGTGGCGCTTCAACTTCAAACTCGTTGCAGCGGTCGACGCCGGGCGTGACGTACGGTCAAAATCTCGACCCGCTCATCCCGAACCTGAAAGATGATCCGGTAGACGACCGAACCCGGAGCCACAGAGGAGGTTGCGGATGCCTTTGATGCGAAGCGCCCCCTCCGGCGCCAGGGCGCAACGCTCAGGGAACATGGCCAGGCTCTCGATGGCGTCGCATATCATCTCGAACCGCTCCGGGCCCAGGGTTTTGGCAAGCGTGTCGAGGTCGCGCTCAGCCCGCCTTCTGTGCTCGACGCGATACGCCAAAGTGCTTCTTCCTCAACTCCGCGTGAACCTGCTCTGCGGGCCGGCCCGGGCCCTCCTCCGCCAGCGCCTCGCGCACGGCCAGAACAGTTTCGAGTTGGTCCTTCCAATCTGCGAAGGCCTCCGCGTCGAAAACGACGAAACGCGCCCGACCATCCACCGTCAGAACCATCGGCCGGCGGCTTCGCTTCAAATGCCTGGCGAATTTCACCGTGTCCCGCTTGAACGCGGTCAAAGGCTCGATGTCGGTGACGAAGTCAGTGTCAATCATGCGATCTCGGCTCCTTAAAGGCATTGTTAAAGCATCTCAATAGATGCTATCACAGGCTGCCCGGGCGGAGTCACGCCAGCAACTCATCGATCGGATCGAACCCGTGATCGACCAGCCGCACCACGCGGCCTTGCGGGGTCTTCAGTTCCTTATCGATCGGAATCCCGAGGCACTTGTAGACCGTGGCTGCGACATGGGCCGGCATCACGGGGCGGTCTTTGGGCGCGCCGGCGATATTGTCCGACGCTCCCACGACTTGCCCGCCCTTGATTCCGCCGCCTGCGAGCACCGCCGTCCAGCACTGCGGCCAGTGATCGCGTCCCCCGGCGGGATTGATGCGCGGCGTGCGTCCGAACTCGCCCGTGGCCAGCACCAGCGTGCTTTCGAGCAGCCCCTGGCGGCTCAGGTCCTCAAGCAGGGAGCTGTAGGCATTATCAAACATCGGACCCACCAGATCGCTGTAGCAACTGATGGGGCTGAAGGGCGCGGAGCCGTGAATGTCCCAGGTGATGTCGTTGAACACGGTCTCGAACATGTTGACGGTCACAAATCGCACGCCGCGCTCGACGAGCCGCCGCGCGAGCAAACACCCCTGGCCGAAGCGATTCATGCCATAACGCTTGCGCACGTCCTCGGACTCCTGCCCGAGCTCAAATGCCTCGCGCGCCTTGGCGGAGGTCATCAGGGTGTAGGCCTGGTCAAAGGTCGCATCCATGAGCTTCGCGTCCTGGTTGGCATCCTCAAAATACTGGACGGATTTGTCGATCTCCTGGCGCCAGCTTCGCCGCCGGTCCACGCGCACCGCCGAGATGTAATCGGGCGGCAGCATGTCCGGGACCTTGAAATTGGGATCGGCAGGGTCGGCGTTCAGCACGAAAGGGTCGTATGCCTTGCCGAGGAACCCGGCGGTATCGCCGTGGGGCAGGTTGCCGCCGAGCTGCCCGATGGTGTAAGGGATCAGGACATTGGGCGGCATGTCGCCGCGTGGTCCCTTTTCGTAGCGCAGCACCGAGCCGTAATTCGGCGACTCGAGTCCGCCCTGAAACAGCCGGCCGGTCTGCATCATCTGGCAGCCGGTGTCGTGCACGGCGGCGGCCGTGTGATAGCAGGAGCGCAGCAGCGCGAACTTGTCCGCGTGCGTGGCCATGCGGGGGAAGATTTCCGAAATCTCCATGCCGGAGACGTTGGTCTTGATGGGCTTGTAGGGTCCGCGGATGGAAGCCGGCGCGTCCGGCTTCATGTCCCAGGTGTCGAGCTGGCTGGGGCCGCCCACCAGCATCAGCTGGATGCAGTTCACGTCCTTGGCGGGATCAACCGCACCCGCCGCTTTCAGGGCGAAGAACTCGGGCAGCGTCAGGCCGAGGAATCCAAGCGCGCCGGCGTGCAGGAAGTCGCGGCGGCTTACGCCGTCGCAGAATTCGATTTTCTTGTCGGCATCAAGCCGAAACATTGGGTCGTTCTCCAGTCAAAGGTGCGCCTGCTATGTACGAGTGGCAAGTGGCAAGTTACAAGAACGCTGATTGACGATGCCCAGCCGGTCGCCGCGAGTGCTTGCCACTTGTCACTCGCCACTCGTTGGCACTGCCTCACACGCGTCGTAACTTCGTGACCCGTCCCTCCTGAATCCACTCAACCACGTACATATCCCCGTGCTTGTCCCAGCAGGCGGCGTGCGGCGAGATGAACTTGCCGGGTATCCAGGTGGTGTCGGGCAGGTTCGGCCAGGCCTTCGCGTCCCAAACCCCGGGATTGTCGCCAAGTTGCGCGACCGACTTGTTGTTGCGATCGTAGATCGTGACCACGCCGTGCAGGTCCGGAATCAGCAGATCGCCATTCCGCGCCTGGTCGAAGTGGCACGGCGCGCGCATGGCGTCGGTGTAGAAGGCGATGTGCTTGCCATCGAGCGTGAACGTCTGAAGGCGGGCATTGGAGCGATCAGCCACTACCAGGATCGGCTCGTCGCCCCGCGTATCGACCCAGATGCCGTGCGGGCAATCGAGCTTGCCGGCCTCCTTGCCCTTGCCGCCCCAAGTTCGGATGCGCTCGCGCTTCGGATTGTACTGATGGACGTAGCTCAGACCGTAGCCGTCGGTCACGTAAATGTCGCCGTTTGGCGCGACGACCGTGTTGGTGGGCTTGAACTCGGCTTCTTCCTTGTAAACGCCCGAATCCTGCGGCCAATTGATGGTCCACAGCGTCTCACCGTCGAGCGTGGTCTTCACCACGATGTGGCGCTCGTAGTCGGACAGGTACAGATACTCTACGCCGTCCTCTTTGCGCAGGAGGCACCCATGCGCGCCCTTCTGGAATTCAGGACCCCAGGACTTGATGAATTTGCCCTTGTGATCGAAGATGATCACCGAGTCCTTGCTTTGGTTGTGGACGATCACGCGATTGTGCCGGTCGATCTGCACGCCGTGGGTATATCCGTACTTGACCCCGTTCGGGAGCTGGCCCCAACCTGCCACAAGTTCGTAAGTGTGGCTGCCATCGCCGAGCACCACCCGGCTACCCGACTTGTTGGACTTCCCGAGCAGAATGGCGGGAGCCAGGGCGGCGCCCGCAGCGCCTGCGCCCGCGCGTCTCAAGAATTGTCTTCGCGAAAGGCCGAACGTCTCCGGTGATTTCATGCCTGCAGCCACCTCCCCGGTGTGAGTCGTTTCAAGTGTAACTCCATAAGCAACTCACCGCCAACGTCGGATTCCGCGTGCCAGATTCCGCGCAGGCCTCGTAAGCTCGACTCGCTGTATCATTGCAACTTTCAGTTATCCGAGAGGAGCGAAGATGAGCGAAAAGACGTACTTCCGTTTGGACGGCCAAGTGGCCGCGGTGACCGGCGCCGGGCAGGGGATCGGCGAAGCGATCGCCAGGCGATTGGCCGATGCAGGTGCGCGAGTGGTGGTGCTCGATCTTCAGGAGCAGTCCGCCGTAGCGGTTGCCGGGGAGATCGGAGGGCTCGGCCTGCAGTGCGACGTATCGTCTTCCGGTTCAGTCGAGCACGCCTTCCGCGAGATCGAGCAGAACCTTGGCCCGGTGGATATTCTGGTGAACAACGCCGGGATCACCGGACGTACGGTGCCGCTCTGGGAGCTCGATGAACGCGATCTGGACGCCGTCTATGCCGTGAACCTCAAGGGCGTCTTTCTGTGCGCGAAAGCCGTGGTCCGCGAGATGCTGGAGCGCCGTTACGGCCGCATCCTGAACGTCGCCTCGATTGCAGGCAAGGAAGGGAATCCGACCATGATCCCTTATTCGAGCACAAAGGCCAGCGTGATCGGCCTCACCAAGGCTCTGGCCAAAGAAGTGGCAGGCAAGGGCGACATCACCGTGAATTGCATCTCCCCGGCCGTGATTCGAACCAAAATCCTCGAGGGCGTGGCGCCCGAGACGGTGCAGTACATGGTGAGCCGCATACCGATGGGTCGCACCGGGACCCTCGATGAGGTGGCGAGCCTGGTGCAATACCTGGTATCCCGCGAAGCGTCGTTTACGACGGGCCAGTGCTACGACATCTCGGGCGGCCGGGCGACGTATTGACCGCGTAGGAGTAGGGCTCGCCCTACCCACGCGGATTGACGCGCGGACGGGCGAGGGGATGACAAGCAGGGGGGGCAAGCCGTCCCCCTACAGCCTTCCGACATCAAACACGAGAGCGAATTGTTGCGAATTCGAAAAAGCAATAGAGACAAGAGGAGGACAGCGCATGAAAACGAGGGAACTGGGGCGTAGCGGCCTTAAGGTTTCGGAGCAGGGTCTTGGCTGCATGGGAATGTCCGAGTTTTACGGTCCTCGCGACGATGAGGAGTCGATTGCGACGATTCATCGCGCGTTCGAACTTGGGATCAACTTCCTCGATACCGCGGACGTGTACGGCCCGTATCTGAACGAGGAGCTTGTCGGCCGCGCGATTCGTGGGCGGCGTCAGGGCGTGGTTGTGGCCACCAAGTTCGGCATCGTGCGCACACCGGGCACGGAGAATCGCGGTGTCAGCGGACGCCCTGAATACGTGCGGTCGTCGTGCGAAGGCAGTTTGCGCCGGCTGGGAATCGAGACCATCGACCTTTACTACCAGCACCGGGTGGACCCGGACGTCCCAATCGAAGAGACGGTTGGGGCGATGGCCGATCTGGTCCGCGAGGGCAAGATTCGGCACGTCGGGCTCTCGGAAGCGGCTCCGGACACGTTGCGCCGCGCGTGCCGGACTCATCCGATTACCGCCTTGCAGACCGAATACTCGCTCTGGAGCCGTGAGCCCGAGGATGGCCTGCTGGCGCTCTGCCGCGAGCTCGGCGTCGGCTTTGTGGCCTACAGCCCGCTCGGTAGGGGATTTCTTACGGGACAGATCCAGCGCCCCGAGGACCTGGCCGCGGACGATTGGCGCCACTCGTCGCCCCGCTTTCAAGGCGAGAACTTCCAACGGAATCTCACGCTGGTGGCGCGGATCCGGGAGATCGCGGCTACTAAGGGTTGCACGCCTGCGCAGTTGGCCCTGGCCTGGGTGCTGGCGCAGGGTGACGACATCGTCCCGATCCCGGGCACCAAGCGCCGGAAGTACCTGGAGGAGAATGTGGCGGCACTCGGCGTCTCGCTAACGGCCGACAACTTCCGGCGCATTGACGAAGTCGCGCCTCGCGGCGCCGCGATTGGCACACGCTATTCCGTGGCCGGCATGGCTGCGATCAATCGCTGACTATCTCCGTGCTCCTGTGAGGTCTCCATACTAATCGCCAGAAATCGCCGGGTTCTTGTGAGCCTCTCTCGCCTCCGTGGTGAAGCTTTGCCTTTGGTTGCGGCCGGCACCCTGCTCTCGATTACTGAGTGTTAGTTAGAACCTGTAACGAACCCTGACCGGGCCGCCCGTCCGGTGAACTGCGCACAGCCCGCTCGCGCAGTACCACGGATACGCCACGCTTCGGCTGCAGAGTGATGCTAGGCGAGAGCTCGAGCTTAAACCCGGGAGCCACAGACAGACTGAACTTCTGCGCCATCGTGGCCAGAAGGAGGGTGGTTTCCATCTTCGCGAAAGAAGCGCCAATGCAGGTCCGCTGGCCGCCTCCGAAGGGAAAATAGGCGAACTTCGGCAGTTGCTTTTCGAACTCCGGCGTCCATCGCTCCGGACGGAACTCGCGTGGCCGGTCATAGTAGCGGGGATCTCGATGAGAAACCCACTGGCTCAGCACCACGGTAGTTCTGGCAGGCAAGGCGTAGCCGCCGATTTCAACGGGCCGCACGGCTTCGCGAACGAAAGCCCAGACGGGAGGATAGAGCCGGAGCGCCTCTTTGATGACCTTCTCTGTGTAGATGAGCTTGGGCAGGTCTTCGAGTGCGGGGGCCCGCCCTCCGAACACCTCGGCAACTTCGTTGGCTACCTTGGCCTGGATATCCGGGTGTTGGGCCAGAAGGTACCAGACGTAGGAAAGGGTCAGCGCGACGGTTTCGGAGCCGGTGAAGATAAGGGTTACAACCTCGTCGCGCACCTGGCGGTCACTCATCGGCATCCCGTCCTCATCGCGGGCCTGGAGAAGCATCGAGATGAGATCGGTGCCCAGGCGGCCGCTTGCCCGGCGCTCGCGTATGATCCGGTAGATCACCGGATCGAGCCGGTGAATCGTCCAGAGGTAGCGCAGATTCCGTGGGGTGGGAAAGTATTTTAGGGCGTACATGGGCGCGATTCCGCGCGAATTGCGCAATTGCCCGGCGCGCGCGGCCGCGATAACCCGGTCCAGGTGTCCGTCGATGTCCACGTCGAACAGCACACGGGTGACGATTTCCAGGGCGAGGCGTGTCATGTCGCTGTACAGGTCGTGAGTCTCACCGGTTCTCCACGCTGCCAGCGTCTCTTGGGCATGCTCCACCATGATCTCGGCGTAGCGGCCGATGCTCCGCCGATGAAACGCCGGCTGCATCAAGTATCGTTGCCGCCGCCACAGCTCTCCCTCGCTGGTCAGCAATCCGTCACCCAGGAAACGCCGGTTGCCAACCAGCGCCAGACCGTGCACGAAGTTGCGGCTCTGGGTCACCAGAACGTCCTCGATCAGGTCGGGCCTGCTGACGACGCAGAAGCCGATGTTGATGGCTCGGCAATAGAAAATGTCGTCGTATTCGCGCGCCCAGCCCTCAATCTTCGCAAGGCCATCGCCTCGAAGCATCGGCACGGTGCCGATCAGCCAGTGGCCTTTGGGGCCAGGAGGGATCGGCAACCCCTCTTTCTTCGGAACCGGCATATTCAACCCAAGTGTGATGGACATTGGTCCCTCCTGCGCCGTGAGCACATCTTCATGGCTCCGGTGCTACTGCTGCCCCACCGGGACGAGCGACCCCGTTACCGGCCGCTTAGGGCAAGGGTCCAACCGGCTGGATGTTTCCGTGGCGGCTAACTTTTCTAGTTGCGCGTCAAGCTCATCGACCACCCGCTGTGCGTAGTTGATGAAATGGTGCCCGGAAAAGAGCAGGACAAGACCCATGCGGAACTTGGCTCGATCCCGCGACCAACGGGTAACGACCCGAGACAAAAACTTCCAGTATTCGCGCCGATACGAAGACAGAACGCCCTGGCGGACGATCGAGCGCAGCACTGTACCCGCCATCGCCCGGACGCTGTATTGCGCCCTTGCCCGTTGGTCCTTGCTGCTTTCCCATTGAACCAGCGACTGCAGCGACCGATTGTAGTATCCCGATGGGGAGTAGAGTGCCGCCAGGATGTCTCGGTATCCCCGCAGGAGCACCGGAAGCGGGAGTCGCGTGCGGAAATTCGGAGGGCTGAAGTTACTGGTGGCGACGGAATCCGGCAACAAGCGCCCTTCGTTTCGCATCCGCTCATAAAGGGGGGTGGTCGGCGGCGCCTGCAGAAGACCCGCCATGGCCCAGGGAATGGCTGCCTGCTCGATGAAGTCACGCTGCTGCTCGAAGATGGATTCCGGGTCGGAGTCGAAGCCCACAATGAAGCCTCCTGTGACCCAGAGACCCCGGCTTTGAATGAAGCGGACGCACTCGAGCGGGTCGCGCCGGAGGTTCTGAAATTTCTTGGCCTCGGACAATGAATCCTTGGCGGGACTCTCGATGCCCACGAAGACGTAGAAGAAATTGGCCCGGACCATGGCTTCGATCAGCTCCGGCCTTTGAGCGAGGTCGATCGAGGCCTCGGTGAAAAAGAAGAACGGACAGTCATGCGACCCCTGCCACTCCTCAAGACTGCGGGCCAGTTCGAGCGCGCGCTTGTGGTTGCCGATGAAGTTGTCGTCGACCACGAAAACCTGGTCGCGCCAGCCGAGTTCGTGCAAGGCATCCAGCTCCGCCAGCAGTTGGGCGGGCGTTTTGGTTCGGGGCTTGCGCCCGTAAATGGTAATGATGTCGCAGAACTCGCACTGGAACGGGCAGCCGCGGGAGAACTGAACGGCCATGGAGATGTACTTGTCCATCCGGAGCAGGTCGAAGCGCGGCGCCGGCGTGTGGCTGATGTCGGGCTTGCGGTCGATCACGTATAAGCTCCGCGCCGTGCCCCGTTCGAGGTCGGAAGCGATCTCGCCGAAGACTTCATCAGGCTCACCTACGACGACGTGATCGGCCAGACGCGCGACTTCATGGGGCTCGCTGCTCGCGTAAGGGCCGCCCACCATGGTCCGCTTGCCGAGCATCCGGGCGCGCCGGAGAATGACGCGAATGTCATCCTTCTGGACGTGCATACCGCTGACCATCACGAGGTCAGCCCATAACAGATCGCTTTCATGGAGATCTTCGACGCTACGATCGATCAGCCGCAGCTCCCAGCTCTTCGGGCAGAGCGCCGCCACCGTGAGAAGGCCGAGAGGCGGCTGGTTCGCCTTCTTGGGAAGAATCTCCATGATCTTCTCAAAGGTCCAGAAGGAGGCCGGGAAACGTGGCCAAATCATCAGCACCTTGAGGCCGCTCCCGAGAGGAGGAAAACTTCGCGCCCCGGTGGGCTCGGCATATCTTGGGGCGCGCTGGTCTTGTAGGTCACCGCTCTGCAGCATACAGTCCTCCCTTGAGGGGGCTTTGTTGGGACCCGGACGAGCAGATTCGCCCACCCGGGTTAGGCCGTAACTGTTGCCGAGGGCGTCGCCTCGTGTGCCAGGGCCACCAGGTCCGAGATGTCCTTCCCCTCGATGACGCGGGTCAGGCTGTCCACAACCTGCTGCACGCTCTTCATGCTCCTCGCAACTGTGTCGGGGATCGAGATGTTCATCTCGGCCTCAAGGGCGAAGAGGATATTGATCCCGTCCAGCGAATCGATACCCAGCTCCGCAAACGTTGAGTCCAGCCTCACGGTGCTGCGGTCCAGGTGTTGCTCCCGGGCGACAATGTCGATCACTGTTTGCTCGATGTTCATGGCTTTCTCCTTTGCGATTTTGAGTTCGTCGGATGCGTCGAAGAAAATGCACGTGCCTCTGAATCTCTCATGCCGTCGCCGGGGCAGCGAGCGGTGACCCAACCCACGACGGGCTGGCCTTGGCTGCAAATGAGCCCTGCATCGGTTCCCGGTCCAGGCCGAATTCGGCCAGCGCGGCGAGTCCCGGTCGGCAGACGCCCGTGAGCGCCGCCTGTTCCTGCGACGACAGCCTCTGCCACGACGAGCGCACGGGGCGTACCATCTCCGCAGACCTTCGCACCCACTCCTCGTTTACCAGTTCGGGAGCGATAAACGCGATCAGTTGTCGCAGGCACGGCGCAGGATCGGCCAGGATGTCCTCGAACCGCAGGGTCAAAACCCGTTCCCGGGGCAATTCCGCGAGGGCATTCAGTCCGCGCTTGATCTCGCCGGACCAGTGAAGCCCGAAGAGTGCCGGCGGCGCGTCCATGTTGTGGAAAGTGTTGACGTCAAAATGCTCCGGAAGCAGGCGGTAGAGGTAACCCGGCAGATCCTCGGTTCCGGCCCGGTTGTCGCAATCGAAGGGATCGTAGCCCAGGATCGTTGTCATCATCGTGGCCGCCATCATCATGCGGAAGCCCGTGTGGCGGCTCATGGAGATAGCGCAGTCGCGTCCGTCGCGCACGATGTGGATGAAGCGCGCGTCCGGCATGCTTTGCGCGAGCCTCGGCACTGCTCTCAACGACCCGCCCGAGCGCTCCACCCAGACTTTCTTCGCAAAGCGCCGCTCGAGCCACTCGAAGACCCGCCGGTACTGCACCACGGCGCGGGCGGGTTCAAGGGTCATCACAAACTCCCGCAGCTCGTCGAAGAGCTCGTCGGGCTGCGCGCTGAGATGGGGAAGCGTGGTCAGCAGAACGGCGGGAACGCCACTCTCCCGGGTGAAACGCGAGGGTGGCGCGGGCTCGTAGAGGAACTCGCCCATCTCGATCCCGTGGCGAAGCATCACAGCGGACTTCGGATGGCAGGAGCCGAGCACTGACCAGACCTGCTCCGCATTCAAGGGAGTCTCCGGAAACGCCTGCGCGATCCGGCTTCCAAGATCGGTCACCGTGACCAGGAACTCCGAAATACTGAGCACGTCGCGGTGCCCGCGCAGCATGTTCGACAGCATGGTCGACCCGCACCGTCCGGTGCCGACAATGAATACGGGCTGAATCTGGCGTGCCATGGAAAGCCTCCCTTGCCAAATAGCGAATGGACTAGGCCGCCGCTGCCACGGTGCGGCTCGAGCTGCGCAGCGCGTCGGCGTACCAGCGGATGTAAGACGTCAACGTGGCCAGGTCCATCCCGTAACCGGGATCGTCCTCGCCGCCGAGGGCAGAGTCGCTGTTGCTGCGGTCGAACTGCTTGTGGCTGCGGAAGTAGGAACGGTAGAAGCCCAGGGCCTCATCCAGCTTGTGATCGAGCCATGTGAAGCGATTCGGATCGCGCACAAACACCGGCGGCTTCAAGCCGAGTTCCCGAAAGATCGCGCCGGCCGCTTCTCCGGCGGGGGGCGGCGTCGGATTAGTAATGTGATAAACCTTCGCCCCGGCAGCGGAGCAGCTGATCCGGACCATTTGGCGCGCCACAATGTCCACCGGAATCAGGTTCATCGGCGCGGCGGGGTCAGCGATCACCTGCAGGTCCGTTTGCTCGGCGAACTCGTCCTGCAGCCGTCGCATGATCTGGGCCAGCCGCAGAACCCGCCGCATGAAGCCATAGAGGCCGGTGAAGCCGGAGGATACGGCGTAAGTGCGGCTGTGCCCGATCACGATGCTCGGCCGGAAGATCCTGGTGGCTAGGTCTTGCTCCTGGTTAACCAGCATCTCCGCCTGAATCTTGCTGGCTTCGTAGTGATTGTTGGTTTCAGGGCCCCGCGCGACATCTTCGACAATCAGGCCGTTGCGGCATCCGGCGACGTAGGCGGTACTGACGTAGTTGAAGTGACGGTCGAGACGGCATCGCCGCGCGAGCGCGAGGGCGTTTCGCGTGCCCTCCACATTCGCTCGATAGATTTCCTCCGCATAGCGGTCCTCGAACCGCAGGGAGGCGGCCGCGTGCCAGAACTGGGTGAAGCGCGGAAGGCGGGCGGCGTCAACTCCACACGCCTCTTCCTCGACATTTCCCTGCACCGCGTGGCACCGCTCGTCGATGGCGCGATTCAGTGACTGGCCGAGCCCCGCCGCCCGCGCCGAGCAGATCAGTGCGTTTCGCAGCTTTACCGAAGCCGCCTCCTGTCCTGGCCGGACCAGGGCATAGATGTGTGCGTCCGATCTCGCCAGAAGCTCGAGAACGAGGTTGGATCCTACGAATCCTGTCGCTCCGGTCACAAAATGAGCCACTTTCACGGTCAGCCTCCCCGGTTGGCGGTCAGGGCTAGTTGCATCGTTGCAGCGCCCTAAAGCCACGCCCCCATCGCGTATGGGAACCCTTGATTCATCGCCTTACAACCTCATAAGCGACGTTTTGCGCCCGATTCCCTCACGTTATTTTCATGGGAGCTTTGGAGTCGTCATTTTTCGGATGCACCGGGACTCTGCCCATCGCGTGCTCAGGGCCACTGGCGCGATCGTCAAAGCGCTCGACGGCATTGAGCGCCGGCGTCCTTGTCGATTAACGGGCCCGGTTTGAAGAGCGGACTTCAGGACACAGGGTCACCCAACGCACAGACATCGGTTGGTTGACTGCATCGCACTGATGCGGCGGAAGGATAGGAAGAGTGGGGGCGTGGTCTTGTGACACGCTCTTAATAAGAGTGACGGGTTGGACCGTGACCCTCGCAAGGCTGTGGATGTGGTGAAGAAGGGCCCATCGAAGAGCCAGTCTGCGCGCTTGTTGCCTGAGGACAAGAGCGGGCGCGGCGGTGCCGGACGGCGCCGCCGCGCTCATGGGGTTACTGGTTCGGCGGTGGAGGAGGAGGCGATTGGCTGTCGGGCGGAGGCGGATTGCCTCCTCCGTTGCGCATGCCGCCGCGGTGCTCCATCATCTGGTCAAACTCCTTCTTTTGATCGTCGGTTAGAACCGCCTTGATCTGGTCGTTGTGATCGGCGGAGATGCTTTGCATCTTGCTCCGGCGCTCGTCCTGCGGCATGGATGTGTCGGAGCGAAGCTTTTGCATCGCCGCGACCCTGTCCTGAAGGATGGTGCGAATCTTACCTTTCTGGTCGTCGCTTAAGTGGAGTCTCTGATCGAGCCGGGCGAGCATCTGGTCGGGATTCATCCCGCCGCGGCCCTCCCGCATGCCCCCTTGTGGAGGCGGGTTCTGTGCTGCGTTGTCGGGCGGAGTGCTGGTTGAGTCCTGCGCTTTTGCCGTCGTGAGGCCGAGGCCCAGCACCAACACGGCGCTGGCTGTTATTGCTAGAAATCGTTTGTACACATTCATCTCCTTTGACCTAAGTCCCCCCAGCAGCAATGGACGATTCTCGTATGACCCTGGTTACGGGGCCGTTATAACGCGGGCTTTGATGGGAGGCCGGGTTTCACGACTCAGTAAGGCAGCAAACCAGGATGAGACGGGGCACCGAGGTTATGTAGAGGATGCACGATGGGCACCCAGGCTCCGGGAATAGATAGGGAGGGCAAACAAAGAGGACGGGGGCGGCGCCGGGCCGCCCCTGTGGGCCTCTCAGTTGTCGCCGTTTCCGCCCGTGTTTACAGCACTCCGGGCCAGGGCGTGGGTCATCGTTACCATATCGCTCGGAGGCGGGATGGCTGCGCCGGCGGCCGCCACGTCCGGGGCCACCAGGGCCCCCTGATCGTCGCGTACAAACGTCAAACACGAATCTGACGGGTCATAATCCACGGTGATCAAATCGCCCAAGTTGATCTGCGAGGTGGCGATGAGGTTCGAGAGAGGAAATACGAGGTGCCGCTCGATGGCGCGCTTGAGATGACGGGCCCCGAAGCGCATGTCGACGCCTTCGCGCAGCAGAAAGTCGCGCGCGGAACGAGTGCAATTGAAGACGAACTGCCGCGCGCTGATAGAAGAGATGATACGCTCCTGGACCCGCGACAACTCGATGTCGAGGATCTTTTCGAGGTGGTCCTCCTTCAGGGACCGGAACACGATCACCTTGTCAATGCGATTCATGAACTCGGGCGAGAATTTGCGCCGCGCCGCCTCGGTGGCCACCCGGTAGATCTTCTGGTCGAGCAGGTCGTCGTTCTCGTGCGGCCGGGCGTTGAAGCCGAGGGTCCCGGTCATCAGCTTGTTGACCTCCGTGGAGCCCAGGTTCGAAGTCATAAAGATCATGGCGTGGGAGAGATCAACCCGCCGGTTGTCGCCGAGCGTGAGTGTGGCCTTGTCGAGGATGCCCAGCAGCAATTGCCAGAGCGCGTCGCTGGCCTTTTCGATTTCATCGAAGAGCACGAGCGACAGCTTCACTTTGTCGGTGTGGTACTGCTCGAGCGCTTCCTGCGTAATCAGCGGCTGGGTTTCACGATGGCCGAGATAGCCCGGAGGCGATCCGATGAGCTTGGCGATCTCATGACTGTGCTGGAACTCGGCGCAGTCGATCTTCAGAACCGCGCTCGAAGTGCCGAAAAGCACCTCGGCTGCGGCTTCCACCAGCCGCGTCTTGCCCGAACCGGTGGGGCCGAGGAGCAACAGGTTGGAGATGGGGCGCCCCGGCGACGCCAGGCCCGCCATATAGACCTGGTAAACGCGCGCGAGCCGCCGCACAGCCCGGTCCTGGCCAACTACCCTTCGCTCCAGCGCATCCTCGAAGTCCCGTACCTCGGGACTGTGAATGTTCGGATCCAGTAAAGTTTGATTTGCTCCCATAGTGCCCTCCCCCCGGTGTTCGCCTCAAGAAGCTTGCAACCCTGCGAACCTCCCCTTTCGAAGTTGGTTCAGCTTCACTTCCAGCGTCCCTCTCAGAAGCTTGAGCTCGGTCGCGAACTGGACGCGCAATTCGCGGTCGCGTAATACCTCAAGCACCGGCCACTGAAAATCGGCAATCTCCAGGTGCATGCCCCGGATATCCGCCAACAAGCTCCGCAGATACTCCGAATCGTTCAGCATCGGCTGCACCAAATCGTGCGAAGCTCTTCGTTTCAAGACCGCCCAGTCCACGTCAACGAAGGGGTGCTTGGCGATAACCTCCCGGATAACCTCCTCGCTGATCCTCGGCCTTCTTCCGAGACATGCGAGGTATAACTGCCGCACCCGACCCTTCTTCCGCACGTTGTGTACCAAATAGTAGGAGTTGCCGCGTTTCCTGATAAACGCCATAGTTTGCCGCTTTCTAACACCTGGTAGTGCATCACACGCCACCACCGTTGCGGTCTCTCAGTTGGTTCTTTTTAGCCAATTCTCGACTACCCGGCACCAGTAGTGGCGGATTGTCCACTACATGCCGCCGGCTGTCAAGCAAAAAATACTAAGGTTTCGCATCAACGGTTCCAAGGGATTATCAGGAGATGCGTTATCGTCGGGGCTACGCGGCTAAGCTCGGCGGGGCCTCCCGGCGGTTACTCCCATCAGGACGATTCTGTAGAGCCCCGCCTGTTTGGCTGTAGAATGCGCCGGGTTCGCAGCACGGGGTCCGCAGGAGACCCGCAGCAGGCCCTTCAATGAGAAATGGTCCGCTACTTTCTCGTTGAAGGCACGGGCGCGGGCATGTACCGGTGAAAATCGCCGGGCACGTGGGTGTGCTCGAATTGGATGGTGGTGTGGCTGATGCTGAATTTCTCGGCGAGGGCCTGCCGGATGCGCTCGCAGATCACTTCGCTCTCCGAGGTCGGCATGTCGAGGATGCGCACGTGACAGGAGAGGGCGTGCGATTTCGAGCCCAGGCTCCAGACGTGGATGTCATGCACCTCGCGCACACCTGCCACGCCCAGCATCACCGCCGCCACGGCTGGGGGGCTCATGCCTTTGGGCACGCCCTCCATAAGGATGCGGGCGGAGTCTGCGACGACGCCCGCCGCGCTCCACAGGATCATGCCGGCGATCAGGAAGGCCAGAAGAGGATCGATGAGGCGCTGGCCGGTGCGCGCAATCAGCCAGGCGCCGGCGATGATGGCGACGTTGGAGAGCGCGTCGCCCAGGTTGTGGATGAAGACGGCGCGCAGGTTCAGGTCGCTCCGGCCCGTGCTCAAGGCGAGCGAGATCGATCCGTTGATCACGAGCGCGACCACGCCCACGATCAGCATCAGGCGGCTGGAGGTGGCCTCGGGGCTGATGATCCGCTGGTAGCCCTCATAACAGAGGTACAGCGCCACCGCCACCAGCAGCAGCGCATTCACGAAGGCCGCCAGCACGCCGGCGCGCTGGTAGCCGTAGGTTCTCTGTTGATCCGGAGACTTCCGCTCGAAACGGACAGCCAGCCAGGCCAGGGCCAGCGATGGGAGATCGGTGAGGTTGTGCCACCCGTCGCTGACCAGCGCCAGGCTGCGTCCTGCGTGACCGGCAATGAACTCGACGGCTACGAGAACCAGGGTGACGATCAAGGCCAGCTTGAGCGCCGCCGTAGAGCGCGAGTGCGAGTGGACGTGCATTGCGCCTCTGGCGGGATTTTATGCGATTCGTGATGCGGCGGGCAATGGACTCGCAAACCCGCGCGTTTCGGTGCGCATCCGAAAACTGGTGGGACATGTGCCCTTGGAGCTCGTTTGCGCTAACATGGAGAGATTGAGGTGAACGATGCCAGAGCCAGGAACCCCCCGGACGACTTCCGCGGAACACGGACCAAGATCGCTGTTGGGGACCGTGGCCGCCGGCCTGCTCGCGCTGGTCCTCGGGGCATCGTCGCGCCTTGCGCCCGCCCAGAGCGCCCAATCCCCCACGGCTCCGAGCCCGACGGCTCCGGGCGCGCCCGCCGCAACTCAGCCACCGACGGGACAAGGAAATCAGCCTCCCCTGACGTCCGGCGGCAACATCAAGGTTCGGGTGCAAGTCGTCAACGTGCCGGTGACCGTGCTCGATAAGCGCGGCATGCCGGTAATCGATCTCACTCAGAGTGACTTTCGGGTGTACGAAGATGGAAAACCGCAGCCGATCAAGTACTTCATCCAGGAGCCGGCGCCGCCTTTGCGCATCGGTTTCATCATCGATACGAGCAACAGCGCCCGCCCGTTGCTGAGCTTTGAGAAGGACGCGGCCAGCGAATTCCTGTTTGACATGCTCAAGGGACGTAACACGAAGAACCAGATCTTCGTGGAAACCTTCGACGCCACCAGCACCATCCTGCACGATTTTTCGAGCGATCCTGACGAGTTGAACGAAAAGATCCGCGACCTCAAGGCCGGCGGCGGCAAGGCTTTCTACGATGCCATCTTCACCGCCTGCCGTGACAAACTCCTCACAGCCGGCGACCCGGAGGCCACGCGCCGCGTGCTGGTCGTGCTAAGCGACGGCCTCGACGTCCAGAGTACTCACACGTTCGACGAGGTCGTTTCCATGGCGCATCGCGCCGAGACGGTGATCTACACCATCATCAACTCCCCCTACGGATTTACCCAGGACTCGAACAACGTGATGAAGCGTCTGGCGGAACTCACCGGAGGCGCCTACTTCTTCCCGCAATCCGACCCCGAGGGCGCTGATATCGGCAGCGGATACCTCTCGCACGGGAGCGTCGGCGACACCTCGCAGCAGGAGGGTCTGGGTGCCAAGACCGGCATCTACACGGCGGAGCGCCTGGCGCACCTGTCGGACGCCGTAGAAGAGATCGGCCGTGAACTCAACGATCAGTATTTCATCGGCTATACACCCACCAATTCCACCCTGGACGGAACCTACCGGTCCATCCGGGTGATGGCGCTGCGACGAGATGTCCGGGTTCGGTTCAAGCCCGGGTATTTTGCCACCGTCGAGTAAGCCACCGGTTGCCGCTTCTGTTCGTCCCGTCAGGCCATCCGTCGGCGCATATCTGGGTCGAAATCCAATCGTTATTTGCTTCTAAATATCTGTAAATAAGTGCTTTAAGTAATACTTGATACGAATACACTAAAATATACTGACACGACGAAACTAATAGCACGGTACGAGCATCTATTAGCTTGGTCAGGCAATCTGACCCAATCAAGGGAAACGCTTCAAGGAGGCAAGAACAATGGCGATTGTACGTTGGGAACCTTTCCGCGAGCTGTTGAGCACGCAGGACCGCTTCAACCAGCTCTTTAACCAGACCTTTAGCCAGGTCTTTGGGCCCGAGGGCCGGGAGCTGAGCAAGGGAGCCTGGGCTCCGGCAGTGGACATCTACGAGACGGGCAATAACCTGTTGATCAAGGCTGAGCTTCCTGGCATCGACCCCAAGGATGTCGACGTTCGGGTCGAGAACGGGACTCTTTCTATCAGCGGCCAGCGCAAGTCGGAGAAAGACGTCCAGGAGGGCAACTATCATCGGGTGGAGCGCAGTTACGGGTCGTTCTTCCGGTCCTTCAGCCTGCCGCCGACGATCAGCACGGAGAACGTGACGGCTGAGTACAAGGACGGCGTCCTGACCCTGAATCTCGCCAAGCGCGAGGAAGCCAAGCCGAAGAGCATCAAGATTCAGGTTTCGGGCTCCGAAGGCAAGGCGCAGGCCGCGACCGCGAGCAAGTAAGTCGGAAAGGTCCGGCAGGAGCC
Source organism: Terriglobia bacterium (assembly GCA_035949375.1). GTDB lineage: Bacteria > Acidobacteriota > Terriglobia > UBA7540 > UBA7540 > Gp13-AA77. Next base: position 100,151 of record DASZIG010000049.1, on the reverse strand, counting down.
CGCGCCGGGAGTTGAAGGGCCGCTGGCCCTCCTCCCGGCGGGCACGAGGTTATCGAAGCAGCCGTTTGGCAGGCCGTTTGGCAGAAAGTGCATTCTGATCCGGGCTGGCGATTCGTCTCCGGATCCCGGTGAGCCGCATCCCGCGCAGATGAGCGGGTGCGGCTCGTTTCTTTTGGGTTGCACTTTGCGCAATTCAATCCCTATCCTTAGCATCAGGTTAAAAACCATGGCTACTCGTTTTGACAAGTTCACCGTGAAAGCCCAGGAGGCTCTTCAGAGCACGCAGGATGTCGCCGGGCGTTTTGGCAACCAGCAACTCGAGCCGGTACACCTTCTACTGGCGCTGGCCGAGCAGTCGGACGGGATCGTGCCGGCGATTTTAAGCCGCCTCGGAATTGCGCCGACCACTCTGGCCGCGCAGGCCGAAAGCGAGATTGAGAAGCTGCCCAAGGTGGGCGGCACGGCCGACCATTATCTCTCTCCGGCGCTCAAGGAAGTCATGGATCAGGCGGCCAAAGAGGCCGAGCGGTTCAAGGACGAGTTTGTTTCGACCGAGCACCTTCTGCTGGTGCTCGCGGACAAGCCGGACGAGACGGCGGGCCGTATTCTGAAGCGGCTCGGCGTCACCCATCGCGCGATCCTGGAAGCGCTAAAGGCGGTGCGCGGAACGCAGCGGGTGACGGACCAGAATCCCGAGGCGAAATATCAGGCGCTCGAGCGGTATGCCCGCGACCTCACGGACCTCGCCCGGCGCGGCAAGCTTGACCCGGTGATCGGGCGCGACGAGGAAGTACGGCGGGTGATCCAGGTGCTTTCGCGGCGGACCAAGAACAATCCGGTGTTGATCGGTGAGCCCGGGGTCGGCAAGACGGCGATTGTGGAAGGCATCGCCCAGCGCATCGTCTCCGGCGACGTGCCCGAATCGCTGCGCTCGAAGCGACTGGTGGCGCTCGATCTCGGCGCCATGATCGCCGGCTCGAAGTATCGCGGCGAGTTCGAAGATCGCCTGAAGGCCGTGCTCAAGGAAATCGAGGAGTCGAGCGGGCAGGTGATTCTCTTCATCGACGAGCTGCACACGCTGGTTGGGGCGGGCGCGGCCGAGGGCGCCATCGACGCCTCCAACATGCTCAAGCCGGCGCTCGCGCGCGGCGAATTGCGCTGCATCGGAGCCACCACCCTCAACGAGTACAAAAAGTACATCGAGAAGGACGCCGCCCTGGAGCGGCGTTTCCAGCCGGTCTACGTGGGCGAGCCCACCGTGGAAGATACCATCGCCATTCTGCGTGGTCTCAAGGAGAGGTACGAGGTTCACCATGGCGTCCGCATCAAGGACTCGGCCATCGTGGCGGCGGCTGTGCTCTCCAATCGCTACATCGCGGACCGCTTTTTGCCCGATAAGGCTATCGACCTGATTGACGAGGCCGCGTCCGGCCTGCGCATTGAGATCGACTCCATGCCGGCCGAAATCGACCAGATTGAGCGGCGCGTCACCCAGCTCGAAATCGAAAAGCAGGCGCTGCGCAAAGAGGACGATCCGGCGTCGGTGGAGCGTCGCAAAGCGATCGAGCAGGAGTTGAGCGGGCTGCGCGAAAAATCAAGCGCGCTCAAGCTGCGCTGGCAATCGGAGAAGGAAGCGATCACCCGCATCCGCGACCTCAAGAGCCAGATCGAGCAGGCCAAGACCGATGAGCAGCTTGCGACCCGCGAGGGCGATCTGAACAAAGCGGCCGAGATTCACTACGGAAAGCTGGTCGCGCTCGAAAAGCAGCTGGCCGCCGCCAACGCCGAGCTCGAAAAGAAGCAGCAGGCTGGCCGCATGCTCAAGGAAGAGGTGGACGAAGAGGACGTGGCCCGCGTGGTCTCCAAGTGGACCGGCATTCCCGTCTCCAAGATGCTCGAAGGCGAGGTGCAGAAGCTGGTCTCGATGGAGGATCGCCTGCGATTGCGCGTCGTGGGTCAGGACGACGCTTTGAAGCACGTGGCCAACGCCGTGCGCCGCAGCCGCGCCGGGCTTTCCGATCCGCATCGGCCCATCGGTTCGTTCCTGTTTCTCGGTCCGACGGGTGTGGGCAAGACCGAGCTGGCGCGGGCGCTCGCCGGGTTTCTCTTTGACGACGAGCGCGCCATGCTGCGCATTGACATGTCGGAATACATGGAGAAGCACTCGGTGGCCCGGCTGATCGGCGCCCCGCCGGGCTATGTCGGCTACGAAGAGGGCGGCCAATTGACGGAGGCTGTCCGGCGCCGGCCTTACTCGGTGCTGCTCTTCGACGAAATCGAGAAGGCGCATGCCGACGTTTTCAACATCTTCCTGCAGATTCTCGACGAAGGCCGGTTGACGGACGGCCAGGGCCGCACCGTGGATTTTCGCAACACGGTGATCATCATGACCTCAAACATCGCCAGTCATGAAATCCACGCCGCCATGGGCCCGGACGAAGGCCACGACAAGCGTTCCGACGGGCAGCGAGCCATCTCCGAGGACCTGCGCCGCCGCATCCAGCGGACCTTGCTCGAGCAGTTCCGGCCGGAGTTCATCAACCGTATTGACGAGATCGTGATCTTCAATCCGCTCGGCAAGGCCGAGATTGCGAAGATCATCGAGCTGCAGCTCACTCATCTGCGGCGCCTGCTCGCCGAGCGCAAAGTCGACCTGGAGCTGACGGACAAAGCCCGTGAGCTGCTGTTCCGCGAAGGCTATGACCCGCAGTTCGGCGCGCGTCCGCTGAAGCGCGCCATTCAGCGGCTGATCCAGGACCCCCTGGCCATGAAGTTACTCGACGGCGACGTCCTGCCGGGCGATCGCGTGGTCGTAGACGGCGATCTGCGCAAGGGTGAGATGAAGTTCGAGCGCGAGTCGGCGCGCGTGGCCCAGGGCTGAGCCTCGGCATCAGCCCACGTGCCGTCTCGACGGCTCGAGATCGATCCCTCCTGGTTCGACAATTTCTTAACAATCCCGGTCTTGACTTTCCCCGGTCCGCGAGCGCACGATCATCGGCGACGCATTCGGAGCACGATTCATCCTCATCAAGGAGGACTGTGATGCGCTCTCCCCGGACTTCCAGAGAACCCTCGAATCTTTCGGATCTTTGTCTCGCACGGCTCAATGGCTATGCGCTCGCGGCCGGCGCAGCGGGCGTGGGCTTACTCGCTGCGGCGCAACCGGCGGGGGCCGAAGTGGTCTACACCCCCGTCCATCATGCCATTACCCGTCACAGCTCTTTCGCGCTTGACCTCAACCACGACGGCAAGAACGATTTCTTCATCAATCAGACCTCGGGCTGCTCGAGCGAGGGTTTCTGCCAGAACCGGCTGTACGCGTACATCCCCTTTTACAAGGACCGCGGCAACGGCGTGGTGGGACAGAACGCATTCCCGTTTCATGCGTACGCGCTCCGGGCCGGAGCCCAGATCGGGCCGGCACAAGCCTTCAACACCGCTGCCGCGAGTTTGTATTTCAATAGCCGCACTGTCAGGAGTGCCGGAAGATGCTCGGGATCCTGGGTGGATACGAGCAATCGCTACCTGGGTTTGAAGTTTCTCATCAAAGGCGAGGTTCACTTCGGCTGGGCTGAGGTGAGTGCCAAGTGCACGCTGGGCACGCGGGTTGTCGGCTTTGTGGAAGGCTACGCTTATGAGACCGAAGTGAACAAGCCGATTATGGCCGGATCGACGGGGACCGCGCCCGGAGCCCCCGGTGCCGGATTGGGGTCCGCGCGGCCCGCGACACTCGCTACGCTCGCGCTCGGCGCTCAGGGACTTGCTCTTTGGCGCAAGGAACTGGCGGGCGTCGCGGAGTAAAGCGAATCGTTCGGGAGCGCGGCCGAGCTCAGAGTGTGGCAATCAAAGAGGCCAGCAGCGCTGCCCGGCGGGGAAGTTCCCGAACCACCACGTGCTCGTGGCGCGCATGGGCTCCGTCACCCACGCCGCCCAAGCCGTCGAGGGTGGGAATGCCGAGCGCTGCCGTAAAGTTGCCGTCGGAACCGCCCCCGGTCGAAGCCTCCCCGAGATCAAATCCCATCTTGAGCGCAAGAGCGCGCGCCCGGGCGTAAAGGGCCGCCGCGCGCTTATGTTCGAGCGGCGGGCGGTTGATGCCGCCTTCGATCTCGACCCGGGCGCGGCGATCCGCCGGCTTTATCGCGCGGACGAGCCTTTCGACGCGGCGGGCGTCCGCCATGCTCGGGACGCGCACGTCGATCGAGGCCTGCGCCGTCTCGGGCACCACGTTGCTGCGGGTTCCACCCGAAATCACGCCCGGCGTCAACGTGACGCCGCGTTCCGGATCGGCCAGCTCGGTGACGCGAAGAATCACGCGCGCGAGCTCGGTGATCGCATTCACTCCCGCCGCGGGATTGATGCCGGCGTGCGCCGAGCGTCCGCGCACCGTGACGCGTAATTCGCCCACGCCTTTGCGCGCGGTCTTGAGGGCGCCGCCCGCGGCCGCGGGCTCGAGCACGAGAACGGCGGCGGCCCGCCGGGCCTCATCCTGCAGGCGCTTGCGAAAGGCGTGGCTGGCCACTTCTTCGTCCGGATTCAGAAACATCCGCACCGGCCGGCCCCGGGGAACGGCGAGAGCCCCGAGCGCTCGCAGTCCCCACAAGGCGCACACGATTCCCGATTTCATATCGAAGATGCCCGGTCCGTAAGCAAGTCCGGCCCGCAGCAGGAAGGGCATGGAGACGAGAGTGCCGGTCTCCCATACGGTGTCATGATGCCCGAGCAGCAACAGCGGCTTGCCCTCATCGCGGGTGCGGGCGCGCGCGGTGGCGGGGAATTCACCGACTACGGCGGCCCCGGCCCGGTCGTGGTCGAGCAGTTGGGCGCGCCCTCCGGCCGCTTCGATTTCCGCCGCGAAGAACTGCGCCATGGCGTCGATGGCAGGCCGATTGCCGCTCGGCGATTCGATTTCCACGGCGCGGCGCAGGCAGTCGGTCAGAACGTCAAGGTCCGAAGTGCACCAGCCGAGCAAGGGAGTGGGATCGAACGCCTGAGTCATGGTTGCCGCCTCCTCGGGGCGGGCCGCCCTGCGGATTTTGCTGACACCGGGCGCGCTGCCATTCTATTCTAAAAGAACGGATAGCGGCGCGGCTCCGTTCAGGAAAGCCGGATACTGCATCCCATCGTCAAGGCAAACTTGTGGCCCGAATATCACTCGCGCTTCTCATGCACTCGCATCAGCCTGTCGGCAACTTCGATCACGTGATCGAGGAAACCTACAGCAAGGCCTATCGCCCGTTTCTGGGCATGCTGGAGGCGCATCCCGCGATTCGCGTCGGCCTGCACTACAGTGGATTCCTGCTGGAGTGGATCGAGAACCATCATCCCGAATTCTTCGCCTCGCTGCGCTCGCTCGTTGAGCGCGGGCAGGTCGAGTTGATCGGCGGGGGCTTCTACGAGCCCATTCTGCCCGTGATTTCCGACCGCGACAAGCGGGCCCAGATCCTGAAGCTGAGCCGGTTCATCCACAGCCGCTTCGGGGTGACGCCGCGCGGCGCCTGGCTGGCCGAGCGCGTGTGGGAACCGTCGCTGGCACGGCCGCTCGCCGAGGCCGGGGTGGAGTACATCGTGCTCGACGACACCCACTTTATCGCCGCCGGGGTGGAGTCCGCCGGCCTGCGCGGTTACTACACCACCGAGGAAGCCGGCTTTCCCTTGCGCCTCGTCCCGAGCCTTAAGTCGCTGCGCTACGCCATCCCCTTTCGCGAGCCCTCGGAAACCATCGAAACCTTGCGGCAGGGTCTCGCTTCCGCCGCGCCGGCGCGGCCGCTTTTCGCCATGGGCGATGACTTGGAAAAGTTCGGCGGCTGGCCGCAAACCTTCGAGCACTGCTACCAGAATTTCTGGCTCGAGCGTTTTTTTCAGTCGCTCGAGGCAGTGAGTGATTGGGCGGAAGTGACTACCCTGGCCGATTTTCTCAGCTCGAATCCGCCGCTCGGGCGCATTTACCTTCCCGCGGCTTCCTACGAAGAGATGATGATCTGGGCGCTGCCGCTCGAAGCCGCGCGCGAACTGCGGGCGTGCCTCGCCGAAAGCGATCTCTTGCCGGGCGCCGAGCGCTTTCACCGTTTTCTGCGCGGCGGCTTGTGGCGGAACTTCTTCGCGAAGTATCCGGAATCGAACCAGGTCCACAAGCTGATGCTCGACCTGAGCCGGCGCCTCGAGACCGCCGGCGGTTCGGCCGCCGAACACGCCTCGCTTCTCGCTGAAGCCGAGACTCACATCCTGGCCTCGCAGTGCAATGACGCGTATTGGCACGGGGTCTTCGGCGGCCTTTACACCCCGCACCTGCGCGCCGGGGTCCTCGGTCATTTGATCCAGGCCGAACGCGCTCTCGACCGGATCGAAAGCGTGGCAACGCAGTCCGTGCGCCGTGCCGATTTCGATTGCGACGGCGCGGAGGAGATCCTCGTCCGTCATCCCCTCTATGGCATGGTGCTGCGCCCCGCAGACGGTGGCACGGTCTCGAGCTTGCGCTTTAAGCCTGCCGGCATCGAGCTCGTCAATTCGCTGGCGCGCCGCCCGGAGGAGTACCACCGTGAGGTGCGCGAGGCGGCCGGCGCCGATGTCTCGCGGGGCGTTTTGCCGGACTCGATTCCGAACGCAGTGCGCACAAAAGAGCCGAATCTCGCCGCCCTGCTGCGCTACGACCGCTATGCCCGCCACGTTTTTCGCAGCTACGTTTTTCCGGCGGCGAAGGATTGGCAGGACTTTGACCTGCTGGGACTCGAGGAAAGGCGCGAGGTGGCGGGCGGCGCGTGGACCGCTGCGCCTGAGGAGTTGGATCCGTCCGGGGTTGCGCGTTTCGCACTGACCACTGCGGCCGGAATCAGGCTTGGCGGCGCCCCTTGGAATCTCCGGGCGGCCAAGTGGATTTCCACGAGCGCCCGGGGCGAGACCTGGCGGATCGAATGCCGGTCGCGCTTTGAGCTTGTTGCGCGTGGATCGGAGTTGGGCGCGGATTCGGCCGCCTCGACGCTCGCCTTCGGATTGGAACTGGTCTTCAATCTGCTCGCCCCGGACGCGCCCGGACGCTATTTTCTGGCCTCGGCGCCAGGCTCGAGCCCTCAGCCGCTCAAGTTTCGCGGCGAACTCACCGGCAGCACCCTGACGTTGGTGGATGAATGGCAGGGCGTGAAGATCACGCTTGCCGCCGACCCCGAGCCGCGGTGGTGGGTTGTACCCATCGAGACCGTCTCGCAGTCGGAGGGCGGCTTCGAGCGCGTTTATCAAGGCTCAGCAATCCTGGCGGTCTGGAAGCCCGACGCTACGCTCGCACGAGAGCCGAAAAGCGTGCTCGAAAGCCGCCTGGTGGTGGAAGTGGAGCCTTGGCGCGCGTGACCTGTACGCTCGTGACCTATAATAGGGCTTAGGATCGGGTGCGTCTCGCGGTGGGCAGTGACAGCTCATCGTCCTGACGGCCAGTGTCAGCCGCGTTCCGGCAAAAGTCGACCTTCTGATGGCTACAGCGACCGCACCGGCCCGCCCGGCGTTCACCCCTGCACAGAGGAAGCTGCTTCTGGCGCTGGCGAGCGCCGTGGCTCTGCGCATGCTCGGATTGTTCCTCGTCTTGCCGGTGTTTACCCTTTACGGCTTGCAGTTCACAACCTCGCGTTTCCTGGTGGGCTTTGCTTTTGGATCGTACGGCCTGGCCATGGCCGTGACGGAACTGCCCCTCGGGCGCCTTTCCGACCGCATCGGGCGGCGTAACGTGCTGATCCTCGGCATGACGATTTTCAGCTTGGGATCGTTTCTCTGCGCCGTGCCGGCCTGGCTTCCGCCGCCCCTCCGCATGCCCGACCTGGTTTTCGGACGCCTGGTGCAGGGCATCGGCGCCATCACGGCCACCGCATTCGCCGCCGTCGCCGACCATGTCCCCGCCGGCCGCCGCTCAACGGCCATGGCCATGCTCGGCATTCCCATCGGGGCGTCGTTCGTGATCGGTATCCTCGTCGGACCGCTGATCGCCGGGCGCTTCGGCACCGCATCGCTGTTCTGGCTGACGGGCGCGCTCGGCCTCGCCACGGTTGTCCTGCTGGTGCGGTACCTCCCGGCAACGCCTCCGCAAGCCACCCGGCCCACGCCGGTTCTGCGCGTGCTTGCGCTCCGCCAGGTGCTGACGATCGATCTCGGCGGCTTCCTGATGAACACGTTCATGACGGCCTTCTGGTTCTTCTTTCCGTTGCTCGTCACGGAGCGGTATCACCTGGGGATGACCGAGTATTACCATCTGCTGCTGCCCATGGTGCTCGCGAGCGGGGTCACCATGTTCGGATTTTCGCGCGGTGCCGACCGCGGTTGGGGCCGGCCGCTCGCGGCCGTCGCCTTTGCCATCATGCTGGCGAGCGCCCTGCTCCTGTTCCGGCCTTCCGCCGCGGGCCTGCCTCCGGGCAAGTTGATCTCAGTGCTGCTGCCCGGCATGCTCTTCCTGATCGGATTCACGGGCCTCGAGCCCGTGCTCCCGAGCCTGGTGAGCCAATCGGCCCCCGAAGGCGCAACCGGAACGGCGCTGGGTACCTTCCACACCCTGCAGTATCTGGGCAGCGCCACGGGCGCGCCGGTCGCAGGCGCCCTCGCCCATCTGCCGTCCGCCTACATCATGGTCACGCTGATGACCACGTCGCTCGTCGGATGCCTGCTGATGCTTTCCGCCCACCTCGGCAGGCAAAAGAGAGTTCCCGCAGAGTAACCCGCCTTTCTGCTTGACATCCTCCGAGGCTAGTTGTACATTGTACGTGTACAAAGGACAATGAGCGTCGAGAGCCCCATATTACGTATTGACCTCGAATCGCCCGTACCGGTGTACGAGCAGCTTTCGAACGGCATCCGTGGCGAGTTGGTGGCGCGCCGGCTGCGGCCCGGGGACCACTTGCCGACCGTGCGCGAGCTGGCGCTCGACCTTGGCGTGCACCACAACACCGTGGCTGAGGCTTACCGGTTGCTGGCCCGCGAAGGCTGGCTCGACCTGCGGCGCGGACGCGGCGCGACGGTGATCGACCGGCGGCAGCCCCCTCCAAGCGCCCAGGCGCGGATTGAATTCGCCCAGCGACTGCGTGATCTCGCAGCCAAGGCGATCGCGCACGGGGTGCCGAGGGGGGCTGTTGCCGACGAGATGAAGGCGCTCGGCAGCGAGTTGAACGAGGGAGGCTCGAAATGAAGTACCAACGGATGATGATCCTGGCGCTGGCAACGGCAGTGGCCCTGCCGGCCTCGAATTCCTGGAGCGCTCAAGCGGGGGCCACGGACTCCGGCCCGCAAACCGCCGGCCCTCCGCGCCCGGCGCACGATTTCGAAGCCATGGGTCGCGAGGTAATCGCCGAGGTGGCTGCGAAGCAGTTCGACAAAGTCCGCGCCCAACTCGCGCCGAAGATCGCGGCAGCCTTGAGTGCGGAGAAACTCGGGGCCGCCTGGGACCAGGTGACGGGCATGGCCGGGTCTTTCAAGTCGGTGAAGGATGCTCAGGTCACAGAGGCGCAGGGTCTTCACGTCGTCAGGCTGACCTGTGAATTCGAGTCTGCGATCATCCCGGTTAGCGTGGGCTTTGACTCCGACGGCGCCGTCGCCAGCCTCTGGTTCGGAATGCCGCAGCCGAAGACGCCCTGGTCCGCGCCCGCGTACGCGCATCCGGAGTCCTTCACCGAGCAGGCAGTCACGGTAGGCGAGGATCCGGTGAAGCTGACGGGCACGCTCACGCTGCCCAAGGGCAAAGGACCGTTCGCGGCCGTGGTGCTGGTGCAGGGCTCGGGGGCCACGGACCAGGATGAAGCCGTGGGCCCGAACAAGCCCTTCAAGGATATCGCCTGGGGGCTCGCCAGCCGGGGAATCGTGGTGCTGCGCTACAACAAGCGCACCTTTCAGTATCCCGCGAGCTTCAAAGGCCAGTTCACGGTGGAACAGGAGACCATCGAGGATGCGCGCGCGGCGGTGCGACTGCTCGCCGCCCGGCCCGAAATCGATCCCAAGCGCATCTACGTTGACGGTCACAGTCTCGGCGCCATGCTGGCACCGCGTATCGCGCGGGAAGACCCGCAGGTGGCGGGCATCATCATCATGGCCGGCAACACGCGTCCGCTCGGGGACCTGATTGTCGAGCAGGTGAAGTACCAGGTGGGATTGGCGGGCCCGCCCACACCGGAGGGCGAAAAGGCGATCGCGGACGCGGAGAAAACCGAGGCAGCCATGCGCGATCCGCACCTGACGGCCGATCAGACGGTGACCATGCTTGGAGTTCCGATCCCCGGATCTTACGTTCTCGACCTGCGCAGCTACGATCCGGCGCAGACCGCCGCCGGCTTGAAGATTCCGATTCTGGTGATGCAGGGCGCGCGGGACTGCCAGGTGCGGATTGCCGACTTCGAGGGCTGGAAGAGGGCGCTTGCCGGAGATCCGCTCGCCAGCTTCCGGCTTTATCCGAACCTCTACCATCTGTTCATCCCCGTGCCGGCCAGCGACACGACGCCGCTCAGTACCCCGGCGGACTATAATCAACCCGGACACGTCGCGCCGGAAGTGATCGCTGACGCCGCGGCCTGGATCGACGCCGAGCCGCGGCCGGGCTCAGGGAGGTGACCATGAACTCTCTCACAACCGTGGCGTTGCTCTTCGCCGTGACCGTGGCGCTCGTGGGTGGTCTGCTTTTCTGGCTGCCGCGGCTTACGCGGCCCGATCTCTATTTCGCGGTCACCGTAGCGCCAGGATTTCGCGACAGCGGCGAAGGCCGCGCGATTCTGGGGCGCTATCGGACTCTGATCCTGCTGTGCGCGGCCGCGGCGCTCGGGCTCGTGGCCGCCGGCACGCGTTGGCCGGCCACGCTCGTTGCCGCCATCCTCATTCAATACGCCGGCTCGTTCGTGGCCTACCTGTCTTGCCGGCGCCGGGTGATGCCGCGCGCGGTGGAGCCCGTGGCGGTGCGTGAAGCTCCGTTGCGGGCGCGATCGGCGAGGTTGCCCGGAGGTTGGGCGCTCGAGGCCGGCCCGCTGCTCCTGCTGGCCGGGGCTGCACTCGATCTCAACCGCCGCTGGGCGGAGATCCCGGCCCGCTTTCCCATCCATTGGGCTCTCGACGGCCGGCCGGACGGCTGGGCGTCGCGTACCCCGGCGAACGTCTACGGTCTGCCGGCCGAAGGCGTGCTCATGTGCTTGATGATGGCCGGCCTGGCCTACGGCCTGGTGCGCTGGTCGCGCCCGGTCCGCTTCGGCGGAGCGCCGGGGGAGGCGGAAAGCCACTTCCGGCGCGTGGTCGTGCTGGTGCTGATCGCAACCGAGTATCTGATGGGAATCACGTTCGCCGGCCTTTCGCTGCTGCCGCTGCGGTCAGGGCCGCCTCCGATGGCCGCCATGGTGGCTCTGCCGCTCCTGTTTGCGGCCATCGTGGTCGTTACGTTGGTCCGTGAAGGCCAGGGAGGATCGCGACGCGCCTCTGCTTCCGAGAAGGGGCAGGAAGGGCGGCGTCCGGTTGGGGATCGCACCCTCGACCGCTACTGGAAGGCGGGATTCCTCTACGTGAATCCCGACGACCCCGCACTCTTCATCGAGAAGCGCTTCGGCATCGGCTACACTCTCAACTTCGGGCGCCCGGGTTCTTGGGTGATCATCGGGGCGCTCGTGCTCGTGCCTGTGATCATCGGGCTGATCAAGGTCGCAACGAAGTAGCCGCAAGGAGAGCCGGGAGAAAAGTGCGAGGAAGGGCGCGACGTTCGGTGAGTTTACTTGACGTTAATGAGTCCGCGGCAATTCTTCGCGCCGCAGTCGCATTTCACATGCTCGACCTCCCAGCCGAAGTTATAGTCGACTGTAATCTCCTCGCCCTTGCGGATGGGGCGCCGGCTGAAGTACAGCACGTGACCTTTCAGGATGCGCGTCTCGAGGTTCGGGTCGCAGGAGTGGTTGATCAATTCCGCGCCGGAGCCGCCGACTGACCCATCGAGCGTCCAATAGGGGTCGACCTCGAAAAGGTAGTGCGTGTCCTCGCGGCGCTTCGCCTCGCGCCGGTTGATCCTTTCGCCGGTGTATTCGATCACTTTGCGGCCTCGCGGGATTTTCTCGGCCGCGTAAACGCCCCAACGATGGATGCGCGAACGCCCGAGGCGCAACTCAAAGCAGACGTAGCGCGGGTCGATGGCAGGGTTGGCGATGAAGGCCGCGCTGCCGGTCTTGTTGGTCATTGAGTGCCTGTCTTTCCAAGCGCGGTGCGCCCGGCCGAATCGCGAGCTTGTCGAGCTTGGCTGGTTCCAGCGAACTCCTGAGGTGTCCGTTGCACGAGCAAGATATCTTACAGGCAAACGCACTCGATGCGCTGCAGCTCCTGATTCGCACTCCGTCGGTGAATCCTGCCCTCGCACCGGAAGAGGGCTGCAGCGAGGCTGCTATCGCCGCTGCCGCCCGCGACTGGCTCGGGGCGCGAGGCGTACGAAGCTGGACCGAAGACGCCGGACCCGAACGTCCCAATGCTGTGGGAGAAGCCGGCCGGGGCGATGGCCGGACGCTCGTTTTCTGCGCGCACCTCGACACCGTGGGCACGGCGGGAATGGCCATTCCGCCCTTCGAACCCCGCCTGGAAGGCAGACAAGTCTACGGCCGGGGCAGTTATGACATGAAGGGCGGCGCCGCCGCCATCATGGCCGCCATGGCAGTCTTGACGAGCGAGGCCCCGTCCGGACGCGTGCTGGCTGCGCTCGTGGCCGACGAAGAGTACGCGAGCCTGGGCGCGCAGGACTTTGTGCGCCGGCATCCCGCCGATGCCTGCGTGCTGACGGAGCCGAGCGAAGGCCGGCTGGTGCTGGCGCATAAAGGCTTCGTATGGGTCGAGATCACCACGCGCGGGCGCGCCGCGCACGGCAGCCGCTGGGATTTGGGAGTGAGCGCTATCGCCCGCATGGGCCGCATCATCAGCGCCCTTGAGCAATTCGACCGCGCGCAACTGCGCAGCCGGACGCATTCCATGCTCGGTCCCGCCTCCCAGCATTGCGCGCGGATCTCGGGCGGCAGCGGGCTTTCCACCTATGCCGAAACCTGCGTGCTGCAAGTCGAGCGCCGCACCCTGCCCGGCGAAACGTCCGCCGCTGTGCTGCGCGAAGTCGCGGAAGTGATCGAACGCGCCGGCGAGGAAGCGGAGATTCGCAGCCTTCTGGAGCGGCCCCCGCTGACCTGCGATCGCGAGGCGGAAATCGCGATCACGGTGCGCGAGGCCGCCACCGCCGTGACCGGATCTGCGCCGGAGGAGATCGGAGTGGGCTACTGGATGGATGCCGCGCTCTTCGCCGCGGCCGGCATTCCGACCGTGAACTACGGACCGGCGGGCGCCGGCGCGCATGAGGCCGTGGAATGGGTGGATCTCGATTCGGTGACGCGCTGCGCGCAGGTGCTGGTGGAGACCGCCCGAGGTTTTTTCCGCCGTACGACCTAGCGGGCGCGCGCGCGCGCGAGTCCGAGGCCCTCCAGCAGTTTCGCCGCCTCGCGTCCCGCGAGCGGGCGAGCCTCGCGCCGCCAGTATCGCACTTCGGCAAGCGCCGTCCAGTTCTCGAGGCAATGAGGACAGGCGGCCACGTGCCGCTCGACCGGCTCGCGGTCGTACCAGTTGGCCTGGCCTTCCTGAATTCGAATGAGCTTGCGGGGTTCAACGCAATCCGGCGTAGAGTTCGACCAGGCACGTTCGAGAGCCCCGAGCCAATTCCCGGCGTCGGGCGGGACGACGTCGGCCTGACCTTCTTCGTACGCCCGTTTCAGCAGCGTGGGCGCGGCGCGCAGCATCTTCTCGATGGTGGCGTCGTCATAACCGGAGAACTTGAGAAAAAGGATCTGCTGATGCGCAAGCGGTCTTCCGCGTAACAACGTCTGAAGCCCGTCAAAGGCGGCGGCAGGCGGAACGTCAGGCTCGCGGCGGCAGAGTAACGCGGCCTGGGCGAGCGCCAGCCGGCGCAGGCCCAAAAGCAATTCCTTCTCCGATTGCCGGTCGAGCGAGAGTAAATGTTCGAAGCCGGGCGCGGCGAGCGACCGCAGAGTTGCGCGCCACGCTTCGGGCGCTTGCGAAGCGCCGGCGGGCCGAAGATAGACCCTCAGGATCGCCAGAAAAACCGGGGAGTATTCCGCAACGAACGCCTGCCAGGCGTCCGCCCGCCCTGCTTCGCACCCTTCCATGATTTTGTGGAATGTCAACAAGTCACTCGACTCCTGTGGGTTCGCGCGCCGCTACTCACCTGCTCCTGACAGCGTCGCGCCCGATCCCGGGTATGCGTGGGCGCCGGGGAAAGCGCTTATTTCCGCCGGGCCTCACGGAGGCTCGCGATGAGGTCGTCGGCGATCGCCTGGGCGGTGGTCGCCACGGCTTCGGTCAGTGGCGGCGGCTTGTAGGGCTGGCGAACCACATCCTGCCAGATGGCATCGCCGTTGCGACCCTGGAGGAAAACCTCGGAGTGCACGGTCCTGAGGTGCGTGGAATCAAAACACGTCCCGTGCAACACCGCGTCGGCGTCCTTGCGGTTGGCGACGATGCGAAATACACCCTTGACGCCGATCTGCTCCATCAGCTTCTCCGACAGGCCGTTGTCCATCTCTTCGATAAAGATGCTGTGGACATGGAGCAGGCGCTGCGGATCATTGGTGTTGGGCGCATGCGGACCCGCCGGCGACGGACCTCCCTCGCGCAGCGTGGGCCGGTTCGGTTGACTCGGCTGGTCGGGCGGCGGACCGAGGGTCGGCCGCTGCGGCGATGGCTGGTCGGCCGGCGGGGGCTGACCCGGCTGCTGCGACTGGTCTTGCTGCGACGGGTCCTGCTGCGCGGGCTGGCTTTGCGCCGCGAGCGTGCCCGCGCACAGCAGCACCAGTCCCAAATGCCGCCAGGAATGCCGCCCAAACGCAATCACGTCAAGCTCCCCGAACAGCCCCAGTCTAGCAGAACCCCTGATCGGAGTCGAAGGCCCGGTGGGTCTGGCGGTTTCGAGCGGTGAAGGCGCGGCGGGAAACGCAGTTGATAGCCTACAAAGCTAGGCCATCACTGGATCATCACTAGACTGTGCCGTAAACGATTAGGCCGGCGACGGCTTCGAAGGGGGGGAAGAAGCCGGCGCCGGCTCTTTCGTCGGGTGATCCTCTACCCGAAGCTTGAATTGTCAACCACGGAGCCGGGACCAGCTCCCACGGGTCTTAGCCGGTCCCAGCCCGATCGCCCGATTCGCCGGCCGTTCGTGGCGTTTCGGATCCTGCCTTGCTCAAACCCGTGCATCAAAGCCCTCAAACGCGTCTCAGCCAAGAAAACCCCGGAAGCGCGACGGCGATACGTTGAAACCCGGGAAAATTGCGCCCGACCCCGCGGCGCCGAGGTGCCGCACCGCCACCTCCGCGAACACATCGCGAAAATCCGTGGTGAGCGCGAGGTCGCGACCTTCGTAAAGCTGGCCGGGAGCGAGCCCGGGCCATTGCCCGTACACTTTTCCGCCCTTGACGGGTCCGCCCAGCACGAACATGGCGCTGGCGTGCCCATGATCGGTGCCGCGGTTGCCGTTTTCGTGCGCCGTGCGGCCGAACTCGGTCATGGTCAGCAACACCACGTCGGACATGCGCTCGCCAAGGTCCTGGTGAAAAGCAGCCAGGGCGTCGCCAAATTGCTTCAGATTGTTGGCGAGTTGCCCCTGCACGCCGCCCTCGTTCACGTGATGATCCCAACCGCCGGCCTCCGCGAAGGCCACTTCCAGACCCACGTCTGACTTGATCAACTGCGCCACCTGGCGCAGGCTCTTGCCGAGCGGACCCTTTGGGTACTCGACGCCGCCGGCGGGCTGATAGTCTCCCGCGCCGACCTGCTCGAGCGTGGCGGCGGCTTCGAACATCTCCTGCGCGGTGCGGTCGAGCAAAGGGTCGGAAGCCGAGGCGTACAGGGCCTCGAACCCGTCGCGCAAAACCGATGGGCTGCCGCCTCCCGCCGCCCGAAGACGGAAGCCCTTCACGTCATCGAGCACCAGGGCCGGCGCCGCGCCGACCAGCGTCCTCGGCATTCTCGCGGCAAAGGCCACGGCGCGGAAAGGGGTGGTCTCGGCCTCGGGCGCACCTTCGAGGTAGCGACTGAGCCAGCCGTCCGGTGTGGCGTTGCGGCCGGGCGTGGCCGTTTCCATATAGTCCTGGGCGTCGAAGTGCGACCGTGTACTGTCCGGCGACCCCGCGGCGTGAACGATGGCGAGCTGGCGCGCGTCATAGAGCGGCTTGAGCGCGCCGAGGCTCGGGTGGAGGCCGAAGAATCCGTCGAGATCGATCGCCCCCTGGGCGCTTGCGGCGCGCGAGCCCGGCTCCGGAATCGCGATGCTCGGCCGAAGGGGGGAGTAAGACTTGTCCCCGAACGGCACTACGATGTTGAGCCCGTCGGCGGCGCCGCGCTGGAAGACGGCCACCAGGATCTTCTTTCGCGCGCTCGCGCGCGGCTGGTCGAGCGCGTAGGCGGTGCGCCGGAGGAACGAGGGCACGAGGCTCGCACCAAACAGGCTCAAGCCTCCCGACTTCAAGAAGTAGCGTCGCGTGATCGCCATAACTCTTGCCCCGCGCGGGGCGAATTCACCACGGACCTCACCGGGAACCGGGAGCGAGATTGTGGTGAGTCTTCTTCAGCGCCATTGGAACTCCGGCGAGCCGATGACCAGCGCAGCCGCGGTGGCGAGCTCGTCATACGGGCCCCGCGATTCCGGCGCCTGTCCCGGCGCGTTCTCCGCATCGCTCTGAAGACTCTTCAAAATGACGTTCCGGCTGCGCGCGGTCAGCGTGCCGCCCGTGAGCCGCGCATTCAATTCGTCCACGAAATCGCCCGGAGACGCCGGCGCGCTCTGGCCCCCGCCGGGGCCGGCGCTCTGACCGTCGGCGCCCGATGACGCAGGCCCGAGCTTGATCTGGGTTCCCGGGATGCGGTTTGACGCCACCAGCGAAGCGAAGTTCAGCCGCGCCAGCAGCGTGCTGGAGCCGATCCAGGTACTGGTCCGGTCCGGGAATCCCGCCGGCGATTGATAAAGGAACATGGGCTCGCCCATGCGTCCCATCAGCGCCAGCAATACAGGCCCGGCATCAGTCTCGGCGTCCAGGGCACGCAGCGTGCTCGCCACCATTTCGAACGGCGACTTCACCTTGGCCCGATAGGCTTCCTCCGAATAGAACTCCGGCGAATTCACGATGGTCTCGAGCACCGCGCGCAAGTCACCGTGCGTTTGCATGAATTGCCGGCTGGCCCTGTCCACCAGTCCGGCCGGCGGCTCGTCCGCCACAAACCGGCGGCAGAGCTTGAGCGAGACGAAGCGGGCCGTGGAGGGGTGCGTGGCCAGAATGTGCAGCACCTGAAGGCCATCGTCCATGCCGCCTCCGGCCGCAATGCGATGACCGAGCACCGTTTTCGAGCCCTCATCGTGGAGGCGCGGATTGAAGAAGAACTCGGACTCGTACCGGGGGCGCTGGATGGTCCAACCGGTCAGGCAACGCGCCACCTCAATCACGTCTTGCTGCGTATAGCCGCCGTCTACGCCCAGCGTGTGCAGCTCCATCAGCTCGCGGCCGTAGTTCTCATTGAGGCCGCGCTTCTGAGCTTGTGCGTTTCCGGCGATTCCGGAATTGGCAGGCATTTCCGGCCCGAACCGCCGAAAGGGTCCGCCGAAGGCAAAGCGACGGGCCATGTACGCCTGAGAGTCCGGCGCCGCGCTCAGCCAATTGTCGAGATAAAAGAGCATGGCCGGGCTCTTTGCCGTCGCCACCAACAGATCCTCAAACTTGCCGAGCGCATGCGGGCGGATGGTGTCGCGCTCGAAAGAAGTGAGCATCCACTTGTCCTGGCCCTT
The DNA here is from genome assembly GCA_035949375.1 of Terriglobia bacterium. Taxonomy (GTDB): domain Bacteria; phylum Acidobacteriota; class Terriglobia; order UBA7540; family UBA7540; genus Gp13-AA77. The sequence goes on along the minus strand of DASZIG010000049.1, from coordinate 82,354 downwards.
GGCCGCGAAGACGTTGAAGTGATTCATCCAGAACTGGACCATCACTTCATCAAGCTGCCGGCGGCTGTAGACGGCGCGCAGCAGTTGCTCGCGGCCGAGCTCGAGCAGAATCTCGCGCGGCTCGTTCCCTGCCTGGGCCCCTGTCTGTGCCCCTGTCTGTGCCCCTGTCTGTGCCATGGATGCGGACGACATCGGCTCCGCGCCGTCGGCCCTCATGGAATCAGGCGCTTGTCTGACCACGGGCGTGGGATCCGCTGCGCCCGGCTTCGGCTGCGGATACTTCTCGATCAACTCGCCGGTGGACATGGAGAGCGTCGGAAGAATTTTCAGCCGGGCTTCCGAGGCCGAGTCATCCAGGCGCTCGGCGTGAAGTTGCTCCTTGAGGAAGGCCTGCACTCCCATGGCGCGAACGCGTTCGAGATCGCCGGGACGCGGTCCAAAGGTGATGCGATTCAAGAGGTGCTGCGCTTGCCGGTCCGCGTCGAGCGGCCGGGACGAGACTGTTGCCGCCGGCTGCGGCGCTGCTTTCTGATTACGATTCGATGAATTGGAACTGAGACCCGTCATCCACTCGATCCTTGATGGGGTGACGCCGCCGGGCGCCTGCGCATACAGGGCAAATCAGGAACAATGCCCCCACGCGCTGATAAACCCGACACCGGGAGAATAGTTGCGGCGGCAGAAAAAATAATTGGATTCAGATTTTCTGGTGGCTCAGCTCCGGCCCATCGCGCCTGGCCCGTTTGATCTTCCGCGTAACCGAGACCACCGGAAGCCATCGTCCTCGGGAATTCTTCGGGGATTATCGCGGGGGCCTTGCAGCACGAGTCTGGCTTCGAATTGCTTAAACGAAGCCACTGCCAAGACGGATTTACTGATTCAAAAGGATTTAGGCCGATCCGCGATTTGGCTTTTCTGGCTTCGTTTGGCTTCGTTTTGACCTGTTTTTCAGGCCGATTTATTGATTCCATTAGGCTTAGTGGCTTCGTTTTGCAAAATTTTAGATTCTTTTTTTTTGGCTTTTCGCAGGTGGTGTGGAGCGATCACCGTCGCAGCGCAGATTTCAAGCCCGTTTACTGCGCCTCGGAGCGCGCGGGTTTGGTGTGATTCTGAACCGGGACTGAGTTCTTGAATCATCGCGCGATTGAGTGGTTGTGTCATCGAGCCAAATCCTCCGCCAAGTGCGCGGGACCGTGGGTACGGGCGCGACTGGTGAGAAAGTTTATTTGGCTGAATGCTTTCAATGTGTTCACCTGTGGGAAAGTGCGGCCGCCGGCCCGCAACCAAAGACAAAACCTTTCGCCACGGAGGCTACAGAGGCTCACAGAGTTTTTTCTCCGTGTTCTCGGTGTCCTCCGTGGTGAATTTTCTCCGCCACAGAATCGTGGCAACCGCGGCCGCAAAACGGTGTAAGAATGAGGGACGGCCGGTGGTTCGGGCCGGCGCGCAGGAGGATCTTCAGGTGAGCATCCGTGAACTCGCAACCCCGGCGTTGACGGTCGACCTCGACATCGTCGAGCGCAACCTCGATCGCATGGCCAGTCGCTGCCGCGAGCAGGGGCTCGGCTTGCGGCCTCACATCAAGACCCACAAGACGCCGGAAGCCGCGCGCATGCAGATGGAGCGTGGAGCCGCAGGATTGACGGTCGCCAAGGTGGGGGAAGCCGAGGTCATGGCGGCGGCGGGCTTTGACGACTTGCTGTTGGCCTATCCGGTTTGGGGCGCCGGGAACCTGCGTCGACTGGCGGCGCTCGCGCTCGGGCGCCGCATGCTGCTCTCGCTCGACAACGAAGCTACGGCCCACGAACTCTCGCGCGCGATGGCGGCGCAGAACGCTTCGATCGGCGTGTTGGTGGAGTTCGACGCCGGCCTCGGCAGGTGCGGCCTCGAGCCGGGCCCGCCCTGCGTGGAGTTGGCGCACGCTCTCGAGCGGCTGCCGGGACTGCGGTTTCGCGGCCTGATGACTTATTTCGGGAGCATCTCGGGCGGGGAGGATGAGCGCCGCGCCGAGGCGGAGCGGGTGGCGAACCGTGTGGCGCGCGCGCGTAGCGCCTTCGCCGAGGCCCGCGTGGAGGTCGATATTGTCTCGGGCGGATCTACGCCTTCGGCGCCGCTTTCGGGGGCCATTCCCGGGATCACCGAAATCCGTCCGGGCACGTACGTGTACAACGACCTCAACACCTATTATCAAGGCGTCTGCGGGCTGGAGGATTGCGCGGCTCGCGTGCTGACCACCGTGGTCTCGACCGCCGTGCCGGGTCGCGCCATTATCGACTCGGGGTCAAAGACCTTTTCGTCAGATTTGCTCGGCGCCGGTCCCAAGTCCGGCTACGGCCACGTGGTCGAGGCGCCGGACGCGAAGCTCATCAAGCTGAATGAGGAGCATGGATACCTCGATATCACGGGTTCCGCGCACCGGTTTCGCGTGGGCGAGGTGCTGACCGTGATCCCGAACCACGTTTGTACCTGCGTGAATATGCACGACGAAGTCTTCCTGCACCGCAGCGGCGAGGCGGCGGGGTCATGGAGGGTGGCGGCGAGAGGCAAGATCCGCTAAAAGGCGTTGGGTAATGGGCTAAATCAGTAGTGGGCTACTTTGAATTTTGATTCCGTTTGACTGAGCGGAAGATTGTGCCGAAGGCTACTCCGATGCCGACTCCGATGCTGACTCCGACAGAAATGTTATGTAACGCCACTCCGAGTCCAGCCCCCACAGCGATGCCAATAGCCAATCCCGCGCCCATGTAGTTCTTCATGTTTTACGCCGCTCTTTCTGTCGCCTTCTCCTCCGCCTCGAGCAAGGCCACCAGATCGGTAACATTCGAACAGCCAATCCGTGACTCCTCTGGCCGAAATCGTTCAGATCGAGCAGGCACCTCCTCCGGTCCGTCGGGGGTCGTCGCCACAACCGCTCGAGCAGCCGGACGCCGCCCTGACACATAGGTCCGAGCAAAAAGCCATAAACCCCGAGAGGCGCACGGCGGACGATCGAATCGACGACGCTGCGGTGAAACCTGGCATGCGCATTTCGTTTCTCCTCATCTGAATTCCGCACCGGACGGGTACTCCGTGATGGAGCAATCAAACAAGTCGCAGCGCAGGCAATAGTGATGGAATCCGGCGGTGCAGCAGGCAAAGCCCCATTCCCACCCCCAGCATTGAAGCTGGGGAATCACCTTGCCCTCGCCCGGCGGGTAACGGTCCTCGCCTTGCCACGACAAACGGCCCGCGTCAAGAGATGTAGCAGCCGTGAATCCTGGAAGTCTCATCTGTTTCTCCTCCGTTTGGCAGCTCTCGTGATCGGCAAAGCTTCCGCCGTAAATCCAGGCAAGCTCACATCAGCCACCTTCATGAGCATCGATCGCTAGCGCATCCAACCCCGAAGCTCTCCGACGGGAATGGGCCGCGGAAATATGGGACCGGGAAATCTGGGAAACGTAGGCTGAGTCGCCTGGTACCAATGGCACGTGCATTTATAAGGGGGGTACTGGCTGCATTCAAACGTATCGATGCAGTACTGCGACAAAACCCAACAGTCATCCGAGAGGTCTCCCCCGAGACAGTAGCACGTTCCGTCATCGGCGCACGCCCAACTGGATCCGCTGCTGCCGCCGCCGTTGTTGATCAGGGCGGGGTGAACCCTGCCTGCCGCCGCTCGTTGCGTGCTGGATGAGCCGGCGATCCGGCTATACCGGCGATTCGAGGCAAGCGCAACTTCTGCCGTAAACCCGGGCATATTCATGTTCGATTCCCAACCTCCTTTTTGCATTTGAATTCCGTTCGACATCACCACGCCGCCGCCGCGGATCGCGGGAGTGGATAGTATGTGCAAGCCCACTGGTACTCGGTCCAGCAGTGGCTGCCGTCACAGACCGTGACAGGAACAAGCTGGCAGTCCCGCCCGTAACCGGAGGGCACGTTGCCGGGTCCTCCAGGCTCGTTTTCATCGGCGGGCTGGACCAGTCCCGACCCATTCAGGTTGTTTGCAAAGACACCCGGCGAATGCCGACGGGTAGCCGTGAAGTCACGGTCCCTCTCAACCGCCAGTGATTTCTGTGCTGTAAAGCCCGGCACTCTGATTGAGTTCATCTCACACCTCCTTGGTTTCATCCGGATCACGTTTTGGCATCTCCCCTGGCCTCGACGGACCGTCGGCGGGCGCATTCATCTCATTCTCGCCTTCAGGCCAGAAAGCGCGCTGCCGAAGCACCTGGGAATCCCGATTCGCCCGCCGCTCTTGCGCCCGGCGCCTCCGGTCAGGAGTTCAAATCTACCGGTCGTAATACGGCGACAGCTTGCTGACCAGGAATGGAAATTCATCGGTCACATCCACCCTCACCAACTGCTTGTTCACCACGTCGGTGGTCCGGTTCGTGTGGGCAAAAATCACGTCCACCACTTTCCGCGTGCCGCTCAGCGCTGACGGACGCACGCTCACCGCCGTCAGCGACTCGTTGCGTCCGAACGCTTCGGCCGCCGCCTCGTAGACGCGCGGATAGCGGACGGCGAGGTAATTCAACGCCCGATTATCGTCGGTGGCGCCGGCATTATCCGTCATCTGCATGATGCGGTCGAACAGCTCCTCGGCTGCAGGACCGAACTCCTTCGCCGCAGTTTTTTCGGGCCGCGGAATCGATTTGATCAGCGCATCGCGGTCGAAGGAATAGACCTGGTCGAAGATCACAATCGGGACCATCAGCCCGTTGCACATCTCGGGCGGCGCGTTGGGACCGCGCATCCCGATCACGCAGTCGAGATCCCAGGGCTGCGGTGTAGGGCGCAACGCGTCGATCAGCAGGCTCAAGTCCGCGGGATCGCGCGGCACGAGGATGTAGGTCTCGAGGCCCTCGATGGTCATCACCCAGCACAGTTGGCGGGCGAGATAGCGATTCTCAGGCTTGGAGAGCACGGACTGAAGCGTCTTGCGGTCCGTGAATCCTTCGGTCTTGTCGCGTCCCACGGCTTGCGCGAATTCCTTCTCAACCGAGATCCTGGGAAAGCGCGGCTCGATCCGGCCGATGGCGTAGATGTAGGATGGGCTGCCGCCATTTGCCTTTGCGGCTTGCCCGCCGCCGCACGTTGGACACGAGTGCGACGGAACGATCTCCGCTTCCCGGGAAGCCGGGGCGCTTGCCACCGCGATCGGGGTTTCCTCCTGCCTTTCGATTGTTGTCTGTGACGGGTCCATCGGATCCTCCCTTGTGAGGTCTATCGTGAGAAATGCATCCAGCGATTCATTGCGGCCGCCCTCCGCTCGCATCCGCCGCATGGCTTGATTCCCATGGCGTAGGTGGCGCGCTTGATGGCGTCGCCCAGGCCGATCTCATCCTCGATGAGAAAGCCCGGCAGTCGGACGCGACGAGGGTCGCGCGTTGCTCCCTCCTCCGGCTTCGTTGCTGCGTCCTTCCGTTTCATCCCGTATCCTTCTTCACGCGCTCATCGATTTCGCGGCGCGGGCCATCGACTGGTACGCCGCCCAGGCGTCCAGCAGCGGCGGCACCACTGTACTTCGTGGCAATCTTCCCGCTTGCGTTACAGCCAGCTTCAAACTACTGGCCGGGCTCGCGGGAAATTCGGACCAGAGCAGGGCAATGGCGCCCGTGACAAACGGCGCCGCCGCGCTGGTGCCGCCGAAACTCCTGGCCTTGCCATCGGAGCCGAGGCTGGTGACGTCCTCGCCCGGTGCCATGAGCCCGCGCCTGCCGATCGAGCTTCCGAGGTTCGACTCACCGAGCGGCCGCCCCTGAAGATCGCAAGCCGCCACCGGAATCACCCAGGAATGGCGCGTAATGACCGAGCTCCCCACACTTCCCTGATTGCCGGCCGCCGCCACCACGATCGAGCCGCGTTGGGCGGCGTAATCGAGCGCCTGCTGCAGGTCGCTTTCGCCCTGAATCGATGGCTGAACGAGGGCCGCGCTCAGGTTGATCACTTTCGCACCCGCGCTGACGCTATCGACGATGGCTTCCGCCAGTTCCCCGGGCGTGGCACTGGGCATCTCCCGATTCCCGTTGGCAGTCTCGGCGAAGATCGGACGAACCAAGAGCGTGCACCCCGGACAGATTGCCGGTGCGGCGGAGCCTCTGCGGGCCGCAAGCATGCCCGCCACAAAGGTGCCGTGCGTGCAGGCGATGGTGTCGGCGCGCGAGCACGTCCCTTTGAGCTTTCCAGGGATTTCCCGGATATTCGCTGCCGCGAGTTCGGGGAGATCGCGAGCAACCGGACCGTCGATCAACGCAATGGTGATCCCGGGCCGGCCCTGGCCGCGTTTCATGAGCTCCGGAAGTCGAACCAAGTCGAGGGCGTTCATATGAGCCGGAATTTGCAATTGGACATCGTACCTTCTCCCGTCATCGACACAACGGTTTTGTTTCCAGAGCACGTACCGACGACCCGCTTTGCCCGTTCGACGAACGGGCTTGATATGCTTCGAGCCGCACACGATACGCCAGAACGGCCCTGCCCGTCAATGTGCCCTTGGTCCTATGAACCGCTCAGGGCTTGGGTCGCGCAACATTTTGTCTGAATCTGCGGCCTCATTGCGCGTAGGATTTCACCCGATGACGGAACAGCACAAGCGCCGCCAAAAGGCCGATTTGTCCCTTGAATGCCAGGAAGCCGAAGACCAGCTCGCCAATCTGAGCAAGGCTGGCCTTCAAATATCTGGATGCGTTGGAGATGTTTCCAAGTGGAACAGGTTAGGGCAGTGCTGAATTTGCCGCTAGAGCCTTCCGATCCCCGTGCGCACTCGCTAATGCCTCATTCTTTTTGACCCTGCACCGACATTCCCTTAGACGCGCGCGCCTGTTCCACGCCGAAACACGCCGTCCGAATCCGGACAACCGTAGTTTCTCGCTCTCCCTCTAAACTATTTTGAATCAGTACTTCAGAATGGAATCGGGGGTGCTTATTGCTCCTTGCCGATTCTCGTCTGCCTAGGCCGGTCGGCAATCGACGACAAAAATCCTCCCGGGAGGGCAAATCCGATGTCCGTCCTGCTTCACGATGTTCGCTACGCCTTCCGCCAGTTATCGAATGCGCCTGGGCTTGCGCTGGCGGCGGTGCTCACGCTGGCGCTCGGCATCGGAGCCAACACGGGTGTTTTCAGCGTGGTCAACACGGTCCTGCTGAAGCCCCTGCCTTACGCCGAGCCCGATCGCTTGATGACCGTACAATCGATGAACACGCGCACCGCGCCGGTCCCGAGTCACCTGTCCTACCCGGACTTCTTCGACTTCCGTGCCCAGAACCGCGTTTTCGAGCACCTGATCACCTTTCGCGACACGAACGTGATCCTGACCGGCGCGGGCGAGCCCACGAAGTTGGACGGCGAGATGGCGACTTGGGACCTGTTCCCGGCGCTCGGCATCCGGCCTGAACTTGGCCGCGGCTTTTTGCAGTCCGAAGAGAGCGCCGGCACGCACGTGGCGGTCCTGAGCCACACGTTTTGGGAACATCAATTCGGCGGCGACCGCAGCATCGTCGGGCGCACGATCACACTGGATCGCAAGCTGTACACTGTGGTCGGCGTGGCGCCGGCGGGCTTCGCATTTCCCGCGAACGAGCCGGAAATCCAGCTCTGGACTACCATCGCCACCGATCGCGAAGCGCCGGCAGGCGACGAGCCCATCACCGAAGAGCGTGGCGCCCATCTGTTGACGGCTCTCGGCCGCCTGAAGCCCGGCGTAACCCTTCAGCAGGCGCGCGCCGATCTCAACGTGATCGCCGAAAGCCTCGCCAAACAGTACCCCAACGACGATGCGAACACCCGCCAGGCGTCCATACGGCCGGCGCTTGAGACCTTGGTTGGCGATTCCCGCGAGCCGCTATTGATCCTGCTCGGCGCCGTCGGCCTGGTGCTGTTGATTGCCTGCGCCAATATCGCGAATCTGCTGCTCGCCCGCACGGCGAATCGCGAGCATGAAATGGCCATTCGCGCGGCCATCGGCGCGAGCCGCGGCCGGGTGATCCGGCAGTTGCTCACCGAGAGTCTGCTGCTGGCGCTGCTCGGCGGCGGTGCGGGCACCGTGCTCGCCGAATTCGATCTGCGCGTGGTGCTGCCGCTCGGCGGACACAGCATCCCGCGCCTCGCCCAGCTGACGATGGTCGGCCTCTACGGCGTGATGACCTACTCGGTGACGCGCCGTACGCGCGAGATCGGGGTCCGGGTGGCGCTCGGCGCCAGCCGGTCGCTGGTGCTCTCCGTGGTCCTGAGACAGGCGCTGCTCCTTGTCGCCATCGGACTCGCCTTCGGTCTGGCGGGCTCCATCGCGAGCGGCCGGCTGCTCGCCACCATGCTGTATGGAGCATCGCCCACGAACCCGGCCGTATTCGCCCTGGCGGGGTTGCTGGTGGCGCTAACGGGCGCGCTCGCTGCATATCTGCCGGCGCGTCACGCGGCTTCCGTGGATTCCATGCAAGCGCTAAGGATGGAATAATGGACTTCTTGCGCGGGCCCTATGTAAGGAGGACTGTTTCTATGATGCGAGCGCTTTCTGTGTTTGCGATGACGATGGTGCTATCGATAGTGAGTGCGGTGATGGCGGCGTCTGTCGAGGCCCCGCAGCACCACGCCTCAACAGTGGATGTCGGGCTCTCTCTGTACCCTGGAGCGACGCCGAAGCCGGAACTCCGGGAAGGCGACAAGGAGCTGAGGACAGTCAGCCTGGAAAACGTCTCGGTTGGCGAGTTGATGGCCGGCAAGTATCTGTCGAACGACCCGCCGGAGAAGGTGCTGGGGTACTACAGGGACCAGCTCAAGTCATATGGCACGGTGATCGAGTGCGGCGGGGGCACAGACACCCGGGTCTCGGTCCGGCTTGGCAGGCACGCGCTCGAAAATCCCGAGGCTTGTAGTCCCGACGAGTTCGGCGAGCACCTGGTGGAGTTGAAGGCCGGCGACGCTCGCGATCAGCATATCGTGGCGGTCGGGCCTCACGATGGCGGATCTGAGTTTACGCTGGTCCATGTCCGTGCGCGTTAGACCAGCCCGCGGGCGCGGCCAATAAGCGGTCCATCGAAAGGGGACGATCGGTGATCAGCCTATTGCAGGACGTTCGTTACGGATTCCGCCGCTTGCGCCAGTCGCCCGGATTCACGACCGTGTGCGTGATCACCCTGGCGCTCGGCATCGGCGCCAACACGGCCATCTTCACGCTGGTGGACGCCGTGATGCTGAAGTCGCTGCCCGTGGCGCACCCCGAGGAACTCTACCGACTCGGCAACAGCGAGAATTGCTGCGTGATCGGCGGATTCCAGAATGATTGGGCGATCTTCTCCTATCCGCTTTACCAGCAGTTCCGCGACCATGAACCTGAATTCAGCCAGATGGCGGCCTTCCAAGGTGGCGTGGGGAACCTGAACGTTCGCCGCAGCGGTGCATCCGGTCCTGCTGAGCCCTTCATCGGCGAGTTTGTTACCGGCAACTACTTTTCAACCTTCGGTCTCGGCGCCTTTGCGGGAAGAGTGATTACGCCGGAAGACGACAAGGCCGGGGCCGCTCCCGTGGCGGTGATGAGCTACCGTACGTGGCGGCAACACTTCGGTCTCGATCCCTCGGTTATCGGCGCGACCTTCAACATCGATCAGGTTCCCTACACGATTGCCGGGATCGCGCCGCCGGGATTCTTTGGCGACCAGTTGCGCCCCGATCCTCCCGATTTCTGGATGCCGGTCTCGACCGAGGTCGCGCACGACGGACAGAATGCCATCCTGAACAATCCGGGCATGCACTGGTTGTATATCGTCGGGCGGCTGAAACCGGGCGTACGGCCGGAAAGCGTCCAATCCAAAGCCACGGTTCAGCTCGAGCAATGGCTCACCAACCAGCCCGACCTTACGGCGCGTGATCGCTCGCGGCTCAACAAGCAGCACATCGTAGTAGCCCCCGCAGGAGGCGGCATTCAGAACCTGCAGCAGGATACCGGCGCGGGCTTACGCCTCCTGATGACCATCTCCGGCCTCGTCCTGCTCATCGCCTGCGCCAACATCGCCAACCTGCTTCTCGCGCGCGGCGCCGCTACGCGGTCCGAGACTGCGATCCGCGTGGCTCTAGGCGCCCCCCGGCGCCGGCTTGTCCGCCAGATCATCACGGAGAGCGTCCTGCTCGCCGTCCTCGGCGGCCTCGCAGGTCTCGCCGTAGCGTTCGCGGGCACGCGATCCATTCTGCTGCTGGCTTTCCGTGGCTCTCATTTTGTCCCGATTAGCGCCACGCCGTCGCCCGCGGTCCTCGGCTTTGCGTTCCTGGTCTCCCTGGTCACCGGTATTGTGTTTGGAGTCGCTCCCGCCTGGATCACTTCTCATTCCGATCCCATTGAAGCCCTGCGCGGCGCGGGACGGTCCACCCGGGATCGTGGGTCTCTGGCGCGGCGGTCGCTGGTGGTACTGCAGGTGGCCCTCTCGGCGGTCCTGCTGATCGGGGCCGGACTGCTTACTGAGTCCCTGCGCAACCTTGAAAATCAAAAATTCGGCTTCGAACCCGAGGGTCGGGTGATCGTCCGGTTGAACGCCGACCTGAACACGTACAAGCCAGAAAAGCTGTACGGCCTCTACCAGCGAATCGAACAGCGGCTTCAGCAAATCCCCGGTGTGACCAGCGCCAGCTATTCCATCTACAGCCCGATGCGCGGCGAGAACTGGAGCTTCAGCATTCACATTGAGGGGCACCCGCCCGATGAGCAAATCGGGGCTTCATTTGACCGCGTGGGACCGCACTATTTCGAAACCATCGGCACACCGCTCGTGCGCGGCCGCCCTATCGGGGAGGAGGATACGCCCACGTCGCAGCAGGTCGCGGTGGTGAACGAGGCTTTCGTCCGCAAGTTCTTTCCGAAGGAAGATCCCATGGGCAAACACTTCGGTTTCGGCGATGTCCGCAACGCCGGAGATTTTGAGATCGTCGGCGTTACTGAAGACGCGAAGTATCAGGACGCGCGCGACCCCGCGTATCCAACCTTCTTCCTGCCCTTCCTGCAGATGGCGAAGGATCCGAAACTGGGCTTTATGATGGGCTCGCACTATATCGGCGACATCGAGTTGCGAGTGGCCGGCAAGCCGCAGAATCTGGAAGCGACCGTGCGTCGTACTCTGGCCGATATCGATCTCAACTTGAACGTCCTCGAGGTCGTCAGCCTGAACGAGCAACTGGCGCGCAATTTCAATCAGGACCGCTTGATCGCGAGGCTCACAGAGCTTTTGGGCCTGCTCGCCCTCGTTCTTGCCTGCGTGGGGCTCTACGGTGTAACGGCCTACTCGGTCGCGCGCCGCACGAGCGAGATCGGCATTCGCATGGCGGTGGGCGCGAATCGCCGCAATGTGCTCGCCCTCATATTGCGCGGAGCGCTCCTGCAACTCGGCCTGGGCCTTGTGTTGGGTATTCCGGTAGCCCTCGTCGGCGGGCGGTTGCTCGCTTCCCAGCTATATGCCGTGAAGAGCTACGATCTGCTGATTTTGTCCGGATCCGTTTTGATTTTGGCAGCCTGCGCGCTGCTGGCGGGTTACGTGCCGGCGCGGAGGGCAGCGAGCGTCGATCCCATGCGAGCGCTGCGGATGGAATAGAGCGGTTGGCTGGGACTAATGGATAAGAACCGAAGTGACGCGGGGCCTCTAGTCACAGGCCACTCGCCACTTCAGGCGGGGAGAAATCAATGACTACAGTTCTCCAGGACCTTCGTTACGCCGCTCGCCGTCTTCGCCAGTCGCCCGGATTCGCGATCGTGTGCGTGATCACGCTGGCGCTCGGCATCGGCGCCAACACGGCCATCTTCACGCTGGTGGACGCCGTGATGCTCAAAAGCCTGCCCGTGGCAAATCCCAGTGAACTCTATCGACTTGGTGACAATTACACTTGCTGCGTGAACGGCGGATTTCAGGAGGACTGGAGCCTTTATTCCTACCCGCTCTATCTGCAATTGCGCGATCACACGCCGGAATTCAGTCAGCTCGCCGGTTTCCAGGCTGCCACCACTGACCTGAGCGTGCGGAGCAGCGGCGCCGACACGGCTGAGCCCTACGTCGGTGAGTTCGTTTCGGGCAACTATTTCTCGACCTTCGGGCTTGGAGCCTTCGCGGGACGAGTGATCACCCCGGACGACGATCGGCCCGGCGCGGCGCCCGTGGCCGTCATGAGCTACCGCGCCTGGCAGCAGCATTACGGCGGCGATCCTTCGGTGGTCGGCGCCACGTTCACTATCAACATGGTGCCCTACACAGTTGCGGGCATCGCTCCATCCGGATTCTTCGGCGACCAGGTACGCGCCAATCCCCCTGATTTCTGGCTGCCGCTTGCGACCGAGCCGGCGCTGACCGGCGCGGGTTCGATCCTCCATCATCCCGAGGATCACTGGCTTTACACCATCGGGCGCTTGAAACCCGGCGCCAAGCCGGCGAGCATCCAAGCCGAAGTCACGGTCGAGCTTCAACAGTGGTTGAGCGCCCAGCCGGACCTTCTGCCCCGTGAGCGTTCGGACCTCGGCAAGCAGCACATTGTGGTGATTCCGGGGGGCGCCGGCAAGCCCGACAATCTCGAGCCTGCGGTGCGACACACGCTCGCCGATATCGATCCGAATCTGACGGTGCTGAACATGCAAAGCTTCGCCGAGCAGCTCAGTCTGAACTTCAACCAGGACACGCTCATCACGCGTCTCACGGAACTGTTCGGGCTGCTCGCGCTGATCCTCGCGTGCGTCGGGCTCTACGGCGTGACGGCCTATTCCGTGGCTCAACGAACCGGCGAGATCGGCATCCGCATGGCGCTCGGGGCGAATCGCGGCAACGTGCTCGGACTCGTGCTGCGCGGGGCTTTCCTGCAGCTCGCCTTCGGTCTCGGGGTTGGCATTCCCGCGGCTCTCGCCGGAGGCCGGTTGCTCTCGAGCCAGCTTTATGGCGTCAAGAGCCATGATCCGGTGATTTTGGGCGCCGCTGTCCTGGTGCTCGGCGCCTGCGCCCTCCTGGCCGGCTTCGTACCGGCCCGCCGCGCGGCCTCGATCGATCCCATGCAGGCGCTAAGATCGGAGTGACGATTCGCTCCTATCGGGCGAACCCTACAGTTCATGAAGCCAGAAATCACGGCGATCGACCACGTCCAGGTTGCCGCTCCCCAAGGCTGCGAGATTGCCGCTCGCGAGTTCTACGGCTTCGTTCTCGGCCTCGAAGAGATCGAGAAGCCGCTCCCTCTTCAGGCTCGCGGCGGCTGCTGGTTTCGCTGCGGCGCTCAGCAGTTGCACGTGGGCCTGGAGCGCGACTTCCAGCCGGCGCGGAAAGCGCATCCGGCCTTCCGTGTGACCGGTCTCGATGCGCTCCGCGAACGGCTGCGGTCACAACAGATCAAGATCATCGATGACGACACTCTGCCCGGCCTGCGCCGGTTCTACGCTGACGATCCCTGGGGCAATCGGCTGGAGTTTGTGGAAGCCGCCGACTGATAGACTGCGCCGGTCGCGGGCGGTACAATCCAGGATACGTTCACCGGCCACGAGGAGGTGAACCCGCGAATTCGCTGCGTCCAATTCATAGCTAATCGCGACAAAATGCGAAGGAGGAATCGATGAACCGGCAGGAAAGTTGGTTGATTCGAGCGCTGATTATTGTTTGCCTTGTCTTTATGATCTACCGGCCCGCGGCCGCGCAGGGATTTGTGGCGGCGAACGCTTATGCCGCAGGAACCTGGCCCCAGGGCGTCGCCTTGGGCGATTTTAACGCCGACGGCCAGATCGACGTCGTCGTGGCCGATAACTCGAGCGAACGAGTAAGCGTGATGCTCAACAGCAACGGCACGTTCAATCAAAGAACGAGTTATACCGTAGGCAGCGATCCCAGATCGGTGGCCGTGGCCGATTTCAACGGCGACGGGTTTCTCGATCTGGCCGTAGCCAATGCCGGCAGTAATTCTGTCAGCGTGCTCTTTGGAAATGGCAACGGCACTTTTCAGGCAGCGATGGATTACGGTGCGGGATACGTCGCCAACTTTGTGGCGGCCGCGGATTTCAACGGGGACGGCAAGCCTGACCTGGCAGTGTCGGACAACACGAGCGTCGTCACCGTGCTGCTGAACAACGGAAACGGGAGCTTCGGGGCCGGAACGAGGTACAGCACCTGCGACACGCCGAGTTCCATCGCGGTCGCGGACTACAACCTGGATGGCAAACTGGATCTGGCTCTCGCTTGCGCCCAGGCGGGCGCCGTGAGCGTGCTGCTCGGAAATGGCAACGGAACCTTTCAGGCCGCGGTGAACTACGCCGCTGGTTCCGGTTCGAACTCAGTGATCAGCGAAGACTTTAATAATGACGGCCACCCCGACCTGGTGACGTCCAACATCGGCGGAACCGTAAGCGTTCTCATCGGCAACGGAGATGGAACCTTCCAGACTCCGTTGAGCGTCCGCGTTTCGGCTGGGGCGGATCAGGTGGTTGGCGGCGACTTCAACGGCGACGGCAAAGCCGACATCGCCGTGCTCAGCGAGTCCAACAGCAATACCGACGCCAACATGGTAACGGTTCTCCTCGGTGACGGCGACGGCACCTTCCGGCCGGCGCGCCTCTACAGCGCGACTCCTTGGGGACCCATCGGCGCCACGTCGCTCGCGGCCGGCAGTGTCACCGGCGACGGCAACACGGACCTGGTGGCGGCCTGGCAAGGCGGGTACATCTCGATCCTGCGGGGCGTCGGCAACGGAAGCTTTCGGACGATCACCAACTACTATGCCGGAACGGCTGCCACCACCGGCGATTTCAACAACGATGGTTTCCCCGACCTGGTGACTACCACCGGGTACAATCCGTCGAGTCTTAGCGTGCAACTCGGCACCGGGAAAGGAAGCTTCGGCAAGCCCGTCGTCACGGCTTTGTCGCTGATTCCAGTCGGCGTCACCACGGGAGATTTCAACGGCGACGGAAAGCTGGACGTGGCATATTCTTCCGGATCGAGCACCGAGGTGAGCATCATGCTTGGAGACGGAAACGGAAGCTTCCAGGCTGCCACCAACTATCACTCGGGGCAACTTCCCACCGCCCTCGAGTCGGCCGACTTCAATGGCGACGGCAAGCTCGACCTTGCGGTAGCAGACGACCTTGGCGGTGTGGACATTCTCCTCGGAAACGGCGACGGAACGCTCCAGCCTTACGTGGCCTATGGGACCAGTTGTTCCAACAACGCACTGGCGATCGGCGACCTGAATGGCGATGGGAAGCTGGACATCGTGACAAACGGAGGAGCGTCTGGCGGCACTTCCGGCATCTGCGTATTCGTTGGTAATGGCGACGGCACGTTCCAAGCTCCGGTAGTCTACGCTACGGGCGTCGGTCCGGCTGCCATTTCCGTTGCTGACGTCAACGGCGACGGCAAGCTGGACGTGGTGACGTTCAACGTCGGGAGCTACAGCGTGCTGCTCGGTAATGGAAACGGCACGCTTCAGATGGCGCGCACTGCGAGCCTCGCCGGCGGCAGCCTCTGGGGAGCAGTGGGCCTGATCAATAGCGACTCCTACCCGGACCTGGTGGTGTCGAATTCCCAGATGCAGGCCATCCAGCTTTTGTACGGACGGGGCGATGGCACCTTCAACTCCCCCATTGACTACGCCGCAGAAGGGGCACCGTACTGGGTTCTCCTGGCCGACCTGAGGAACAACGGCCGTACGGATGCGGTGGTCGCCGCCAACGGGGCGGGCTCCGTCTTCCTGAACGCCTTCTGATTGACTTGATCCTTGCAGGCCGCGAGTGAGGGATGGGCAAGTCCCCTCCTCGCGGCTCTTCGTTTCTGTCCGCTCACGTTGTCTGCGGGAACAAGCCAGTATCGCGTTGATCCGTGTTCAGATGTTTCGCTTGCGCACCTCCTCCGCCGCGTACTCGGAGGTCCTCCAGGCCAGCGCTAAAATCGTCAAGGTCGGATTCTTGTCGGCATTGCTCACGAACGGCGCCGCGTCGGCCACGAACAGGTTCTTGCAATCCCAGGCTTGACACCAGGCGTTCACCACAGAAGTGCGGCGATCATCTCCGAGGCGTGTGGTGCCGACCTCGTGGATGATCGCGCCACCCTTGGAAATACCCCAGTTCTCATCTTCGCCCGCCGTGCGAATCACCTCGCCACCCGCCGCAACGATGATCTCGCGGAAAGTCTCTCGCGCGTGCCGCGCCTGCAGGATTTCGTCATCCGTGAACTTGAAGTGGAACTTGAGCGCGGGTATGCCCCACTCGTCGACGGTGTCGGGATCAATCTCGCAGTAGCTCTGCTCGTTCGGGATCATCTCGCCGCGGCTCGAAAAGCCCAACACGGCGCCGTAGATTTTGCGGCAGCCGCGCTTCAGTTCCACGCCGTATCCTCCGCCGAGGAAGCGCTCGCTGCCGTTGAACATCCCCATGCCGGGCATGTGGCGTCCGCCGCCGAATTCAATGTGGTAGCCGCGCGCGAACGGCAGTTCGTGGCGCATCTGCTGCTGGTAGTTCCACCACGGCATGTACAGGTGCATGCCGCCCACGCCGTCGCAGTTGTGCGCAGGCAGGTCCGTCAGCACGGGGAAGAATCCGACCGTGCCGTCGGTGCCGACGGTGTCCATCAGGTAGTGCCCCACTAGGCCGCTCGAGTTGGCGAGCCCGTTCGGAAACAAACTACTCTTCGAATTCAGCAGCAGCCGCGTGGTTTCGCAGCAGCTCGCCGCCAGCACCACGATCTTGCCGCGCACCTGAACTTCCTTGCCGGTCTTCTTGTCGATATAGGAGACGCCCGTGGCGAGGCCGTCCGGACCCACCAGAACCTCGCGGGCCATGGCGTCGCAGCGGATCTCGAGATTCCCGGTGGCTTGCGCTGGCGGAATGAGGACGGTGGGCGAGGAGAAATTCGAGCCCGTGCCGCAGGAACGTCCGCATTGCCCGCAATAGTGGCACGCAGGCCGTCCGTTGAGGGGTTTCGTGATGATCGACAGGCGCGCGGGCACACACGGAATGCCCAGTTTCTTGCACGCTTGTTGGATCACCAGTTCGTGACAGCGCGGGGCTGGCGCGGGCATGAACTTGCCGTCGGGCGTGTTCTCGAGCCCTTCAGCGGACCCGAAGACGCCGATCAATTCCTCGGTCTTGTCGTAGTAGGGCGCCAGATCGTCGTACGTGATGGGCCAGTCGAAACCCTTGCCGTCGCGGCTGTAGGGTTTGAAATCGTACGGCCCCATGCGCAGCGAAATGCGCCCCCAGTGATTGGTCTTGCCACCGAGCGCTCGCGTCCGAAACCACTGCCAGTCGCTGCCGGGGGCGTTCGTATAGGGCTCGCCGCGCAGATTCCAACTGCCGTAACCCGGATCGAAGTAACCCGCCGGCTTGTCGGGCGTGGCCGCACCGCGATGCGGCGCCTCGTAGGGCCACATCAACATCTTCGAATCCTTGGCGGTATCAAACCACGCTCCGGCCTCGAGCATCAGGCATTTCGCGCCCGCTTTTGTCAGTACGTAGGCGGCCATGCCTCCGCCCGCGCCCGACCCCACGATGATCGCGTCATATACTTTGGAGCTTTTCACGACCTGAGGCATTCGATTCTCTCCGATTCCCGATCCCGCGCGCTTCGCGTTGGCCTCGAGAAAGGAACGACGCGAGCGCTATTACTGGATCGACGGAAGAATTGTAGCCCGTTGAACGCCTGAGCGGCAACCGGAGGCTGTGATAGCATGGAGTTGTGCGCATCGGGCGCCGCCGGTCCGCGGGAAGGGCTGAGCCCACTGAAACAACACGCTGTTGCCAGACACCTTCATGGTGATCTTCCTTTCGCCCGAACGAGCGGACATCGGGCAAGCCGGGCCGAACCGGCCCAGAGGAGGTCATCATGTCCCATCCGCATCGTTCGGTACCCACACGCGCACTGCCCGAGAAGCCCAATCTCGATCAACTTAAGAAGCAGGCGAAGGAGCTGTTGAACGCTTTAAGAGCGGGTGAACCTGCGGCCGTCGAGGAAGTGCGGGCCCATTGTCGTGAAGAAGCGCCGTCAGCGGGTCCGGCAGCCGAACAAGAGTCGTTCCAGCTCAGCGATGCCCAATTGGTGCTGGCCCGCGCTTACGGTTTCGACAGTTGGCCCAAGCTAAAGGCTTTCGTCGATGGCGTCACCATCAGCCGCTTTGTGGCCGCGGTTGAAGCCGGCGACCGAGGTCGTGTCGAGGCCATGCTTCAACAGCGGCCGGAACTGGTCCACATGGACACCGCCGGCAATAACGAACATCGCGGGTTGCATTACGCGGTCTTGGGCCGCGACGCCGCGATGGTGCGATTGCTGATGCGGGCGGGCGCAGACGCCCGCAAGGGCATCTGGCCGCACCGCGATGCGACCACGGCGCTGGCTCTGGCGCGCGACCGCGGTTACGCCGAAATCGTCGCGGCGATCGAAGAAGAGGAACAGCGGCGTCGCGAGCAGACGAGCTGTCCCAACGCCACCGTGTCTCCGGTTCAAGACCGGATTAATGAGGCAATCCGCGCGGGAGAGAACGCGGATGCAACGCGAATGCTCGAGGCAGACAGCGGGCTGGTCCGCGCCTGCGACCGTTCGGGCGGCACGCCCCTGCACGCCGCCGCGCAAGCGACCAACAGAGAGATGGTGGCGTGGTTGCTCGCGCACGGCGCCGGCGTACACAAGAAAGACCTGCGCGGATTGACGCCCCTCGACCGCGCGGCTCTCGCCGCCAGTCCGTACAATGACCGTGCCGAGCGCGTTCCGGGGGTCGCGAAGCTGCTACTCGATCGTGGCGCTGACGTGACTCTGCCTGCCGCCGTAGCGTTGGGTTACACCGAACGCATCCGCGAGTTGGTGGCCACCGATCCCGGCCTGCTGCGTCAGGAGATCCGCTGGACCGAAGGCGGCCTCGTCACGCTTGCCGTGAAGCACGGACAATTGGAGGTAGTCCGGCTGCTGCTCGATCTCGGGCTCGACGTTGACGAGCGAACGATGCTGCAGGAACTTGAGGAGCCGACCCTGAGCTGGGGCGCGCCCTTATGGCACGCAGCCGCGGCAGGCCGGCGTGACATCGCGGAACTGCTGCTCGACCGTGGCGCCGATCCAAATGGGAACGTGTATGCCTCCGGCTGGCCGTTGAGCCGGGCGTACGAGCGCGGCGATGAGGCGATGAAGCAACTGCTGATCGAGCGCGGGGCGCAGGCACAGCCTCATCTCGTCGCCCAGGCGCACGACGTTGCCGAGGCCCGGCGCTTGCTGGACGCGGATGTCGGCGAAAGCGTGATTGAGGACTTGTGCTGGTCTGCCTGCGATAGCGGCTGCCCGGCCATCGTCGAGATGGCGCTGCCGCATTTCAAGTTGCCGGCAAATGACCCGCGCTGGAATTGGTTTCTCATCCAGCCGATTCGAGGTCTGGGCGATGACAGGGGCGCGCTACCGCCTGTCACGGCGGACGAGCGCTTGCGGTGCCTGGAATTGCTGATGCGGCACGGAGTAGATCCGAACGTGTCGCGCATGGGACAAACGGCCTTGCACTTTACTGCGGCGCGCCACGGCGTCCCGGACGAGGCGGACCGAGTCCGCTTCGCCGCCATGCTGATCAATTATGGTGCCAGACTTGACCTGCGCGACGACCTTCTGAAGTCCACGCCGCTCGGCTGGGCCTGCCGCTGGGGCCGCGAAGAGTTGGTTGAGTTGCTGATCGGGCGCGGCGCATCGGTCAATGAGCCCGACGCCGAGCCGTGGGCGACCCCGCAGGCCTGGGCGAGGAAAATGGGTCACGCTGCGATCGAACGCCGGCTGCGCGCCGCCGGAGCAAACGCGTGAAAGCGCGCCGGATGACGCCATGGGGCGGGCGTTATATACTTGGCCCATCGAGCGGGTGAGGGCGATTCCGCGGAGGAGGCAATCGTTCAGCATGGAACCGTTCTTGAGCGCGGCCGAGCTGGAGGCTCTCCGGCATCTTGAAACGTGCGCGGTGGAGGATGCGATCGAGACCTTCGACCTGCGCGCCCGCAACACCGGCTTCGCGAGTTCGGAGGTTCAGTGCATTTTCGACGCTCTCCCGCCCGTGGTGGGTTACGCGGCCACCGCGCGCATGCGCAGCGGCGAGCGGCCGATGGCCGGCCGCAGTTACCACGACCGGACGGACTGGTGGAAGAGCATCCTCAGCGTCCCCGAACCCAGGATCGTGGTGATGCAGGACCTGGACGAGCCGCCGGGCGTGGGCGCGTTCCTTGGCGACGTGCACGCCGCTATGCTGAAGGCCTTGGGAGGTGTAGCTTTCGTCACCAACGGCGCCGTCCGCGAGGTGGCCGCGATACGGAAGCTTGGGCTTCAAGTGTTCGCGCACAATCGGGCACTTTCCCACGTTTATGCCCGCATTATCGACTTCGGATCTCCCGTCATGGTCGGCGGCCTGGAAGTGCGTCCCGGAGACCTGCTGCACGGTGACGGTCATGGCTTGCTTTCGGTGCCCCGGCAGATCGCCTCCGCGATTCCGCGTGTGGCCGCCGAACAGGCGGAGCGCGATCGCCGAGTGCTTGCGGTTTGCGAGTCTGCCGACTTCAGCGTGGAGAAACTCCGCGACGCACTCAAGCGCTTGCCATAACTGCCGCGGGGGCGTGACTCCGGAGCGCCACTACTCGCGGAAGCGGAGCTTGACTTGGAGGTTGCGAGGACGTGAACATAGTCGGGCCTGTTGAGAGCGGGCTCTTGACCGCGGCGAGCTTGCCGACGGATTTCCGCTGACGCCGAGATGAGGACGAATGAACCGCGAATACCACAAATGGTACAGCCCGGCCTTGCACCGGGACATGGAACTGCTGATTTTCGGCCACGCCGGCACGCCGATGATAGTGTTTCCCACTTCGATGGGCCGCTATTTTGATTACGAAGACCGCGGCATGATCAAAGCCATCGAGTGGCGCTACGAAGACGGCGCTGTGCAGGCCTTCTGCGTGGACAGCGTCGACTCCGAAAGCTGGTACAACAAGCAGATCCACCCGCGCGACCGCGTGCTGCGGCACATGCAGTACGAGCAATACCTGCTCAATGAGGTCGTTCCCTTCATCCGCTCCCAGAATCGCTCCGGGGAACTTGCCACTACCGGTTGCAGTTTCGGCGGCTATCACGTGATGAACCTTTCACTGCGTCATCCGGACCTTGTCACGCACGCCGTGAGCATGAGCGGCGCTTTCGACATTCATCAGTTCCTGGACGGCTACTACGACGACAACTGTTACTTCAATTGTCCTACGGATTTCCTGCCGAACCTCAACGATAACTGGTACCTCAGCCGCTATCGCACCCACACGAAGCTTGTGCTCGCCACCGGCGAACGCGATAGCTGTTTGCAGGACAACGAACGCCTGGGCCACATCATGGACCAGAAGCAGATTCCTCACTGGCTGGACGTATGGGGCAACGGCACCGGCCACGACTGGCCGTGGTGGCAGCAGATGACCGTGAAGTATTTCGGATGAGACGCCTCGCCCCGCCCTGCAATGAACCGCGCAAGCGCCCTCCTGCAGACTTCCTCAAACAGGATGGGGAATGCCCAGAATGCAACGCACGGTGTCGCGTGCGATGAGCAACTCCTCGTCGGTGCGAATCACCCAGACTTCGGGAGAGGCGCCGCGGGGGCTGATCAGCTTCTCCGGGCCCGGCACGTCGGCGTTGTCTCCCGCTTCCAGGCGGATGCCAAACACGCCGAGGCCATCGCAGATGCGGGCACGGATCGCCGGCGCGTTCTCCCCGATACCGCCGGCGAAAACAATGCCGTCGGCGCCGTTCAGGACCGCGAGGTAGGCGCCGATGTACTTCTTCACGCGGTAGCAGAACATCTCAATGGCCAGAGATGCCCGCTCGTTGCCCTTTTCGGCCTCACCCAGCAGATCGCGCATATCGCCCGAGATACCCGAAATCCCGTACAGCCCGCTGTAACGGTTCAGCTCGGTTTCCAGATCGTGGAGACTCGTGTCCTCCTGGCCGAGCAGGTAGGTCAGCGCGCCGGGGTCAAGATCACCGGGCCGCGTGCCCATCATCAGGCCTTCGAGGGGCGTCAGGCCCATGGACGTATCGATCGATTTGCCGTGGTCAATGGCGCACATCGAGGCCCCGTTACCGAGGTGGCAGGTGATCACCTTGTAGGCGCTGCGATCGTGGCCGTGAAGGCGGGCGAAACGATAATTGAGATAACGGTGCGAGGTGCCGTGGAAGCCGTACCGGCGCACGTGGTCGCGTGTGTAATGGATCAAGGGAATGCCGTAGTGAAAGGCGTGCGGAGGCATGGC
Organism: Terriglobia bacterium; assembly: GCA_035949375.1. Taxonomy (GTDB): domain Bacteria; phylum Acidobacteriota; class Terriglobia; order UBA7540; family UBA7540; genus Gp13-AA77. The sequence goes on along the minus strand of DASZIG010000049.1, from coordinate 60,143 downwards.
GTGGTGAAAGGCGGTGTCGAAGACGGCCACCTGCTTGGCGTGCGGCAGCAACTTAACCGCGGCGCGATAACCCCTGAGGTTGTTCGGATTGTGGAGCGGAGCGAGGGGAATGCAGCGTTCGATCTCACGGATCACGCCGTCGTCGATCAGGGTTGACTCGGTAAAGTGCTCGCCGCCGTGAACCATCCGGTGACCGACGCCTTCGATGTCGCTCAGACTCCGGATCAGGCTCGTCGAATGGGTCAGGCGTTCGAGCCCGGCCTGGACGGCCTCGGTGTGATCCCGAGTGGCTCGCGCCCACTGCGAGGCCGGCTCACCCGTAACTTGAATCGTGACGGAGGATTCGGAGCTCCCCACCCGCTCCACCTCGCCCTTGGCCAGCAGCCGGTCCGTGTTCGACACGATGTTCTCCGGGCTGGTCTCGATAAGCTGGAACTTGACCGAGGAGCTGCCGCAATTAATCACCAGAATCTTCATCGGTTCCTTTCCGGCCGATTTCAGTTGTAGTTTTCGGTCGTCACCCTCGGTCTTCCCTTTTCAGCCGATCGCCGGTTTCGAGAGGGACTGCACAGACTCAAGACGAAGAACTAATGGCCGGGCCACGTCCACTCACTCACTTCCGGCATATCCTCGCCGTGCGTGTCGATGTATTGCCGGTGATCTACCAGCTTGTCCCGCAACATCTGCCAGACGTGGGCGGTCACGTTGCGAAGCCGCTCCACCCGCTCCAGAACGTCGATGGCGAGGTGAAAACGGTCGATTTCGTTGCGCACGCACATGTCAAACGGCGTGGTGACCGTGCCTTCCTCCTTGTAGCCGCGCACGTGCAACTCCTGGTTGGTGCGGCGATAGGTGAGCCGGTGGATCAGCCATGGATAGCCGTGGAAGGCGAAGATAATCTGGCGATCCGTGGTGAAGATCAGGTCGTAATCCTTGTCGGGCAGGCCGTGGGGATGCTCGGTCGAGGGCTGAAGCGTCATGAGGTCGACGACGTTCACCACCCGGATCTTCAAATCGGGCACGTGCCGGCGCAGGATGTCCACCGCGGCCAGGGTTTCGAGGGTGGGCACGTCGCCGGCGCACGCCATTACCACGTCCGGCTCCACGTTCTGGTCATTGCTCGCCCAATCCCACACACTGACTCCAGCCGTACAGTGGCGCACGGCCGCGTCCATATCGAGCCATTGCAGTTCAGGATGCTTGCCGGCGATGATCACGTTCACGTAGTTGCGGCTCCTCAGGCAGTGATCGGCCACCGAGAGCAGCGTGTTGGCGTCGGGCGGCAGATAGACGCGGACAACCGCCGCCTTCTTGTTCACGACGTTGTCTATGAAGCCGGGATCCTGATGAGTGAAGCCGTTGTGGTCCTGGCGCCAGACGTGCGAAGTCAGCAGATAGTTGAGGGAGGCGATGGGGCGTCGCCATGGAATTTCGTTGCAGGATTTCAGCCATTTGGCGTGCTGATTGAACATCGAATCCACGATGTGGGCGAAGGCCTCGTAGCAGGAAAAAAAGCCATGCCGCCCGGTGAGCAGGTACCCTTCAAGCCAGCCCTGGCACATGTGCTCGCTCAGCACTTCCATCACGCGGCCGTCGGGCGACACGTGATCGTCGTTCGGCAGGATTTGCGCTGTCGATGTGCGGTCGGTGACCTCGAAGACCGCGTCGAGCCGGTTGGATGACGTCTCGTCGGGGCCCACGATGCGGAAATTGTGGCGTTCCCCGTTCAGCTTGATCACGTCGCGCAGCACGCCGCCGAGCACGGTGGTTGAGGCCGCGCGCACCGTGCCGGGCTCAGGGACTTTGACGGCGTAAGCGCGGAAATCCGGTATGGCCAGCTCGCGCAGCAGCAGGCCGCCGTTGGCGTGCGGGTTCGCGCCCATGCGCCGGCTGCCTTCGGGCGCGAGCGCCGCGAGTTCGGGAATCAGAGTGCCCTTCTCGTCGAACAGGTCCTCGGGCTTGTAGCTCTTCATCCATTCCTCGAGCATCTTCAGATGGCCGGGCTTCTCAGCAAGATCCGCCAGGGGCACCTGGTGTGCCCGGAAAGTGCCTTCCACCTGCTTCCCGTCCACGATTTTCGGGCCCGTCCAACCCTTGGGCGTCCGCAGGATCAGCATGGGCCAGCGCGGCCTCTGGTGGAATCCCTCGGTTCGAGCCTTGTTTTGAATACCGCGGATCGCCTTGACGATCTTCTCCAGAGCGGCGGCAAGCTCCTGGTGGACCGCTTCCGGCTCATCGCCCTCCACGAAGTACGGCTCGTAGCCGTAACCTTGAAACAAATCGATCAGCTCGCCTTGAGGCACACGCGCCAGCACCGTAGGGCCGGCGATCTTGTAGCCGTTCAGATGCAGGATCGGCAGCACCGCACCGTCGTGCACCGGATTCAGGAACTTGTTCGAATGCCAACTGGTGGCCGCCGGGCCCGTCTCAGCTTCGCCGTCGCCCACCACGCACACCGCCAGCAGGCCGGGATTGTCGAACACCGCGCCGTAGGCGTGCAGGAGAGAGTATCCAAGCTCTCCGCCTTCGTTGATAGACCCCGGCACTTCGGGCGAGACGTGGCTGGGAATCCCGCCTGGAAACGAGAATTGCTTGAAGAGCCGCCGCATGCCCTCGGCGTCCTGCGAGATGTGCGGATAACTCTCGCTGTAAGTGCCTTCGAGATAGGTATTCGCCACCAGAGCGGGGCCGCCATGCCCGGGACCCGTGACGAAGATCGCGTTCAGATCGTGCTTGCGGATCAGCCGGTTGAGATGAGCGTAGACCAGGTTCAGGCCGGGGGTAGTGCCCCAGTGCCCGAGCAGGCGCGGCTTCACGTGCGCGATGTTGAGCGGCTCTTTGAGCAGGGGATTGTCGAGCAGATAGATCTGCCCGACCGAGAGGTAGTTGGCCGCGCGCCAGTAGGCGTTGATCAGGCGCAATTCATCGCTACTGAGGGGCTGGGTCGGCTTAGCCATCGGTGTTCACCTCCCGATCACGAGCAAGAGCGAGCCTAAGAATAGCTCCGCTGTATGAAGGTTCGATGACACGCGTGAGAATCGGGTTTCGTCGCCGGCTATTAGTCCAACTGGTTAAATAAGTTCGAGCCAATTGCCGGCGCTTTCAAGTCGTGTCTGCCGCAAGGCTCCTGCCAGCGATTGCGCAGCACAAGCCTGCCCCGCCGACTCGGGCTGCCTGAAGGCTCTTCATCAGTATTTCGCCGGTGTGGCGGCGGTTGCGGCCGCGTGAGTGTCGTGTAACATTTCGCCGGCAGCTTCGCGCATGATTTTCACGCTGGCGCTTGCGCCGATGCGGGTGGCGCCCGCGGCCAGCATCTTCTGCAAGTCCTGGTAGTCACGAATGCCGCCCGCGGCTTTGACGCCCATTTCGGGTCCGACCACCAGCCGCATGATCTCCACGTCGTGAGCGGTCGCGCCGCCGGGTCCGAAGCCGGTCGACGTCTTCACGAAGTCTGCGCCCGCCGATTTCGAGAGACGCGAAGCCACCACCTTTTCCTGGTCGGTCAGCAGCGCGCACTCCAGAATGACTTTCAGGATGGCGCCCCCGCGGTGGCTGGCCTCGGCCAGCGCGCGAATCTCCTGCTCCACCTGCTCATAGTGGCCGGACTTAAGGGCGCCGACGTTGATCACCATGTCGATTTCGAGCGCTCCGAGCTTCAGCGCCTGTTCCGTCTCGAAGAGCTTGACGGAACTGAGGGTCGCGCCGAGAGGGAATCCGGCCACCGTACAGACCTTGACCGGCGAGCCCTGCAGTTCGCCCGCGCAGAGCGAAATCCAGGTGGGGTTCACGCAAACGCTCGCGAATTGGTATTCGCGAGCTTCGGCGCAAAGGCGACGCACGTCGCTCTCGGTGGCCTCGGGCTTAAGCAGGGTGTGATCGATGAAGCGGGCGAGATCCGGCGGGATCGCGGTGGCGCCCAGGCTCGAGCCCAGGCGCGCGGCGCCGGCGGCCAGCACGCGACGCGACTTTGCAGGGCAGCTTTCGGCGCAGCGGCCGTCGCAGCCCGGGCACACCGTCTCGTCGATCTCAAGTCCGCGTAGCGCACACGCTTCCTGATCGCCCAGCCGGCAGAGGATCTCTCTGGCGACGGCCTCAATCAGTTGCTCCCGCGCCTTGGAATCCTGCGGTCCGGCCGGCGCTTGCGGCTGTGCCGGGACTGCGCGCGCTGTCTTCGCGGATCCCTTAATCGACACCGTCTCGAGGCACAGCGGGGAGGTGGGCTCAGGCGGCAACCCGCGCTGCTCGAGGGCGGTGATCTTGTCGATGCGATTCTGGTGACGTCCGCCGGCGAACCTGGTTTCGAGCCACGCCGCCGCCACTTCGCGCGCGAGTTCGGCAGGAATCAGGCGGGCTCCGAGCGTCAGTACGTTGGCGTCATTGTGCTCGCGGCTGTTTCGGGCGGTGGCACGATCGTAGCAAAGGGCGGCGCGAGCGCCAGGGACTTTGTTGGCAGCGATGGCAGATCCGATCCCGGCGCCGTCCACAACAATCCCCCGCCAGGCCTTGCCGGCGGCGACCGCTTGCGCCACGGCGCGCGCAAAATCCGGGTAATCCACGGGGTCGCGGGAGTGTGTCCCCTGATCCTGTACCGCGTAGCCCGAGTCCGTCAGGAATTGCTTGAGATATTCTTTCAGATCGTAGCCGGCATGATCGCTGCCCAAAGCGACGACGCGGGGCGAGAGGACTGCGGCTTCCGAGGGCCCGTCTTCATAGACTATGGCCACACCGAGTTCGGAGGAGAGTTCGCGCGCGCGGTCGGTTACGATGGCGCCGGGCGGCACGCGAAGCTCACCCCGGGCCCCCTGGACGTCTTCCGTAGTCACAATGCGTCTGGGCATCGTTTCGGCGCTGCTTTCGCGAGAGCCTAACTTTAGCGCGGGAGTCCTGGAGGGCGCAAGCGGGAGTGCCGGAGGTCGTCCGTCGTTCGATGGGGATCATGCTTGGTGGGGAGGTTGCGGGGAGGGTGCGCCCTTTGGGGCCGGGGAAGGAGGGGAGAACTTTGTTCCTCCTTCCCCGCTTGGGCGAAAAGACTACTGAACCGTCAACAGAACAGTCATTGCCTTGGTGAGGTTTCCGGAGTTGGCGATTAGGACGACCTGGTAGGTTCCCGCCGGCGTCGAGCCCGCCGTCTGAATCGTGAAGTTGGTGCTGCCATTCGGAGCGAGAACGTTGCTCCCGTAGCTCGCCGTGGCTCCCGGAACCATCGAGATGTCATAACTCAACGTAACGTTGCTCGTGAAGCGAAGGGGAAAGATGCTTACCGGCCAGACGGCGGAGGCGCCGGGGTTGATCGTCTGCTGGCCCAGGTTGCCGGGCGTCACGAACCAGTAGTCGACCATGTCGGGAGACTGACTGCAGTGGCTGTACAGACTGCCCGAGGGCTGCGACCATGCGGACTGCTGGTCCTGGTTTGTGCCGGCCTGCCACCCCGCAAAATTAACGCTTGTGATGTTGTTGCCTTGGGGAATGGTGTAGGGCTCGTTGTTTGTGCTGTTCCACCAGGTGTTGTAGTTGGAAGTTAATGTGGGTTGAAAATAGGTCCAATCCCACGCGTCACTGTCGTTGAGAAGGGACTGAGCGGTGCCCGCGACGAACGTATTCTGCATCAGGGTGAGATACTCGCCCATTACCGTTAGCGGCTGCCCAGTTTGCCAGTTCGTGATCTGGTAGCCCCCGTTCTGGCCATTGATAACGACGTCTCCGGCGGGATTGTTGACGAAGGTCGTGCCGCTGACAGTGACGTATTCACTGTCGCGCACATCCATCCCGATGTTGCTCCATACCGAACTCGTCGGATCGCCGTTGCAGAAGTAGCTGTTCGAAACGTTGATCGGTCCTTCGTCTTTCTCGATGAGCGCACCCGCGAGAAAGTTTTCAGAGGCCACCATTCCCTTGATGTTGACGTTTATGTGATCGGTGTCGAAATGCGAGCCCCACGTCAAGTTGTCATAGAGGTTTACGTCGGTGAGGTACAGGTCGTGCACCTCGAAAAAGTGAGCGCCCCCCGAATTGAAGTTGTAATACGTGCCCCATTCGCCCCGCCAATTGTTGTAGTCGGCCGCCATGTTTTGGAAAAGGATGTTGGTCGACTGGTAAACTTGGATGCCCGACTCGCCGTTGTGGTTTGCCAGGCTGTTCTGCACCGTGACGCCCGTCAAGGTCGGCTCCAGGTTCAAGCCTTCCGCGTTGTTCCAAAGAAAGTTGTCCGTATCGAACAGAACGTTGCTGACCGAATTCGGAGAAGGTCCGTACACCAGGACGGCGCCGTTTTCGCGGCAGGAGTTACCATACTCAAAGGTGAGGCCCCGCAGCACGACGTTTGAAAAGCCTTCGATCGTCCAGACGGCGGGGTTCACGGCGACTTCGACATCGGCCGTGTTGACGTTGACCCCGGAGGGCGGCCAGATGTAGATCGTGCCGGCGCTCTCATTGACGTAGAACGTGGAAACCGTCATCTCATTGAGGGAGAGCACTTGTGTGAGCAGGCGCCCTTCCACGAAGACCATCTCGCGACGCATCACGACATTCGGGTAAGGGGGAGCCAGCGGGCCCGGAGGACACAGGCCCCAGGAGTAAGGCCAGGGATTGGTGTAGATGTTCCTGTTGCCACTGTAGGGTTGCCAGCCCGTCCATTGCTGCGCGCCCGAGACCATCACTGTACCGTTGATGGCGGCTTCGAACGTAATCGGCATGTTCGTCATGAATTGATTGGAGTTCAAGTTCACGGATTCACGATAGACCCCGGGGTTGATGATGACGCGAGTGCCGACGTTGTTCTCGTTGTTTGCAGTGGCCAGCAGAACCGACTCCCCGATTGTCTGCAAGGGCTCGCTTGCCGTCCCAGGATTATTGTCCGAGCCGTTGGCAACGTCCACATAGAGCTCGGCAGTTTCGAGACCTTCATTCACACTAGCTCCCTCTTGCTGGCACCACACCGGCAAACAGACCGCTAGCATTACGACGCTTAATTGAAGGAATTTCTTGGCTGGATTCATGAATGTCCCCCGAATCGCACTGGATCGCTTGCGTCCGCCCTTGATGCGCTTTCGGATTCGCTTCCGAGAAACGCATCAACAGGCAAAGGCCGCTGAAGCGTGAAACAACGTTTGAGCAAGCTGGATTCCAAATCGTCACGGTCAAGCCGCCGAGTTACAAACGACTTGCCTCTTGGAAATTTCCGTTCGCCAGATCATGTTACCTTTTGGTGTCGTGCATGTAGATAGAAGTATTCAAGTGGTTATATAAAACAACGGTAAATAGCCTCACCTTATAGGCGAATGCCACAGCCGAAGAGTATGTCGATGGCTTTGCTCGCGCAGGCACACACGAGCACGAGGCTCTGCAACGCTCGCGTTATTGAACGAGCGCAGGCAGAGCGATGTGGCTGCGATAACCAGCGTCTTAACTCAAGACGCTCGTACCCTCATGCTGCACAGAATTGTCCGGGCGCAGTCCTGCTACTTAGGAATGTGGTCTCTCTTGAGGTCTGACTGAAGCACTTCAATACGCGCCGGACTTAGCGGAACATAAGCTGAGATGACCCCCCCCACGCACGAAGGCGTGTGGACCGAACTGTTGCGCAATCCCCCCGAACCGTCGACAGCACATATTGCCCCTGCAGGCTGCCGGACGGTGTACGACAAAGAAGGCAGTGAGTTTACCATGGTGTTACCGAATGCGTACATTAAATTGTCGCTATTTCCCGAGACGCCAGTCAGCGGCGTCGAGGCGACCGTCCGCCGGTGCCGCGGCAGCGGCAAACGCCCGTGACCGGAAAACCTGGCCGGGTTGTCGAGCATTATTCTCGAATAGTATAGTCTAGGATAAGTCATTGATTACAACAGGTTTATCTGATGTGCCTTTGAACGCTTACACCCCGGCCAGCGTCGGCTCTTCGGCTGCCCCGCTCGGCTCGGCCGAATCACTCCAATCCGTCGCGGCTGCTGTCGGGATGCCGGTCATGGCCCGCTCCGTAAGGGCGCAGATCGTAAGGCTGGGGTTCACTCCCAGATTGGCCGCCATCACTGAGCCGTCGCAGATGTACATGTTCTTGTAGCCAAAGACGCGGTTCCGCTGATCAACGACGCCCTCGGCGGCAGTAGGGGCCATCGGGCAGCCGCCCAGCACATGCGCCGTGCCGGGGGCGTCGAAGAGGACTTCGGTGACCATACTGATCGGGGTGCCGCCAATCAGGGCGGCAGCCTTGCGGGCGAATTCGTTGGCCTGAGGAATGAACGGGGGGATTCGTGGGCCATAGCTCACCAGCGTCTTCCCGAAGGGCCAGAACCACAGCCGGCCCAGGCGCATGTTGATGTGGCCTTCGAGCGTCTGCATGCAGACCAGCAGCAATGACTCGCGCGCCCATCCGAAAGGGTGCAGGCAGCGCACGGTGCGCCACGGGTGGCGCAGCAACGAGCTAAGAAGGGTGCGAAGCCAGATGAACACTCGCGTGTGGCCGGGCCGCCCTCCGGTCAGCACCGTGCAAAGAACCCCGAGCGCGTCCGAGCCGTCGGGATAGCGCACGGCCTCGATGTGGGTGTGTTCGTCGATGTAGATGCCGGCGCCGATAGCCACGCCCTTCGAGAGATCCTCAGTGCTGCCCGGGACGCGCACGCCGATGAGTGATTCTGCGTTCGTGCGCACCCGTTGGCCCAATTGATCACTGAGGGCGGGCAGCGACCCTTTCTCTTTCAGGCGAAGGAGCAGGTCCATGCTGCCGAGCGCGGAAGCGGCGAAGACCACGCCCCGGCAGGTGAAGCGTTGGGGTTGCTTGCGGAGGCGCGACGTGGACCTCACCGTGTGAACCTCGTAGCCGTCGCAGCCGTCGGCTTTGCCATTCAACGGCACAACCTCGACGACCCGGGTCTCGGCAAAGATACGAGCGCCTTGCTTCTCGGCGAAGTAGAGGTAGTTCTTGTCGAGGGTGTTCTTGGCGTTGTGACGGCATCCCATCATGCAGCCGCCACAGGCGATGCAGGTGGTGCGCTCGGGCCCGGCGCCGCCGAAGTAAGGGTCCGGGTATGTCTTGCCACCGGCTTCGCCTTCGGGCGCCTGGAAGACGCCCACGCGCGTCCGGTAAAAGGTGTGGCCCACGCCGGCCGCGTCCGCCACGCGTTTGAGCAGATGGTCTGCGGGGCCGAGGATGCGATTCTCGATAACCCCGAGCATGCGGATCGCGGTCTCGTAGTGAGGCGGCATCTCCTCCTTCCACGGCGCCAGGCCGGCCCACGATCCGTTGTCCCAGATCAAGTCCCGCGGAACAAGCAGCGTATTGGCATAAGTGATCGAGCCACCGCCTACGGCGCACCCGTGCGCGATGACCACATGCCGGAAGAATTCAAGATTGAAGAAACCCTTAAGCCCGAGACTCGGACGCCACACCCAGCGTCGCAGGCGCCAGCTCGAGGGAGGCAGGTTTTCCGGGGTCCAGCGGCGGCCCATCTCCATTACCGCCACGCGGTAGCCTTTTTCGGTCAGGCGATGGGCGCTCACGCTCCCGCCGAACCCCGAACCAATCACGATGAAATCGAAGTCATAATCAGGCATAGGAATCAGCGCTCAGGCTCCGCGACGCGCCCCATTGGACGAAAGGGGCTTGCCGCACTTGGAGACGATCCTGGCCAAGTCGAGCCAGGAAGGTTTGACGGCAGACATTCCCTGTTCGGCTGCCCGCGGGCAACGTCCAAAATAGCGACGGTCTCCGGTTTTGATTGCTGGGCGGCGCGGACGGTAAGCCGATCGCTTGGCGGGACTTGTCGATAATCGCGGCCCTGGCGGCAGTGTGCATGGCTTGACTCGGTGCTATCTCCATCACCGCATCGGCCTCCTTTTTCGAATGTGCTGAGAATCACAGACTGGCGTGACGCCTCCGGCTAGGTTTGACGGCTGTATGGGTTTGAAAGGAGTGCGGGGTGGGGTAAACTTCCCCGCATGCTATTCATGGTGATCGAGCGTTTCAAGCCCGGATGCGTGGAAGTAGACGGATAATCCCTGGGAGTGAGCGTATGCAAGAGCTGATTGAAGTGGAAGAAGCCAGGCAGCTAATGAACCAAGCCAAGGATTGGTCGGTCTGGCGATGGCTCCTTGAAAAGAAACGGGTGCGAGCTGCCGCTGACCGTGCCAACGCAGCTCTCGACAATCGGGCAGAGGAGGTGCGAGCCTCCTGGGACGACGATCTGCGAAAGGCTTACCGCGAGTTGGAGGCGCAGGAGTCGTTCGAAAGCAATCCCCGGACAAAGCGCTCGTATGAAAAGGCCAAAGAGGATGCCCGGCGCGTCGACAGCAAGAGCAAACTCGCGGTGCAGCGCGTAAAGGTGGCAGACGATGAGGCCTATAGCGCCAGGATGGATGCGGAGCAGACGTTTGAAGACGCCGAGAGCAAGATGAGCGCGGAACTGGCGCGTCTCGGCGCTCAGAAAGCCATCGGCTCCTGGGATCTGCGCCAGAAGAGCATCCGCAAAGCGCAGGCGTTGGCCCATCGCAAGTGACAGCCGCCAGTTGCGGGTTTCGGGATCCCCGTTTTCGGCTTCATCCTCGACCGCATGCCCAATCCTCTAAGCCCGGAACGGCCCATGAAACGCGGACGGCGCTTGCGCCGCGCTTTGGCGCTGGTCTTCGCGGTCGCGGCCTGCCTGGGCGCGATCTTCTTCTGGCGTCCCTTCTGGATCATGGATCAGGTCACGCGCGGGTCACTGCGACTGGACGGCGTGCGCAGCGATTACGTTCAGCTCGGCTCGTACCGCATCCACTACCTTGCCGGCGGCGAGGGCAGACCGCTGGTGCTCGTGCACGGCCTGGGCGGCAGAGCGCAGGATTGGGCTCTACTCATGCCCGCGCTGATGCGGCATGACTATCGCGTCTACGCCCTTGATCTGCTGGGCTTCGGCCAATCGCAGCGCCCGGACGTCGATTACTCTATTGCCTTACAATCCGAAGTCCTCAATCAGTTCTTCGACAGCCAGCATCTGTCTCGCGCCGACCTCGGTGGATGGTCGATGGGAGGCTGGGTGGCGCTGAAGTTCACGCTGGCGCATCCGGAGCGGGTACGCCGGCTCGTTCTGTTTGACAGCGCCGGTGTCGATTTCAAGCCGGCGTTCGACTTCACTCTCTTTCATCCGGCCACCGTGGAACAGGCCGAGGAGTTCCTCACCTGGCTGACGCCGCAGTCGTCTCGCATTCCCCGTTTCATAGCGCGCGACATGATTCGGGAAATGCAGCCGACCGGGTGGGTGGTGGACCGCGCCCGGAAGTCGATGGTGTCGGGCGCCGATCTCCTGAACGGCAGGCTCGGATCGATACAAGCACCGGTGCTTATTGTTTGGGGAAAGCAGGACGTCCTCATCCCGCTGTTCTGCGCCGACGAGATGCATCGGGAGATGCCGCAGTCATCGCTCGCGATCTTCGACGGCTGCGGCCATCTAGCGCCGGTCGAGTGCGGCGGCAGGATCGTGCCCGAGACTCTTCGCTTCCTCGAGGCCGAACCTCCCCTGCCGCCCTCGGCGCGGGAGTTTCCGCGCTGACCCGCCCTACAACGTGTAGCAGCCTGCCTCGACCACGCGGCGGGCGATGTCACGGCCCAGAACGATGGTGTCGGCCGGTTCGTGCTTTGCAAGCTTGCGCAGGATCGCCACCTGGGTGCGCAGCATGTCTCCCTCGGCCACCGTAGCCACCACTTTACGCGATGAAAGCTCGACAACCTGCATGGCCTTCGAAGCATAGAATCGCGTCATGGTGATGGCAGCCTCCGCCGCCCTGTCGTCTGACGCCGCAAGCTTCTCGGCGCGCAGAATGCAGGATTCCATGGCGTAGACCTCGATCACGCAGTCGGCGATCGCGCCCATCACTTCCTGCTGGTCCGCGAGACCCTGCAGGTACTTCTGCGAGGCAGCCCCGGCCGCAAACAACGTGAGCTTCTTGGCTTGCGACAGCATCTTGCGCTCCGCAGCCAGGGGTCCTTCAACGTCCCCGGCCGGCGCGGGGAAGGACGTGACCTCGTCCATGAGCTGCTGGATTGCGCCGAGAAGGGGCAACTGTCCCGTCATAGCCCGCTTCATGAGCCAGCCGGTGATGATCAGACGGTTGATTTCGTTGGTGCCTTCGAAGATGCGATTGATGCGCGCGTCGCGATAGGCGCGCTCCGCCGGGTATTCTTCCACGTACCCGTATCCGGCGTAAATCTGCACCAGATGATCGGCGACCATGTCCAGCATCTCAGACGTCCAGACCTTCAGGATCGAGCATTCGACCGCATACTCTTCGATGCGTTTCTGAATCTCCCGCGAAGCCCCCGGGGCGTGCGCGTCGACGCCAGCGAGCGCCGCGTCAATCATCCCGACCGTGCGGTACAGCAGGCACTCACCGGCGTAAACGCCCGCCGCACACTCGGCCAGCTTCTCCTGAATCAAGCCGAACTCGGCGATCGATTTGCCGAAGGACTTGCGCTCTTTTGCGTAGCGGATCGCGTCGAGCAGGCTGTGGCGGGCCCCGCCGAGGCACGCCGCTCCCAGCTTGAGGCGGCCGATATTGAGCACATTGAAGGCGATATGATGGCCCTTGCCGGCCTCGCCCAGCAGGTTCTCCGCCGGCACCTGGCAATCGCTCAGGATCAACGGGCAGGTGGATGACCCGCGGATACCGAGTTTGTGCTCCTCCGGGCCGATCGAAAGTCCCGGCGTGGCGCGATCGATGATGAAGGCCGAAAACTTCTCGCCGTCAATCTTGGCGAAGACCGTGAAAACGTCAGCGAAACCACTGTTGGTGATCCACATCTTTTCGCCGTTGAGCACGTAGTGCTTCCCATCTTCAGAGAGCGCGGCACGCGTGTGGCAATTCAGGGCGTCCGAACCCGAGGTATGCTCCGAGAGGGCATAGGCCGCGATCCATTCGCCGCTCGCGAGCTTGGGAAGATACTTCCGTTTCTGCGCCTCGGTGCCATACCACACGATCGGCAGCGTGCCGATGCCCGCGTGCGCGCCGAATGCAGTGGAGAAGCTCGCCAGCTTGCTGAGCGATTCCGCGATCACCGCCGAGGTCATCTTGTCCATCTCGAGGCCGCCGTAGGTCTCGGGAACATCCACCGCCATGAGGCCCAACTCGCCCGCCTTGCGAAGCAGGCCTTTGGAGATTTCGAAATTCTTGGCTTCGATCTCGTCGGTAAACGGCAAGACCTCGTTGATTACGAATTCGCTCGCGGTCTTCGCGATTTGCCGCTGTTCCTCGGAGAGGTCCTCGGGCGTGAACACGTCCTGGGGATCGCGCTCCTCCGTCAGAAAACTGCCGCCCTTGACGCGCTTCGGCGTCAGAGCTGTCATCGTTTCCATTGTTGCCATTGTTTTTGCCCCCGGATTCGAATTCCTTAATAACTGCGAAGGGAGATGCCTTCGCAGGCGTTCAAACGGGATTGAACTCCCGGTTTGCTACCATAGCTTCGCTGATGCGCCGCGCCTCACGGAAAGTCTCCGGCGTTCCCAGGTCTGCGCGAGCGGGGTTCGCCACCAGTTTCTCGAGTTCCTCGTCAAAAAGCCGCGTGATCAGTTCCGGCGTGTGCGCCACAGCGCGGCCGGACTCATCGACGATGGGAACGCTCGCGTCGTGGAGCAGCCGCTGGGCGATCATCAGGCGATAGATGCGGTCCGTCGCCAGGTCCTCCATGTAGCCGTCGAGCAGGCTTGCGCCCTTGCCGTTCAACACTCCGTTGCGGTAACGGATGACCGTCCGCACCGCCGCCCGCGTGCCGGCCAGTGTCCTTTGGCCCACGCCGACGGGCGCGGGACGGAGATCGGGATAGCGCTCGGCCTGCGCACGCCGCGCCCCGAGCTGGTTGGGGGAGGGGAACTGCTCAATCGCGATCTGATTCTGGTCCGGATGCCCGGTCCATGCGCCGTCCATCAGGCAGTCGGCCTCGTTCTTCTTGTCTTTCTGGAGCACGCTCAGGGCCCGCGCGTTCAGCTCGGCATCTTCGCGGCTGGGATAGAGCGCGGTCATGCCGCCGATGGCCAGCGCTCCGTGCTTGTGACAGATCTCCGGCAACAACTCGCGGAGGTTCTGGAAGAAAGGCACGTTGTATGGAATCGTGTTACGGTCCGGCAGCACCCATTCGGGATCGTCGAGGTTGAAGTGAATGAGACTGGCCATATAGTCCCAGCGTCCCAGATTCAACCCCAGCAGGTGCTCGCGCAGATTGTAGAGGAACTCCTCCATCTGGAAGGCCAGCGGATGTGACTCCACCAGCGCCATGCACTTGATGTACGCGCGGGGCCAGCCGCGCGCCTCGGCCAACGCTTGAAACAAGTCGCGCCACCAAAGGGCTTCTTCCGACGATTCCGATTTGGGAATGTAGAACGAGAGGGGATGTTTCAACTCGGCGGGATCCACCAGGGTCGCGATGCGGACCACGTCGAACAGCGACGCGGAAGTCAGTTCGTTTCCGAAGACGCCGCCCTGGCTGATGTGCAGGCCACGGGGCCGCGTCCAGATCACGGTTGGGCCCGGGCGGATGCCGACCACCGCGTTGCGCTTCTTGTCGAAATAATTGAGCCTGCCTCGCAACGCCTCGAGAATGTTGGCGGCTCCCAGGCGTTGATGGCCCCACTCATTGACCGTTGAGTCCTCGAGATCCAGCATGACCCCGGGAGCGCCGGAGTTGAGCATCTTCACCACCAGCTCGGCGTCGTCGGCAGGTCCCGTCATCTGGTTGCGCTGGTCCTGGCACCAATTGGGCAACTCGATGTGCCAGTCATCGCGCGTGGCTGCGGAAGGAGAAAGATGGACCGGTCTGGTTCCGCGGTGGGAGTCTGCAAGGACTTTGTGGCGCTTCGCGACCAGGGATTGTTGCCAGGGAGTAAATCTCTGGTGCAGGGGCTCCAGAAACTTCCGGAAGCCCGACGGAAGATCGCGCTCGCCGGCCCCGGGCGGCGCGCAATTCAGGTGAAAACCGGCCAGTCGTTCGACGTCTTCGATTAACACCGCAATGGATCTTCCTTTGTAAGAGCTCGCCGGGGGCCGGTCCGGCCGCCCCCCGGCCCGGTTCTATTCGGTCGGCGTCAGCACCGCCGGGCACTCGCCAAGAATGGGTTGGCAGGCGGCATCGGGCCCGTCTCCGGGGTAGAGCGGCAGGGCCATTTCGCTGTCGGCAAACTGCTCGGCTTCGGTCGAGTCTTCAAGCGCGGTCGTGGATGCGAGGCCCCTGGAGATCACCTGCTGGACATCATCAAAATACCCCGTTCCCACGAAACGCTGATGCTTCACAGCGTCATAACCGTACTGGTGCTCGCGGCTGAACTCTTTTTCCTGTAGCCGTGAATAGGCGGTCATGCCGGCCAGCTTGTAACCACGCGCCAGTTCAAACATGGACAGGTTCAGCGCGTGAAAGCCCGCCAGGGTCACAAATTGGAACTTGTAGCCCATGGCCCCGAGCTCGCGCTGGAAGCGGGCGATGGTGGACTCGTCAAGGTTCTTCCTCCAGTTAAAGGAGGGCGAACAGTTATACGCCAGCATCTTGTGGGGATGCCGGGTAAGGACCGCCTCCGCGAACTGGCGTGCCTCGTTCAGGTCCGGCTTCGCCGTCTCGCACCACAGCAGGTCCGCGTAAGGGGCGTAGGCGATGCCGCGCGCGATGGCCGGGTCGAGCCCGCCCCGGATGCGGAAGAACCCTTCCGGCGTCCGTGTTCCCGTCAGAAATTCGCGGTCGCGCGCATCAATGTCGCTGGTCAGCAGGTGCGCGCTGTTGGCGTCCGTTCGCGCGAGCAGCAGGGTCGGAACACCCGAGACGTCCGCCGCGAGGCGCGCCGCAACCAGCTTCTGGATGGCTTCGCTGGTCGGGACCAGGACCTTGCCGCCCAGATGCCCGCACTTCTTGGCCGAGGACAATTGGTCCTCGAAGTGAACGCAAGCGGCGCCCGCGTCGATCATCGCCTTCATAAGCTCGAATGCGTTCAGGCTGCCTCCGAAGCCCGCCTCGGCGTCGGCGATCAGGGGCGCAAACCAGTGCATTCCATTCTTGCCTTCGGCATGGTGGATCTGGTCGGCGCGCATCAAGGCTTGATTGATCCGCCGCACCACGCTCGGGACGCTGTTCGCAGGGTAAAGGCTCTGGTCGGGATACATCTGACCGGCGTCGTTGGCGTCACCGGCCACCTGCCAACCGCTCACGTAAACAGCCTCAAGGCCCGCCTTGACCTGTTGGATCGCCTGGTTGCCCGTCAGAGCCCCGAGGGCAGCGACGTAGGGCCGGGTGCGGAGCAGTTCCCACAGCCGCTCGGCTCCGAGACGCGCCAAGGTGTGCTCAATCGTGACCGATCCGCGCAGCCGAAGCACGTCCGCGCCGCTGTAAGGACGCGTGACGCCCTGCCAGCGCGCCGCCGTACCCCACTCCTTGTCCAAGCTGGCCGGTTTCCCGTTTGTGCCCATATTTTCCCTCATTCAGTCCAGGATTTGCGCGGGGCAACCTCGGTTTTGAGCGACATTCCCCCGCGCCCGCAATACGAGCTTGCGCCGGGAAGGGCAATCGGTCAAACTGATTCCTATTATAGCGGGCGATAACATTTCTCTATCGCTTCGCGTCACGATAAAATCGCCGGGAACGCCCTCGTTTGAGCGTCGGAGAGCATGATGGAAATTGATCAGGTGAAGACTTTTCTGGCGGTCGCCGCTCAGGGCGGGTTCCGCCGCGCCGCCGAGGTCTTGAACGTCAGCCAGCCGGCGGTCAGCGCCCGCATTCAGGCGCTCGAAGACTCGCTCGGCGCCATCCTTTTTACTCGCGGCACCGCCAAACTTGCGCTCACCGCGGCCGGCAGGACGCTGCGACCCTACGCCGAGCAACTGCTGCGAGACGTCGCCGGGGCCAGGCAGGCGGTCCACGAACTGCAGCCCTCGGCCGCCGGCGCCCTGCGCATTGCGGCGGCGCTCTCCGTCTGCACGTACTTTCTGCCGGACGTCCTGAAGCGCTATCAGACCGCGCATCCCAAGACCATGGTGACCGTGCGGGCCGGCCACTCCAAGGAGGTGCTGAAAATGGTGGTCGACGGAGAAGCCGACATGGGCGTGGCTCGCGCCCTCAACCACCCCGACATTGAGACCACCACGCTGCGCGACGATCCCCTGATCCTGGCCGGACACCCCCGGCATCCCAACGCGTCCCAGCCGCGCGCGCGCCTGGAGGAGGTGGAAGCCTGGCCGCTCATCTTTTACGATCGGGGCTCGAGCGACTGGACGCTGACCCAGGGCCTGTTCCGGCGTGCCGGCCTGCTGCCGAACGTCGTGCTCGAGGTGGAGGGCATCGAGGCAGCCAAGCGAATGGTGGAGCGGCGGCTTGGCCTCGGATTTCTTCCCCTGATCGCTGTGGCCCAGGAACTGCGGAGCCGGAAGCTCCGGGCCATTGAAATCATCGACGCCGAACCGCTGCACCGGAACCTGGACGTGATCCATCTCCGCCATCAGCCCCTCACCCCGGAGGCGCTCGCGTTTTTCAGGCTTCTCGAAGCCGCCGCCGCTCATTCCCTCGATCCCTTCCCGCACGGGCCCGCGAGACGCCGCGCGCTGCCCAAGCCCCGTGCTGCAATCTCAATCCGCCGATGAGCCCCCCGCCGCCGCCCGGCGCAGCGCCTCCGGCTTCCGGCGCGCCAATCCCTGGGTCAAGGTGCGCGCAAGCTGCGAAGCGATCTCCTCGGCAGACAGCGGTCCTGCGGGCTCATACCACACGCACATCCAATTCACGGCGCCCGCGATCGAAAAGGCCGCGATCTTCGGATCGCAGGGGGCGATGGAACCGTCGCGAATGCCATCCTGAATGAAGGATCGCAGCCGTCGATCGATCTTCCTCTTGTACGCCCGCACCTCGTCGCGCGCCTTGCTCGACAGGTCGCCCTCGTCAAGGCGCATCACGCATCTTCCGAAATTGACGGTCATGACCTGGGCGTACGAGTAAATGAAGGCCGCAACCTTCTCCAAACCCGTGCCGCAATGGCCTGCGATCTCCGCGAGGCTTTCTTCGATCAGCCCCGTGCCCCAGCGGTAGCACTCGAGGAGAATCTCCTCCTTGTTGCGGAAATAGTGATACAGGGCAGGCTTGGTGATGCCCAGCCGCTTCGCGACGTCGTTCAGCGAGGTGCGTCCGTAGCTTTTTTCCAGGAACAGTTCCGCGGCCGTTTTCAGAACTGCCTCCCGCTTGCTCGCGGGATCGCGACGCCGGCTGGCAAAGGCCTTCCAATGTGGTTGGGGAGCAAGTTTTGGAACGAGTGCGCTTTTCGGCATGACGATCCAGTTCGATCCCGCCGGTGGAGCACGGCGACACCGGCTATATCTTACCGCGAGGTAAGATAACTCGCAAGCGATATCTTACCGGGCGGTAAGACAGAGAGAAAGGTGGGTCTGACGGTCGGAAACACATTGTCTGAGGTGCAGCGTTCGGGCCGGGCTGTGCGCGCCTTGAGCTTCCGGTTCCGGATTTCGGTTTGCGGATGGGAATCGGGGGGCCAGGCGAAGGAAATGCTAGTCCGACTGTTTGGTTGCCGTGCGCGTCCGGCGCCTGGGTTTGCGTCGCGCCGCTAGTTGCGCTTCCAAGTCCTTCACCTGCTGGCGGAGTCTCTCGATTTCTCCGGCGTCCTGCGCGGCGGGCCCCGTTGGCGAGGGAAGGAGGCTGCGCACGAAATCGAACGGGTTCGAGACGGCAGTCTGGGCGTTGGACAGCCGGCTGCGAATGGCCCCTTGCGTCTTCTGGTAAAGCTCGAAAGCATTGTTCAAGTACGAGGACACGAAATCGTGGGTGGCATGGTCAGACGCCTGCACAAGTTGCCGCAACAACTCGAGCGGCAGGGCGGTCCGGCGGTCGCGAGCGTCCTCCACGACGATCTGCGTAAGAACCACGGAGGTCAGGTCCCGGCCGGAGCGGGCGTCCACAACCTTCACGTCGATTCCCTCCCGGACCATACCAGCGATGTCTTCGAGCTTCACGTAACTGCTGACGCTCGTGTCATACAATCGCCGGTCGTTGTATCGCCGAATCAGCACATTCCGCCTAGTCACGAGCGCCTCGAAAAATATTTTTAGCCCACCTTAGATTTTACTTGACATCGGTCTGCGCGCAGCCGTAGATTGAATTTGGATACTGCAGCGCAGTGACTGCAATGCAGTATACCGTAGAGCGAGAGGAGAAATAAACCAATGCCCACCAAAATGAAAGCGGCACCCCGGGCTGCCTCGTCCACAAATCCACTGATGGGTTGGGCCCGTCAAGGGATTGAGAGTTTCGTGGCCGCGCAGAAGATCGTGCTGGATCTCACGGCCCAACAGAACGCGTTGATGATCGGTATGATTCGGGAGCGCCTGAGCGACCCGGGCTTCCGGCCGGTCGCCACCCTGACCAAGATCGCCGATAAAGGCGTTGAGAGCGTCACCACTGCCGGAAAGATCCTGCTGGACTTCGCCGCGGGTGAGACCGCGCTGGCGGTAGATGGCGTGAAGAAAGGGCTGCGCCTGCCGATGGCCGCCCACGGCGTTGCGGATGTTTTCCGCCATCGGGTGGAGACGCTCGTCGGCTTGCAAAAGCGGCTGCTGGACGCGGCTGCCGAGCAGACCCACGCGGTTACCGAATCCGTTCGTGAAGGCAAGGCTCTGAAAGCGATCGACGCCGTGGTCGAGATGGCACGGCGTGGAATCGAGGACCTTGTCGACACCGAGAAGATGTTCCTTGACCTTGCCACCGAGGAGGTGAACGCAGCTTTCCGTGGTGGTAAGGACGGCCACGAGCATGTGGGTGAGCGGTCCAAGATGATATCCCGCCTGGCGCGGGAGGGCGTGGAGAAGTACCTCGACGCCCAAAAGAGGCTGCTGGAACTGGCCATTCAGCAACTCGAGGCCGTAGGGGAAGTTGTTGAGCGCCCCGAGGCTGCCCACAAGAAGCCGCGCACGTCCTTTGCGGAGTTGACCGAAAAGAGCGTCCACAATCTGGCCACAGCCCAGAAATCGTTAATGGACCTCGCGGTCAAGCCGATCAGAAACGCGGCGCCGGCGGAAGGGCGCAAGGTCGCCCACCGTCCTGCAAGGGGCAAGAAAGCCCACATGGAAGCGGCCGCGGCCTGAGTCCGCTGATCTGTTTCCTACCACATTCGGTGCTTGAGGGCGGCCGCCCGGCCGCCCTTCGCACCGGCGATCACAAGTCTGAGCTTAATCCAGGCGAGACATCCGTCCTTCCGGCAATTTGTAATCAATAAGGCGACGAGCAAACGGGTAGGCGAGCCCAACCGAACCCGACCGAACCCAACCGAACCGCCCCGAGCACCACCGCTCCTGCGGCTCGTAATCACCAGATGGGGAATAAGATAGCTTCGACGATCACCCGTGCTTGAACCAAGGCAGGCCGTGCTACGGGGCGAAAATCACAGGGCCTTGTGAGTTTAGTCACATTCGTGGATCGTTACGCGGGTTATCAAGGACAAGGACGGTTTGTGCAAGTTCAAGAAGAGAGGGACTTTCATGCCCGGGACTCGGAGAGTAAATGTGAAGCAGAACGGGAACGGACGCCGCCCTGGACGGCAGGAAGGTGCGGAGGGGTCGGCTGGGCACCATCATCTCTCATCCGTAGACGCGGCCTTCTTATATCTCGAACGCCCGGAGATTCCCCTGGGCATCGCGAGCGTATCCATCTTCGAGGGGGCCATACCGTTCGAGCCGTTCGTAGCCAGCGTCGAGCGCAAGCTGCCCCTGATCCCGCGCTACCGGCAAAAGGTCGTGATGCCGGCCTTCAACGTCGGCCTGCCGACCTGGGAGGACGACCCCGACTTCGACATCCACCGGCATATCTTCCCGGTCCGACTCGAGCGTCCAGGGGGTGAGGCCGAATTGGAGGACCTGGCCGGGCGGATTCTCAGCCAGACGATGGACCGCAGTAAGCCGCTATGGGACGTCCACGTGGTGGACGGACTGAAGGGGGGGCGCGGCGCCCTGATCTGGCGCCTGCACCACGCCTTGGCCGATGGCGTTTCGGGCACTGGGTTGCTCAGCTTCGTGTTGGATACCACGCCTCGCGGGCATCGAGCCGCGGGCAAGCCGGTTCTTTCAAAGCCACACCCCAAAGCTCCGGGTCCGAGTCTCACGAATTTGATCTCCGATATGGTCGACGGCACGCTCCGTAATCTGGAGGTGGCTGAGAAGGGAGTGGTCGGTTTCGCCGAGGGTCTTTTCAGCGGGCGGATGCTGGGCGGCTTCACGGGTCTTGGCGACCTGCTTCCCGAGCTGGCCGTTTCAGTTGAGAGGCTGCCGTTCAACAAGCCCTGCGGCAGCGAGCGGAAATTCTGCTGGGCGGAAGTGGACCTTGCCGAGGCGCAGGCCGTGCGGGAAGTTGTCGGCGGCACGCTGAACGACGTCATTCTCACGGTAGTCACGCGCGCCTTATCCCGGTACGTGAAGCTGCACGGGGAGAGCACCGTGAATCGTTTCGTGCGAATCGTGTGCCCGGTCAGTCTTCGTAATGGCGGTTCAGGCGGCGGTCTTGGCAATCAGATTTCTTTCCTGCCAGTCGCCCTACCCCTTGACGTGCGCAGCCCGATCCACCTGATGCACGCGGTCACAGAACGGATGAGCGTTATGAAGCACGCCGGAGCGGCGGGGGTCGTTGCTCTGGCCGCAAGCTGGATCGCCGCCATGCCAACTCCCTTGCAAGCGTTGCTCTGGCGCGGGATACCCGAGTTGATCCTGCCGGTGTCCCTTTTCAACATGATCTGCACGAATGTACCCGGGTCGCCGGTGCCCCTTTATGCTGCCGGACAACGGATGCTTTCCTCCTATCCGCAGGTCCCGACCGGCTGGGACCTGGGTGTCGGATGCGCGGTGCAGAGCTATGACACCAAGCTTTGTTTTGGACTCATCGCGGACGCCCAGGCTGCTCCCGACGTCCGCCGTCTGCGCGACTTTGTCCGTGACTCGTTCGAGGAACTCCGGCTGGCCGCAGGAGTGAAGCCTACCCAAGCGGCTGGGCGCCCCGTAAGCGCTGCGGGCAAGCCCCGAAAGCAGCGAGCGAAGGCCGCCGGCCCTGAGCCGGCTCCGCATCCTGTATTCGTTCCGCCGGCCCCGGCGCACCCTGGAGTTTGAGAGGACGTAAGCATGACACAAGAAGCGGCAAGCCTCAGTGAAGAGCGGATCGCTTACCTCGAGCGACTGGTGCACCAGGCCAAAACCGCCGCGGCCGTCTTCACTCAATACACCCAAGAGGAAGTCGATCGCATCGTGAAGCCGATGGTCTCGGCGGCGATGGAGCAGGCCCAGTATCTGGCGCGGCTGGCCATCGAGGAGACCAAGCTTGGCGTTCTGGAAGATAAGGCCATCAAGAACATGGTGGCGGCGGAGTTCGTCTATAACTACGTCAAAGACAAGCCTACCGTCGGCGTCATTCGAGAGTTTCCGGAGCGTGGTCTGGTCGAGGTAGCCGAACCGATCGGGGTCATCTTCTCGCTCACGCCGATCACAAACCCGACGGCGACCGTCATTTTCAAGTGCATCATGGCCATCAAGACGAGGAATGCGATGGTTTTCAGCCCCCACCCGAAGGCCTGGCATTGCTGCCACGAGGCCGTGCGGATCATGGCTGAGACGGCGCTGAAACACGGCGCGCCCGAAGGCGTTTTCACTTGCGTCGAATCATCCACCCTGGCGGACAATGCCTACCTGATGCACCACAAGGATGTCCGCCTGATCGATGCGACGGGGGGGCCTGGTGTGGTCAAGGCCGCCTACAGCTCCGGAAAGCCGGCCCTGGGCGTGGGCGCCGGCAATACTCCCGTCTATCTCGAAAAGACGGCGGACCTCGACATGGCGGTCGTGGACATCATCACGTCCAAGACGTTCGATAACGGGACCATTTGCGCCTCGGAGCAGACGGTGGTGATTGACGACGAGATCTACGATCGCGTGCTGAAGAAATTCGCCGAGCTCGGCACTCATATCTGCAATGAAAAGGAGGCAGAGCTGCTCGGACGCACGCTGATCGATCCGGAAACCGGATTCCAGCGCCCCATGGCCGTTGGCCAGAAGGCCGTCGACATTGCCCGCGCGGTCGGTCTCGCCGTGAAGCCGGACACCAAACTCCTGATGGCGCCGATTCACGGCGTGGGTCGCGAACATCCGTTGTCGGTCGAGAAACTATTTCCGCTGCTGGCGGTCTATCGGGCGAAGTCGGTCGATGAAGCGCTCAAGGTGTGCGTCGACGTAAATCATCTGGGCGGGCTCGGGCATACCGCGGTGGTCTTCTCGCGTAACGACGAGGTGATCCGGAAGTTCAGCGAGGTGATCAATGCGGGGCGGATCATTGTGAATTCGCCGGGATCGATCGGGGCGATCGGCGGCATTTACAACGACATGGTGCCTACCCTGTCGTTCGGATGTGGAACGGGCGGGGGCAACAGCACGACCGACAACGTGAACGTGTATCACTATCTGAACATCAAGCGGGTCGCAAGGAGGACACAAGCCCCGATGTGGTTCCGTGTACCGAATCAGATCTACTTCAACATGAACGCCGTGCAAAATCTGCGCCAGTTCCCGTCGCGCTCGACCATCATTGTCACTAATCCCGTCCTCGAGCAGATCGGCCACGTGGACGTAGTCCGGCGTAACCTCCCGCCGCAAACCATGGTTCATGTGACGGTCATTCCCGAAGCCGAGCCTGAAATGAAAGTCGTCATGCAGGGGCTCGAGGCGCTTCAGTTCTACAAGGCCGACCAGATCATCGCTCTTGGCGGCGGTTCGGTGATTGACGCGGCCAAGATCATGAAGCTTAAATACGAATCGCCGGAGGCTGACCTGGACGAGCTGGGCGCGCCATTTCTGGACATCCGCAAGCGAGTGTTCCAGTATCCGGTCGAAAAAACGAACCGGCTGCGGTTGATTGCCATCTCCACCACCAGCGGAACCGGAAGCGAAGTCAGCCCGTTTGCCGTTCTGCTCGATAAAGAGCGCGGGCGCAAGATCACCCTCGCCGACTACTCGCTGAGCCCGGATGTAGCAATCGTCGATCCGCAGTTTGTCTTGTCGATGCCCAAAGGCCTGACGGCGGACACGGGCATCGACTGCCTGACCCACGCGCTCGAGGCGGGAGTATCGGTTTATGCTTCGCCCTATACCGACGCCAACGCCATGCAGGCGATTCGACTCGTCTTCAAATACCTGCCCATCGCGTATGAGCACCCCGGCGATGAAGAGGCGCGCACCATGATGCACAACGCGGCCTGTATCGCCGCCCTCGCCTTCTCGAACGCCTCTGTGGGCGTGAATCACGCGCTCGCTCACGCTTTCGGCGCGCGATTTGGCATCGCGCACGGCCGGGCCAACGCGCTCATGCTGCCCCATGTCATCGCCTATAACGCTGCGGTTCCGACCAAGTTCATGCCGTCGCCGCACCAGCGGGCGTACACCGCGCACAAGAAGTACGCGATGATGGCGGACCTGCTCGGCCTCGGCGGCGACACGATCGCGGAAAAGGTCAAGAACCTTGTGGCCGCGACCGAACAACTGCTGGACCGGTTGGAGGTTCCGCGCTCGATCGCCGAGCTCGGGATCTCGAAGGAAGAGTTCGAACGGGCGGTGCCCGATCTGGTCAAGATCGCTTTCGACGATCCCTCGTGGCCGACGAACCCGCGCATGCCGTTGCTCAGTGAACTGGCCGATTTGTTTTGGGAGGCCTACCGCGGGCGAGGCACGGCGAAGGCGGCTACGAAGGCCGCGTGACCGGCAGCAGACGGCTTTCTGACGACAACAAGGACGGTGCGCGCATGGCAACGAATTCCCTATCGTTTAAAGTCAGCCCGGAAGGCGTCGTACCCGGCCTTAAAGAGGCCCTCGCAAAGCTCAACGGCGCCCAGTGCGAAGTCGTCTTGGATTTCTCATCGGTGCTCCGCATCGGTCCGAAAGCGCTTCGAGCGATGGAAAGCCTGGCGAGCGCAGCCGACGAGAAAGCGTCCAAGGTCGTACTGCGTGGCGTCAATGTCAGCGTTTACCGCGTGCTCAAACTGATGCAACTGGCCAGGCGATTCTCCTTCCTTACTTGAGAGAAGCCTTCGGAGAATCACGCCTGACTCCGCCATCTTAGTTCTCCCCATCCACAGCATCGCACGGCCGCGTTGTCATCTCCCCGCCCGCCGTGTGCCACGCAACAGCCTTGGGTAGGCGGACCCCTCCTGCGCCGCTGAGGGTCCGCAAATCGGCCCGGCTCGGGTGTAATGCGGATTAAGTCTATCGGCATAAAACATAAATCGAAGCGGGCTGTTAGCTGGTATTATGGCCGAGAGCGACATCGAGATGTGCCGGAGGGAGGAGGAAGCAGCATGAAACGACGAGCGAAAACGGCTGAGGTTCTTATCATAATCATAGGGCTCTTGGCCTGCCTTGTACCCTTTCGGCGCAGCCTTGGCCAGGCTGTCTCCGGAAGCATCTTCGGTACGGTCACAGACCCTGCCGGAGCCGTAATTCCTGGGGTCGCGGTGACCATCAGCGATTTGGACCGCGGTGTTGACTACCACGTGCAAACGATTTCCGACGGAAACTACATTCAGACGCACCTCTTGGCGGGGCACTATCGCGTCACCATCGCAGCCGCGGGGTTCGGGAACTTCCTGGCCGACGCGGAGGTCCAAGTGGATGCCGCCACGCGAGTCGACGCAAAACTGGTCATCGGCAAAGCCAGCAGCACCGTAAATGTTACGAGTGAGATCCCCTTGCTCAAGACGGATCGCGCGGAGGTGAGTGAAACACTCTCCACCAACGAGCTCGGGAGCCTTCCCGTTCTCAATCGCAACCTGACGTCGCTCCTGTTGGTCATGCCGGGCGCTTACTCGGATAACTTCCAGGTTTCCGCGGCCGAAAATCCACAGTCCGGCTTGCAGATTGACGTCAATGGTCAAAACTTCACGGCCAACGGATTTCTGCTGGACGGCACGACCAATCAGAATCCTTTGCTATCGCTACCCATCGTTAACCCCAATCTGGATTCGCTGCAGGAACTCAAGGTGACCACCAGCAATTACGACGCTGAGTTTGGGTCGGTTTCCGGGGCTCTCCTGCAGGCGACCACGAAGTCGGGAACGAACCAGTGGCACGGATCTGGATTCGAATATCTTCAGAACAACGATCTGAACTCGGCCAATCCCTTCACGGGATTGAATCCGCCCACGCGATGGAACCAGTTCGGGGGCTCGTTCGGCGGGCCCATCAAGAAAGATAAGATATTTTTCTTCGTCGATTATCAGGGCACACGCCAGCGCAATGGCGCGTCCGATGTCACAACGGTGCCCACCGCCGCCGAGCGCGGCGGGAATCTTCAGGGACTGCTCGGAAGCTATATATGCTCAAATGGGTCGGTTTCCGCCAGTGCCTGCGCAAGCCCACTCATGGTGCCGACTACGGAGGGAGGCTCGGTTCCGGCGCAGGGCGGCATGGTGTTTGACCCCAGTACGGGGAATCCGGATGGAAGCGGCCGGGAAGCCTATACCACTGGCGGCCAGGTGAACGTGATCCCGGTTTCGCCGCCCATAACCAACCTCATGTCTTATCTCCCGATGCCCAATACCGGGGCGCCGGGGCAGATCTTTAACAACTACATTGGTTCGGGCGTCGAGCTTTATGACGCCGACCAGCCCGACGTTCGCTTGGATTACAACATCTCGGCAAAGGCCAGCTTCTTCGCGCGCTACTCCCTGGCTGACTTCACCATTGACGCGCCAGCGGCATTCGGGGCGGAGGCCGGAGGGCCCGCGCTCTTCAATTTTGCCGGACAATCCATGGATCGCAACCAGAGCCTGGCCCTCGGATTCACTTACACCGTCAGTCCCACTCTGGTTGGCGAGTTTCGCTTCGGGACTTTCCGCTACCGAATCCGCGTGGAACCGTACGGGCTGGGGACCGACCCGGCGACGCAGGCGGGATTGCCTGGTCTGAACCAGGGAACCGAAGAAACCAGCGGTATGCCGGCCTTTTACATCAATGGCAACGGCGGCTTTGATTTCGGATACGCGCTGGGAGTGAACGCATGCAACTGCCCCCTGAAAGAGACCGAAAATCAATTCGACTGGATCACGAATTGGACCAAAGAGAAGGGCAATCACACCATCAAGTGGGGCGCAGAGATTCCGCGCAACCAGCAGCAGCGCATCCCGAGCGACGAGCACCGTTCGGGTGAGATTACCTTCACGGATACGGTTACTGGAAACTCTACCGTCGACACCCTTGCCGGCGGGAACGCCACCACCGGAGCGGCCCTGGCCTCTTTTATGCTGGCCCAGCCGTCGGCTTTCGATCGGATTGCCAGCGGGAACTACTATCCCGGCCTCCGCCAGACGAACCTTTTCCTCTATGCGCAGGACACGTGGCGCGTCAGCCAGAAGCTGACCTTGAGTTATGGCCTGCGCTATGAGAATTACCTGCCCCAGCGCGCGGCCAAGCCCGGAGGCACGGGCATGTTCGATCCGGACACGGGAATGGAATGGGCCGCGGGAATCGGCGGGATCCCGCTCGACCTCGGCGTCCATCCATACAACCTGGGATTCGAACCGCGCCTCGGCATCGCTTACCAGTTGCGGACGAACACTGTCATCCGCGCCGGTTACGGATCGAGCTTCAATGCGGCCGGCTACGGCGCGATCTTCGGGCAGGGAGCGGAGTACAATCCTCCCGCTTTGACCGTCCAGTCGGTTCCCCAGGTTTACTCCTACAGTCCGGATTTCAACCTGCTGGCCGGCCCGCCGCCGCCGCCATATCCGCCCGTCGGGGCGAATGGCATGTACCCCTTGCCGGACGGCGTCAGCCCGTTTAACTTCTTCTGGCCGCTCAGCGCCTACCGTGTGCCTCAGGCCTATTTCTGGAACCTGACCGCGCAGCATGAATTCGGCAGGGGGCTCTCGCTGCAGGTCGGTTACGTCGGCAACGTGGGGCGCCACCTGTATCTGAATCCGAATATGAACCAGGCTGTGCCCGGACCGGGCTCCCTTGACTCACGCCGGCCGTTCTTCGCCGCGTACGGTCTGGAGCAGGGGATCTACTACACCTGCAACTGTGCGAACAGCAACTACAACGCCCTGCAGGTCAAGCTGGAGAAGCACGCCTCTCACGGCCTGGATTTCACGCTCAACTACACTTACTCCAAGGCTCTGGGCATCGCGAACTTCGGCGGCGGCGGCTTTGATAACGCCGATGACTGGGACGCGTCCTACGGGCCGCTCAGCTTCAACTCCACGCATGCTCTCACGCTCACCAACGTGTGGCAGATTCCCTACGGGCATGGCCAGCGATGGGGCTCATCGACCAGCAAGGCGATGGACTTGATCCTCGGCGGCTGGAGCCTGGATGGCATCACCACGCTCGACTCCGGACGGCCGTTCTCGCCCATGGTCGCCAACGCGCCCCTGCTCAACGACACCGACTTCAGCGGGGTTCGGGCCGACATCATCGGAAATCCGCACGTCGCCAATCAAAGCGCCGCCGAGTGGTACAATCCGGCGGCGTACTCCGAACCCGAGCAACCCTACCGCGACGGCACAGCTTCCGCCGATTCGCTCTGGGGATCTGCGATCTACGTGTTCAACCTGGCGCTCGACAAGACCTTCGTGATCACGGAAGGCAAGACACTCGAGTTCCGCTGGGAAAACTTCAATGCGTTCAATATCGACAACTACGGCCTTCCCGCCAACCTCATTGACGTCTCCGGGGCCGGCGTGATTACGTCAACCCAGGTGCCGATGCGGCAAATGCAGTTCGGATTGCACTTCCGCTTCTAGGAAATTGATGCTCTCGCTCGTTGCCTTTGCCGGAGCCCTCCTGATGGGGACGCAGACGTGTGCGCTTCCGGCGGCTCAAGGGCAAGAGGGAGATTTCATCGAACCGGGGGTGCGCGGCAATCTTGCTTATGAGCCGCGTTATTCGCTCGATGCTTACTCCCCGGCTGGCGAGCCCCGGCCCGCGGCGGTGATCATCCACGGCAGCTCCGGCAGCAGGAGCACGCACGTCGACCAACTCTTCCCGCTGCTCGACAAGGCCGGCTACGCGTGGTTCTCCGTCGATTACGGATCGGCCGACGACGTCAGGACAGCAATAGATTACATCCGTTGCCCGGGCCGCTTTAACCTCGCGAACGGCATGATCCTGATCGGGGAAGACACAGGAGCCGCCATCGTCTTGCAGGTTGCATCGCAGGGGCGCTTCGACGGTGTGGTGACGTTCGGCGCCAAGCTGAACGCTGCGCGGCCCGCTGGCATTGCGGCCGCGACCCGTGTCCTGATGATCCACGGGACCGATGACGACGAGGCCGAGCCTGGGCCTGTTGAGAACTTCTGCAAGCGCCTCGAAACCTGTGAATACTTTCCGGTCGCCGGAGCCATTCACAACTTCGAGAATTGGCATCCAGACCAGTGGTACTGGAAGGAAAAACTCAGGGCATGGGTGCGCGAAAACCGCCGGGGTCTGTGGAAGGACATTCCTTATTCGCGTCCCGGCGGCCGCGACCTGCTGCTGGACGCTTACGTTCCGGAAGGCAAGGGTCCATTTCCGGCCGTGGTGATCGTTCACGGCGGCGGATGGGAAGCCGGCGACAGAATTACCTATGTTTCACCCGTCTTCGCTCCGCTGGCGCAAGCCGGATTCGCCTGGTTCTCGATTGACTATCGCCTCACGCCCTACGTGCACGTTCCCGAGCAACTGGAAGACGTGCGTAACGCCATACGATTCGTACGGCAGCACGCTGACTGGTTCCACGTGGACCCGAATCGTGTGGCGCTGCTGGGCGAGTCGGCGAGCGGGCATCTCGTGGCGCAATTGGCCTCGACGCCTTGCCAGGGATGTGAAGTTCAAGCCGTGGTCTCCTTTTACGGCGTCTACAATTTCGAGCGTTGGGAAAATGATCCCGAGTACAAGGCCACGCTCCCGCGTCTTTTCGCGGACCCGGCTCCGGCGGTCCTGCGGGAGTATTCGCCGCTGTTTCATGCGAGCGCCGGGCTGCCGCCCATGTTAATCATCCAGGGCACGGCGGATGACCTTTACGCCGGGACGGAAGAGTACCTCAAGCGCCTGGGCGAGGTTCGCGCCCGCCACGATGTGATTCTGCTGGATAAGGCTCCGCACGGTATGGAAAACTGGGAGGGCCATCCGGAATGGATGTTCTACAAGGATCGCCTGGTGCAATGGCTGCGCCAAACGCTCGGCCCGTCGTGAACCGCCACCCTGCAATTGGGAGCAGGTCTGCGGGGAGGGTGAGAAACCGAAATGAACGTACGGCGCTTGCCTCAGCACGTCGCTCGATTCTCGTTGGCGCTCGCAGTGGGTGCGATCGTCCTTTTGGCGCCACGGTTTTGCGCGCCCGCCCAGCCTGCGCCGGCGACCGGCGTGCAGATCCAGGAAGCCCCGCCCAATCCACCTCCCGACGAGCGCTTCAAGACCGATATCCTGGTGATCGTGGCCCATCCGGACGACGAAACAGAAGTCACCGGATATCTGGCGCGCGTGATTTTCGACCAGCATAAGCGCGTGGCCGCAATTTTCGGTACTCCCGGCAACGGCGGCGGCGACGTTGTCAGCAACGCGCAGGCGGCAGCTCTTGGGGACATCAGGTCGACCGAGGCTCGCGAAGCATTAGCCTTCTTCGGCGTGCTCCACGTCTGGTTTCTGGGCGGTCCGGATACGCCCGGTCAGGATGTGCTGCGTTCGCTCGAGACCTGGAATCACGGCAATGCCCTATGGGAAACCGTGCGCCTGGTGCGTCTGACGCGGCCCGAGGTGATCCTGACGTGGTTGCCGGACTACGTGGCCGGCGAAAATCACGGCGACCATCAGGCGGCGGCGGTGATCGCGACCGAGGCATTCGACCTCGCCGGCGATCCGACGGTGTTTCCGGAGCAGGTCTCGGCGCCGCGTGATCGCAGGAGCATCGCTATGCTGACGGAAGGCCTTCAACCCTGGCAGGCGAAGAAGATCTATTATTTCAGCGACGCGGTCAGCACTGACTTTCTCAAGGGCAAGGGTCCGGAGTACGTCACCACGGACATTTCACCGAGCAAGCACGAGCCTTACTACAAGCTCGCCGCCGAAGAGATGGCCTACCACCTGACCCAGGATGACACCGGGCAAATGGCGAAGACTGCACTTCAGACGGGCGACTTCACGTATTTCAAACAGCCCGAGCGCCTGGCCCTTGGGAAGTCGCTAGTGCCCGGCAGTGTCGCGGGGGATGTCTTCGAGGGCATTTCCCCGAGCCCCATTCGATACGCCGCGGTGCGAGGCTATCGGCCGGACGCTGGTCAGGGAATCTCAATCGAATTGGGTGGGCCGTGGGCGTTCTACCGCGCTTTCTGGAAGGCTCATAATCTTGACTTGCTACCAGGCTTAATTAAGACTCCGGAGGTCGCGGTTGGCAGTGGCGCGCAAGTTCACGTGCCGATCCTGATCCACAACGACACTGACGAATCCGTGCAAGTAACCCTGACGTCAGGATTGCCGCCCGCATGGCACGAACTGAACGGCACGGCACAGTATGCCGTGCGTGCGCACGAAGTTTATCCCGTGCAGACTGCCTACGTAGCTGCGTCCACGGAGAAACCGGAGTGGCAGGCGCTGACCTGGAAGGCTGAATCGAACGGACGGACCGTTGGGACGCTCACTCTTCGGGTGATGACGGACAGTCCCGGTCTTCCCCAGTAGCGGTTTATGCCTTCTGCAGCAAGGTCGGCCGGGAAGGGGACAGCCTCTCCGGTAACTCGCGCCTTCCTGTGTGTCCAGGAAACGCCGGCGACGCACAGACCGTCTCGACGAGGTTGAGCGCCGGCGTCGCAGAGCAGTCGCGCGCTAAGTCGGGCTGATTTCCAGTCACATGACACCCCGATTCTGTGGCGGATTCGCATGAGAGATCCTTTCCCCGCTCCGATCTACGATGAGACGGTTCTAGCCGTTAACTTTGAGGATGCCAAGAAGCACTTCCTCGATTTCTTGCTGGAGATTCATTCTGCTCACACCCTGATGCTGTGCCGTCAGGGAGTGATTGGGCGCCGCGAGGCGAAGATATGCCTGCGGGCGCTGGGCCGATTAGACCGCGCGACTCTCGCCACGGCCACCCGAGAGAGAACCTGCGAGGACCTGTTCTTTCACATCGAGACGTGCCTCGAGCACGAGTGTGGAGAGGAAGTCGCGGGCAAAATGCACACCGCGCGCAGCCGCAATGATATCGATATTACGATGTACCGAATGGCCGTGCGGCGTGAGATTCTCCAACTGACTTCGGCCGTCATAGAAGCATCGCAGGCCCTTCTTGACTGGGCGGCCGATCACGTTCGCACGCTCATGCCTGCATATACGCATACCCAGCCTGCTCAACCTACCACGCTCGCCCACTACCTGATGGCTGCCGTCGAGTTTCTGGGAAGGGACGTGAAGCGGCTTCAAGCTGCATTTACCACGGTCAACCGGAGTCCTCTTGGCGCCTGCGCCATCACCACCACAGGATTTCCCATCGATCGCGAATACACCGCTCATCTGCTCGGCTTCGAGGGCCTGCAGTTCAACTCTTACGGTGCGATCGCGGCCGTCGATTACCTCACGGAGGCCGCCGGGGTGGTGGCCGTAGCCACGATCAACCTTGGAAGGTTGGTTCAAGATTTCCTGCTGTGGTGTTCGGCGGAGTTCGGTTTCCTGCGTTTGAGCGACGGGTACGTGCAAGTCAGCAGCATCATGCCCCAAAAGCGAAATCCCGTTGCACTTGAACACACGCGTATACTCGCAAGCAAAGCGTTGGGACAGGCTCAAGCCGTGTTCACTTGCAGCCACAACACGCCATTTGGCGATATCGTGGACAGCGAAGACGACCTTCAGCCGCTGGTCCTCTCAATGCTTAATGATGCCTCGAGGGCCGTACGATTGTTAACCGGACTGGTGACTGATGCCGAGGTGCGCGGTGCACGCCTACGCCAACGTGTTTATGGCGCGTCGTTAACGGTAACTGAGTTGGCTGACACTCTGGTACGAAACGAAGGCCTGAGTTTTCGCTCGGCGCACCACCTCGTTTCAGAGGCTGTGAAAGAAACGGGAGCCGATTACAGTCATAAGCGGATGGCCAGAGCCGTCAGGCGCTTGGCGCCAAAGTTAATTCAACGCCGTTTGAAAACCACCGAGCGGGAGTGCCTGAGGGCGCTCGATCCGATGCACTTCATAGAGGTTCGCAAGGTGGACGGAGGTCCTGCGCCGGATCGCATCCGGGATGCAATGGCGCGATCTCGCATGGAACTCAACTCAAGCCGAGCTTGGTTGACTAGAAAACAGCGTTTGCTGCGCAACTATCCGAAGCTTATTCGGCAAGCCATTGATGCTCTTGGGAGATCGCAGGCATAGGCAAAGAGCTAACTGGCCCGGCGTGAGACCGGCCCTTCCGAAGACGTGATTTCAATTCAGCCAACGTGCCTGACAAGGCCTGCTGACCCTTGCACACTGGCATAGTCTAGCTATGTCAGCAGCGGCGTCGCGGTGCTTTCGCTGGCGCTCGGCGTCGGCGCCAACACGTCGATCTTCACCTTGATCAATGACCTGCTGCTGAAAACGCTGCCCGTGTGCGACCCCCAGCAGCTTATTTCGTTCGGTGTCGCCGGCGGCGGGGGAGTCATTGCCGGATTGAACCCGGGAGCGTGGGATCTCTTCGCTTACGACTTTTAAAAGCAGATCGAAAATCAGGACGCAGTATTCCGGGGTCTGTGCGCTTTTGGCAGTCTCACACAGTCGGGGTTTGCCGGTTCGGCCTCAAGTCTACCGGAGCAAGTTGACGCACGACTGGTATCCGGCAACTATTTCGGCGTCCTCGGGGTTGAGCCGATCCCTGGGCCGGCCGATCGAACCGTCCGACGCCGTTGCTCCAGGGCGCAACCCCGTGGCCGTTATCAGCTATCACGATTGGCAACGGAAGTTCGCAAGCGATCCGGGAGTGCTGGGAGCCTCGGTTGTGGTGAATGGCACGCCCTTCACCGTGATCGGGGTTGCGCCTGCGGCTTTCTTCGGCGAGAGCGTTCAGGCTGATCCGCCTGATTTGTGGATGCCGCTCACCCTGCAGCCGCAGGTG
This sequence comes from Terriglobia bacterium, assembly GCA_035949375.1. Taxonomy (GTDB): domain Bacteria; phylum Acidobacteriota; class Terriglobia; order UBA7540; family UBA7540; genus Gp13-AA77. The sequence continues at coordinate 26,080 of DASZIG010000049.1, read as the reverse complement.
ATGCTGATACCGTCGCTCCTTGATCCTCACGGGATGTACTGGCTGCATATCATCGGCAGGCGAAAAGCGGACGTCAGTTGGAAACAGGCCCAGGAATGGCTGAATCTCAGGTTTCGCCAGTACCTCACCGAGCAGCAGGGGACGCATCTCGGCGCCGACGACACACGGACCATCAGTCAAATGTACGTAGACCTTGTCCCGGGCGGCCGCGGCGTGTCTCGTCTGCGAGTGGAGTACGCTCAGCCCCTCGAAATTTTGATGGGCGTGGTGATCTTGGTGCTTCTGATCGCATGCGCCAACCTGGCCACCTTCTACTCGCCCGGACGGCGGCGCGCGAGAAAGAAGTATCGACCCGGCTTGCGCTCGGCGCCGGCCGCTCGAGGATCATCCGCCAGTTGCTCACTGAGACTCTGCTGCTGTCCTGCTTCGGCGGCGCCCTGGGACTGCTGTGCGTACTGGGGAACGCGCGCTTTAGTCCGCGTTGTCGTGGCTGGCTCCGACAACATCGCTCTCAAGTCGGGTCCGGACACGCAAGTGCTCGCTTTCACCCTGGTGGCGTCGCTACTTACGGGCTTGTTGTTCGGCTTGGCGCCTGCTCTTCGCGTCTCGCGTGTCAGCCTCGCTCCCGGCCTCAAGGCAGGCTCGCGAACCGTGACCGGCGATGCCACTCATGCCGGCCGCTTCCCGCTTCCCAAGGCTTTGGTGGCCGTGCAAATAGCGCTCTCCCTGCTGCTCCTGGCGGGCGCGGGCCTGTTCGTTCGCACGCTTCGTAACCTGAGGGATCAGGATTTTGGCTTCGACCGCGAAAGCGTGCTGCTAGTGAATATCGATGCCCGAATTGCAGGATACGCGCCCGGCCAGATCGGCGGGCTCTACCAGCGGATTCATGACACGCTCAGCGGTCTTCCAGGCGTTCGATCGGCTACGCTTTCATCAATTCCGCCCATGAACGGGGGGGCTGGAAGGATGAATTGTCACCCGAGGGACACGCACCACAGCCCAATGAGGACATGTTAAGTTCACTGAACGGCGTAGGACCGGAGTATTTCGAGACGGTCGGCATCCCCGTCGTGCTTGGTCGGTCCATCGGCCCGCAAGACACTGCGAGCTCACCGAAAGCTGCGGTCATCAATCGAACTGCCGCAGACTACTACTTCCCTCGCCAAAACCCGATCGGCCGGCACATCACCTTCAGCGACCCATCCGGAACCAACACGTTCGAAGTTGTCGGTGTAGCTCGAAACGCGAAGTACCATGGCCCGCGGGAAACTGCGGAAAGGATGGTTTATCCGGCACTGCTCCAACTTTCCGGCGAAGACCTTTACGCAAACTGGGTTCAGGTTCGTGCAGCAGGAAAACCAACCAAGATCGCAGAGGACGTGCGGCGGACGCTTGCTGGAATCGACAGCAATCTGCCCGTTCTCAACGTCAGAACTCTGACGCAGCAGGTGGATCGATATTTGGATCACGAGGAATTGATCGCTCAGCTCTCGGTGTTCTTTGCACTGCTGGCCCTGGTGCTCGCCTGTATCGGTCTTTACGGAGTGATGAGCTATAACGTCGTGCGCCGCACGAACGAAATCGGCATCCGCATGGCGCTGGGGGCATAGTCGGGCGGCGTGCTGTGGCTGGTGCTGAAGGAATCTTTACTTCTGCTGGGGATCGGGTCTGCCGCCGGCATCCTGGCTACGTTGGCCGCCGGCCGCCTGGTACGGAGCCAACTGTTCGGACTGAGCCCGTCAGACCCCCTCACTTTGCTGACGGCCGGTTTTTCCATCACCCTCGTGACGCTGCTGGCCGCGTATTTGCCGGCGCGAAGGGCGTCGCACGTTGATCCAATCGTAGCGCTACGCTACGAATGACAAATCCGAGCAACGCGACCGGGACTCGCTCGCCGTAAAGCTGGCGCTCTTGGCCCGGGCTTCCCATTTCTCGCAACGCGCGACTGCGACGGGGCCGGCCGGCTCGCCCTGCGTCATCCAACCTCGTGGCCCAGATTGGGCGAGCGCGCCTCGGATTCTCTCTTTCGAGAACGACAACGTTAATCATTTTGATCACGAAAAACCTATTGACATGGCTCGGCGCTTTCATGTATATAAGTATCTCGATTGGTATACTTGTGTATGTGAAGTCCTCGCACCGGAGAATTATCGCCTGCCTGATCAGACGGTCCAGGCGTGGCGAGGGTTCACCAGATAGCAGAGGGTGCCGGCCTAATGCAGGTCGGCTCTGTATGTCTAGTATCTAGATAGATATGCTATCATGTGGCGCCGATTGATACGCACTCAGAGGGGCAGGCAAGTGGAACGGAGGAAAAGGTCATGAAAGCGATTGCGCTGCTTCGGGTTGCGCTGCAGTTTGTGTTGGTGGGGGCTGCGTTGTTTGTCGTGGCCGAGTTCGCCCGGGCACAAATCGTAGATACGTGCGTGGTTTCCGGCCTGGTCAAGGACAACTCGGGAGCGATACTGGTCGGCGCGCAGGTTGACGTCCGCAACTCGTCGACGGGCCGGGAAAGCAAAACTATCACGAATGAGGACGGCATTTACGTTTCGCCGCCGCTTTCTTCCGGCGACTACGAGGTGGCGGTGAGTGCACCCGGCTTCGGGACTGTCGTCCAGCCGGTTCGGCTCGAGGTGGCCCAGCGGAAAGAAATCGATGTGGTGCTTGCTCCTGGCAAGACGACCCAGGTTATCAACGTTAAGGCTTCGACCCTACAACTCGACACCCAGAACAGCACTCTCTCGAACTTGCGCACCGCGACGGCGGTGAAGAATCTCCCTCTGAACAGCCGGAATTTTGCCCAGTTGATGGGGCTCGCGGCAGGTGTCGCTCCGGCGCAGTCTGAGATCACGGGCACGGTCGCGCTCAGCGCTGTGCGGGGAAGCACGAGTTATTCGGTCAACGGTTTGAGGCTGGAGGAAAACCACTACCTGCTCGACGGCATCAGCGACAACGAAAACCACAACGGGCTTGGCATCGTGCTTTTTCCTCCGCTCGACGCCGTCGATGAATTCCGGGAAGAAACCTCAGTCCCCGATGCTCGCTACGGACGCGGCGGCGGCGGGACGGTGAACCTCATCTTCAAATCCGGAGCGAGCCAGTTCCACGGCGACTTGTTTGAGTTCCTGCGGAATTCCGACCTGGACGCGCGGAATTTCTTTGACCAGAATCTGCCCGGGTTCAAGATGAACCAGTTTGGAGGCACGATTGGCGGACCGCTCGGATCGCGCAAGAATCCCAAGACGTTCTTTTTTGCCGACTATCAAGGCACCCGTACGCGCCAGGGGCTCACTTACGTGAGCACGGTGCCGACTGCGGCGTTTCGGGATGGAGACTTCTCGGCAGCGCCACAGCAGGTCTACGATCCGTCGACACAGGTGTCTCTTCCGGGCGGTGGATATTCGCGTTCGCAGTTTCCCGGAAACATCATCCCGCCGGATCGCATTGACATGGTCGGGCAGAACATCATGAACCTCTATCCCGTACCTAACTTGCCCGGTATCGCCAACAACTTTCTTTACGATCCGATCCGTTGGCTCTCTGAGGATGAATTTGACGGCAGAGTCGACAGGACGTTTTCGGATAAGGACAGCGGTTTTGTCCGTTACAGCCACGCGCGCGACGACATATTTCAGCCTGGCCCGCTGCCGGCGCCCGCCGTCGGAGGCGTGATTTCAGGGCTGTCGCTTGAACCTTCGAACCAGGCGGTGCTGAGCGAAACTCATCTGATTTCGCCCACTACCGTCAATTCGGTCCGCATGGGGTGGTCGCGAATCGGCATCAATTCCACGGACGCCAATACTGGCCAGGCGCTGGCGACGGCGATTGGCATACCAGGAAGCAACGTTCCGGGCGACCCCGCTACGGACGGTCTGCCGCTCATCAACATCACGGGCACCCAGGCGCTGGGATCCTATGGAAACCTCCCGGCAATCATCGTGAGTAACAACTACCAGTGGGATGACGACGTCACTCTGGTCCGCGGCCGGCATACGCTGAATATCGGCGGGGAATTCATGCGGTTGCAGTACAATGTGTTTCAAACCGCCAACCTTCGCGGAACACTGAATTTCACGACGGCGTTCAGTTCCGATCCTGCCCTAACCTCGGCCACCGGCCTCGGCCTCGCGGACCTGCTTTTAGGCAAGCCGATCTCCGGCAGTCTTCAGTTCCTGAGCGGAACCCGGGGCATGCGGCAGTCGGACATCGCGGGCTACGTGCAGGACGACTTTAAAGCCACCGAAAAGCTGACGCTCAATCTTGGCGTCCGCTATGAGAACTTCCTTGGCTGGCCGTGGGTGGAAGCCTACACCCGGGCGTACGCCTTCACGCCCCCTTCCGGAGTGGCGCAGGTCGGAACGGACGGGATTCCGGCGAGCGGGGTGCACGATAATCCCACGAACTTCATGCCTCGCGTCGGCGTCGCGTACCACGTGCGTCCCAAGACAGTGGTCCGGGCCGCTTATGGCATCTTCTATTCGGCGCCGCAGGTACCGTTTTCTTTGGACGTGACCGCGAATCCGCCCGAGTTGATCAACACGGCCTACACCAACAGCCAGTTCAATTTTACGGGCGCCACGCCGGCATCCGCGGGGTTCTCGCATCCCTCATCCGGAACGGTCCTGGGGTCGAGCCTCAATGCATTGCAGCCCTACACGCCCATGCCCTACACGCAGCAGTGGAACGCAACAGTGCAAGAGCAACTTACGGCTTCCACTCGTCTGACCGTGGCCTATGTCGGAACCGCAGGTACGCACCTGCAGGCCCAGGCGAACATCAACCAGCCGGTGCCGGGCACCACCCCCATCGTGGAGCGGCGTCCCTTCCCCCTGTTCCAGAGCATCACGGACGTTGAGAACATCGACACCTCGCGGTACCATGCCCTCCAGGTCACGGCCGAGCGCCGCGTAACCGGGAATCTCAACTTCCAGCTTGCCTACACCTATAGTCACACCACGGACTACGCCTCGCTCGACGTCGGCAGTGGCGGAGCCCTCTTCACCGATTCCTACAACCTACGGCTGGACTATGGAAACGCGGATTACAACATCCCGCAGCGCTTCGTTGCCAGTACCACATACCTGCTGCCCTTCCACTCGTCCGGAAGGCTGCGGCCGCTTGTTCAGGGATGGCAAGCGAACGGCATTCTGAGTGTCTACAGCGGCATTCCGTTCTCGGTTCTTGCCGCGACGAACACGCTGAACATCGGTAGCGGCTCCCGAGCCGAACTGATCGGTCCGGGCGACGGTTCCTTGCCGTCCGGCGAGCGTAGCGTGCAGGAATGGTTTAACATTGCGGCATTCAGCACGCCGCCCACGCTTCAGTTTGGAGACGCGGCGCGCAACAGTCTGCAAGGTCCGCCGACCCGGCAGCTAGATTTCTCCGCGTTCAAGAACTTCGCTCTCGGAGAGGGCAGCCCCCGCAGCCTCCAGTTCCGCGCCGAACTCTTCAACATCTTCAACACGCCGCAATTTAACAATCCCGGCGTCACGATCGGGGCTCCGGGCGCCGGAGCCATCACGTCGGCCGGCTCGCCGTATACGTTTCAAAGATTGTCGCGGGAAGTACAACTGGCGCTCAAGTTGTACTTTTGACGCAAGTCGGACCGTTCAAGTCTGCTGAACCGCGAGGGGTTTGCCCCTCAAAGACCCGGACCGGAGGCACACCGTGGAAACATTGCCGCAACGCAGAATACGACAGATTGCCGTGCTCACGTCCTTATGTGCCCTCGCCCTTGCCGGGGCATTCGTCTTTCACCCGCATCGCGCCAAGGCTCTGGCCAGCGACACAAAACGCGCGTCTGCGCCCGGCCAATCCGCGCCGGCGACCGCTCCCAACCCGCTGCGAAACGCCTACTTCGGCGACTTGCACGTTCATACCAGCTATTCGCTGGATGCTTATGCCATGGGGAACCGGAACGACCCGCGGATGGCCTATCGCTACGGGCGAGGCGAGGCCGTAACGCTCCCGGGCGGCGTCAAAAGCCAGTTGACGGTCCCGCTCGATTTCATGGCGGTCACCGATCATGACATCTGGCTTGGGGAACTGTCGCTCTGCCAGGACCCCACCGATGCGGCCTATAACACCGCTGCCTGCCGCGACCTTCGATCCTCGGACCAGGACGCCAAGCAGGGCTCGCAGATCATGTTCGGCCTGGCGAAGGCCGCACAGAATATTCCCGCGACGCGCAGCGCGGAGATCTGCGGAAGCAGCGAGCCGGACGAACGCAACAAGTGCTTCCAGCGGGCCCGCAGCATCTGGCAACAGATACAGGTCAACGCCGACGAATTCTACCAGCCGGGGACCTTCACCACTTTCGCCGGCTTTGAATGGACGGCCGGTTTCAAGCGGATGGGCATGCTGCATCGCAACGTGATTTTCCGGGGCGGGAAGCTTCCTGATTCCGTGTTCAGCGCGGTGGATCTGAATAACTCACCCGAGCGACTCTGGCAATGGCTGGAGAGGGACTGCACCGGCGATTGCCAGGTGATCTCGATTCCGCACAACACGAACTTCGGCTGGGGCGTTGACCTGGACACCAAGAACAGCGATGGAACGCCGTTCACTCGCGAGGGCCTCGAGCGGCGGATCAAGACCGAGCCGCTGATCGAGATCTACCAAATCAAAGGCAATTCTGAGTGCTCACCGGGTCTCGGAACCAACGACGAGCAGTGCAATTTCGAGCAGGTCTTCAAGCCTTGCAAGCCGGGTGAAGAAGTCTTCTGCGCGCGCGCCAGCGACTACGTCCGCAACGCCCTCAAGACCGGGCTGGTGCTCGAAGATCAGTATGGCGTGAATCCCTTCAAGTATGGATTCATCGCCGACACGGACACGCACTCGAGCGCTCCGGGCTCGACAGTCGAAGGCCATTGGCCAGGCCAAGCCAGCTTGAATGACAACACGGCGGACGCCCGCCTGCACATGCGTCTCTCCAAGGATTTTCCCATCGACTCCATTGCCTTCAACCCCGGCGGTCTGGCCGGAGTCTGGTCGGAAGAGAATACGCGCGAATCGATCTTCGATGCCTTAAAGCGGCGCGAATCCTTCGCGACCAGCGGCACCCGCATTCGCGTTCGCTTCTTTGCCGGCTGGAACTACCCGAGCGACCTCGACAAGAGCCGCGACCTGCTTGAGCAGGCTTATAAGGGCGGCGTGCCCATGGGCGGTGATCTACCCCACAGGCCTTCCGACACCCAGGCTCCCCGGCTGGTCGTCTGGGCCACAAAAGATCCGAACAGCGCCAGCCTGCAGAAGATCCAGATTGTGAAAGGCTGGGCCGAGGGCGGCCAGACGTTTGAAGAGGTATACGACGTGGCCTGCTCGGACGGCCTCGCGCCCGACGCGACCACGCATCGCTGCCCGGACAATGGGGCGAGAGCCGACACCAACGACTGCAGCTATTCTGCGGACAGAGGGGCTTCAGAGCTGAGCGCGACCTGGAGCGATCCGCAGTTCAAAGCCTCGGACCGCGCGTTCTACTACGCACGGGTGTTCGAGAATCCGACATGCCGTTGGAGCACGCACGACGCCATCGCCGCCAAAGTCAAACTCCCGGAGAACGTGCCGCCTGTGATTCAGGAGAGGGCGTGGAGCTCACCCATCTGGTATGCGCCCGCGGCTGAATGAGGGGGGAAGGCTGGCTGCGGCCCATCCGTCGCCGGCGTCGCACGTTGTTCGCCTCGATTGACCGACTCTTTGGAGGAAGCCGTTGTCAACTCAGTCCAGCGTACTCAAACGGTCGAGAAAAATCGCGTCTCAGCTTGTTGCGATCCTTCTGATCTCTGCGGCGTCCTTCTGGTACGCGTCCGACTCGAGTCGCGGAAAGGGAGCAACGCCCGCCGGCGCTACTCAGTCGGCACCTGCCGGGCCGCTTCCCGCGCCCAATGCGCTGCGCAACGCCTACTTCGGCGACCTTCACGTGCATACCAGCTACTCACTGGACGCCTATGCCATGGGTAATCGCAATGATCCGCGTGTGGCCTACCGTTACGGCCGGGGCGAGGCGGTGGTTTTGCCCGGCGGAGTCCGCAGCCAGTTGCGCGTGCCCTTGGATTTCATGGCGGTCACCGATCATGACATCTGGCTGGGAGAGATCTCGTTGTGTCAGGACCCCGCCGACCCTGCGTACAACACGTCCATCTGTCGGGATCTGCGCTGGGCGGACCAGGATTACGACACCTCCAGGACGTTGTTTACGGGTCTGATTTCCAGCTATTTCGACATCAGCCCGGCCCGGCACAACACCGAGATTTGCGGTGATGTTGCCCCCGGCGAACGAAACAAGTGCGTCGAACGCGCCCGCAGCATCTGGAAGCAGATTCAGAGAAACGCAAACGAGTTCTATCAGCCTGGTTTGTTTACGACGTTTGCTGGTTTCGAGTGGACCGCAGGCTTCAAGCGGGTCGGCATGTTGCATCGCAACGTGATCTTCCGCGGAGGGAAATTGCCGGACACGGTGCTAAGCGCCGTCGAGCTCAACAACACACCTGAACGCCTTTGGCAGTGGCTCGAGCGCGACTGCACCGATGATTGCCAGGTGATCTCCATACCTCACAACACGAACTGGGGCTGGGGACGCGACTTCGCCACCGAGAACAGCGACGGAAGTCCGTTTACCGCTGACGGTCTGAAGCGCCGGGCCAGGACGGAGCCCTTGGTTGAGATCCACCAGGTGAAAGGCAATTCGGAATGCTCCACAGGGCTTGGCACCGACGACGAGCAGTGCAACTTCGAACAGCTTTTCAAGCCCTGCAAGCCCGGCGAGGAGGCATTCTGCGCGCGCGCCGCCGACTATGTGCGGAACGCTCTCAAGACCGGCCTCGTGTTAGAACAGCAGTACGGCGTCAATCCGTTCAAGTATGGCTTCATCGGCAGCACAGACACGCATTCATCAGCGCCCGGCTCAACCGACGAAGCGACTTGGCACGGAGCACATGGTCTGACGGACAGCAGGCCCGAGAGCCGGCTCGATCGCGAGCTCGCCGAGAGGGTTCCCATCAAGGAGATTGCCTTCAATCCTGGGGGCCTCGCTGGCGTGTGGGCGGAAGAGAACACCCGGGAGTCAATCTTCGACGCCCTGAAACGCCGGGAATCCTTCGCCACCAGCGGGACGCGTATCCGCGTGCGCTTCTTCGCCGGCTGGAATTACCCCGATGATCTGGATCGGCGTCCCGACCTGTTGCAACGGGCCTATCGTGACGGCGTCCCGATGGGCGGCGATCTGCCCCCAAGCCCCGCAGGCACGAGAGCGCCTCGCTTTGTGGTCTGGGCCATTAAAGACCCGAGCAGCGCCGGCTTGCAGAAAATCCAAGTGGTCAAAGGCTGGGCTGAAGGCCCCAAGACCTTCGAGCGGGTCTACGACGTCGCCTGCTCGGACGGCTTGGCCCCGGACGGCAAAACGCATCGCTGCCCGGACAACGGGGCTAAGGTCAATCTCACGGACTGCAGTTATTCCAGCAACAAGGGCGCGGCCGAACTCAGCACCACCTGGACGGATCCAGACTCCAACCCGTCCGACCGCGCCTTTTACTACGTTCGCGCCCTGGAGAACCCGACCTGTCGCTGGAGCACCTACGACGCCCACCAGTTGGGATTGAAATTGCCGGACAACGTGCCGGCTACCGTCCAGGAGCGGGCCTGGAGTTCGCCGATCTGGTACACGCCCAGCGCGCAATGACGAAAGGGAGTTCAAATAATGCCTCTTTCCACGCAAACGGAGATTGAGGTCGAAACAGTTGCGACGTCGCTAAGCATCGTGGATGAAGGCGAGCCGCGGGAGTGCCACCTCACGAGTTGGCGCCGGGCTGCCATCCCGTGGCTCAAGACGCCGTCACTCAGGAGTGTGATGCGCGAGCCCCTGGCTCACTTCCTGCTCGCCGGGGCGTTGCTCCTTATATTGAGTAGCCTCTTCGGCCGTTCAGCGGCGGGGAACAACCGGAGTCGAATCCAGGTCTCGGCGCCGGAAATCCAGCGATTGAGAGAGATCTGGACACGGCAATGGGGACGTCCCCCCGATGCGAAGCAGATGGACAATCTGATCGCAGACTACGTTCGCGAAGAGATTTATTACCGCGAAGCCCTGGACTCAGGTCTCGACAAGGATGACACCATCATTCGCCGGCGCCTGGTAGAGAAGATGGAGTTCCTCTCACAGGAGATCGCCTCGACCAACGACCCTTCGGAGGCCGACCTTCAGCAGTTTTTCGAGAGCAATCGCCAGAAGTACAGCCTGCCGGCCGAGGCCGGGTTCACGCACATCTACTTCAGCTCGTCGCGGCGGGGCGCGGCGGCTTTCCAGGACGCTCGCGACGTGCTGGCGCGCTTGGAATCAAGCCAGATCAGCCGCGCGGACGCTGCGATTCTGGGAGCCAGGTTGGGAGACAACTTCATGCTGCGGAGCGAGTATCCACCGCAGACGCGCGACCAGATCAAGAACCTGTTCGGAGACGAGTTCGCGGTTAAGGTGCTGGAGCTGGAGTCGGGAAAATGGGCGGGGCCCGTCCGATCGACCTATGGCTGGCATCTGGTCTGCGTCCTGGAGCACGTTGCGCCGCGGCTGCCCGCGCTCAGTGAGATTCGGAGTCAGGTGGCGATTGATTACAAAAATCAGCGCCTCCAGGCTGCCAGCGATGGCTATTACGACAGGTTACGCAAGCGGTACCAGGTCGAGATCGACCAAGGTGCTCTGGCCGCGGCGAAGTCACAGGCGGTGCCGGCTCCGAGCGCGGCCCCAACCGCGGGGTCGGCGGCGGACGTCGATTAGGGGTCCTGAGTGAGGCACATGTTCCATCTGTCCAAGCTGCCGCGTGTATCGCTCGTCACGTTGGCGAACACCAAAAGGCGAGCGGGAAATCAGCCGACGTGGGGTTCTGGGAATGCAAATGCGCCCGGCGGGAAAGCTGGGATCTACCTGGGCCTTGGTCTGGCGCTCCTGCTGTCCGGAGCCTCGTCGACACTGCGAGCGCACACCAGCCTGCCCGCCTACCTCGAACTGAACGAGACCGCGCCGGGGTCTTTCGAGATGCTCTGGAGGGTTCCGGCCGCCGAGGGTCCGCCGCCTGCGATCTACCCAATCTTCCCGCCAAACTGCGTTGTCCCGAAACAACTCGCGTCCCAAGAGGCTCCAGCATCGGTAGTCGAGCGCGGCGTCATTCAGTGCGGCGCCCAGGGTCTTGCGGGCGGAACGATCGAAATTGACAATCTCTCGGTTACGATCCTCGACGTGCTGGTGCGGATCACGTTTACCGACGGCACAAGCGTCACGCAGATCCTGAGGCCACTCGCGCCTTCGTTCGTCGTGCGCAAGGACGGCCGGAGGCGTGTGGATGCGCTAGGCTACGTACGCCTGGGAATCGGCCACATTCTTTACGGCATCGACCACTTGCTTTTCGTGCTCGCACTGCTTCTGATCGTGCCCGGCGCGCGCATGCTGTTCAAGACGATCACCGCCTTTACCATCGCTCACACCGCGACGCTGGCTCTGGCCACCTTTGGAGTTGTCCACCTGTCGCCCACTCCAATCGAAGCCGTGATCGCGCTGAGCATCGTGTTCCTGGCCGCGGAGCTCGCTCAACACCGGCGTGGGGTTCAAGGCCTGACCTACCGCAAACCGTGGATTGTGGCCTTCGCCTTCGGACTCCTGCATGGATTCGGATTCGCCGGGACGCTGTCGCGAATCGGAATACCATCCGGGGACATACCGCTGGCCCTATTTTCGTTCAACGTGGGCGTTGAAGCGGGGCAGATTGCGTTTGTCGGCGTCGTTCTCGCCTTCATCTACTCTTTGCGAACCCTGGAAATCAAGTGGCTACGATGGACGTACCAAGTTCCGCCCTACGCCATCGGCTCACTCGCTTCGTTCTGGTTTCTCCAGAGGTGCGTCCAGGCTTTTTCGATTTAGGATCGGATCGCGGAGGTGGTTTTTCATGACTCTTTCTGCTTTGAAAAGGCGAGCACGACCCTTTGCGGCGCGCTGCGCCTGGGTGGTTTCCGCCTTGGCGCTGGTGGCCTCGCCCGCGTTCGCCCATCCGAATTCTGGACTGGGCGTGGGCTTCGTGAGCGGGTTCACGCACCCGTTGACCGGGATCGATCATATCCTTGCCATGGTGGCGGTGGGAATCTGGGGAACGCAGCTCCGCAAGCCCGCCATCTGGCTGCTGCCGGTTACCTTCCCGCTGGTGATGTCTTTCGGCGGGGCATTGGGAGTGCGAGGAGTGCCGTTGCCGGGGGTCGAGATCGGAGTAGCGGCATCCGCCGCAATTCTCGGTCTGATGATTGTCTTGTCGGCGCGTCCGCCCATCGCTGTGGCAGCGGTCATCGTCGGATCGTTCGCCATCTTTCATGGCTATGCGCATGGGGTGGAGCTTCCCAAGGCGGCTTACCCGCTGGCCTATGGCGTTGGATTCGTGCTGGCAACCGGCCTCCTGCACGTTACCGGCATCGCCCTGGGCTTGATCGAACGCTGGCCGATCGGCGTGAAGGCGCTTCGCGGCATGGGAGCGGGCATCAGCGCCGTGGGCGTTTATCTTCTTCTGGGGCTCATTCGATGAAGACGCGGGCGACGCGAATTCTGGTTTCCGCGGGTCTTGCGGTCTTTCGACTTCTCCTCTGGCCAACCGCCGTATCGGCCCATCCCATGCCGGGGGTCGGAGACTTTTATGCCGGAGTGCTTCACCCGCTTACGGCCATCGAGTGCTTACTGCCAATGATTGCGCTCGGCTTGCTTGCTGGCCAGCAGGTCCGTAAGTCAGCCATCCTGATGCTGGCCGCCTTTCCGCCAGGCCTGACGGCCGGCGCAGCGCTTGGGAGTTTCGCGCCTGCGCCCACCGTGGTCGGCTGGATCAACCTCGGCTCCATGGCCGTGCTGGGCTTGCTGGTGGCCGCCCGGCGTTCCCTGCCGCCCATTGTTGCGGTTGCGCTGAGTACCGTTCTCGGCATAACGATCGGAGTAGCCAACGGCTCTGAGCTAGGCAGCCAGGTCTCAGCCTACCGCTTCATCCCCGGCTTGGCGCTTGCCGGCTTATTCGTGGTCGCCTATGGCATCGGCTCCGTGCGAGCGCTACGACCGCCATGGCTGCAAATCGGATTCAGAGTGTTGGGTAGCTGGATCGCGGCGGTCGGGATTCTGGTGCTGGCACTTAAGTGAGGGTTTGGGCTAGCCTCGAGCCCTCTGATCCCGAGCGTCACAGCGAGAGTCAGTCCGGCTCGATGCTCGGCATGGGGACAGACGATGCCTGTCCTTCGGGTCGTTGACGCTCTGTGACCTCCGACCGAGCAAAGGCAGATGACTGTCGAATTTTCAATTGGGCCTGAAGCCTGACTCTGACCGGGCCATCCATTCTCTTCGACTTGATTCTGTCGAAGAGAATCCGCGCGCCTTCATAGCCCATTTGGTAGGCTGGCTGTGCGACCGAGGTGAGCGGAGGTGAAAGGACTTCGCTTAACGGTAGATCGTCGAAGGTTGCGAGAGCAACATCCTCAGGGCATCGGAGACCAAGGTCGGCAACCGCCCGCAAGGCGCCGATGGCCATCAATCCATTTGAAACGAAGAGCGCTGTGGGGCGGTTCGGGCTACTGAAAAGCTCCGAGGCCAACTCGTACCCGCTCTCCATCCGAAAGTTACCCTCTTTGACCAACGCCGGATCAACGCTTAGACCGTGAGCCTGCAAGGCCCGGCGGTAACCTCGCATGCGTTCTTGCGCGGTCGCCAGCAGCATTGAGCCCGTGAGAATACCGATCCGCCGGTGTCTCATCTCCAGCAAGTGTTCCACGCATTCCCGGGCCGCCCTGGCATTGTCGACCGTCACGGAATCAACGCTGACACCACGTGGAACGCGGTCAAGGCAGACCACGGGTGTACCTCTTGCGATGGTTTCCGCGATGTGCGAGGACTCCCCGCGAATCGGAGCGACTACAAGCAAGACTCCGTCCACGCGTCTGCCCCTGAGGACGCCCAAGACATGCTTTTCGCGCTCGACACGATCATCCGTGTTGAACGTCAACAGCAGATACCCTTGAGCGAGCGCTGCCTCCTCTGCCCCACGTACGAGTTGTGCAAAGAATGGATTCGTGATGTCGGAGACGACGAGCCCGAGCATGTTCGTGCGGCGCAACTTGAGGCTGCGGGCGACGTCACTGGGGTGATAGCCGAGGTCTCGAATCGCAGCCAGGACCGATTCACGCCGTGCAGGGCTTACGGGAACCGTGCCGCTAAGGACGTTTGAAGCCGTTCCCACCGAGACGCCAGCTCGCTTTGCAACCTCTTTAATCGTCGTCATTTACGCTACCAGCCTAGCAGAAGGAAGTCCCGAACCGGGTGCAGCCGCGTGACTTCCGAATATTCAGTTTCGACGAAACCTGCGCCCCGTGCAGACCCAATATAAGACCACAAGAAAAACATCTTGACAATACTTTCCCTGTGGGTGTAAACAATACGGCTCGATTGAATCGGTTCATCTAACGATGTTGGACGTATTAATTGAATCGATTCATCCCGATGAAGAGCCAACGGCAGCGGGGAGGTTGTCGATGACGGGAAAACTTTTACTGTCGGCCCTACTGAGCTTGAGTCTTGGTAGCGGAATAGTCTTGGCGCAGGACACGGCGACCATTGTAGGCACAGTGACAGATTCGAGCGGCGCGGCGGTCCCGTCGGCCCGGGTCACCATATCCAATCCGGACAAGGGGTTCGTTCGCAATCTCACGAGCAACGGGAACGGGGCGTTTTCCGCGTCCAGCGTCCCAATCGGCGACTACGTCGTAACCGCAGAAGCGCCGGGCTTCGAGAAACTCGTACGCAACGGCATCACTTTGAGCGTGGGAGCCGCGCAGCGGGTCGACATGCAGCTTTCCGTGGGCAAGGTGACCAACCAAGTTACCGTGACAGGAAACGTGCCGCACGTTCAAACAGAGACTGCGGCCGTCTCCGACTTGATTTCGGGGAAACAGATCGTGAGCTTGAATCTTAACGGGCGCAATTTCGTGGCACTGTCCCTGCTCGTGCCCGGTGCTATGCCCGACAACTCTCTCGATACCTCGCAGGTCAGCGTTATGGGTTACGCCAACATCTCGTTTAACGGCAATCGCATGGAGTATAGCAACTGGGAGATCGACGGTGGGAACAACGCTGACGAAGGCTCCGGGGGGCTGGCGTTCAACACGACTCCCAGCCTGGACAGCATCGCGGAGTTCCGGATTAGCACGTCGAATTACGGCGCCGAGATGGGCCGTCACCCAGGTGCGAATATCGAGGTGGTCACGAAATCCGGGACGAAGGAGTGGCACGGCGATGCCTACGAGTACGTGCGCAACGACCTATTCGATGCGAACGATTGGTTTGCGAATCGCCAGATCGCACCGCCGGGCGGCAACGCCCCCAAGACTCCGCTAAAGCGGAACGAGTTTGGCTATACTCTGGGCGGACCGTTCTACATTCCCGGGCATTACAACACCGACAAGTCAAAGACGTTCTTCTTCTGGTCAGAGGAATGGCGGCGTTACCGGCAGGGAGAGGTCATCACTTCGCCCGTACCCTCCCTGCTGATGCGTACGGGTAATTTCAGCGAGTGTGATCCGAAGTCGTCAAACTACAACAGCCTGATTTCGAATTGCACGGTTCCAACGAACCCGGTTACCGGCCAGCCGTTTAGCGCCGACACTGTTCCAATCAATCCAAATGGGGCCGCCTTACTGGATGCTGATATTCCTCTGCCCAACAACGGTGTGGATAACTACATTTCAGCCCCCAGCATACCGACCAACTGGCGGGAAGAGCAGATTCGTGTAGATCAAAACTTCAACGAGAAAACCTCAGCATTCGTCCGGTTTACCAACGACGCCTGGGACCAAGTGGCCATTCCCGCGCTATGGACCTCCTCCACGCTCGACACAGGAGAATCTCAATTCAGCAGTCCCGGCAAGACCGCTGTTGTCCATCTAACGCACATCTTCAAGCCGAGCCTCATGAATGAAGTGATCGCGGGCTACACAGTCAACCACATTTACATCACGCCTGCCGCGGGACCCTCATCACCGGCCGGTTCCATTGACAAGCCCGCTACGTGGACGGCCTCGACGATTTTCGCACCCAACCAGAACGTGCCCCTGCTGCCCGGAATTTCCGTTTGCGGCGGCACCCCGTTCTGCCTGGCCGAAGACGCGGGACCTCGCCCTTGGAACAATGCCGGGCCAACCTACACCCTGAAAGACAACGTCGTTCTCGTTCAGGGCAACCACAATATCAAGACCGGCTTTTATCTCGAAAAATACGAAAAAAACGAGCAACCTCAGCCTAATGTGGGAACGCAGGGATTCATGAACTTCAACAGCTCGAATGCGGTGACCACGGGGAACGCTCTGGCCGACCTCTACCTCGGCAGGATGGCTCAGTATCAGGAGGAGACTTTCACGGTAAACGGAGTACCGGTTGGAGGATACGGTCGCGGCCATTGGCGATTCACCGACCTCGAGCCCTACGTCCAGGACGACTGGAAGGTTAGCCAGCGGCTGACCTTGAATCTTGGCCTGCGCTATTACTACTACGTGCCGATGCACGACGTCACGAACCCGACACTCGACGCAAGTTTCATACCGGGCCTTTACAACCCCGCGCTACAGGCGCCTCTCGACGCGAACGGGAATATAACGCCCAATCAGGCAACGGGCCAGGTTTACAATTACACAATCTTTGGAAATGGGCTGGTCGAATGCGGGACAAGCCCGATCCCGAAGGGCTGCATGCACGGCTCCTACGGCACTTGGGGTCCTCGCTTCGGGTTTGCCTATGATCCGACGGGCGGGGGAAAGACGGTCATACGCGGCGGGTACGGCATTTATTATGAGTTTGGCAATGGTGACGAAACGAATTCGGAAAACCTGGGTGGTCAGCCGCCATACCACCTTGTACCCGCCATCTACAACGTTAACGGGTATCAAAGCATTGGGCCCGGTCCTTTGGGTCCGGCTAGCGCGACGGCCCTTCCGCTTTACACAAAGTGGCCCGCGGTACAACAATTTAGCTTTGGCGTCCAGCACGAATTTCCCGCCGGAACTCTGGTTACAGTCAATTACGCGGGCACACTGGGCAGACACCTGGGCACGTCCTTCCAGATCAACCAGGTTCCCGACGGTGCCACCACGGTCAGCGTCCCGTCCCTCGCGGGTACTACGGCTTGCGGACCGCAGGGAAACTGCAACGTGCAATCCCTTCTGATCAACAACGTTCTTCCCACTTCCTATTTCGTTCCGTATACAGGTTACAGCTCGATCACAATGCGGGATAACAACGGTATTTCTGAATACAACGCGTTGCAGGCCAATCTCCAGCACCGGGTCGGACACGGCGTGACATTCCAGGCGGCGTACACGTGGTCGCACAATATTGATACCGCCTCGGACGTTACCGGCGGGTCAGGCGTCGACGATTCGGACTTGAGCCGATGGCGCGGGACCTCCAGCCTGAATCGGACACAAGTGCTGCAATTGAACTATGTGTACGACATGCCATTTTTCCGGAACGCCAGTAACGGCGCGGTGCGCGGCGCTCTCGGTGGTTGGGAACTCAGTGGCATCACCAGCTTTTTCACGGGTGAGCCGGTCGACTTCGACTGCGGCATCTCCGGCCTGAGTTCGGGTATCGGTGAGGGAATTCGATGTAATACCGTTGGTAAGCTGCAGATCCAGAAGAGTACCATCGATGATCCGGAGTTCGGTCCCACGCCAGGTTGGTTTAACCCGGGTGCCATCGCTCAGCCAAACTTGTCACAGCTTTATTCCAACGGTGAACCCGGAATGTTCGGTTACATGGGTAGAAACGTCCTCACGGGTCCTGGACGGAATAACTGGGACATGGCCCTGCTGAAGAACTTCGAGCTCCCATGGTTCAGCGGGGAGCACTCTACGCTGCAATTTCGTTGGGAGACTTTCAACACCTTCAACCACCCGCAATGGAAAACGATTAACTCGTTCTGCGGGGGCGACACGCCGCCAGGCGAACCATGCAGCGGCAATCTCAACAATCTGGGCAACGGCGAAGTGAGCGGGGCATGGCAGCCTCGGATCATGCAGTTGGCGCTCAAGCTGATTTTTTGACCGAGTTCGTGCGCAGCCCTTTACCAATTGAGGTGATGAAACGTGTACAGGTTCTGCCGGTCTCGGCCCGTTCTGCCGATTTATTTGGTTGCCCTGGTCCTGGCGCTGCTGACTCCTCAAATGAGCCCTCGCGCAGCTTCAGATTCATACGCCGCGCGAATCGAGAAGACCACTTACCAGGGGTGGAGCGCCTGGCGCCTGACGAACGGCATCGTTAGCGCGCTGATCACGCCTCAGATCGGCGGCCGCGTGATTCAGTTGCAACTGGGCGATCAGGAGTTCTTCTTTGTAAACCACGACCTTGCTGGAAAGGTCCTTCCCGAAAGCCAGAATAACCCCCAGGCCGGCTGGGCCGATTACGGCGGCGACAAAGTCTGGCCCGGCCCGGAAGGCTGGATGAGCGATGCCGAGTGGGCGAGCATCCCCAATTACACTCTTGACGGCAGCGAGTTCAAATCTGAAGTTGTGAAGGAGACACCCGAGGAAGTGGCGTTCCGCGTCACGAGCCCTCAGGATCTTCGCACCGGGGTTCAGTTCGAGCGGACCATTCACGTGTTCCGGGGCACCACCCAAATCAAGGTGGACCAGGTGATGCGCAATATCAGCCGCCGGCAGGTGCGCTGGGGCATCTGGCACCTCATTCAAAACGACGCATCGGACATCCACGACGCCTCCAAGCCGAATCCGGAACTGTACCTGTATATTCCGTTGAATCCCCACAGCAAGTACCCGCGCGGCTACTACAACTATTACGGCGACGTCCGCCACCCGAGCTATGAGCTCATCGATGGCGGCCGGATGCTGCGTATCCATTACCTCTACCGGGTGGGGCGGGTGGCCATGGACGCGAGCGGCGGGTGGTTCGCCGTCGTGAACGGGCAAAAAAACATCGCATATGTTGAAAACTTCAAGTACTTTTCGGAGGACGAGTATCCCGACGGCGCTTCCGTCGAGTCCTGGAGCGATGGCCCGGGCGTGATCTCCCGGGGGCCCTTTGATCAGGTGCTTGCTGACGACCCCCACAAGACTCCGTACTTCATGGAAGGCGAAGTCATGAGTCCATACGCCACGCTCGATCCGGGCGAGGAATACTCGTTCTCCGTCTACTGGTCTCCAACCCGGATTACGAATCCCGTTCGTGATGCCGTCCCGGCCGGAGCGATCAGCGAGCCACTAAGCGGTGAGATTAATGGTGACCAGGTTCGCCTGACGGGTGTCTTTGGCGTTTTTGAACCGGGCACCCTGGTGGCGGCCTTTTACACCGCGCGGGGTGAAGAGTTGGGCCATTTCCCGATTGCGCCTGTAGATCCTCGCGAGGTAGTGAGGGTGGACAAAACTCTCAAGCTTCCGCCCGACGCCTTTCGAGTGAGTGTCTTTGTGCAGGACGCCGACGGTCAAAATCTGGGCGTTCTTGGTAACAGCATCCTCAGGCCACGATAGCGAAGCAAGAGACTCCGCCGGCCAAAAGCGGCTTCACCGTCTCGGCAGCCATCGTCATCCGTGATCCTCGAGACCAAACTCGTCAGCACAGGGGGAGACAGCGAAAGATGAATACGGCAACTTTCAATTACAAGCTTCGCGGGTTCGACGCGATGAATAATCGAAGACGGAATCGGCCGGGTACCACGAGCTACGCTCTTTCCGCGCTGAGGTGTTGCGGCGCCCTCCTTCTGAGCATTTTCAGCCTCAGCCTGCCCCTATCGGCACAGGAAAGGCAGAAGGTCATCGTCGATCAGGACGCGATGGGGCCAGCCTATACGGACCTGCAAGCCATCCTGGTTCTCCTTCAGTCTCCTCAAGTAGAACCACTCGGCATCACCGTGGTCACCGGCGATGGGTGGAGAGACGAAGAGGTCGCCCACACGCTTCGACTGCTGGAGATCATTGGCCGGCCCGACATCCCCGTGGTGCCGGGGGCCGTATTCCCTCTTATAAACACCAAGGAAGCCACCGCCCGTTGGGAAAAGCTATACGGAAAGATTCGATATCAGGGCGCGTGGAACTACGGGAAGGTTCATGATCCTTTTGTTGTGCCGGAACTGGCCGAGGGCAATCCGACTATCAAGCCTGCCAGTGAAGACGCGGCCCACTTCATTGTCCGTATGGTGCACCAGTATCCGCATCAAATCACCATTTTGACCGCCGGGCCATTGACGAACCTCGGCCTCGCAATTGCCATCGATTCGCAGGTTCCGGAGTTAGCGAAGGAGCTGGTATTTAACGGCGCGCGAATTAACCCTCAGAACGTGGACTATAAGGAATCCAGCCTGCTCGCTCGTGACTTCAATCTGTGGTGGGATCCCGAGGCGGCGCATATCGTGCTCAGGGCGCCCTGGCACAAGATTACGTGCACGCCGCTCGACATCTCGATCAAGACCTGGATGAGCAAAGATCTTACGGCCAGGATTGCCAAAGGTTCAACTCCGTTGTCTCATTATCTCGCGAAGTTTGCCACGGAGGGCTACATGTGGGACGAACTCACCTTTGCCGCGTGGGTCGATCCCGCCATCATCACCAAACAGGAGGTGATGTATCTGGACGCGAACATCAACCACGGAGCCAACTACGGAGACACGATGAGCTGGCTGCCTGGCGACAATCCAGGTATGGGGGAGCAGCCGGTTCAGGTAAATGAGGAGCTTGATAAACAAAAATTCTATGACATGTTTGTGGAACTGATGACCCATCCGACGCCGCAAGCGAGCCGGCCTTGACAATCGCTTGCCAGCAGGATGCTGTTCGTTTGAAAAGAGCTTCAGGGCGCTGACACCGTGACTTCACCGCTTCCTGGCACTGATGTTCGCGCTCTTCGTTGCCGGGCTGGTCTGTGTTGCGTTCGCCCCGATAGGATAAGAACCGAATGACTCCCAAGCGCATAGTAGTGGTGGGAAGCATCAACGTGGACATGGTTGCCTCCGCCTCGAGACTTCCCGTCCCGGGCGAGACGATAACCGGAAGCGGCTTCCGAACATTTCACGGCGGCAAGGGAGCCAATCAGGCTGTCGCGATCGCCCGGCTCGGGTACCCAGCGGCGATGGTAGCCAAGGTCGGCGACGATGAGTTCGGCGGGCCTCTCCGCCGCGCCCTTCGCGCGGGCGGGGTCCTGGTGCGCAAGGTGGGAGTGGCCGCGGGCGTTCCCTCCGGTGTGGCGTTGATCAACGTCGATCGGGCAGGTCAGAACACCATCGTGGTGATCCCCGGCGCGAACGGCGCGATGCGCCCCGAAGATATTGACGACGCCGCCCCGCTGCTCGCTTCTGCGGTAATGATCCTGAGCCAGCTTGAAATCCCGCTCGATACCATCGAATATCTCGCACAACAGGCGCAGCGCTTTCGCGTGCCCCTGATGCTCGACCCGGCCCCGGCCCGTCGTCTGCCCGCTCGATTGCTTCAACTGGTCACTTACCTGACCCCCAACGAGTCGGAGTCCGCCGTGCTGTGCAACGGCTCGCCGGGCCCGCTGAGCCCGGCCGTCGCGGTTGAGCGGGCCCGAAGGTTGCGCGGGATGGGCCCTCAGATGGTCGTCATCAAGATGGGAAGCCAGGGCGCCTACGTCAGTGGTGATGGGTTCGAGGGCCTCGTCCCTTCCTTCAGAGTGGACTCCGTTGATACCACGGCCGCTGGCGACGCCTTCAATGCCGGACTGGCCGTGGGCATCTCGAGCGGCAAGGGGTTGGAGGAATCGTGCCGGTTTGCGTGCGCGGTAGCGGCGCTCTCGACTACGCGCAAGGGTGCGCAGCCGTCCATGCCATCCAGGGAAGCAGTCCGACGCTTTCTCACGATCTCAGCAGTGGCATAGCAGCCGGTACGAACTCAGGAGTGTGTGTGAAGAACTGCGGCTTTGCCGCCCTGCTGTGCGGAAAGGCTCCGCCTTTCCGTCCAGCAGGGCTATAGAGATTAGGTTTTGGCGGCCTGCCGGAAAGGCGGAGCCTTTCCGCACAGCAGGGCGGCAAGCCGCTGCCGCGCAAGCCAAAAGTCTTCACACAAACTCTTCCGCACAGCAGGGCGGCAAGCCGCTGCCGCGCAAGCCAAAAGTCTTCACACAAACTCTTCTGCACAGCAGGGTGGCAAGCCGCTGGCGCGCCAGCCAAGGGTCTTCACGCAAACTCTCTTACCCACGCCACCGCAGCGACTTGATATTGATCTTCATTGTCCACAGCCCGCCATCAATTTGACCTACGAGGACTTTCCTGTTCGGACCGTCAGCGGTATGATTTCGAACGCCTATGACGGTTGCCCGAGCTACATTCCGAAGGACCTGTTCCTTTCCGCACCTCGGATCCGATTCAGGCAACGAACGGCGCGTTGGGCCGCGGCGGTTCTAACAGGAGCGTGCGTCATGACTGATCTGTTCACGCGAATCTCGTCGAGCATTCCTCGGTGTATGGTACTCGCTTCCACCCTCGGCCTGGTCGCGATCTCCAGCCGCGTTCCTTTACGGGTTAGCGCGCAACCGGCTGCGCAGGCGGACACGGCCGGCCCGGTCACGACGGTCCACGTTGACGTGGCGCCGGAGCACGTCCTGAACACGATCTATCCCGACACGGCCACCGGGGCGTGGATGGACGATCTGACCAAGGCGCAGGTGGACAATCTCAGCAAGCCCGAGACGATTCGGGGGATCAAGAACCTGGGCTGGGGCTCCATCACCATGCGCAACAACAGCGAGTTGCGCCTGTCCGCATGGCACTGGAACGAGAACGGCGCCTGGAGCGATCCGGTCACCAAGAGCGGATATTTCGCCGGCAGCGCTGATCTGGGCGAACCCATCCACTACGGCTACTCCTATTCGCTGCCCCATCGCGACTTCATGACCAGCGGCGATGAACCGCTGGTGGAGGGCCCGCAGAGCTACTGGAAGAGCAATCCCTACCTGACCAGCCATTTCACGGGCGAAGGCGACGCGCTGCACCCGCAATGGGTCGTAATCGATATGGGGATCGCCCGGGCAGTCGATGCGATCCACATCCAGTGGGTGAACCCTTACGCAGCCACGTACGTGGTGCAGTACTGGATCGGCGACAACAACGCCTTGGACTGGGATATGGGGCCGAATGGCGTCTGGAAGCCCTTTCCGTCGGGCACGGTTACGAACGGCAAGGGCGGTGACGTGCATTTGAAGCTCTGCGACAAGCCGATTACCGCCCGATTCGTGCGCGTCTTGATGTCGAAATCCTCCGGAACATGCGACACGCATGGCGCCGGGGACATTCGGAACTGCGTAGGTTACGCCCTCGAGACGCTTTCCGTTGGGACGATGGACGCCGCCGGGGCCTACTCGATTGCCTATCCGGCGAACGGCGTGGAGCCAGGGCCATCGAAGCCGCGCGAGCGCCGTCACGGAGGCGGTGGAGCGGCCGAGGCCTTCCCGGGATCGGCGGAGGACACCGCCGGGTCCTTCTGCGCATCTTCGGTCGACCCCTGGCACGCAGCCGATAATCTGGTCACGGGCGGCCACGACGAATACAACGGCATGGACAATTTCTTTACCAGCGGGTTGACCATGGGACACCCGGCGCTCGTTGCCTGCGCGGCGATTTATGACACTCCCGAAGATTGCGCCCACGAGGTTGCGTACATCCACAAGCGCGGTTATCCGGTGGCGGGGATCGAGATTGGGGAGGAGTGCGACGGCAAGCACACCATGCCGGAAGACTACGGCGCGATCTATTGTCAGTGGGCGGACGCCATCCACAAGCTCACTCCTGACGCCAAACTGGGCGGGCCGGTGTTCGAAGGCGTCGATAAAGACATCACCCTCTGGGCGGATGACCATGGACGCAGTTCCTGGATGGCCCGGTTCGTCGACTACCTCAAGGCCCACGGACATCTGAGTGACCTCTCCTTCATGTCGTTCGAACACTACCCGTTCATGGTGAACGGAGGCAGTCCGCCGGATGAGTGGGACACCCTTTACATCGAACCGGGAATCATGAAGCACGTCCTGCAGATGTGGCGGGAGGACGGCGTTCCCGTGAGCGTGCCGCTGATTATTTCCGAGAGCGGAATCACGGCCGGGGGAAGCAGCAAGGGCTACCTCGGCGTGACGGGCCGCGCCATCTGGGAGTGCGATGCCTTCGGCACGTTCTTTGCCGGGGGAGGGAAGGCGTTCTACCGGCCGGCGATCAACAATGGCGCCTCCGATCGCTGGAATTATGGCGGCGGACCGAGCGGCGGCGGCGCGTACGGATCGCCGCAGTACACGCCCTTTACTTCCGCGCACATGATCAACTTCGAGTGGCTCGAGCACGGTGGAGAGGCCAACCAGATTTTCCCCGCCTCGGCCGGCCTGATCGACGCTGCCGGGCGCACGGTGATTACCTCGTACGCGGTCGAGCGGCCGGATGGAAACTGGTCGCTGATGCTGATCAATCACGATTTGCATGCGGCCCACCAGGTTCGTCTCGTCATCGATGATGCCAATCACGTCGAGCATTCTTTCGCAGGACCTGTCGCCCTCGTACAGTATTGCAACGCCCCGAGCGAGGATAAGAACGCGACCATGACACCGCCGTCCGACGGAATCTATACGCTGCCGATCGGGTCGATCACCGTGATTCGTGGGAAGCTGCAGTGAGTTCAATGTTCTCTGGTAAAGCTCCGTGGTGAATTTTTCTTCGCGCATAGATAAGAACTTGGCGATCAGGAGCACAGAAAGGAGGCTCTGCGCAGGAATCTGTGAAGGGGTGTGAATTGACGCGGTTGCGGTAGACTGGTCCGGTGCCAAGCGACAACGACTTCACGAGGATTCTGAGCTGGCCCGGATACCGGGTCTACCGACACGAGATCGATGAGCGCGGGAAGAACCTGACGCTTTGGGTTCGGCGGAAGCGTGGTAACACAAAGATCGAGTGCTCCGGCTGCGGTCGGAAGTTCCGTGAGTTCTACGACGTGAGCGAACGGGCCGTGCGGGACCTTCCTTGGAGCGCGTTTCAGACCACGGTGTACATCGAGATCTACCGGGTGAAGTGCCCGGACTGTGGGGTGAAGCGAGAGAAGGTACTGCAATTGCCGAGCAAGGCGCCGTTCTCCAAACGCTTCGAGGAGGCGGTCGGAGAGGCGTGCGAGAGCGCCTCGGCGCGGCAAGTGGCGCGGCGGTTTCAACTCCCAGCGAGCACCGTGCGGACCATCGACCTGCGTTACTTGGAGCGGTGGGCGGCGGCGAGGCGGAAGCCGACGCTGCGACAGATAGGGGTAGACGAGATCTACCTGGGAAAGAAGCAGAAGTTTGTGACGGTGGTGAGTAACCTGGAGAGTCGGGAGCCGTTATGGTTCGGGGAAGAGAGGAAGAAAGAAACACTGGATGAGTTCTTCCGCACGCAATTGAGCCGAAAACAGCGGGGGAGGATCGAGGCGGCCTGCCTGGATATGTGGGAGCCCTACCGGTTGAGCTTAGAAGATTGGGTGCCGGGCTGCCGACTGGTGTACGACAAGTTCCACATCCTGCAGCACGCCAATGCGGCGATTGATGAAGTGCGGCGGGCAGAATTCTTCCGTCAGGGCGGGCGCAAGCGGGAGCTGGTGAAGGGAAAGCGGTGGCTGTTGCTGAGTCGCTGGGTGAACCTGAACACGGAGAAGAAACGACAGCTCAACCAACTTTTCAGCCTGAATCGCAGAGTAATGAAAGCTTACCTGCTCAAAGAGAGCCTGAGCCGGCTGTGGGACTACCGCTATGAAGGGGCAATGCTGCGCTATCTGCAGAGCTGGATCGACCAGCTTCGATGGCAACGCCTGAAACCTTTCGAGAAGCTAGCCTGGATGATGCTCGATCATCTGGACGGCATTTTGAACTACTGCCGAACGCGGATCGCGATGGGCGTCGTAGAAGCGATCAACGGCAATATCAAGGCGCTGCTGCGACGCGGTCGAGGGTACAAGAACCTTCGCTACCTGCTCCTGAAGGCTCAGCGCATGGCAGCTACCCGGACCGAATTCGTCACCATCAGGAAAGCAGCCTAAACTGCTGTCGGTTACTAATTCTTGCTCAGAGCCA